>CANEFX010000021.1 GCA_947426945.1 uncultured Bacillota bacterium
TCTTGATGAGCTGCTGGACCAGTTGGGAGGACTCATACCAGAAGTCGTAGTTGCCTACATACATCTTGATCTTGCCGTAGTCGATATCCACAATATGGGTACAGACGGTGTTGAGAAAGTGGCGGTCATGGGACACCACAATCACGGTGCCTTCAAAATCCAGCAGGAAATCCTCCAGCCAGTTTACCGCGTCGATATCCAGGTTGTTGGTGGGTTCGTCCATCATCAGCAGATCGGGACTGCCGAAGAGGGCCTGGGCCAGCAGGACCTTCACCTTTAGCCGGGCGTCCAGAGTGGCCATGTCGTTGCAGTGCAGCTCAGTGCCGACGCCAAGGCCCTGGAGGATGCGGCTGGCGTCGCTCTCTGCCTCCCATCCCCCCAGCTCGGCGTACTCCTCCTCCAGCTGACAGGCCAGCAGCCCGTCCTCGTCGGTCATCTCCTCCTTGGCGTAGAGAGCCTCCTTCTCCTTGCCGATATCGTACAGCCGCTGGTTGCCCATAATGACGGTGTCCATCACGTTATAGGCGTCGTAGGCGTTCTGATTCTGCTTCAGCACCGACATGCGGATATTGGGCAGGATGGACACCTGCCCGGAGGTGGAGTCCAGCTCGCCGGAGAGAATTTTCAGAAAGGTGGACTTGCCGGCGCCGTTGGCGCCGATAATGCCATAGCAGTTGCCCCGCAGAAACTGCAGGTCCACGTGGGAAAACAGCGGAGTTCCGCTGTAGTTCAGACTCAGGTCGGTAACGGTGATCATAGCTTGCTGCTCCTTTTCCATGCTCAAAATATACGTTGACCATCATACCATAAAGGCGAAAAAAAAGACAGCGTTTTTTTGCAAAACACCGTCTTTTTTTCTTACTTTTCCTGGCTGCAACGGTCAATTTTGATATCCAGCTCTTGAAAGAACAGCCGGACCAGGTTCTCTACCCGCTGGACGCACTCCGGGTCGCTCAGCCTTTCATTTTCCAGAATGCAGCGCACTGCCTCCAGGGTCTGGACCGCCCGGTTCTCCACCGCCTGGGAAATCACCGTCGGATGGACACGCTCCATGTGCTCCAATACCATCTTGCCTACCACTGCGTGATAAAGGGCCGTCGGGGTATCACGCTCGTCTGGGCTGCGCATCGCCGTCACCTCCTTCCAGTGTGTAGTGTTCCAGGGCATACGCCAAAAACAGGCCGATGAGTTCATTCCGGCTCCGCCCTGTCTCTCTGGATATATCATCCATCTGGTTGACCATTGATTCCCGCAGGCGAACGGAAAAGGTCCGATATCCGTCCTCTCCTCTGGGACGCTTTATGGTGACAATCAGCGCGTCGCTTGCCACAGTACCACCTCAATTCGCCTAAATTTTACAATAATTGCGGCACCACGGCTATGTCAAAATATATGTTAAAATATATGTTTGTTTTTCAACATAAACAGGTGTTTACTCAAGATTTTTTTGCAGAAAAATCACATTTTCCTCTTGCCAACATCTGGATGCTGTGATATACTGTCCTTGGTCGAAGGACCGCCTGTGCATATTTGTCTCCGCGATGGCGGCTGGGGCCCCCTCTGGCCGTCATTAAAAAAAGAATCAGGGTCCTCGGAGAAGCTTCTCTCCGGGGACCCATTTTGCTTTACAGCCCCAATCCGTAGATACGGTTCGCGTTTTGAAAAAATACTCTCTCCCAGTACCGCTCCGGCACCAGGCGCCGGACAAATTGGATATATTCCCCCAGGTTGACGATGGGCCAGTCGGTGCCATACAGGATATCGTCCCACTGTCCGATAGCCGTGAGCCAGGTGGTGAGCAACCCGGCGTAGCCCGCCTGCTCCCGGAAATACAGATCGATATCCACCCGTCCCTCCAGCAGCCCCGACAGGTCAGCAGCCACGTTGGGATTCTTCTCCACCACTGCGGCGGCGCTCTCCAGAAAGGGGTTGCCGAAGTGGCACATAACGAACCGGGTGTGCTTGTGGTCCGCCGCTACCTCGTCCAGGGTGAGCGGGTGGGCGTATTTCAGGTGGGCCCGGGGAAAGGCTGTCAGTCCCATGTGGACGGCCACCGGCTTGTCATACCGGGCGGCCAGCTGATAGACGGGCTCGTAAACGGGGTCGGACAGCCACAGCCGGTTGTACCCGGGGTACAGCTTCACCCCGCAGCACGCCTCCCGCTTCAGGTTCTCCTCCACCTTCTCTGCCAGGTCTGGAACAGGCCTCTCTCCCCGGCCCATCAGGGCGCTGTCCAGCCCGATGCAGTAGTGAAACAGGTCCGCCGGGTATTCGTGATAGGAGGGCTCCAGACTGCGGTTGCCCATCACCACCCCGTGGACGACGCCCAGTTCGCTGTAGACTTTCCGCAGATGACCGGCGGAATTTTCATGCCCCACAGCCCGGGCCATGGCGTCGGTGTCCGGGGAGGAGGGAAACAGGTGCAGATGCGCATCAATGATCTTCATAATTCCTCCGCTATTAAAAAATCCCGTTCCTTTTAGAACGGGATTTTTTCTCATACCAGCTGAATAATGGCCATCTCGGCGGCGTCGCCGCGGCGGGGGCCAATGCGGACGACACGGGTGTAGCCGCCGTTGCGGTCGGCGTACTTGGGTCCGATCTCCTTAAACAGCTTGTTGGCCACGTCCTCCTTGGTGATGTAGGACAGGGCCTGCCGGTAGGAGGCCAGGGTGTTGGTCTTGGCCAGGGTAATCATCTTCTCAGCCACGGGAGCCACTTCCTTGGCGCGGGTGACGGTGGTCTTGATCTGGCCGTTCTCCAGCAGATATGTGACCATGGCGCGGAGCATGGCCCGGCGCTGGTCGCTGGTACGGCCCAGCTTACGGTTCTTCTGAGACATGGTAAACACTCCTTCGACCTCGCGTGGCGAGATCAGTTTAAATTCGTTCAGCTTCTGACGGCCGAAGCCGCAGGCCAGACGGAACGTTACATACGCTTAGCCTTTAGTTGTTCTCTTCACTTGCCAGAGAAAGCCCCATCATGGACAGCTTGTTGATGACCTCCTCCAGGGACTTGCGGCCCAGGTTGCGAACCTTCATCATCTCTTCCTCGGTCTTGGAGATCAGGTCCTCCACCGTGTTGATGTTGGCCCGCTTCAGGCAGTTGTAAGAGCGGACGGACAGGTCCATATCGTCGATGGTCATCTCCATCACCTTGTCACGCTGGGTCTCCGCCTTCTCCACCACAGTGGAGCGGCTGCCCATGGTCTCAGACAGATCGGTGAACAGGGTGAAATGGTCGCACAGGATGCGCGCCCCCAGGGAGACGGCGTCCCTGGCGTCGATGGTGCCGTTAGTCCAAACCTCCAGAGTCAGCTTGTCATAGTCCGTAGCATCGCCCACACGGGTATTTTCTACGGTATAGTTGACCTTACGCACCGGGGTGTAAATGGAATCCATAGGGATGACCCCGATGATGGACTGGGCAGGCTTATTCTTGTCCGCAGGGACGTAGCCCCGGCCGTGGGACAGGGTCAGCTCCATGGACAGGCTGGCCTCCGGTCCCAGGGTAGCAATGTGCAGATCCGGATTCAGAATCTCCACGTCGGCATCCGCCTTGATGTCGCCGGCGGTAACCCTGCACTCTCCGGCAGCCTCGATGTGGACGGTCTTGGTGCCCTCGCTGTACAGCTTGGCAATAATGCCCTTCACATTGAGGACAATCTCGGTCACGTCCTCCTTGATGCCGGGAATGGTGGTAAACTCGTGCTGAACTCCGGAAATCTTGATAGAGGTCACCGCGGTGCCGGGCAGGGAGGACAGCAGGATCCGCCGCAGGGAGTTGCCCAAGGTGGTGCCGTAGCCCCGCTCCAGAGGCTCCACCACATACTTGCCATAGGAGGCGTCGCCGGGATTTTCCACACATTCAATGCGGGGCTTTTCAATTTCTATCATATGCTGGGATACCCTCCTTTTCTCGGCGGCGCTCCGCGCGCCGCTTCATTCAGCTCACCAATATCTGAGGGTTGTCTAAGTCTGTTGTAAACCCATCGGAACCGGGCCGGCGGGGCGGCGCGGAGACCGCCCCCTACGTGTTGTTCTTCATGTAGGGGCCGGCCTCTGTGCCGGCCCGCTTTCCCCGGAAATCCGTGGTTCAATAAATTACTTAGAGTACAGCTCGACGATGAGGTGCTCTTCCACGGGGAAGTCGATGTCGTCCCGGGTGGGCATGGCAACGACGGTGCCCTGGAGGGTATTCTTGTTGCGGTCCAGCCACTTGGGCACGTTGACCACAGGGGCGTCCTCGCCGGTCAGGCGCTTGAACTTGACGGAGGAGCGGCTCTTCTCCCGCACTTCGATCACGTCGCCTGTCTTGACCAGGTAGGAGGGCACATCCACCCGCTGGCCGTTCACGGTAAAGTGGCCGTGGGTGGTGAGCTGGCGGGCCTCCCGCCGGGTCATGGCAAAGCCCAGGCGGTACACCACGTTGTCCAGCCGGCGCTCGATCAGGGTAAGCAGGTTTTCGCCCGTCTTGCCCTGCATACGGCTGGCCTTCTCATAGTACATATGGAACTGCTTCTCCATAATGCCGTAGACAAACTTGACCTTCTGCTTCTCGGTCATCTGCATGGCGTACTCAGACTGCTTCTTGCGCATCTGGCCCTTGGGGTTGCGGTTGGTCGTCTTCTTGGCATAGCCCATAGCGGCGGGGGACAGGTTCAGCGCCTTGCACCGCTTGGCAATGGGCTGCATATTTCTAGCCATCTGTCAAAACCTCCTTCAATCAGACACGGCGGCGCTTCGGGGGCCGGCAGCCGTTGTGGGGAACGGGGGTCACGTCCTTGATGAGGGTGACCTCCAGGCCCACAGCCTGCAGCGCCCGGATGGCGGCCTCACGGCCCTGGCCGGGGCCCTTCACGTAGACCTCAACGGTCTTCAGACCGTATTCCATCGCGGCCTTGGCAGCCGTCTCAGCGGCGCTCTGAGCGGCGTAGGGGGTGGATTTACGGGACCCGCGGAAGCCCAAGCCGCCGGAGGAGGCCCAGGACAGGGCGTTGCCCTGCGCGTCGGTCACGGTGACCATGGTGTTGTTGAAGGAGGAGCGGATATGCACCTGGCCCCTCTCTACGTTCTTACGCTCGCGGCGCTTGCGCACCACTTTCTTACCTTTGTTCGCAGCCATGTGTATCCCTCCTTACTTCTTCTTATTGGCGACGGTACGCTTAGGACCCTTGCGGGTACGGGCGTTGGTCTTGGAACGCTGGCCGCGGACGGGCAGCCCCTTGCGGTGGCGGATGCCCCGGTAGCAGCCGATCTCGGTCAGCCGCTTGATGTCCATTGCCACGTTGCGGCGCAGGTCGCCCTCCACGGTGTAGTCGTGGATGACCTCACGCAGCTTGGCCTCGTCCTCCTCGGTGAGGTCCTTCACGCGGGTGTCGGGATTTACCCCGGCCTTGGCCAGGATCTTGTTGGCGCTGGTGCGCCCAATGCCGTAGATATAAGTGAGGCCGATCTCGATTCTCTTCTCTCTCGGCAGGTCAATACCGGCAATACGAGCCATTTTTTACAGCACCTCCAATTAACCTTGTCTCTGCTTATGCTTGGGGTTTTCGCAAATTACCATGACTTTGCCCTTGCGCTTGATGACTTTGCACTTCTCGCACATGGGCTTCACGGACGGTCTGACTTTCATAATGTTAAACCTCCTGATGAATGCCTTGATGGCCACGGGAGAGGAAAGGCAAGGCTTTCCCCTGTCCGTTCGTTGATAGTTACAATCACTTGGAACGCCAAGTGATACGGCCTCGGGTGAGGTCGTAGGGTGACATCTGAATGGTCACCTTGTCGCCGGGCAGGATGCGGATAAAATTCATCCGCAGCTTGCCGGAAATATGTGCCAGGATGATGTGTCCGTTTCCGATATCCACATGGAACGTGGTGTTGGGCAGGGCTTCGGTGACGACGCCCTCCAGCTCGATCATATCATCTTTCGCCAAGCGTAGTTCCCTCCTTGAAGGCGGCCAGCGCCCGTCTCAATGCCCGGTCGGAGACCGGTTCTCCCTGCTGCAGACTGCGGACCACCGGGTGGTCGTACATGGTCTGGCTGTCGGTCAGGTGTATTACATGGCCCAGCTTTTTGGCCTTGGGGCGGGAAATTTTCCGCCGCTTCCCGTCGGCCAGCAAAAGCATGGTCCGCTCCTGATCCACACCCACTACACAGAAGATACCGCCCTTGTCCCGTCCGGCAGCTGCCTGGACGATTTGGCCTGTGTAGTCAAACATAGGCCCCGTCCTCCGTGACGGTCAGAATCTCCGGACCGTCCTCGGTAATCAGGATGGTATTCTCGTAGTGGGCGGCCAGGGAGCCGTCTTTGGTAACGGTAGTCCAGCTGCCCTCCCGGTTCTCCACCTGCCAGTCTCCGGCACACACCATGGGCTCCACGGCAATGGTCATGCCCGGCTGAAGCCGGGGGCCATGGCCGGCGGGGCCGAAATTGCGCACCTCGGGGGCCTCGTGGAGTCTCGCGCCCACACCGTGGCCCACAAAGTCCCGGACCACGGAGAAGCCGTTGGCCTCTACATAGACCTGGACGGCGTGGCCGATGTCGCTGACCCGGCAGCCCCTGCGGGCGTTTCTGATGCCCTCCCAGAAGCTCTGCTGGGTGACCCGAATCAGCCGCATGGCCTCCTGGCTCACCTCACCGCAGGGGTAGGTGGCGGCGCAGTCGCCGTGAAAGCCGCCGATAAAAGCGCCCACGTCAATGCTGACAATGTCGCCCTCCTTCAGCTTTTGAGGCCCTGGGATACCGTGGATAACCACCTCATTCACCGAGATACAGGCCGAGCCGGGGAAACCGCCGTAGCCCAGAAAGGATGGCTTGGCTCCGTGGCTCTCAATAAAGCGGCGGACCGCCCTGTCAATCTCGTGGGTGGTGACTCCCGGCCGGACCATGGAGCCGGCCAGAGCCCGGGCCTGGGCGGTGAGCCGCCCGGCCCGGCGCATGGCCTCGATCTCCCGTTGGGACTTTAACGAAATCATTTCCAGCGCCATCAGAGCTCCAGCGCCTCCATGATAACCCGGGTAGTCCCCTCAATGGTGTCCTGGTTGGCCACAGAGGTCAGGATTCCCTTGCCCTCGTAAAAGCCCTTCAGAGGCTCGGTCTCGGCGTGATAGACCTCCAGGCGCCTGCGCACGGTCTCGGCCCGGTCGTCCTCCCGCTGAACCAGCGTTCCGCCGCAGGTGTCGCACACGCCCTCAGTCCTGGGGGGTCTGGCCTTCACGTGATAGGGAGCACCACAGCTCTGGCACACCCGGCGGCCCGACATGCGCTCCTCGATCTCTCCGTCGGAGATTTCAATGGACAGCACCTTTTCAAAGGTGACGCCGCGGGCGTCCAGCGCCTCGGCCTGGCCGATGGTGCGGGGCACTCCGTCCAGGATAAAGCCCTTGGCGCAGTCAGGCTGGGCCAGACGGTCGGCCACAATGCCGATGATCACGGAGTCAGGCACAAGCTTGCCCTCATCCATATAGCGCTTGGCCTCCAGGCCAGTAGGCGTTCCCTCTTTGATGGCCGCACGGAGAATGTTGCCGGTAGAAATGGCGGGGATACCCAGCTTGGCACTGAGGATCTCGGCCTGGGTCCCTTTGCCGGCGCCGGGGGCGCCCAGCAGGATCAGTTTCATACCCATAGCCGCCTCTCCTTACTCCAGGAATCCCTTGTAGTGGCGCATAAGCATCTGGGCCTCCATCTGCTTCACGGTCTCCAGGGCAACGCCAACCACAATGATGACGGAGGTGCCGCCGATGGCCAGGGACTGATAGCCCACCAGATTGCCGGTAATGATGGGGGCGATGGCAATCACGGACAGGTACAGAGCCCCAAACATGGTAATCTTGCTGAGCACCTTGGTGAGGAAGTCACAGGTGGGCTTTCCAGGCCGCAGGCCAGGGATAAAGCCGCCGTTCTTCTTCAGGTTGTTGGACACCTCAATGGGGTTGAAGGCCATGGTGGAATAGAAATAACTGAAGCCCACAATAAGCAGGAAATAAATGATGCTGTAGAAGATTTTGCTGGTATCAAACACGCTCATCAGGCCGCCCCAGAAGCCCGTGGTGTCCTCGCTGTGGCCGGTGAAGGCCGCGATGGTGGCGGGCAGAGAGGCGATGGACTGGGCAAAGATGATGGGCATAACGCCAGCCATGCTCACCTTCATGGGGATGTGGGTGGACTGGCCGCCGTACATCTTCCGGCCCACGACGCGCTTGGCATACTGTACCGGGATGCGGCGCTCAGCGTTGTTGATATAGACGATAAAGACTACCAGGGCCAGCATCCCGACCACAATCAAAGCCAGAGTCCAGGGGGCCAGCGCACCCTGCTTCATGGCCTCAATATACTGCTGCGCGACCTCCTCGGTCATATTGGGGTTGCTCTTCATCAGGCCAGCGGTACCGCCCTGAACGGTAAGCCAGGTCCGGAAACCGTTGATGCCGTCCATGACCATCCGGGGGAACCGGGAGACGATGCCGGCAAACAGGATGATGGAGATACCGTTGCCGATACCGAATTCGGTAATCTGCTCGCCCAGCCACATCAGGAAAGCGGAGCCCGCAGTGAAGGAAATCACAATCACCAGGCCCACCCAGAATGCGGGCAGAGCGCCGCCGTTGACCAGACCGTAGCTTTTCACCAGGGTATAGTAGCCGAAACCCTGAAGCAGGGCAATGGCCACAGTGGTATACCGGGTGATGGAGGCAATTTTCTTCCGGCCCTCCTCGCCGCCCTCCTTGGCCAGGCGCTCCAGCGCGGGAATGGCCACGGTAAGCAGCTGGATAATGATGGAGCTGTTGATATAGGGCTGAATGGACAGGGCAAAGACGGTAGCCATGGAGAAAGCGGAGCCGCTCATGGCGTTCATCAGGCCCAGGATGGTGCCGCTCTGGCTCTCCAGATAAGTCCTGAGCGACTCTCCGTCGATATAGGGTACGGGGATGGCGGAACCGAGGCGGAAGATCAGCAGCGCCATGACGGTAAACAGGATCTTCTTCTTCAGTTCAGGCACCTTCCAGGCATTGCGGATGGTCTGAATCATAGTCAGACCACCTCCCACTTACCGCCGGCAGCCACAATTTTTTCCTTGGCGGAGGCGGAGAAAGCGGAAGCCTTGACAGTCAGTTTCTTGGAAATTTCGCCATTGCCCAGAATCTTGACGCCGTACTGGCACTTGGACAGGATGCCCTTTTCCAACAGCGCCTGAGCGTCTACCACGGTGCCGTCCTCAAACTTCTCCAGCGCGGAGACGTTGACGGCCTCCAGAGGCTTGGCAAAGATGTTGTGGAAGCCCCGTTTGGGCAAGCGGCGGGCCAGAGGCATCTGGCCGCCCTCAAACCCGACGCGGACGCCGCCGCCGGAACGGGCCCACTGGCCCTTGTGGCCCCGGCCGGCGGTCTTGCCGTTGCCGGAACCGGCGCCCCGGCCCTTGCGGTAGGCTTTGGTGTTGGAGCCGGGGGCGGGGGAAAGTTCATGCAGATTCATGTCGTGCGCCTCCTCGTTAGTTTTCCTCGGTCACCTGGAGCAGGTAGCCGATGTGGGCGATCTTGCCGCGGGTGGCCTCGTTGTCAGGCTGCACGGTGGTATCGCCGATCTTGCGGAGGCCCAGGGCCTCGGCGGTCGCCTTGTGCTTGGCGATGCGGCCGTTCAGGCTCTTGACCAGCTTAATGTTCAGATTAGCCATTTTTGACCCTCCTTAACCCAAGATCTCTTCCACGCTCTTGCCGCGGACGCGGGCCACTTCCTCAGGGGTGCGCAGGGATTTCAGGCCCTGGAAGGTGGCGGAGACCACGTTCTGCGGATTGTTGGAGCGCAGGCACTTGGTACGGATGTCCTTAATGCCGATGGCTTCCATCACGGCACGCACCGGGCCGCCAGCGATAACGCCGGTACCGGGGGCGGCGGGCTTCATCAGCACGCGGCCGGCGCCGAACTCACCGATCACCTCGTGGGGGATGGTGGTACCGGACAGGGACACGTTGATCATGTTCTTCTTGGCGTCCTCAATGCCCTTGCGGATGGCCTCGGGCACTTCGGCGGCCTTGCCCAGGCCAAAGCCCACGCGGCCCTTCTCGTCGCCGACTACCATCAGGGCGGAGAACTTGGCCACACGGCCGCCCTTGACGGTCTTGGATACGCGGTTCAGATAGACCAGCTTCTCAACGAATTCGCTGGGCTCTCTCTCAAATCTAGCCATAGTTTTTTCCTCCTCCCTCAGAATTGCAGGCCGCCCTCGCGGGCACCCTCGGCCAGAGCCTTCACGCGGCCGTGGTAGACATAGCCGCCGCGGTCAAAGACCACAGTGTCAATGCCCTTGGCCTTGGCGCGCTCGGCCACGTTCACGCCCACCTGCTTGGCGGCGTCGGACTTGGTGCCCTCGCAGGCAAAGTCCTTCTCCAGGGAAGAAGCGGAAACCAGGGTCACGCGGTTCACGTCGTCGATGACCTGGGCATAGATGTTGGTCTCGCTGCGGAATACGCACAGGCGGGGACGCTCGGGCGTGCCGGAAATCTTAGCACGCACGCGCTTGTGGCGCTTGATGCGCTGGGAGCGGGTATCGGGTCTGTTGATCATAAGTGGCACACCTCCTTTTACTTCTTGGCGCCGGTCTTACCAGCCTTGCGGCGGATGACCTCGTCAGTATACTTGATACCCTTGCCCTTATAGGGCTCGGGGGGACGCTTCTCTCTCACTTCGGCGGCAAACTGGCCTACCTGCTGCTTGTCGCAGCCGTGGATAATGATCTTGTTGGGGCCGGGGACCTCAATGGTGATACCCTCGACCTCCTCCACGGTAACCTGGTGAGAATAGCCCAGGTTCATTACCAGCTTATTGCCCTCCTTGGCCACACGGTAGCCCACGCCGTTCACGTCCAGCTCCTTCTTAAAGCCCTCGGTCACGCCCACCACCATATTGTGGATGAGGGTGCGGGTCAGGCCGTGAAGAGCCCGGTTTTCCTTGGCGTCGTTGGGACGGGTGACCTTCAGCTCAGCGCCCTCCACGGCGATGGCCATGCCGGGGTTGAACTGCTGTGTCAGGGTGCCCTTGGGGCCCTTGACTGTGACAACGTTGTTGTCCTCTACCTTGATCTCCACTCCGGCGGGAATGGCGATAGGAGCTCTACCAATTCTGGACATTCCTATACCCTCCTTACCAGACAAATGCCAGGACTTCGCCGCCGACATGGGCCTCGCGGGCCTTCTTGTCGGTCATGACGCCCTTGGACGTGGAAACAATGGCGATACCCAGGCCGCGAAGGACCTTGGGCAGCTCGTCGGCGCCGGCATACACCCGAAGGCCGGGCTTGGACACCCGCTTCAGGCCGGAGATGACCTTCTCCCTGCCGGCGTTGTACTTCAGAGCGATGCGGATGACGCCCTGAGTGCCGTCGTCGATAAGCTGGAAATTTTTGATATACCCCTCGTCCAGCAGGATCTGCGCGATGGACTTCTTCATGTTGGACGCAGGTACATCCACGGTGTCATGCTTGGCGTTGTTCGCATTGCGGATACGGGTCAGCATATCCGCGATAGGGTCGGTGATTTGCATTGCGTGTTTACCTCCTATTACAGATTACCGGATTTGTCACGCCTCGCTGCGCCGTCGCAAAGTCTGCTCCATTTTGTTTCCGCCTGCGGCGAAAACTACATTCGCTTCCTTGCTCCTCCTCTCCAAAACGGACCCGCTTCACTGGGCTCCGTTTTGGTATTAAGAACGGCACAGTCCGGCACTTCCCGGTACAGACGGCAAGGTATCGCAGGTTAGGTCACCCCTGCGACCTGTTGACCGCCCCGCGCCTGGTTGGGGCAGGCGCATTTTATATCGGAAGAATTCCAGGCCTGTACACGTTGGGCCCAAATTCTCCCATCAAAACCGCACAAGGCGGGTTTGACCACTGGATTTTCCCTGTAACCTGAATTTGCTTCGCACGTTTCGCTGGCGCGAAACACAATCTTCCGTCACGGCAAAGCCGTGCCACCTCCTTTGCCAAAGGAGGCTTTCCCTTCCCTGCAACCATATCACTTTCCGAAACATTCCGGAGTTTATATGGATCACAGGGCAGAAACGCACGGCTGCGTGTGGAGCATTTTCGCCGTGCCGCAGGGACACAACGATTGATTATACTCCTCTAAAATTGGTTTTGCAAGGATTTTTTCACCCGAACGCGTGAACGCGTGGACAGAGATATGCCGGAACGGAGCTTTTGCTCCGTTCCGGACACGTTGCTCTTCTTACCAGGATGCTTTGCGTACGCCAGGAATTTGTCCCTTATAGGCCAGCTCCCGGAAGCAGATACGGCAAATGCCGTAGTCCCGGAGATAAGCGTGGGGACGGCCGCAGATCTTGCAGCGGTTGTAGCGGCGGCTGGAGAACTTGGGCTCCCGCTGCTGCTTCAGGATCATAGACTTTTTAGCCATATTTCAATTCTCCTCCTTAGCGGCCGGCGAAGGGAGCGCCCACCAGCTTCAGCAGTTCACGGGCCTCCTCATCGGTCTGGGCGGTGGTGCATACCACGATGTCCATACCGCGGATCTTGTCGATCTTGTCGTACTCGATCTCGGGGAAGATCAACTGCTCCTTCACGCCCAGAGCGTAGTTGCCCCGACCGTCAAAGGCGTCGGCGGAGATGCCCCGGAAGTCGCGGACGCGGGGGAGGGCCACGTTGAACAGGCGGTCCAGGAACTCCCACATCTTGTTGCCCCGCAGGGTGACCTTAGCGCCGATGGGCATGCCCTCGCGCAGCTTGAAGTTGGCCACGGACTTCTTGGCCTTGGTAATCACGGCCTTCTGGCCGGTGATGGTAGTCAGGTCGTTGACCACGGCGTCCAGCACCTTGGCGTTCTCACGGGCCTCACTGCAGCCCACGTTGACCACGATCTTCTCCAGGCGGGGGATCTGCATGGTGGACTTATAGCCGAACTTCTGCATCAGAGCAGGAGCGACCTCGTCCTGATACAGCTTCTTCAGGTTAGGCACTTTCTTTTCCTCTGCCATTTCGATTCACTCCTCCTCTCTCAAATTTCGGCGCCGCACTTTTTACAGACGCGGACCTTCTTGCCGTCGGCCAGCAGCTTATGGGCGGGCCGGGTGGGCTTGTTGCACTTGGGGCAGACGCGCTGTACCTTGCAGGCGTAGATGGGGGCCTCCTTCTGGAGAATGCCGCCCTGCTCGCCCTGCTGACGGGGCTTGGTGTGGCGTGAGACCATGTTGATCTTCTCCACAACCACCTTGCCGGCCTTGGGGTCCACAGACAGAATCTTGCCCTGCTTGCCCTTGTCCTTGCCGGACAGGACGACGACGGTGTCGCCGCTTTTGATGCTCAATTTGTTCATAGTGATACCCTCCCTTACAGCACTTCGGGAGCCAGAGACAGGATCTTCATATAGTCCTTGTCGCGCAGCTCACGGGCCACTGGGCCAAAGATACGGGTGCCGCGGGGGTTCTTATCGTCACGAATGAGGACAGCGGCGTTGTCGTCAAACCGGACGTAGGAGCCGTCGGGACGGCGCACACCCTTGGAGGAACGGACGATAACGGCCTTGACCACCTCGCCCTTCTTCACGGTGCCGCCGGGCTGGGCCTTGCGGACCGAGGCCACCACTACGTCGCCGATATTGCCGAACTTCCGCTTGGAGCCGCCCAGCACCAGGATGGTCTTAATCTCCTTGGCGCCGGTGTTGTCGGCCACCTTCAAATAAGTTTCCTGCTGAATCATGCTGCCGACACCTCCTTATTTCGCCTTCTCGATGATCTCAACCACGCGCCACCGTTTGTCCTTGGACAGGGGGCGGGTCTCCATGACCTTGACACGGTCGCCCACACCGCACTGGTTGTTCTCATCATGAGCTTTCAGCTTGTAGGTTCTCTTTACAATTTTCTTATACAGAGGATGGGCCACGCGGTCGGCGATGGCGACCACAACGGTCTTATCCATCTTGTCCGAAACCACCAGGCCGACTCTGGTCTTACGGGAAGAAGCTCTGTTTTCCATCTTCTATTCCTCCTCTTAGCGGCCGGCGAGCTGCTGCTCGCGGATGATGGTTTTTACTCGGGCGATATCCTTCTTCACTTCAGCGATGCGCAGGGGATTGTCCAGCTGGTTGGTGGCGTGCTGAAGGCGCAGGTTGAACAGATCCTTCTTCAGGTCCATCAGCTTGGTCTGGAGCTCCTCGGCGGACAGCTTGCGAACTTCATTGGCCTTCATTACGCCTCACCACCCTTCTCAGTCTCCTCGCGCTTGACGATCTTGCACTTGACGGGCAGCTTGTGGCTGGCCAGGCGCAGGGCCTCCCGGGCGGTCTCCTCGGAGACGCCGGCAATCTCAAACATGACCCGGCCGGGCTTCACCACGGCCACCCAGTACTCGGGGGAGCCCTTACCGGAGCCCATGCGGGTCTCAGCGGGCTTCTCAGTAACCGGCTTGTCTGGGAAAATCTTGATCCAGACCTGGCCGCCGCGCTTGGTGTGGCGGGTCATGGCGATACGGGCCGCCTCAATCTGGTTGCTGGTGATCCATGCGGGCTCAGTGGCCTGGAGGCCGAACTCGCCGTAAGTGACGGTGTTGCCCCGGCTGGCCTTACCCTTCATCCGTCCGCGGTGGACGCGGCGGTATTTTACGCGCTTAGGGAGCAGCATTACTGAGCGCCTCCTTCCTTCGGAGTGTTGTCCCCGGCAGGACGGGGGCCACGGTTGTTGTTAAAGCCCTGTCCGGCGGGGCGGGGACCGCGGTTAAAGCCGCCGCCCTGTCCGGCGGGACGGGGACCCCGGTCCCGGTTAAACCCGCCGCCCCTGCGGTCGCCGTCCCGGCGGTCCCGGCGGGGCCGGTCGCGGCGCTCCTGATAGGGCTTGCTGGTATCCAGGGTACGGGGGGTGGTACGCAGGGCCTGGGTGAGCACCTCGCCCTTGTAGATCCACACCTTCACGCCGATTCGGCCATAGGTGGTGGCGGCCTCGGCAAAGCCATAGTCAATGTCGGCCCGGAGGGTCTGCAGAGGAATGGTGCCGTCGTGATAGTGCTCGGTACGGGCAATCTCGGCGCCGCCCAGACGGCCGGAGCAAGAGGTCTTGATGCCCTTGGCGCCCATACGCATGGCGCGGCCCATGGCGTTCTTCATCGCCCGGCGGAAGCCAATGCGCTTCTCCAGCTGCTGAGCAATATTCTCAGCCACCAGCTGAGCGTTGGTGTCCACGTCCCGGACCTCAACAATCTTCAGGTCCACGGGCTTGGAGGTCAGCTTGACCAGCTGGGCCTCGATCTTCTTGATATCCTCGCCGCCCTTGCCGATGACCATGCCGGGGCGGGCGCAGTGCAGATAGACGCGGACCCTGGCGTTGTCCCGCTCGATCTCGATCTTGGGGATTCCGGCGCCGTAGAGGGCCTTTTTCAGATAATCGCGGATTTTCTTGTCCTCTACCAGCAGATCGCCCACCTTCTCGTTGCGGGCATACCAGCGGGAGTCCCAATCCTTGATGACGCCCACGCGCAGGCCGTGGGGATTAACTTTCTGTCCCATATCGTTCCTCCTCCCTTAGCGCTCGCTCACGGCGATGGTGACGTGAGAGGTACGCTTGTTGATCCGATACGCGCGGCCCTGGGCCCGGGGCATGATGCGCTTGATGATGGGGCCGGGGTTGGCGTAGCAGGCGGACACGTACAGCTTCTCAGGGTCCATCTGGTGGTTGTTTTCCGCGTTGGCGGCGGCGCTCTTCAGCAGCTTGAGCACAGGCTCAGAGGCGGCCTTGGGGGTCTGCATCAGGATGGCGGTGGCCACGGCCACGTCCTTGCCCCGGATCAGGTCCAGGACGATCTTCACCTTACGGGGAGAGATCCGCAGATATTTCAGATTGGCTTTTGCTTCCATCTCGTCTCTCCTCCTTACTTACCGGTCTTGCTGCCCGCGTGGCCCCGGAAGGTGCGGGTGGGCACGAACTCGCCCAGCTTGTGGCCCACCATGTCCTCGGTGACATAGACGGGTACATGCTTGCGGCCATCGTGCACAGCAAAGGTATGGCCCACGAAGGAGGGGAAGATGGTGGAGGCGCGGCTCCAGGTCTTCAGCACCTTCTTCTCGTTCTTCTTGTTCAGCTCGTCGACCCGTTTCAGCAGCTCAGGGGCGCAAAAGGGGCCTTTTTTAACACTTCTGCTCATCTTTTACACTCCCTCCTTATTTGCTGCCACGGCGCTTGACAATGAACTTGTCGGTGCGGTTCTTGGTCTTGCGGGTCTTGTAGCCCAGCGCGGGCTTGCCCCAGGGGGTGACGGGACCGGGACGGCCCACCGGGCTCTTGCCCTCGCCGCCGCCGTGGGGGTGGTCGCAGGGGTTCATGACCGAGCCGCGGACGGTGGGCCGCCAGCCCATGTGGCGCTTGCGGCCGGCCTTGCCGATCTGGATGTTGGCCCAGTCGGTGTTGCCCACCTGGCCGATGGTGGCCTTGCAGTTCTCACGGACCAGACGGACCTCGCCGGAGGGAAGGCGGATCTGAGCCATGCCGTTCTCCTTGGCCATCAGCTGGGCGGCCACGCCGGCGGCGCGGACCAGCTGAGCCCCCTTGCCGGGGTAGAGCTCGATGCAGTGGATGGTCTCACCCACGGGGATGTTGGCGATAGGCAGGCAGTTGCCGGGCAGGATGTCGGCGTCGGCGCCGGTGGTGATAACGTGACCGGCCTTCAGACCGTTGGGCGCCAGGATATAGCGCTTCTCGCCGTCCTCATACTGGATGAGGGCAATGTTGGCAGAGCGGTTGGGGTCGTACTGGAGATTCAGCACGGTGGCCTTGCCCTCTTTATCCCGTTTGAAATCGATAATGCGGTACTTCTGCTTGTTGCCGCCGCCGTGGTGGCGGACGGTGATGCGGCCGTAGCTGTTGCGGCCCGCGTGCTTCTTCAGCACCTCGGTGAGGGCGCGCTCGGGCTTGGCCTTTTTGTCGATCCCCTCGAAGGCGGACACAGTCATGTGACGGCGGGAGGGGGTTGTGGGCTTATAAGTCTTGATAGCCATTTCTCAATTCCTCCTTACACCATACCCTCGAAGAACTCGATGGACTTGGAGTCAGCGGTCAGGGTGACCATGGCCTTCTTCCAGCTGGGCCGGCGGCCGGCAGGCTGGGCGCCCATCCGCTTCTCCTTCCCCTGCATATTCAGGGTGTTCACCTTGGCCACCTTCACGCCGAAGATCTCCTCGACCGCCTTGGCGATCTCAATCTTGTTGGCGGTCTTGGCGACCTCAAAGGTGTAGCGCTTCATCTCGGTCTGCTCCATGGACTGCTCGGTGATGATAGGACGCTTGATAATGTCATAAGCAGTGACGGCCATTACGCATACACCTCCTCAATGATAGCCAGGGCAGCCTTGTCAATAACCAGCTGCTTGGCGTTGACGATGTCATAGACGCTGAGGACTTTGGCGGTGGTCGTCACGACACCGGGAATATTCCGGGCGGACAGGACCACATTCTTGTCCACGTCGGGGGTGATGACCACGGGCTTGCCGGCCTCGACGGCGTTCAGGAAGCTCTGCATGGCCTTGGTCTTGATTTCGGGCAGCTTCAGTTCGTCCACCACCAGCACGGCGCCGGCGGCGGCCTTGGCGGACAGGGCGGACTTCAGGGCCAGCCGGCGGGTCTTCTTGTTCAGGCTGGTGCGGTAGTTGCGGGGCTTGGGGGCAAACACAATACCGCCGTGGGTCCACTGGGGGGCCCGGGTAGAGCCCTGACGGGCGTGACCGGTGCCCTTCTGACGCCAGGGCTTCTTGCCGCCGCCGGAGACCTCGGCCCGGGTCAGGGCGCTCTGGGTGCCCTGACGGCAGTTGCCCAGATGGTTCTTGACCGCCTCATGGACCACGGCCTGGTTGGGCTCGACGCCGAAGATGGCTTCGGAGAGCTCGATCTCGCCGATCTGCTTGCCGGCCATATCATAAAGGTTCGCTTTAGGCATGACTCAATCTCTCCTTTCCTTACTTGTTGCGGGCGGAAGCCTTCTGCGGGTTGACACGGGCGGAAGCCTTCTGCGGGTTGACACGGCCGCCCTCGGCAGCGTGCTTCTCCACGATAGTCTTAACGGTGTTCTTCACATAGACGATGCCGCCCTTGGGTCCGGGAATGGCGCCCCGAACGGCGATCAGGCCCAGCTCCTCGTCCACCTGGACCACGTCCAGCTTGACGACAGTGACCTGCACGTTGCCCATCTGGCCGGCGCCGTCGCGGCCCTTGGCGATGTGGCCGGGGGTGGTACCGGGGCCCAGAGAGCCCTGGTGGCGGTGGACAGGGCCGCCGCCGTGGGTGTTGCGCTTGACAGCCGCGCCGTGACGCTTGACAACGCCCTGGAAGCCGTGGCCCTTGCTGGTGCCGGTCACATCCACATAGTCGCCGGCGGCAAAGACGTTGGCGGTAAGCACGTCGCCCACCTCATACTTGGAGCAGTCCTTCAGGGGAAACTCCTTGAGGACCTTTTTGTACTCGGTGAGGCCGGCCTTCTTCTGGTGGCCGATCTCGGGCTTGGTGAGCTTGCGCTCGGGGACTTCCTGATAACCCAGCTGAATGGCCTCGTAGCCATCCTTCTCGGCCGTCTTCTTCTGCACTACAGTACAGGGGCCGGCCTGGATCAGGGTGACGGGCACCACCCGGCCGGCTTCATCGAAGATCTGGGTCATACCGATCTTTTTGCCGATGATCGCTTTCTCCATTGGGATTTTTCCTCCTATAAAGGTTATTGGTTGACGCTGGCCCATTGGGCTGGCCTTGTCACGCCTCGCCTGCTCGCAACGCTCCCCTTCCCTCCGGCTCGGACTCGAAACAGCCGCCTGCGGCGGCTTGGTTTCTCCCCCTCACTCCGGTCCAGGCTCGCTGCTCACAACGGCTCGGGCGCTTCTCGTCAACTTGACCCGCCTGTCTCTATTCGGCGACAGGCTGTGGGTACACAAATTTTAATACGGGGATTACAACTTGATTTCAATCTCCACACCGGCGGGGAGTTCAAGAGACATCAGAGCTTCCACAGTCTTGGGGGAGGGCTTGACGACGTCGATGAGGCGCTTGTGGATGCGGCGCTCGAACTGTTCGCGGCTGTCCTTATACTTGTGGACGGCCCGCAGGATGGTGACCACTTCCTTCTTGGTGGGCAGGGGAATGGGACCGGAGACGTTGGCGCCGGTGCGCTTGGCGGTCTCCACGATCTTCTCAGCGCTCTGGTCGATGAGCTGGTGGTCATAGGCCTTGAGGCGGATGCGGATCATTTCTTTCTGAGCTGCCATGTTGTTTGTTTCCTCCTTAAATTACGAAGTTGAGAATGGGTCTTGCTCCTCCTTCGTCGGTGAGCGGGCTTCAGCACACGCTTTCGTGCGTATCACTCCAGGCCACGAAAAAACCGGCGCAAAGACAGGCCGGTTTTTTCCGTGCCGGGCGATATACGCCATGCACGGACTCGCTCAGCCGCCCGATAGTCGGACATACTCCGCGGAAGTTACCTCATTTCAGAGCAATCTCCCGCATCATCGCAGACTGCGCCCTTTCAGACGCCCCGTTATCATACAACACTCGGCCGTGTGTGTCAAGAGGTATTTAAAAAAATTTTCAGCGGTTTTCCTCCCTTTTCCGCCGGCTTCTTTGGGCATTATCCCCATAGACCGTCCTCCCACCATTTCGACGTGAGGTTCTCCGGCGCCGGAATGCGATAGAGAGCCGCTTCCTCCGCAAGCCCAGCGTCAGGTCCGTTTTGTCCATATCCTGTTTAGGCCGCCTTGCCAAAAAACGCTCCGTTTTTCTGTTTTGCATAAAAGAAAAGCGTTGAAACTGTGCAGTTCAATGAAATCATCTGCAAATATAGCAAAATGTTGTTCTACCTGCGCAATAGCGTTCTCCCGACACATCCTGGTATATTTTTTTAAATCCAGTCCATTTACACAGGGCGGGGGCGGTATTATCATTTCTCCTACAGCTACGCATGTTTCTGAGTGCAGTAAAAAAGCAAAAGCAGAGGAGTGGAGTTATGAAAAAGATACCCCGCATTGCATCCCTGGTCCTGGCCATAACGCTGCTGCTGTCCCTGTCAGGGTGCGGCGCGTCAGATGGCAAGACCCATCTCAAATTCCAGATCTGGGACATCGCCCAGCGCGCGAGTATGGAGGCCATCTGCGACGCCTACACCGCCAAAAACCCCGACGTGACCATTGAGGTGCAGGTTACCAGCTGGAACGAATACTGGACCAAGCTGGAAGCCGCCGCCGAATCCAACACCATGCCGGATATCTTCTGGATGCACACCAATCAGATCCTGTATTATTCCGACTTTGGTATCCTGGCCGACGTGACCGACCTGTACGCAAATGAGGATCCCAATTACTACCAGAACCATTTTTCCGATATCTCCATCGGCAACGCCAGCGGCTCCGACGGCCGGATGTACGGCGTGCCCAAGGACAAGGACAATATCTTCCTGGTCTACAACAAGGAGATGTTTGACGCCGCCGGGGTGTCCTACCCCGACGAGAACTGGACCTGGGACGACCTGGTAAATGCCTCCGCGCAGATTTATGACAAAACCGGAAAATACGGCTTTATGGCCTACAACGACGACCAGATGGGCTACTGGAGCTTTGTCTACCAGGCCGGCGGCTACATCCTGAATGAGGACAACACCAGGGCCGGCTTTGACCAGCCCGGCACCAAGAAGGGCATGGAATTCTATGTGGGCATGCAGGACCATGAATGGTGCCCCAACCAGGCCTACTTTGCCGAAACCGCTCCCGGCACCGCCTTCTTCTCCGAGATCGGCTCCATGTATGTGGAGGGCAACTGGGAGCTGATGAACAAGTGCATTAACTTCCCCAACATGGACGGAAAATGGGATATCGCCCCCATGCCCAAGTGTCCTGATCCTGTCAGCGGCGACGGCCGTGCCACCATCTCCAACGGCCTGTGCTACTCCACCGCCGCCCGGGGCAAGCACTTGGACGTGGTGCTGGATGTGCTGAAGTTCTTCGGCAGCGAGGAGGCTCAGCTGCTGGCCAGTTCCTACGGTGCGGCCATCTCTGCCTACAACGGCACCGAGCAGCCCTACTTCGACGCCTTTGACAAGGCCGGTTACGACATTAATGTGGAAATGGTTATGGATCAGTTTGAGTACGGCGTGCAGAACGTGAACAACGCCGCCAAGCCCAAGTGGAAGAGCCCGGTGCTGGATGAGCTGAACAAGGTCTACAACGGCCAGCAGAGCCTGGACAGCGCCATGGCCAACATGCAGAAGATTATCGACACCGAGACCGCCAAGAAACTGGCGGGAGACTGAGAGGAGGGCTTTTGGTGAAAAACAAACTGTCCCCCGCCGCCCGGCGGGAAGAAAACTGGGGCTGGATCATGGTGGCTCCCACCATCATCGGTTTGGTGGTGCTGAACCTGTGGCCCTTCGTCCAGACCATCTACACCAGCTTCTGTGAGCACCTGGGCTTCGGCCACTACAAGTTCATCGGCCTGGGCAACTACACTGAAATCTTCCAGAACGCTGAGTTCTGGAAGGCCACCTGGAATACCATCCTGTTTTGTATTCTGACTGTCCCTGTAGGGCTGTTCCTGTCTCTGCTGGTGGCCATGCTTCTCAACGCCAAGGTCAAATTCAAGGGCGGGTTTCGCACCATCTTCTTCCTGCCCATGGTCTGCGCCCCCGCCGCCGTCACCATGGTGTGGCGCTGGATCTTCAACGGCG
This sequence comes from uncultured Bacillota bacterium, assembly GCA_947426945.1. Lineage (GTDB taxonomy): Bacteria > Bacillota > Clostridia > Oscillospirales > Oscillospiraceae > Lawsonibacter. Next base: position 21,689 of record CANEFX010000021.1, read on the forward strand.
AGTACGGCATTCTCAACCAGCTTTTCGGCGCTCATGTCGGCTGGATCACCGATCCCAGGTTCGTTATGATCTCCTGCGCCATTGTGGCCATCTGGAGCAACATCGGCTATGACGCCGTCCTCCTGCTGGCCGGCCTTCAGAATATCCCCAAGACTCTCTATGAGGCCAACAGCATCGACGGCGCCGGCCCGGTGAAGCAGTTCTTTACCATCACGCTTCCCATGGTCTCTCCCACCTTGTTCGTGGTAATGATCATGCGCCTGATGTCCGCTGTCAAGGTCTACGACCTGATCTACATGATGGTGGAGGAAACCAACCCGGCGGTCACCAGCGTCCAGAGCCTGATGTATCTGTTCTACCGGGAATCCTTCGTCGCCGGCAGCCGCGGCACCGGCTCCGCCATCGTCATCTGGACCGTCCTGCTCATCGGCATGGTGACTGTCATTCAGTTCTACGGCCAGAAGAAGTGGGTCAACTACGACGTGTAAGGAGGAAGTGAGATGAAAAAACGTTCTTTAGAGGCCTCCCGGAAGCGGATGACCGCTCTCACCTACGCCGCCCTGATTATCGGTGCTCTCATCATGGTCTTTCCCTTCCTGTGGATGATTCTCACCAGTCTCAAGACTGTCCCTGAGAGCATGCAGGTACCCCCCACCATTTTCCCCAAAGAGATGATCGTCAGCAACTTTTCCGACGCGATGAAGAGCTTGCCCTTCCTCAAGCTGTACCTCAACACCGGCCTGATGATCCTGTTCCGCGTCATCTGCGCCGTAGCCTTCAGCTCTATGGCCGGCTACGCTTTCGCCATGCTGGAATTCCGGGGCAAGAAGCTGTTCTTCGGCATCGTGCTGGTGCAGATGTCTCTTCCCTCTCAGATCTTCATCATTCCCCAGTATCAGATGGTGGCCAAGATGGGGCTGGCCAATACCATTTTTGCCCTGGTCTTTCCCGGCATCGTCAGCGCCTTCGGCGTGTTCTTCCTGCGGCAGACCTACATGGGCATTCCCAAGGAGATCGGTGAGGCCGCGTACTTAGACGGCTGCACCCAGTGGCAGACCTTCTATAAGGTGATGTTCCCCCTCACCGGCACCAGCGTGGCCGCCCTGACCATCTTTACCGCAGTGTTCGCTTACAGCGACCTGATGTGGCCCCTGGTGGTCAATTCCGACCTGAACATGATGACCCTCTCCTCCGGCCTGGCCACCCTGCGGGGCCAGTTCACCACCAATTTCCCTGTGCTGATGGCCGGTTCCCTGCTGGCCATGCTGCCCATGGTGATTCTGTACCTGATTTTCCAGCGCCAGTTCATTGAGGGCATTGCCACCACCGGCGGCAAATAAGCGTTCTTCTTTCTCTCCTTCCCCTTTTGAACAGCCCCGGCATTTTACAGGTGCCGGGGCTGTTCCCCTAAAAAGACGACGATTTTCCGGCGGCAGCCTGGCGGCAATTTGTAAAAGATTTTTGCGGTTTCCCCTTGCTTCCCCGGAAAAAATTCCGTACAATCAGCCAGACAAATCTTTTATCAGGGAGGTATCCCTATGATCGTTGTTGATTCTGAAAACAGAGTCTTTACCCTGCACACCCAAAACACCACCTACCAGATGAAAGCGGACCGGTACAACGTGCTGCTGCACACCTGGTACGGCCCCCGCATCAGCGGCGGCGACCTGTCCTATCTCATCCAATACGCTGACCGGGGCTTTTCTCCCAACCCCAATGAGCTGGGCAACGAGCGCGATTACTCCCTGGACACCCTGCCCCAGGAGTACTCCACCTGCGGCGTTGGGGACTTCCGCCTGCCCTCCATCGAGTTTGAGCCGGAGGACGGAAGCCGCCTGGCTGACCTGCGCTACGTGGAGCACGAACTGCGCAGGGGCAAATACAGCCTGGAGGGACTGCCCGCTTTCTGGGGCGGCGACGAGTGGGAAACTCTGATTATCCGCATGGAGGACGCCTCTGCCAAAATGCTGGTAGAGCTGTATTACGGCGTATTGGAGGCGCGCGACCTGATTACCCGGGCCGTTCGGGTAATCAACCGGGGGGAACAGACTGTCCAGCTGCGCCGGTGCGCTTCTCTGTGCCTGGACGTTCAACGGGAGGGACTGGACTTTATCACCTTTGACGGCTGTCACGCTCTGGAGCGCAACCTGAACCGCTCCCCCCTCCGCCCAGGCGTCCAGAGCGTGGAGAGCGTCCGGGGGACCTCCAGCCATCACCACAATCCTTTTGTCATCCTCTGTGACCACAGTGCCGACGAGGACCACGGCCTGTGCTACGGGGCCGCCCTTCTGTACAGCGGCAACTTTCTGGCGGCGGCAGAGCGCACCCAGCTGGAGAACAACCGCCTGCTGCTGGGCGTCAACCCCTATCACTTCTGCTGGACCCTGTTCCCCGGCGAGAGCTTCACCGCTCCGGAGGCGGCCCTGATCTGCTCTCCCGGCGGCTTTGGCCAGATGAGCCGCCAGTTTCACCGGGCCATCCGTGACAACCTGATCCGCGACCCCGGCGCGGGGAAGCGCCGCCCGGTGCTGATCAACAACTGGGAGGCCACCGAGTTTACCTTCAACGCCGAGAAGCTGGTGGATATTGCCAGATCCGCCGCCCCCCTGGGGCTGGAGCTCTTCGTCATGGACGACGGCTGGTTCGGCACCCGGGACACCGACCTGAGCGGCCTGGGGGACTGGATCGTCAACCGGAAAAAGCTGCCCGGCGGGCTGGAGGCCCTGGTGCCCCGTATCAGGGAGCTTGGCATGTCCTTCGGCATCTGGGTTGAGCCGGAGATGGTCAGCGAAAACAGCGCTCTCTACCGCGCTCACCCCGACTGGGCCCTTGGGGCTCCCCGCCGGCCTCAGAGCCGGGGCCGGAGCCAGCTGGTGCTGGACTTCTCCCGGAAAGAGGTGCGGGAGCATATTTACCGGGCCATGAAAGACATCCTGGACAGTGCCGATATCTCTTACGTGAAGTGGGACATGAACCGCAGCCTGTCCGACGTGTGGTCTGCCGCCGCCAGTGCGGACCGCCAGGGCGAGGTGTTTCACCGGTATGTCCTGGGCGTCTATGAGGTACTGGAGCGCCTGCGCCGGGACTACCCCCAGCTGCTCATTGAGGGATGCAGCGGCGGCGGCGGGCGCTTTGACGCCGGAATGCTCTACTATACTCCCCAGATCTGGTGCAGCGACAACACCGACGCCATCGACCGTCTGCGCATCCAGTATGGCACTTCCTTCTGCTACCCTGTTTCCGCCATGGGCTCCCATGTCTCCGCCGTCCCCAACGCCCAGACCGGCAGGTCTGTCTCTATTGAAACCCGGGGCGTGGTGGCAATGAGCGGCACCTTCGGTTATGAGATGGACCTGGGCAGGTGCACCCCCGAGGAGCGGGAAACCATCAAGCGGCAGACCGCCTTCTTCAAGGCACACTATGACCTGATTCAAAACGGGGATTACTACCGGCTCAGCGACCCCTTCCAAGACGGGCCCTATACAGCCTGGGCCCACGTATCCCCCAACAAGCGGGAGGCCCTGGTATGTCTGGTCAGCGGCGCTGTCCGCGCCGCCTCCCCCTTCCGTACCCTGCCTCTCAGGGGCCTGGACCCGGCTCTGGCCTATCAGGTCAACGGCCAGGGCTCCTGGCCCGGCGACGTGCTTATGGAGGCCGGCTGGCCCCTGCCTATGTTCTGGGACGACTATCAGTCCATGCAGCTGTATCTCACTGCTGTCTGACGCTGCTGTCAGAAAAATTCTGCAAATTTTTTATTTCTCTGTTCTCTGCGCGGGGAAACAGCCGCCTAATTTTAATGGAAGGCCGGCACAATCTGTTCCGCAGACACAAAACGAGGCGGCCGTTTTCCGGTCACCTCGTTTTTTTGATCTGATTCTGCGCCCTCCATTCCCGGGGCGGCGCGCCGTAGCGTTTTTTAAAGGCCCGGGAAAAGTGGAGCTGGTTGGGATAACCGCACATTGCGGCAATACTGCCGATTGGGCTTCCGGTGGTCTTCATCAACTCGGCTGCCTTGGACAGGCGCAGGCGGATCAGAAATTCCTGGGGGGCGCAGCCCATCTCTTCCTTGAACAGTTTGCTGAAATAGCTGCGGTTCAGCTTGCACACATCGGCCACATCCTCCACCGTGACCTCCCGCTGGTAGTTGTGCTCCATATAGGTAACGGCCTCCTGGATATAGAAATCCTTCAGCTGTCCCCCCCGCAGCTCCCGCCGGGTGGAGGAGGACTGAATCAGCCCGTCCAGAAACAGGCACAGGTGGCCGATGAGGTGGAGGGCAGAAGCCTGGCTGTGGTCGGCGATGTAGAGCATGGCGTCTCGAACTCCTTCCCCCTGAGCGGAGGTCAGGGGGTGGTAGATAGGCTGGGACAGCCCCAGCCCGGCCCGCTCCACATACTCCTTCGCCCGCAGGCCGTCAAATTCCAGCCAGACATACTTCCACGGGTCGGACTTGTCGGCGCAGTAGGTGTTGACCTGGCCGGGACAGATCAGAAAGCCCTGTCCCTCCCTCAGGGAATACCTGCGGCTCACGCCGCTCTGGCCGTTGGAGTCCAGCCAGCCTCTGCCCGAGATCACATAGTGAAACAGGTAGTGGTTGCGCACCGAGGGACCGTAGGAGTGCAGGGGAGCGCACTGCTCCCAGCCGTACTGGTACAGCCGCAGATCAAGGAAATTTTCGTTAGGAAACACAGAGAACGACAAGTCGTCCACAGCGCGCCGCCCCTTCCTAAAACAATTCAACCGTTTTTCGCCCATACTATATCACATCTTCCGGAAAAAACCAACGGTTTTCTGTGGAAAATTTCCCTTCCCCGGGGCAGACTCAGGCCCGCCCGGACAGAGCCGGGCGGGCTTGAGATTTATAATTACGGCTTCTGAGCCCACTTTGGAATCGCTACATTTTTCACACTACGGAGGAAATTCCCTTCCATATCAAAGAACAGATACTCAGTTTTGGTTGCTCCCGGCGGGATATCATACGCCAGTATCTCTCCATCCAGCGTTTCACTGACGCTATCGTAATTCTGCTTCAGAAGGTGGTTTCCTTTCAGGTCGATCAAGTTCTGTTTCCCGTTTACCAGGGTCACGCGGGCCACCTTAAAGTCTTCTCTAAAACTTCCGGCGAGCTTATACATACAGGGGATGGCAAGAATATCTCCCTTTTCGACATACCCCATGTAACCATCAATATTTACAGGCGTTAGCCCCATCGTTTCGCCCCATATGCCGCGATAGTCAACATACCGGGTTACACAGGTCCCGACCTCCGGCAGAAAGATTAAATCATGATACTGGTCCTCCGTAATGGGGTTTCCTTTTAAATCAAAGTACTCAAATATCGCCTCATGCTTATCATCGTAGTTAAATCCATACAACGCCTGCGGATGCCAGTACACAGAACTGACGGCATCATAGTTTTGTGAAAGAATTGTCTTTCCGCTGGTATCAATAAAATTCTCTTTGCCATCGGTAAACCTGACCGCGGCCAGCCCCGTTCTTTCTTCGAAGGTCTCCGCACGCTTATACTTGCAGGGAATTACCAGCTTATCCTTCTCATCCACATAACCCCAGACGTATCCATCAAGCTGCACCGCGCGCAAACCGCAGGCCATTTCTTCGTCCCGCTTGGTAATACGTTTGGTGACGGTCTCCCCCACCTTGGGTAAAGCAGCGGGTTTGGAGATCGTTGTGCCCGGCTTTTCAGTGACACTGGGCTTAGTTGTCGTACTTGGCTTTGTGGCAGTGTCTGGTTTGGTTGCTGTACTTGGCTTTGTGACGGTACTGGGCTTTGCAGACGCTGGCGGATTGACCGGATTTTTCAGCAGGCCAAATTCATCGCCCTTTCCATAAGCCATGTATCCTCCGGAGGAATTTCTCAAAAGGTCATACTCAATGGGAATCACAATTTTCCCATTTTTATCAATTGCACCACACTGCCCGTTTCTTGAAACGACCATCACATCTTCGCAGAAAAAGCGGTTCCTGTCCTTGCTGCTGGGATGATCCAGTCCCTCCGGCGGGGTCACCGAAAACACATACGGTTCTTCAACAGTACAGCCCACGTACACATCCACAAGCTGGCGATAGAACCCCCACACTTTAGCGCTGTGTTCCGGGGACACGCCAATTGTAAATTTATCCCCATAGGGGCGATACCAGCCGTCTGTTGCTTTTTCAAACTCATCCCTACTTACCTTTGTACCGTCCGTTTTATAAAAAAATTCCTCTCTGCGGCTGCTGACACGAAAAGCATAAATATAGTCGCCCGCAACTTCATAACCGCTGTGTCCCTCTTTTATTATGTAATTACCATTTTTGTCGATCAGATACCAGCACCAATCGGAAGTATCCTTCCCGATGGCCACTTCCAGATACGGATGGTAGTCATTGCTTATTACACTGTCAAACTGAAATGGGATAACCAGTTTCATGTTACAGTCCGCAAAGCCCCACAGATTTCCCCGCCGGACCGAAACAAGTCCCGAGTACTTGTTGTAGGAGCCAATCAAATCAATACTGCCGGATACATCCTCCCCCACGACCCCCCGCTTAACGGCAGGCTCGGCAAAGGGAAGCGCCCCGTCCACCGCATAATCCTCCGGAACCACACGGATCGTCCAGCTCATGGAATCCGGCGTCAAATCCCACGTACTCGCCTTTGGATCCGCCGGGGCAATCATATATTTGTAACTCACTGTAACGGTGGTAGTGCCGGGCCTCACACCGGTAACATCGCACTGAGATGAGACACTGCGTGGGGAAATACTGAGAATATCCCGACTCCCGCCGCCCCACCTATGGGTCTCTGCTCGTCCTTCTCTGCAGCTCAGAGTAATCGTTTCGCCTACCTTCACAGTGAGCACTGAGCGCGCGGCGCTGGCAGAGTTCACCGAACCGGCAGCCAGCACAGAGAACATCAGAAAACTCAGCAGAACGGAACATAACCACATTCTTTTTGCTCTCACGCAAATCCTTCCTTTCATTTTATTTTGGGAAATCTCTCAGCGGTGTACACCCCCGGAGGGCAGGGTATTACGGCCCTCCGGGGTATTCTCCGCCGAGACAAACAAAAGCGGCGCAGGATATCTCTATCCCACACCGCATCTATCCGGACACAAACCCTCAAACCGCCCCTTGTAAAGAGGACGGTTTTCCGATATAATGAGGGCTGGCGCAGCAATGCTGTTGTGTGGGAGGGGCTTTCTCCCGCATAGGGGCGCGGGGGACTGGTACTCCCCCACGCTCTGCCTTTATTTGCCTCGTAGCCCTACTATAGCACAGTCCGGTAAATTATACAAGGAAATTTTCAGCGCCCGGTCCACAAACAGGACCGGGCTGCTTTTACTCTTTCTCCACGTCCATCATCAGACCCACCCGGCGGGCATGGCGCCCCCCCTCGAAGCCGGTGCTGAGGAAGGCGTCCACAATGCGCTCGGCCAGCAGAGGTCCGGTAATCCCTGCTCCCAGGGCCAGCATATTGGCGTCGTTGTGCCGGCGGGTGAGCTCGGCGGACAGCACATCGCCGCACAGGGCGCAGCGGATTCCCCTCACCTTGTTGGCCGTCATGGAGATGCCGATGCCTGTGGTGCAGATAACGATTCCCCGCTCGCACCGGCCGTCGGCCACCGCCCGGGCGGCGGCCTTTCCAAAGATAGGGTAGTCGCAGCTGTCGGCGCTGTCGGTGCCGAAATCCTCACAAGCGATGCCCTTTGCGGCCAGATAAGCCTTGATGTGCTCTTTCAGTTGATAGCCGCCGTGGTCAGACGCGATGGCGATCATAAGTATTCCTCCTAAATAAAAGCCCCGGAGAGCCATTTTTCCTCTCTATTGTAACCGCTTTCCCCCCATATTGCAAGAGGCAGGAAAATTTTTGCCCTCCATGTATAACCGTCCCCCGCCCTGTCCAAAATAGGCTTCGGAGGTGGTTTTTTGAAAAACCAGAGCTTTTGGAGAAAACTGGGCGACTTCGCCATGGGAAAGGGCTTTTACATAGTCCTGTTCCTGTGTGTCGCCACCATAGGAATCTCGGGCTATTATCTGCTTCGTACCGTTGTAAACGGCACCCATCCCACTGAGCCGGCGGGGGGCGGCGCCTCCGTCACCATTCCCGACCAAAGCGCCGGCCGGCCCTCCGTTCCTGAACAGACGGAGGACCCCCCTGCCCCGTCCGTATCTCCCCAGACCAGACCCGCCCCTGCGCCCAGCGCCCAGCCGGACGATCCGGAGCCTGTAAAGGATACCGCTCCCGAACCCGATACCCGGGAGAGCGGCAAGACCATTTCCAAGGTCTTTACCTGGCCGGTACAGGGGGCGGTGCTCCGGGACTACAGCGTGGAGACCCTGTCCCTGGACCCCACTATGGGGGACTGGCGCACCCACGGCGGGCTGGACATTGCCGCCGCCCAGGGAGTAAAGGTGCTATCCATCAGTGCGGGCACTGTAGAACAGGTCTATACGGACGGCATGATGGGCACCACCGTGGTAGTGGACCACGGCGGCGGACTCCAGTCCTGGTACTGCAATCTGGCTGAGGACGTGACCGTACAGGCCGGGGATAAGGTAGACATCGGCAGTGAGCTAGGCACAGTGGGCAGCTCTGCCATGGCGGAGGTGGGGGTCGCCTCCCATCTCCACCTGGAGACCACACTGGACGGCCGGCCGGTAGACCCGAGAGACTACCTGAAATAATATGAGGACCGCGCCCCGGAGTTTCTTTCCGGAGCGCGGTCTTTTTCGCCGTTGGGTCAGGGCGCCGGATACGGCCCGGGTCCCTGTCGGGCCCGGGGGCACAGAAGTCAGATTTCGTACCAGCGGATTTCGTTGGCGGCAAGGTCCAGCGGGAAGGATGAGCCGTCCCCCCGGTAGACGGTGGTGGACTGGGGCTCATAGGTGTTGTTGACCACGCAGAACTTGCCGTTCTTTACATAGGCGTGGACGTCCACGTTGTAGTTGGAGGATAGCCACAGGCTTAGCTGTCCTTCGCTGTGAGTGGACCATAACACCGCCCTATGGAGCAGGCGGCTGTTCTCAAAGGAGTAGGGCAGTCCGGAGATGTACACCGCCCGGCCCTTGCCGAACTGATTCACCGCCAGCTGGACCTCCTTGTTCCGCTGGACCAGCACCTGGGCCCCCGGCAGGGCGTAAATGCTCTTTTTGCCCTCGCCGAAGTCCACTTCTCCCCGGCAGTCGGCCAGAATGAAGTGGTCGGGATGTTCCTCCCAGTTGTATTTGTCATAACCCAGGGTAAATCCGGTCTCCTTTTCCACACCCAGCACTCCGGACAACTGGAGATAACGGCCTTGATACTGGTGGCCCGAGGGCTCGCCCACGCCGATAAAGCCGCCGCCCCTCCAGACAAAACGCTTAATCAGAGAAGAAATCTCCGGATCCTCCCAAATTGCCCCGCCAGTGTGCGCAGTGTCGCCGTCGCCCACATTGATGAGCACAGCCACATGATCTAACAGATGTGGATCCTCTTTCAGGTCGTCAAAGCTGATAAATTGCACATCGAAGGGCGCACCGGACAGGGCCTCGATCACCCCGGCGTAGGAGTAGTTCTGCTTCTGATACAGCGCGTGATGGACCATGTGACAGCCCCAGGACCGGGCCTTGCCCCAGCTGTTGAGAACGGCTACCGGCTTGACGCAGTAGGGAGTGGTTCCCTTGATATTCTCATACAGCTCCCGGAACTCGCTGCACACGCTCTCCACATAATCGATGAACTCGGGGAACTGACAGGCCAGCTTCAGATAGCCGCCGTAGCCGATGCGGTCAATGGGCTTGCGCAGGATGGCCCGGCGGGCGGTGACCCAGTTCTCCTTGGCTTCCCGGACGGGGTCGCCCCCCTCGTGGAAGGTATCGGGGAAAAAATAGGGCAGGAACCGGCCTTCGGTATATTTCACGCCGGGGATATCGGAGATAAGCCGCAGGGTGGAGCCGTTGCCCACGCTGCCCACCACCGCGTCTAGGCCGATGGTCTTGAACTCGTCCATATAGGGCTCGGTGCCGATGAAGTGGTCCCCCAGGAACATCATGGCCTCCTTGCCCAGCTCGTGGGTGATGTCCACCATCTCCCGGGCCAGGGCGGCCACCTCCCGGCGCTGGAAGGCCATAAAGTCCTTAAATTCCTTGCTGGGAACCCGGTACTGGTTGTTGTAATACCCCTGGTCGATGATGTACTCGGGGCGGAATTTGTAGCCAGCCTCTCTCTCAAACTGCTCCAGGATATAGGGGGAGACTGAGGCGGAGTAGCCGTACCAGTCCACGTACTTCTCCCGTTTCAGCTCGTCGAAAATCAGGGTGAACTGGTGGAAGAAGGTGGTGTACCGGATCACGTTCACATAGGGGTGGTCCGCGATGAACCTCCGCAGCCGCTCCATGGTGAACTTCCGAGTCTTGGGCTGGCGGACGTCAAAGGTGATCTGGTGCTCAAAGTTGGTCCAGCCGTTGGTAACAGCGTTGTACATGTGCACCGGGTCCCAGATGAGGTAAGCCAGAAAGCTGACGGTGTAGTCGTGGAATTCCTCCGGGGCGTCGATGATGACCTTGCCGTCCTCATACCGCCACTGGTCCGGGGAGAGGGGCTGGCCGGTGGTGCGGTCCATTACCTCCCACCAGCGTCTGATGTCGTCCCGGGTGTTGACCTCCAGAAGCTCCCGGCTGATCCCCTTCATCAGGGGAATGGGCAGCGGGCCGCCCGTGGCAGTGTGGAAGCCCGTCATGACGTAGCACTGCTGCACCTCATCGGGGTTGGCCCTGGCCCAGGCGTTGTCCTTCCGGGTGGTGTAGTAGGTGGAGTAGACCTTGGCGTCCACCCCTTTCAGCTCCTCGGGGTAGTCGGTGCCGTCGCAGTCCCGGATGGCGTCCGCCCCCCAGCGCTTCAGCAGCTCCAGGGTCTCGGGCACCACATCCACATCAGTAGGGATGGTCACCCGGCCTGTCTTGTGTGTATCGGTCATAGTTTCTCCTCTCAGCGGTTTTTCCGGTCCGCGAAGCGGGCGTTATAGAGGTACAGGGTGGCCAGCAGCAGGGCGACTCCGACCAGCATCAGACCCAGGCCCGCCATCTGTCCGGTCATCATCCAGCCCCGGATGATCAGGACCATGCCCAGAACGAAGGTGAGCAGCATCAGGATAATCCGCAGCTGGCTGTGTTCTTTCCAAAAATTCATGTCCTCACCTTACCCTTTCAGTCCGCCCACGGTCATGCCCTGGGTCAACTTCTTCTGCACGCACATATAGAGGATCAGGGTGGGCAGCATCACCAATACCAGGCCGGCGTACAGCCGGCCGTACTGAGCCGCCGACTGGGAGGCCTGCATCAGGTTGAGCAGGCCCACGGGGAGGGTCTTCTGTCCGGTGGTGCTGTTCATCAGAGTCATGGAGATAATATACTCGTTCCAGAAGGACAGGAAGTTGAACAGGATAATAGTGAGGATGGAGGGCTGGGCCATGGGGAAGATGATCCGCACCATGGCGGCGCCGTAGCCCGCGCCGTCGATATAGGCGGCCTCCTCAAAGTCGTGGGGCAGGGTGGCGAAGTAGCCCGACAGCAGGTAGATGGTGAAAGGCAGGGCGGTGGCGGCATAGACCACCGACAGAGTGACCAGGTTATTCATAAAGATGTTGTTCAGCTTGAACAGGTAATTCATCCAGCTGTCCCAGTCCCGCATCATCAGGAAGATGGGCACCACGATGTAGTTGACATTGATGAACAGCCCGGCCATAAAGGCGGTATTCAGGAATTTGCCGCCGCGGAAACGGAAACGGGACAGGCAGTAGGCCGCCGGCAGGGCCACCACCAGCAGGATGGCCAGGGACAGGGCGGTGACAATCACCGAATTGAGCATATAGCTGCCCATTTTGGCGGCAGTCCAGGCGTCCACAAAGTTCTGCCAGTAGAAGGAGGCGGGCAGGGTCCAGGGGTTGCCGTAGAACTCGCTGTTCTGCTTGATGGAGGCCAGAAAAACCCAGGCCACCGGCACGATGATGACAACGGCCAGGGTGATGAGCACCACATAGATAAAGGCCTTGTACAGGGCATCTGCTGAATTTCCTTTTTTCATATGTCCGTCCTCCCCTCTCACATTTGCAGCGTTTCCCGCTTGGTGGCGTGGTTCACCACGGCGGACAGGGTAAAGGAGAACAGGAAGATAATGACGCCGGCGGCCATGGCGTAGCCGTACAGGCCCTCATCCTTCTGGGCGTACATAAAGCTCAGACCCACGTCAGCCATCCCCTTGGCCACCATGGCCTTGACGAAGAGGAAGGCCATGTTGATGGTGGAGATGATGAAGAAGGTGAGGGTAGTGCGGATGTTGGTCCAGATCAGAGGCAGAGTGATCTCAAAGAACTGGTTCAGCCGCCCCGCGCCGTCCAGGCTGGCCGACTCATACAGGTCCACCGGGACGGCGGACATGGAGGCCATGTACATGACCATATAGTATCCGATGGCCTGCCAGACCATAGCGATGATAACGCTGACAATGACCATGGGCTGGTCCTTCCACAGAATCATAATATCCCGGCCGGCAAACAGGGACAGGATGCTGTTGAGCATGCCGTTTTCCGGCTTGTAGATGGCGGAAAAGATGCCGGCGATAACCACCACGGACAGGATGTTGGGGATGTAGAAGATGATGCGGAAGAAGTTCTGCCCCCTGATCTTTTCCCGGGTGAGGATGGCGGCGAACACAATGGCGAAGAAAAAGGTAATGATAGTCACGGTGACGATGAGCAGGATGGTGTTCTGCATGGAGGTGATAAACTTGGTGTCCTTGAACAGAACCTTGAAGTTGTTCAGGCCCACGAAGGTCTCGGTGGGGGAGTAGGCGCCCCGCTCGAAGAGGGACATGCGGAACACATTGAAGGTGGGCATGACCATAAAAATGAAGAACAGGATGGTCGCCGGGGCGACGCACAGGGCGATAAACCGGCTGCGGCCTGGGCTGCGCATGGGATCGCTCCTTTCTTTCTGAAATGAAAAGGCGGCGGTGAGCGGTTTTCGCTCACCGCCGCCTGCATTACGGACGATCGAATAGGTTTGGCGGAAAAGATTACTCGGTCAGCAGGTTGGCGCGCATCTGGTCGCTGGCGGCCTTAATGTCGGCTACCCACTGATCCGCAGTCAAAGAGCCGTTCACCAGGCTGTTGAAGGGGTCGAAGAAGACCTCGCGCACGCTGCCCAGGCCGGGGACGGAGGCGTAGGCGGCGAAACCGCCCATGACGGCGGAAGCGCCGTTGTCATAGATGGAATAGAAAATCTTGTTGTCGCCCTCCATGCTGTCGGTGATGCCGGTGATGGGCTGGGCGGCGCCGCCCTTGGCGAAGATCTCAGCGGCCTTGTCGCTGTACAGGAAAGCCACAAACTGCTTGGCAGCGTCCAGGTTAGGCGCCTGAGCGGGAATCCAGGCCTGCTCCATCCAGCAGTAGCTGGCGCTGGTGCCGCTGGCGCCGCCGGGCAGGGCGCACATGCCCCACTGGAAACCGTCTTTCCGGGGAGCTTCGGCCATCTCACTCACCAGCCAGGTGCCGTTGGGGATGAACAGGGCCTTGTTATCCAGAATCAGCTGCTGGTTCTGGGTGAAGTCCTGGTCGTTAGCCTGGGCGGGGGTCACCTTGGCGGTGTAGCTGGCCAGCTTGCTCATCACGTCAAAGCACTGCTTGGCCTCCGCGGTATCCCAGACGCCCTCGGCGTAGTTCATGGCCTTGTCGAAGAATTCAGGACCGCCCGCGGAGTAGAGCAGGGTGGGGAAGAAGGTGTCAAAGTAACCGGTGGTGGGATAAGTAAACAGGTCGATGCCCTCGGCCTTGGCCTTGTCGCCCAAAGCCCACATCTCGTCCCAGGTGGTGGGGACGGTCCAGCCCTTTTCCGCGAAGAGGCCGGCGTTGTAGAACAGGCCGCAGGGGGAGTAGAACATGGGGGCCAGGTAGGTCTTGCCGTCGCCATAGGGGTTGGTGATAGAGGTGTCGGTAAAGCCGGGGACGATCTTGTCGGAGACCTTGGCGCTCTCGCCGGGGACGGTCATGGACAGCACGTCGGTGATGTCGGCAATGTTCTTGTCCTTGATAAATTGCTCGGTGAGCTTTTTGTCACGGCCGGTTGCCAGATGGATCACGTCGGGGAAGTCGCCGCCCTGCATGGCGGGGCCGATGACGTCCTCCAGGGCCTTGTCGGTAATCAGCTCTACCTCGATGCCGGTCTCGGCGGTAAAGGCCTCGCAGACCTCTTTCCACATGCCGGGATAGGTCTCCTCATAGGCAGAGGCCAGGGCCGCCACCTTGATGGGACCCTTGGGGGTCTCGGGGGTGCTGGCTCCGCCCTGGCTGGTGTTGGAGCCGCCCGCAGGCGGGTTGTTGGACTGGGCCGGGGGCGTCTGGGGGGCGCCGCCGCAGCCGGCCAGCAGAGACAGAGACAGTGCTGACGCAAGGAGCAGGCTGAGAGTCTTTTTCATCGTTTCTATACCTCCTATATAGATGTAGACAAATGCGATTCGGCCTCTTTAACGGCCTATGTGCATAGTATATATGCGTTCCTGCCTGGGAAACAGCCCTGTTCTTGCGCATGTCTTTAGAGATATTGCTTTTTTCGCATTTTCGTGTGTTTACACAGGAATATCGTCTCTGATTTGTCGATTATAGATAATTTTAAGTCCAGGGCCAGGCGTTTTGGTTTGACATGCCCCACAAAATATTGAAGAAACTAAAGATAAAAATTTAGAAGTTGCACAATAAACCGCCAGACGCTATAATAAAGGCAGGATCTGTCATAATCTGATTTTTGCAAAATTGCGCAGTGGGAAAGGAGCGCTTATGAGCAGCTATCAGTACAGCTTTTCCCGGGCGGCGGTCCCACCGCCCGGCCGCGGGTGTCCGCAGCTGAGTTACATCTCCAGAACGCAATATTCCGAAGAGTGGAATTCCAACCTCCACACTCACGGCTGCGCCGAGCTGTTTTTCATTACTGACGGCCACGGCCGTTTTCGGACCCAGTACGCTGAATTTCCCGTGGCGATACACGACCTGATTGTGGTCAACGCCAATGTGCTGCACACAGAGCTGAGCCAGCTGGACAGTCCTCTGGAGTACATCGTTCTGGGGGTGGACGGGCTGGAGACCATGGGCGGGACCGAGGGCTATACCATGCTCCACCTCCACAGCGGCTGGCGGGAGCTGACAACCTGCCTGGAGCTGATGCTTCAGGAGGCCGCCGAAGCCCGCCCCGGCTATGAGGAGGTGTGCCGCCATCTGCTGGAGGTAGTGCTGGTCCGGCTGGGGCGGCAGGAGGCCCTGTCTCTGGGTCCGGAGCCCTCCGACTCCCGGAGTAGCCGGGAGTGCGGCCTGGTGCGGCGGTATATCGACAACCACTTCAAGGAGAACCTGAGCCTGGACCAGCTGGCCCGGCTGGCCCATGTAAACAAGTATTATCTGGCCCATACCTTCCGCCGGGAGTTTGGCACCTCCCCCATTAATTATCTCATTTCCCGGCGGGTGGAAGAGAGCCGCTTTCTTTTGCAAAAAACCGACCACTCCCTCTCCCTTATCGCCGAAATTCTGGGGTTCTCCTCCCTGAGCTATTTCTCTCAGTGCTTTCGCCGGGTGGAAGGAATCAGCCCCACGGAGTACCGCAAACAAAACCGGCAAAGGCCTTAAAGGGAAAATCAATCAGATTTCACCTAACTTATAAACAGCAGCTTTGAACCTTTGAGTATTCAGAGCTGCTGTTTTTATTCTGTTCTTGATCTATGCGTCAAATTCATCCCCGTCAGATTTCTGTCCGTTGCCCATTCTACAGAAAATCCCTCTTCCCTTCAAAAAAGTCTTGACAGCTCATTCTGTTTGTGCTAATTTAAGGAGGTCACTTCAACGCTTTTAACCGATAAAGTATCAAGGGGGTATCTCCATGGAGGAAAACAGCCTGCAAACGACTCCTCAGAAGCTGGAGGAGAAAGCCCGGCAGCTTCTGGAGGAGAAAGAGGCGGAGTCCCGAACCCGGATCTACACCGGACCCATGGGGACCGCCGTCACGGTCCTGCTGTGCCTTTGGACCGTATTTCAGCTCTATTACAGCACCGTCGGTCTTATCAGCGCCGTCAGCCTGCGGGCCATCCACTGCATCTTCCTGCTGGTCTTTACCTTCCTGCTCTATCCCACCTGCCGGAAGGAGAAACGGGTGCGCGGCCTTCCCCCGGTGTGGGATATGGCGCTGATCCTGCTGACGGTGGCCGTCTTTGGCTATCTGCTTCTGAATTACACCAGAATTGCCCAGAACGGCGGCCGGATCAACCAGATCGAGCTGATTATCGCCGGCGCGGGCCTTATCCTGGCCTTTGAGGCCGCCCGCCGGGCCTCGGGGAACCTGGCCATTCTGGCCGCCGTCTTTCTGGCCTACAACTGGTTCGGTCAGTTTATTCCCGGAAAGCTGGGACACAACGGCTTCACCTTGAAACGGGTGCTCACCACCCAGTTCTGGGGCACCCAGGGCCTGCTGGGTACCGGCGTCGGCGTGTCCGCCACCTATATCTTCCTGTTTGTGGTCTTTGGGGCCTTCCTCAAGTACAGCGGCTTTTCCAAATTTATCAACGACTTCTCCCTGACTCTGGTGGGTCAGACCCCCGGCGGCCCTGCCAAGGTGGCGGTGCTGGCCTCCGCCCTGATGGGGATGATCAACGGTTCGGCTATCGCCAACGTGGCCACCACGGGCACCATCACCATCCCCCTGATGAAGCAGACCGGCTATAAAAAGGAGTTTGCCGGCGCGGTGGAGGCGGTGGCATCCACCGGCGGGCAGTTCTGTCCCCCTATTATGGGCGCGGTGGGCTTTGTCATGGCGGAGTTTCTGGGGCTGAGCTATACTGTGGTCATGCTGGCCGCCATTGTTCCCGCCTTTCTGTACTATCTGGGACTGATCTTTGCCGTCCACTTTGAGGCCCGTCGGCTCGGGCTGTCCGGACTGTCCAAGGAGAATATCCCGGACGCCATGAAGGTAATCCGGGACCAGGGACATCTGGCAATCCCCCTGGTGGCGCTCATTGGCCTGATGTTTATGGGTTACACCCCCTTGTACGCCGCGGTAATCGCCATTGCCGCCACCGTCGCCGCCAGCTGGCTGCGGAAGGACACCCGGATGACCTGGGACAAGATCGTGGCCGCCGCGGTGGAAGGAGCCCGGGGCGCCGTCTCCGTAGGCGTGTGCTGTGTCATCATCGGCGTGGTCATCGGAACGGTCACGCTTACCAGCCTGGGGCTGAACATGGGCTATCTGATCCTGTCCATTGTGGAGAACACCAACATCTATATCACCGGACTGCTGGTCATGGTCATGTCCACCATACTGGGCATGGGCGTCCCGGGGGTGGCGGCCTATGTGATCGTGCAGGCGGTAGCCGTCCCCGTTCTGATTGAGGTGAAGGTGCTCCCTGTCGCGGCCCACATGTTCTGCCTGATCTACGCCTGCCTGTCCAATATTACGCCCCCTGTGGCTATGAGCAGCTATGTGGCCGCCGGAATTGCCGGTTCCGACCAGACCCGGACCGGTCTGCTGTCAGTGCGCCTGGGACTGGTGGGATTCCTGATCCCCTTCTTCTTTTTGGATAATCCTGTCCTTCTCATCGGAGTCGACCCGGCCGCCACCCTGGGGGGCAGCCTGTGGGCTTTCTTTACCGCCTCCATCGGCACGGTGGCCCTGGTGGGCGGGCTGGAGGGCTGGTTCCTCCGGAAATCCGGCTGGCTGGAGCGGCTGGTCCTTATCGCAGTGGCCCCCCTGATGCTCCACCCCGGAACTTTTACCGACGCCGTCGGCTTTGCCCTTCTGGCCGCGGTCATCGCATATCAGTGGTTCACCCGCCGTCCTGCGCTGCCCGAATCGGGAGACGCTTGACCATACAGCAAAACTTTTAAAAAGGAGCTTGATCAAAATGAAAAAAATCCTCTCTCTGGCCCTGGCCGCCATCCTGATGGCGGGCGCTCTGGCCGGCTGCGGCGGCAAGGGCGGCGCAGCCAGCAGCGACAAGAGCAGCCCTGTGTCCAATCTGGACGGGTCCAATTCCCCCGGCGTGCAGCCTGATCCTGTCACCATCAATTTCCCTACCGCCAACTCTACCGGCGTGCTGTACTCCGTGGGTGCGGCTATCACCAACCTGTGGGACACTGAGATCCCCTATGTCAGCGCCTCCAGTCAGGCCTCCGGCGGCGGTATTGAAAACCTGGGCCTGGTCACAGACGGCGAGGCGCAGGTGTCCATCGCCATCAGCTCCAACTGCTACGAATGCCTCAACGGTGTCGGCACCTTTGATGGCCTGGCCTACAGCGACCTGAAGGTGATCGGCGGTCTGTACTTCAACCCCAATCATGTGGTGGTCACTGAGAAGTCCGGCATCACCGACCTGGCTTCCGTCAAAGGCAAGCACTTCGCCGTGGGTATCGCCGGCTCCAGCATCGGAGGCGAGTGCAAAAACCACTTCACCGGCGTGGGCCTGAACTACCCCGACGACATCAACTGCGAGTATATCAACTTCGGCGACGCGGTAGATATGCTTCAGAACGGCACCATCGACGGCGCCTGGATTATGGCCGGCGTTCCCGCCTCCGCCGTCACTCAGGCCTGTACCGCCGGCTGCAGGATTCTGGAGATCGGCGACAACGTAATCTCCTCTCTCCAGGCCGACTATCCCTGGTATGCCCCCTTCACCATCCCGGCCGGCACCTATCCCAATCAGGACCAGGATGTGCAGACCTCCGCAGTCAAGATGGTCATGTTCTGCCGGGGCGACCTGAGCGAGCAGACCGTCTACGACTTGACCAAAACCCTCTGGGAGAATATCGACAAGCTGGGCGAAACGCAGGCTCCCCTGAAAGGCCTTACCGCTGCGGAGGCCGTCAAGGACATTGCTGACCTGCCTCTCCACCCCGGCGCAGAGAAATATTATAAGGAAATCGGCGTACTCTGAGCGGCCGAATACCGCCCGAAACATACAGTGCCATGTATTTTGGGCCACTGTACGACAGGGCAGGCATCACAGCCGCAGCACGAAATGGAGGAGCGTTAATTATGAAATATGGCTTTATCGGCTTTGGGGAGGCCGCGTATCACATCTGTTGCGGCCTGAAGGAGCGTGGGGTGACCGCGGATATTGTGGCCTATGACGCGATGCAGGATACAAGGCCGCTGGTTCGCGAGCGGGCCCGGGAGGCGGGCGTGGAGCTGCTCCCCTCGTCTGTGGAGCTGGCGGAGGCCGTGGATCTTATTTTTGTCGCAGTACAGTCCAGCTTTGACCTGGACGTCTGCAGGACGGTGTGCGGCGCTCTGCGGCCCGGGCAGATCTATGCGGACCTGAGCGCCTCCTCCCCGGCTGTGAAAAAGCAGCTCTGGGCGCTGTTAAAGCCCCGAGGGGTCCTGTTTGCCGACGCGGCCATGATGGGACTTCTGTCCGTGAGCAAGGACCAGGTCCCAATCAACGCCAGCGGAAACGGGGCCCGGGCCTTTTACGACGCGGTTACGCCGCTGGGCATGAGAGTCACCGTGCTGGGGGAGAAACCCGGCGCCGCCTCCGGCGCCAAGCTGCTCCGGAGCATCTACATGAAAGGGCATGACGCGCTGTTCTTTGAGATGCTGCGGGCCGCGGAAAAATACGGAATCTTTGACGAAATAATCAAGAGCGTCGGCGCATCCCTGGACCCCTTCCCCATCGCTCAGCAGGCGAATCTGGTGTTTCCCGGGGTCGGGGTCCACGCCGCTCGCCGGGCCGAGGAACTCAAGGGAACAATCGCGATGCTGGAGGAGGCCGGAATTGACGCCACCATGTCAAAGGCCATACAGCGCCAGCTGGAGCTGATTGCCGGGCTGAATCTGGATGAGGCGCAGCATGGACAATGGGAAATCGGCACGAACTGGCGCGAGCTGTACCGCAGGATCAACGAAATGACCGCAGCGGAAGCTGAACCGTGAGCAAAGGAACGTACACATATGGAGCAGAAGGTCATTATCGGTTATCAAGGTGTGGAGAACAGCAATAACCACATGGCGGCAATTTATTTTGCGGAGAAACATGCCTGGGCGCACCCGGAACTGCGCCCTCTGGTCTCCGGCGCCAATGTGGCCGCAGCCCTTCGGTCAGGGGAAATCCGGTACGGCGTTTATGCCTACAGGACTTTGGCGGGCGGACTGGTCCAGGAAAATGTGAAGGCCATGGAGGGTCTCAATTTAAAGCGGATCGACCAGTGCCAGATCCTCATCCACCATTCGCTTTTCAAAAAGAACGGGAGCATTCCGGATCACAAAATTACGGCCATTGCCTCCCACCCGGAGGCTCTGCGTCAATGCAGGCAGACGCTGAAAAGGCTGTACCCGGACGCGGAATGCATTCCGGCCAAAAACACTGCCCTTGCGGCCCAGGCGCTTGCAGAGGGAGAACTGCCCGAAACCGCGGCGGTACTGTGCAGCAGGAAGGCCGGGACTCTGCTGCATCTCACGCTGATTCGGGACAATGTGGAGGACCTTAAAGACAACAGGACCACATTTGTTCTGGCGGAACTGGGCTGAGATTCACAGACACAGGCTTTGTTTCGCCCCCAGACGGCAGAATAGGAAATGTCAGTATAAAAGGAGTGGCAGTCTTGAGTAAACTTATTGTTGTGGCCGGTCTTGGGCTGGAGGGCGGCTCTATGGCCAAGGCGCTGAAGAAGCACACGGACCACGCCGTGTACGGTTGGAACCGGACGGTCTCGGTAGCCGAGCAGGCCTTGGCAGACGGCGCCATTGACGGAATTGCCGATGAGGATATCCTGGCAAAATGCGACCTTCTGATTCCGGTGCTCTACCCCCAAGCCACCATTGAATATCTGAAACGGGTAATCCCATTGCTGAAACGGGACGCCCGGGTGGTAGATCTGGTGGGAGTAAAAACTGCCGTTGTGGAGGCGGTAACCCCCATAGCCCTGGCCCACGGCGTGCACTACACCGGCGGTCACCCCATGTCCGGTCTGGCCAAGGCGGGATATGGCCGGTCCTTCGCCGACCTGTTTAAAGGGGCCAGCATGATTTTGGTCCCCACCGGCGCCACGGCGGAGGGAGATATTGACGAGTTAAGCGCTCTGTTTCTCAGCGCGGGCTTTGGACGCATTCAGGTCTGCGACCCCCAGACCCACGACAGAATGATCGCTCACACCTCTCAGCTGTCCCATGTGGTGTCCAACTGCTATGTAAAAAGCCCGGTATCCGCCGGGTATGTGGGCTATACCGGGGGCAGCTACAAGGATATGACCCGCATCGCCTGCCTGAACGAAAAGGTCTGGTCCGAGCTGTTTCTTCTGAACCGTGAGGCCCTGCTGACAGAAATCGACCTGCTGACGGAACATATTTCTCAAGTACGCGCCGCCATCGCCGGGAACGATAAAGAGGGACTGGAGGCCGTCCTGCGGGAGGGCCGGGAGGCCAAGGAGCGTATCGACGCGCTGAATCCCGACCAGCCCTCAGACTAAGCGCCGACAGACCCCCGCACAAATTATCCGCCTTTCCCTCGCCGCCCACCGCCTGCGGAAACCCGGAGACCGGCCGTTGAAATGATTTCCTCGCCGCCCCTACGGCGAGGAAATTTTTAACTTTATAAAAAACAAAATTAATGATTGACTTTAATAAAATTAAAGTATATACTGAAGACCGCAGAGAGGAGGATTGTCTGTGGCAATGGAACTGCTGCCCGAGTGGATGACCGGGCTGGAGGAGGAGGATGTGGCCTTCATCAAGAAGTTCATCCTAGCGTCGGGTTCCTTGAAGGAGATGGCTGGCCAGTACGGCGTGACCTACCCCACGGTGCGCCTGCGGCTGGACCGGCTCATCCAAAAAATCAGGCTGACCGAGAACACCGCCGCCGACCCCTATATCGCCACCATCAAGCGGTTGGCCATGAACGAGAAGCTGGACCTGGACACCGCCAGGGTGCTGATCTCGGAGTATAAAAAGGTGAGAAATAAGGAGGAATCATAATGGCAATCTTTTCCTTTGTGGGTATTTTCGGACTGATCGTCTATCTGTTCATGCTGCTGCTCCCTGTCGCCCTGCTGGTGGCCCTTCAGGTGTGGCTGTGCCGGAAGAGCGTGAAACTTGGGTTGATTTTGCCCAGCGTCTCCCTGTCACTGTCGCTGCTCATACTGGCGGCAGTCCTGAGCTTTGGAGCGCTGGGCAGGGGAGGTGGAACTCTTACTGTACGGAACGAGACCACCGGTGAGATTATCCAGCAGGAGACCTTTGAAAGCGACTGGCAGTTTAACCCTGATGTTCTGTTGCCTGCCGGCGTTCTGTTTCTGGTGACCAACATCCCCACGGCGGTGTTCGGCGGCATCTGGCTGCACTATAAGGGCCGCCGGGACACTCTGGAGGACCTGAAAAAAATGCGGATCGAAGATCTGGGTTGAATATCACGCCTCCCCGTCGGGGAGGCGTGATTGCTTATGACGATTGAATTTGATTCCGGCAAGAGGACCATAATCGCTGGACAAATCCTCCGCGATTTGATAAAATAAGAAACACTTAATATTTTCGCCGGTCACAGCTCCGGCGCCATTCTGACAGGAGGCCGCTATGAGAGACATTACCGCCATTGGAGAAATTTTAATTGATCTGACCCAAACCGGGACAAATGAGAACGGCGTGCCTCTCTTTGCCGCCAATCCCGGAGGCGCGCCCGCCAACGTGACGGTGGCCGCCTCCCGCCTGGGGGCCTCCGCCGCCTTTGTGGGCAAGGTGGGGGACGACGGCTTCGGCGCCTATCTGCGCCGGGTGCTGGAGGGTGACGGCGTGGACTGCTCCGGCCTGCGCACCGGCAGCGCCCCCACCACCATGGCGGTGGTCGCCGTGGACGAGCGCGGCGAGCGCAGCTTTCGCTTTGTCCGGGGCGCTGACCGGGACCTCTCCCCTGACGAGGCCGGCTCTGCCGCGGCCGGCGCGAAATTTCTCCACTTCGGCTCCGTGAGCCTCACAGAGGACCCCGCCCGCTCCGCCACCCTGGCAGCCGTCCAGGCCGCCCGGGAGGCCGGAACGCTGATAAGCTACGACCCCAACTACCGCGCCGCCCTCTGGCCCGGCCGGGAGGAGGCGGTGGAGTGGATGCGCCGCCCCCTGCCCATGGCGGACGTGCTCAAGCTGTCTGACGAGGAGCTGCCCCTGCTCACCGGCTGTGACCGGCCGGAGGATGGGGCCCGGGCCCTGGAGGAGCTGGGCGTGAAGCTGGTGCTGGTCACCCTGGGCGGAGAGGGCGTGTTCTGCCGCTGGCAGGGGGAGAGCTGGCGCCAGCCCGGCGTTTCCGTCAAGGTGGCGGACACCAACGGCGCGGGTGACACCTTCCTGGGCGCGGTGCTCAGCCGGCTCTGCCGCCGGGGAGACGCCCCTTTGGAGGGGCTGAAGCGCGCCGAGCTGGAGGATATCCTCACCTTCGCCAACCGGGCGGCCGCCCTCACCTGCTCCCGCAGCGGAGCTATTCCCGCCATGCCCGCCCTGGCCGAGCTGGAGGGCTGACCTCCCCCCGCCCGCAATTTCGGTTGAACTTCTCCCCGCCCCGCGCGGGGAGTCGGCAATAAACGCAATCAGAAAGGAAGTATTTACCATGAAGCAGTTCACTTACACCATCACTGATCCCGTAGGCATCCACGCCCGTCCCGCCGGGCTGCTGGCCAAGGCCGCCAAGGCGCTGGACAGCACCGTCACCATCGCCAAGGCCGACGGGAGCAAGTCCGCCGCCGCCACCAAGCTCATGGCTCTGATGGGTATGGGCATCAAGACCGGCGAGACCGTTACCGTTACCGTGGAGGGCGGAAACGAGGAGGCCAACGCCGCCGCTATGGAGCAGTTCTTCAAGGAAAATCTGTAAGAACCGCCCCCCTTTTGGGGGGAGCAGACATCAGTAAGGAGGCAGTTCTATGCAGGTCGCAACCGGAAAATCCATCCTAAACGGCATTGCCATCGGCCCGCTGCGCGTGTACAAGAAGGCGGAGACCCAGACCAGCCAGGTCTCCGGCCTTACCCCTGAGGCGGAGTGGAAGCGCTTCCAGGAGGCCAAGGAGAAGGCCCAGGAGCAGCTGGCCGCGCTTTACGACAAGGCCCTGGAGGAGGTGGGGGAGGATAACGCCGCCATCTTTGAGATCCACCAGATGATGCTGGACGACGACGACTACCTGGAGGCCGTCCAGGGCATCATTGAGACCCAGGGGGCCACCGCCGAGTACGCCGCCGAGACCACCGGCGAAAACTTCTCCGCCGCCTTCGCCGCCATGGACGACGAATATATGCGGGCCCGGGCCACCGACGTGAAGGACATCTCCCGCCGGGTGGTGAACATCCTCACCGGACAGGACGAGGGGGCCTTGCAGGACGATCAGCCCGCCATTCTGGTGGCCGACGACCTCACCCCCAGCGAGACGGTCCAGCTGGACAAGAGCAAGCTTCTGGGCTTTATCACCCGGCACGGCTCCTCCAACAGCCACACCGCCATTCTGGCCCGGACCATGAACATCCCCGCCCTGATCGGGGTGGACTTTGACGACAGCTGGGACGGCAAGCTGGCCGTGCTGGACGGCTACAACCACTGCGTATATATTGAGCCCGCCGCCGAGCTGCTGGCCGCCATGGAGACCAAGCGCAAGGAGGACCTGAAGCAGGAGGCCCTGCTCCAGAGCCTGAAAAAGAAGCCCAACGTCACGCTGGACGGCAGAGAGATCAAGGTATACGCCAATATCGGCAACGCCGGGGACGTAGGCCTGGTGCTCCAGAACGACGCCCAGGGCATCGGCCTGTTCCGCAGCGAGTTTATCTACCTGGAGTCGGAGGACTTCCCCTCGGAAGACGCCCAGTTCGCCATTTACAAGCGGGTCGTGGAGACCATGGCGGGCAAAAAGGTGATTATCCGCACCCTGGACATCGGGGCCGACAAGCAGGCGGACTACTTCAACCTGGACAAGGAGGAGAACCCTGCCCTGGGCTATCGGGCCATCCGCATCTGCCTGACCCGGAAGGACGTGTTCAAAACCCAGCTGCGGGCCATTCTCCGGGCCAGCATCTACGGCACCGTGTCCATCATGTTCCCCATGATTATCTCCGTGCGGGAGGTGCGGGACGCCAAGGAGATTCTGGAGGAGTGCAGGGCTGAGCTGAAGGAGCGGGGCGTGGCCTTCGGCGACGTGGAGGTCGGCATTATGATCGAGACCCCCGCCGCCGTGATGATGGCCGACGAGCTGGCCGAGGAGGTGGAGTTCTTCTCCCTGGGCACCAACG
>CANEFX010000022.1 GCA_947426945.1 uncultured Bacillota bacterium
CCTTGAGGACGGTCTTGAGGGTGTGGAACACCTCGGCGCAGCGGCGCAGAGCCTCACGGAAGGAGGGGGCGGAGACGGGCATAATCATGAACTCCTGAATCTCCACGTTGTTGGTGGCGTGGGCGCCGCCATTGAGGATGTTCATCATAGGCACGGGCAGCTGCTTGGCGTTGACGCCGCCGATATAGTTGTACAGGGAGGTGCCCAGGGCATTGGCAGCAGCTTTGGCACAGGCCAGGGAGGCGCCAAGAATGGCATTGGCGCCCAAGCGGTCCTTGTTGGCGGTGCCGTCCAGATCGATGAGCATCTTGTCAATAGCGGTCTGATCCAGCACATTGGTGCCAATGAGGGCCTCGGCAATCTCGGTGTTGACGCTTTCAACAGCCTTCAGCACGCCCTTGCCCAGGTAACGGCTCTTGTCGCCGTCCCGGAGCTCACAGGCCTCATAAATACCGGTGGAGGCGCCGGAG
This sequence comes from uncultured Bacillota bacterium, assembly GCA_947426945.1. Classification (GTDB taxonomy): domain Bacteria; phylum Bacillota; class Clostridia; order Oscillospirales; family Oscillospiraceae; genus Lawsonibacter. The sequence continues at coordinate 471 of CANEFX010000022.1, forward strand.
GGCACGGCGGCACGGCCCATGGTGCCATCCTCCAGGTAGACCTCTACCTCGACGGTAGGATTGCCGCGGCTGTCTAAAATCTCGCGGCCGATTACGTCTACGATTTCGATCATCTGCTTCATGGTGTTTGATCTCCTTTCAAATTATAAATAGGATATCATTGGTAAGGCGGGCTCCCCCGCCGGGGTAACAAATCATTGCTCAATCAGGGTTTGTCCATCCATTTCGGCCGGCTTCTCCAGGCCCATCAGATCCAGCATGGTGGGGGCAATGTCGCACAAGCGGCCGTCCCGCAGCTTGACGTTGGCGCCCACGATGCAGAAGGGCACCAGATTGGTGGTATGGGCGGTGAAGGGGGAGCCGTCAGTATCCACCATCCGCTCGGCGTTGCCGTGGTCGGCGGTGATAAGGGACACACCGCCCATCTTGGAGGTGGCCTCCACCACCTTTCCCACGCACTCATCCACGGTGGACACCGCCTTGCAGGCGGCCTCGTATACACCGGTATGACCCACCATATCGCAATTGGCAAAGTTGAGGATAATCACGTCATAGCTGCCGCTGAGGATACGCTTGACTGCCTCCTCAGTAACCTCATAGGCAGACATCTCCGGCTGAAGGTCGTAGGTGGCAACCTTGGGGGAGTTGATGAGGCACCGGTCCTCTCCGGGGAAAACCTGTTCCACGCCGCCGTTGAAGAAGAATGTCACATGGGCGTACTTCTCAGTCTCGGCAATGCGCAGCTGGGTAAGGCCCAGGTTGGAGATGTACTCTCCAAAGATGTTGGCCAGCTTCTGCCGGGGATAGGCCACCGTCACATTGGGCATAGTGGCGTCGTACTCGGTGGTACAGACAAAATCCACGGGGATAAAGCCGGTCTTGCGCTCCACCTCGGTAAAGTCCTCATCCACCAGGGTACGGGTAATCTCCCGGGCCCGGTCGGGACGGAAGTTGAAGAAGATTACCGAATCGTTATCCCTGAGCTGGGCATTTTTGGTACAGACCACAGGAACCATAAACTCATCGGTAACCCCTGCGTCGTAGGAGGCCTGAACTGCGTCCGCTCCGTCGGCCACAAAGGGGGCCTGGCCGCAGACAATGGCATCGTAGGCCTTCTGCAGCCGGTCCCACCGCTTGTCACGGTCCATGGCGTAATACCGCCCCATAACGGTAGCGATCTGGCCGATCCCCAGCTGCTGCATCTTGGCCTGAAGCTTCTCCACATAACCCTTGCCAGAGGAGGGGGGCACATCGCGACCGTCCAGGAAGCAGTGAACATAGACCTTTTTCAATCCCTGGTCCTGGGCCATTTTCAACAGGGCGTACAGGTGGGTAATGTGGCTGTGCACACCACCGTCAGACAGCAGTCCCATCAGATGCAGGGCGCTCCCCCACTCCCGGCAATTCTCCATGGCCTCCAGGTAGGCGGCATTCTCAAAAAAGGCCCCAGTCTCAATATCCCGGCTGATATGGGGCAGATCCTGAAAGACCACCCGGCCCGCGCCGATATTGGTATGGCCCACCTCGCTGTTGCCCATCTGCCCGCCAGGCAGACCCACATCCAAGCCTGAGGCGGACAGTCTGCTGTGAGGACACTGGGCAAAAAACCTGTCCAGATTAGGGGTAGGAGCGTTGGCCACTGCGTTGCCCACAGAGGGGCCCTCCATCCCAAAGCCATCCATGATAATCAAAGTAGTAGGTGTTTTCATACAAAAAACCTTTCCTTTATTGTCACGCTTCGCCTGTTTGCAGCGCTCCCCTTCCCTCCAACCTGGAACACAAACAGGTCCGCTGCGCGGCCTTCGGTCTGTACCCCTCGCTCCGGTCCAGGCTCGCTGCTCACATGGCTCCGCGTCTCTTACTCCTGATTAGCCGCCTCGATGATCTTGACAAAGTCGGCGGGCTTCAGGGCGGCGCCGCCGATCAGGCCGCCGTCCACATCGGGCTGGGCCAGCAGTTCCTGGGCATTCTTGGCGTTCATAGAGCCGCCGTACTGGATTGTGACGGAGCGGGCCACATGAGCGCCGTACAGCTTCCGGATCACGGTGCGGATGGCCTGGCAGACCTCGCCCGCCTGCTCTGCAGTGGCGGTCTTACCGGTGCCGATAGCCCACAGAGGCTCATAGGCAATGACCACGTGGCGGGCATCCTCGGGGGCCACATTGGCCAGGGCGCACTTCACCTGGTAGGTAATCAGCTCCATAGTGACGCCCAGCTCCCGCTGCTCCAGGCTCTCGCCCACACAGACGATGGGGACAAGGCCGGCAGCGATGGCGGCATGGACCTTCTTATTAACGGTGAAGTCAGTCTCATTGTAGTACTGGCGGCGCTCGGAGTGACCGATGATGACATACTTGGCCCCCGCTTCCTTAATCATGGCGGCAGTGATCTCGCCGGTATAGGCGCCGTGGTCCAACTCGTGGCAGGTCTCGGCGCCGATAGCGATATGACAATCCTTAAAGAGCCGGACGGCGGCCTGAATGTTGGTGGCGGGGACACACAGCACCACGTTGCACCACTTTCCCTTGGGCATAATGGGCTTAATCTCCTCGGCAAAGGCCTTGGTCTGGGACAAGGTATTATTCATTTTCCAGTTTCCGGCAATGATGGTTTTGCGGTATCGGCGATTCATAGTAAATCTCTCCTATCGTATATTTTTGAGTTGTTATTTGTCAAGCAGGCAAGCCACGCCGGGCAGCTCTTTCCCCTCCATAAACTCCAGGGAGGCGCCGCCGCCAGTGGAGATGTGAGTCATCTTGTCTGCATAGCCCAGCTGCTGCACAGCGGCCGCGGAGTCACCGCCGCCGATGATGGTAATGGCACCGGTCTTGGACAGGGCCTCGGCCACAGCCTTGGTGCCGGCGGCAAACTTCTCAAACTCGAACACGCCCATAGGACCGTTCCAGATTACGGTTCCCGCGCCGGCCACAGCCTCGCAGTACAGCTTCACCGTCTCGGGGCCGATGTCCAGCCCCTGCCAACCGTCGGGGATCCTGCCGGAGTCCACCACTCTGCTTTCAGCGTCGGGGGCAAACTTGTCGGCGATAACGGTGTCCACGGGCAGAAGCAGCTTCACACCCTTGTCCTTGGCCTTCTGGATCATCTCCAGGGAGTAATCCTCCCAATCTGCTTCCAGCAGGGAGTCGCCCACAGTTCCGCCCTGGGCTGCGGAGAAGGTATATGCCATGCCGCCGCCAATGATAATGGTATCGGCAATCTCCAGCAGATTATTGATCACGCCGATCTTGGAGGATACCTTGGACCCGCCCAGGATAGCCACCAGGGGCCGCTTGGGGTTTGCCAGGGCGCCGCCGATGAAGTCCAGCTCCTTCTGGATCAGAAAGCCGGAGACGGCAGGCAGATAACCGGCCACGCCGGCTGTGGATGCGTGAGCGCGGTGCACCGCGCCAAAAGCGTCAGACACGTACACGCCGTCAGTCCCGGCCAGCGCAGCCATTTTTTTTGCCAGCTCAGGATCATTCTTAGTCTCGCCCTTCTCAAAGCGGGTGTTCTGGAGCAGGAGGACCTCGCCGCTCTTCAGGGCGGCGGCCTTTGCCTGGGCATCTGGGCCCACCACGTCTTCAGCCAGAATCACCGGCTTGCCCAGCAGCTCGCCCAGGCGGGCAGCCACGGGCTCCATGCGCAGTTCAGCCAGGGACTTCTTCCACTTTTCCTCAGTGAGGGAGGCCGGGTCCTTCCCCTTTTCTGTCTGCTTCTTCACCCACTTATCAAAGCTGGGCACCGGCTTGCCCATATGAGAGCAGGCAATCACCGCCGCGCCCTGGTCCAGCAGATACTGGATGGTAGGCAGGGCAGCCCGGATGCGCTTATCGTCGGTAATAACGCCGCTGCCGTCCTTGGCCATGGGCACGTTGAAGTCGCAGCGCAGCAGCACCTTCCTGCCCTTGACTTCGATGTCCTTGACTGTCTTCTTGCTATAGCTCATTTTCTTGACTCCTTTCTTTTCGTAAAGGTGACAAAATTCAGGGGGTCACAACTGTTCTGCCATCTCGCCTGATCCTGACAGTCCGGGAAAGTCAAGCTGCCTCAGCGCCTCGTAAGCGAGGACCGCCACAGAGTTAGCCAGATTCAGGCTTCGTGCGTCCGGCCGCATGGGAATACGGATGCATCGGTCCTGCCATCGCCTGCGCAAATCCTTGGGCAGTCCGGCAGTCTCCTTGCCAAACATCAGCCAGCAGCCGTCCCGGAAGGCGGCTCGGGTATAGTCCCGGGAAGCCTTGGTGGTGGCCAGCCACAGGTCAGGGCTGGGGTTGCGCGCAAAAAAGTGGTCCAGGCTGTCGTAGACATACAGATCTACCATATGCCAGTAGTCCAGCCCCGCCCGGCGCACCGCCCTCTCGCTGATGTCGAAGCCCAGAGGCTTCACCAGATGGAGGCGGCTGCGGGTAGCGGCGCAGGTGCGGGCAATATTGCCGGTATTCTGTGGAATCTCCGGCTCGACCAGTACAATGTTCAGCACTTGGGCCCCTCCTTGCTCTTGCGGGTCTTATTGTAGTCCAAACCGGAAAAAATTTCAACTGTAAAATGGTCGAAATATTGCAGAAAGTTCACAAAAATATTAAAATATTCACGTTTCGCCCCGTTCTTTGTGTGTTTTTTAGATTTGCAACTTTTTTCTCCGCTTTTTTTGGGCAAAGTGCCGAAGCCAGCTGCTTTAATCCGCCCGAAAAACGGCTTCCGGACCCCCGTTTTTCCCTCTAATCCTCCGGGGAATAGAAAAATTATACAAAAAAACATTCCTCTTTCTGGAAAATAGCTACCCATTCTCCCGTTCTCATGGTATAATAGCTCCACACCTGCACTCACAACGATTCGGAGGTCTTTTATATGTCTCATACGGTTGAAATTCTGTCGGTAGGTACTGAGCTGCTGCTGGGCAATATCGCCAACACCGACGCCCAGATGCTCTCCCAGGGATTGAGCGAGCTTGGGCTGAACGTCTTTTGGCACACGGTGGTGGGGGACAATCTCCAGCGTGCCGAGGAGGCGGTAGCCCTGGCCAAGAAGCGGGCGGACATCATCATCACTACTGGAGGCCTGGGCCCTACCTGCGACGACCTTACCAAAAACGTACTGGCCGAGGCCTTTGGCAAAAAGCTGGTCTTTGACGAGGGGTCGGCCCAGCGCATCCGCTCCTACTTCCAGCGCACCGGCCGGCCCATGACGGACAACAATCTGCAGCAGGCCATGCTTCCCGAGGGCTGCACCATCCTGGACAACGACTGGGGCACCGCTCCGGGCTGCGCTTTTGAGGCGGACGGAGTCCATGTGATCATGCTCCCCGGTCCCCCCAGCGAGTGCCGGCCTATGTTCCAGTACCGGGCCAGGCCCTATCTTCTCTCTCTGTCCGAGGGGGTTATCGCCTCCCACACCATCAAGCTCTTCGGCATTGGAGAGTCGGCCATGGAGGCCCAGCTCCGGGACCAGATGAACGCTATGTCCAACCCCACCCTGGCCCCTTACGCCAAGGAGGGAGAGTGCGAACTGAGGGTCACTGCCAAGGCGGCGACGGACGAAGAGGCCCAGGCCCTCCTTCAGCCCACCGTGGCCCAGGTGAAAGAGCTGTTCGGCGACAGAGTCTACGGGGTAGACGTGCCCTCCCTGGAGTATGTGGTCATTCAAGGCTTAAAGGGAAAGGGCCTTACATTGGGCGTGGCAGAGAGCTGCACCGGCGGTCTGATTGCCAAACGGCTCACCGACGTCCCCGGCGCCTCCGCCGCTTTTAAAGGGGGAATCGTGTCCTACACCAACGAGATTAAGGAAAATGCCCTTCGAGTGCCCGAGCACTTGCTCACCCAGTTCGGTGCGGTATCCGGCGAGGTGGCCGCCGCCATGGCCGAGGGGGCGCGCCGGGTGTTGGGCTGCGACGTGGCCCTGTCCTCCACCGGCGTGGCCGGCCCCGACCGGGACGACTGGAATAACGAGGTGGGCACCATGTTTGTGGCCATTTCCACCCCTGAGGGTACCCACGTACGCGCTCTGCACCTGGGCATCCGGCCTATGCGGGAGCGCCTGCGCACTCAGACCGCCAGCCACGCCTTCGACCTGGCCCGACGGTACCTATCCGGATTGGACTACGGGGACTGATCTGCCATAAGGATGCATATTGTATTACGCATTTGCTTCTGTGCGGGCGGATATTATCCTCCCTTACATAACGTAAAAATTTAAGGTCTTAGGAGGTAGATTGACTTGTCCGCACTGGCAAAGGGCGCCAGCCGCTCGGTGGACATGACTCAGGGAAGCGTGGTGGGCCATCTGGTCCGCTTTGCCGTCCCTCTCCTGCTGGGAAACCTGTTCCAGCAGCTGTACAACACCGTGGATCTATGGGTAGTGGGAAAGTTCGTCAGCAACGAGGCCTACTCCGCTGTGGGCACCGTCACCCCCATTATCATCATGCTCATCGGCTTTTTTATGGGGCTGGCCAGCGGCGCAGGGGTGGTCATCTCCCAGTACTACGGGGCCAAAAAATACGATCTGGTACGAAAAACCGTCCACACCTCCATCGTTATGACCCTGGCGCTGGGGGTGGTTCTTTCCATTCTGGGCATCCTCATTATCCCCACCATGCTGGACCTGATGAACACCGATCCCCAGGCCGTCCCGGAGGCTGCCACCTATCTGACTATCTACTTTGCCGGAGCCATGGGCCTGCTGCTGTACAATATGGGCTCGGGCATCCTCCGGGCGGTGGGGGACTCCAAGCGTCCCTTTTATTTCCTGGTGGTGTCCGCCCTGCTGAACATCGCCCTGGATCTGCTCTTTGTCATTGGCTTCGGCATGAAGGTGGAGGGCGTGGCCTACGCCACCATTCTGTCCCAGGGGGTATCGGCGGCGCTGATTCTGCTGGTGCTGGCCCGCGGGGAGGACTGCGTCCGCCTGCGGTGGAAGGACCTGCGGGCAGACAGGCGCATCCTGCGGCAGATTATCCGCATCGGCGTCCCCTCCGCCCTGCAGATGGCCATTACCTCCTTCTCCAACGTCTTTGTCCAGTCCTACATCAACTTCTTTGGCTTAGACTGCATGTCCGGCTGGACCACCTACAGCAAGCTGGATCAGTTTATCATCCTGCCAGTCCAGTCCCTGGGCCTGGCCGCCACCACCTTTGTCGGCCAGAACCTGGGCACCGACCAGGTAGAGCGGGCCAAGAAGGGCACCCGGGACGCCTTCTTCCTGTCGGTGGGCATTACAGTGGTCATCTCAGCCGCCGCCATTGTCTTTGCCCCCTGGCTGGTGGCCTTCTTCAACAACAAGCCGGAGGTGGTGGAATACGGTACCCTCTTTCTGCGGCATATGTGCCCCTGCTATGTGCTGATCTGTGTCAACCAGGTCTACTCCGGCTCCCTCCGGGGTGCGGGCATCAGCCAGCCGCCCACCTATATCATGCTGGCCTCCTTTGTGGTATTCCGGCAGATTTACCTTTACATCATGGCCCATTACATCTCCAACACCATTCTGCCCATTGCTATGGGCTACCCCGCCGGATGGCTGGTATGCAGTGTTCTGACTCTGATCTATTACAGCCGTGTGGATCTGGCCGGCAAGCGGGTGGTGGACGACCCCACCTCCATGCCGGAAAAGACATAAAATAACGCAGCCCTGCCAAAACTCCGGCAGGGCTGCTCCTTCTTTATGGTTGAGAATACGGGACCTCAGTCCTGCTCCCAGTTGTGGTAGACGTTCTGCACATCGTCGTTTTCCTCCAGGAAGTCGATGAGCTTCTCCATATTCTTGATGTCTTCCTCGGCGGTGAGCTTGACATAGTTCTGTGGCACCATCTGCACCCCGGCCTCCAGGAAGGTGTAGCCCTTGGCCTCCAGTGCCTCAGTGACGGCGGCAAAGGCGTCCGGGTCGGTGTAGACCTCAAAGACCTCGTCGTCGGCCTGCATGTCGTCGGCGCCGGCCTCCAGGGCGTCCATCATGACGGTGTCCTCGTCCAAGTCCTCAGACTCGATGACGATAACGCCTTTCCGGTCGAAGGACCAGGACACACATCCGGTGGCCCCCAGCCCCTTACCGTACTTGTCCAGCAGGTGGCGCACCTCGGGAGCGGTGCGGTTGCGGTTATCGGTGAGGGCCTCCACAATGACGGCCACGCCGTTGGGGCCGTATCCCTCATAGGTAACATTCTCAAAGCTGTCGGTGTTGCCCGAGCCCAGCGCCTTGTCGATGGTGCGCTTAATGTTGTCGTTGGGCATATTGGCCGCCTTGGCCTTGGCAATGACGGTGGCCAGCCGGGAGTTGTTGGCCGGGTCTCCGCTGCCGCCGGTTTTCACCGCCACGATCATTTCACGGGCGATTTTGGTAAAAATCTGGGAGCGCTTGGCGTCAGCCGCGCCCTTGGTCTTTTGTATGTTGTGCCACTTGGAATGTCCGGACATGAAAATCTTCCCTTCTTGTGTAATAGGCGGAACGATTATATCACCGTTTCTCTCTGTTTGCAACCCCCGAGGGTGTTTTTCCTGGAAAATACAGCGAATAACAGAGTGCGGGCCATGTCCGCCCCCTATATGCCTTCCGCTTGCGTCAGAATATTCCGGGCAAAGGCTCTGGCCTTGTCCAAGTCCTTCCCGTTGGGTCGGCCCTTGGCAATGCCGCCGATCTTTCCGAAGGGCCCAAAGGTATCGAAACCCCGGCACTGGAAGCTGCCCAAGCACCTGCCGCCCCTGGCCTCCAGCAGCTTCCTCGTCTTTTTTGTATAATTCATATAAGCTGCCCCGCAGGTGGCCGCCAGGAAAAATTTTTGTCCCGGAGGCAGGGAGAGCTTTTCCAGATAGCCCTTCATGGTCTCGTGGAAACTGTTGAAGAAAACTCCGGATGCAAAGCCAATAAGTGCATATCCGGACAGGTCAGGGCTCTTCTCTGCCATCAGGTCAAAGAGGTCCGCTCCCATCTCCTCCCCCATGGCCTGGACCACCTTTTTGGTGTTGCCATGGTGGATGGAGACGTAAACAATCGCGGTTTTCATAGGTTCCTCCTACAGCGCGGCCACCGCCGCCTCGATAGCGCCCTCCTCGGTCTGCATGGCCTTGAGAGTCATATCCAGCAGCTTGTCCAGCTCCCAGCCCAGCAGCTGAGCCCCGTTGGCGATCACGTCCCGGGAACAGCCGGCGGCAAACTTCTTGTCCTTGAATTTCTTCTTCAGAGACTTCAGCTCCATATCCGCGGTGCTTTTGGAAGGTCTCATCAGGGCCGCCGCCCCGATAAGGCCGGTGAGCTCGTCACAGGCGTAGAGCACCTTTTCCATCTCGTGCTCCGGCTTGATATCCACACAGTGTCCCCATCCGTGGCTGGCAGCAGCCCGGACAATGGACTCCTCTACCCCAGCCTGACGCATCAACTCCTGGCTCTTGACGCAGTGCGCTTCAGGCCACATCTCAAAGTCCAGGTCGTGGAGCAGGCCCACAACGGACCAGAACTCCGTCTCATCTCCATAGCCCAGCTCCCGGGCATACCAGCCCATCACATGCTCCACCGTAATGGCGTGGCGCAGATGGAATGGCTCCTTATTGTATTTTGTCAGCAGCTCCCAAGCCTGCTCTCGGGTCATAGCCATAAAAATTCCCCCAGATCATAAAATTTAAGAGGATGGCAAAGCCATCCTCTTATTATGAGCGCAAAAGGCGGACTTTGTCAATAGGCTACCACAATGCCGCCGTCGTAGGCATAAACGGATGTGATGCCGCCGGCCTCAGTAATGACAATATGCGCAAATCTGCACTTTGCCTCCACCATAGCCTTCACCTGAAAGGCCCGCTCCAGACAGTTGCAATGACAGATAGCCAGGGTGCGGCCCACGTGGGCGGCGTCGGCGGCGATTCTGTCCACCATCTTGGCCAGCGCCTGCCTGATAGTAAGAGCCTGACCCAGTTTACAGATTTCCCCCTCGGGAGTAGCTCCCATAAACAGCTTGATTTTCAGCGCCCCGGTAATCACCGCCTGGAGCTTGGTCAGCCGGCCGTTCTTCCGCAGATTTTCTAAACTTTCCAGCACAAACATGGTCTGCATCTGGTAGATGAACTGCTCCACCTCGGCGACCACCCGCTTGTAAGGCATCCCGGCGGAGGCCAGCCGGTGGACAGCCATAGCCACCAGCAGTTCTCCGGCGGCGGCGGAACAGGAGTTGAACACATGGACATTGACCTCGGGACGCTCCTCCTCCATCAGGATACGGGCCTGTTCCGCACTGTTGTGAGAGCCGCTGAGCAAAGCAGACAGGGTGATCACATACACGTCGTCCACCCCCTGATATGCATCCAGATACGCTTGCGGGGAGGGACACGAGGTGGAGGGAGCTTCTTCGCTTTGGCGCATGGCCCACAGCAGATCGGCCTGGTCAAAGGTCTCATCGTCCACAAAGGTGCTGCCGTTGGACCGTATGGTCAGAGGCACCTTGACAAAAACGGGGTCCTTCAGCATGGCAGGGGTCAGGTCGCAGCAGCTGTCCACTACAATCTTAAAACTCATGTATCTCATCTCCAGACGTGGTCTTTCAAATTAGATTGTACCAATTAGTTTACCATACCTTCGGGTCATTGTAAAGAGGGCGCAGGGAAAATCTACTCTTTCTCCAATTCCGCCAGCAGCTCCCTGTCCTCCTTAGAGGACAGGTCCAACTTCCTGTACAGGTCGGGCCGTCGCTCCCTGGTACGGAGGATGGACATCTTCCTTCTCCACTGCTCCACCCTGGCGTGGTTTCCCGACAGGAGGATAGAGGGCACCGCACGTCCGTGCCACACCTCGGGCCGTGAGTACTGAGGGGCCTCCAGCATGCCGTTCCAGTGGCTCTCGTTCTCATAGCAGGAGGGGTCGGCCAGCACTCCGGGCACCAGGCGGCACACCGCGTCAGCCACCGCCATAGCGGGGATTTCCCCGCCCGTCATGACAAAGTCTCCCAGAGATATCTCCTCGTCCACGCACTCCTCGATAAACCGCTCGTCAATCCCCTCATAGTGTCCGCAGACCAGAATTAACTGCTGGTAATCGTCCTTCAGCCGCCGGGCGTCGGCCTGGGTAAAGGTTTTTCCGGCGGGAGACATATAGATGGTGTGCACCCGCTCCCCTGCCTCGCCACAGACGTGCTCCCAGCACCTGTAAAGGGGATCGGCCTGCATCACTGCCCCCCGTCCCCCGCCGTAGGGGTAGTCGTCCACCTGCCTCTGCCTGTTCATGGTGTAGTCCCGAATCTGGTGGCACTCCACCCGGATGTAGCCTCGCTCCTGCCCCCGGCCCAAAACCGACTCGCAGAGCATATCCCCCACCACATCGGGGAATAATGTCATAATATCAATACGGTACATGGTCGTTCCGCCTTTCTCAATGCTCAAGGCAATATTATACGGGATTTCTTTTTCTTTTGCAACGGATTCCGGGCAAAAATACTATCGCATATCCGGCAAAACCATGCTATAATATCAGACGACAAAATTTCTGTACGAAAGCGAGGTTTTTCCTATGTACTGCACCCGCAAAATCACCGACGATCTCATCTGGATCGGAGCCAATGACCGGCAGCACCCTGTCTTTGAGGCAGCCCACCCCGTCCCCCGTGGGATGTCCTACAACTCCTATTTGCTGCTGGACGAAAAAACAGTCCTTTTCGACACGGTGGATCGGGCGGTCCAGACCCAGTTCATGGAAAATCTGGAGCACGCCCTGGACGGCCGAAAGCTGGATTATATCTTCGTCCATCACATGGAGCCCGACCACGCCGCCACCCTGGGCGATTTGATGCTCCGCCATCCGGAGGCCCGTATCGTCTGCAACGGCAAGGCCATCAATATGATCCGCCAGTTCCATGCCGCCGACCCCAAGGGAGCCATTCTGGTGGGCGAGGGGGACACCCTGTCCACCGGCAAGCATAACTTCACTTTCGTGGCCGCCCCTATGGTCCACTGGCCCGAGGTGGTGGTGAGCTACGACTCCACCGACAAGATTTTGTTCTCTGCCGACGGCTTTGGCTCCTTCGGGGCGCTGAACGGCGTGCTCTTCGCCGACGAGATCGACTGGGGGCGGGACTGGCTGGACGAGGCCCGGCGGTACTACACCAACATCGTGGGCAAATACGGCCCTCAGGTCATGGCCCTGCTGAGCAAGGCCTCCAAGCTGGACATCCGGATGATCTGCCCCCTCCACGGCCCCGTGTGGCGCAAAGATTTCAACCAGATTATCGACCGGTACGTCAAGTGGGCAAGCTACGAACCTGAAGTCCAGGGGGTTGTAATCCCCTTCGCCTCCATCTACGGCCACACCGAGACCGCCGCCAATATTCTGGCCTGCCATCTGGCCGAACTTGGGGTGCCCGTGGAGATGTACGACGTATCGGTTACCCATTACTCCTATGTGCTGTCCGACTGCTTCAAATACAGCCACATCGTCTTTGCCGCCCCTACCTTCAACAACGGCGTGTTTGACGCTATGGAACACCTGCTGCGGGACCTCCAGCACCACAACCTGCAAAATCGGAAAGTTGCCCTCATTCAGAATGGCTCCTGGGCCCCTGCCAGCGGCAAGCTGATGGCTGAAATTCTGGGCGGGATGAAGAATATGGAGATTCTGGAAGCCCCGGTCACCCTCAAGTCCGCCCTGGCCCCCGGCCAGGAGGAAGAGCTGGAGGCACTGGCCAAGGTTCTGGCCGCGTCGGTGAAGGGCGAGGAGCCCGCGCCTGTCCAGGAAGAGACCGCCAAGCCCAAGGGCTTTATCTGCAAAATCTGCGGTTTTATCTATGAAAGCGACACCCTTCCAGACGATTTCGTCTGCCCCATCTGCCGCCGCCCCGCCTCCGACTTTGAGCCGGTGGAATAATCGGAAGCACAAACCACTCGCTGCCTGCGGGTGGTTTTCTTTGTCTACTGCAGTCCATGCACCTCCGAAAAATATTCTTTTACAAACTCCACATCCTCCACCTGAAAACTGCGGCCATTGAGGGGCTCCAGCGGCCCGGCGGGGGTAGTAAAACGGAAGGTAAGCTTGTAGGCATACAGAGCCTGGCCATGGCGGCCGTACCTTCGGTTTTCCCGCTCGCTGCCGTACTTGCCGTCCCCCAAAAGGGGATGCCCGGCAGCGGCCATCTGGGCGCGGATCTGATGGGTCCGGCCAGTGACCAGATCGCACTCCACCAGGGACAGGCCGTTTTTCGCCGCCAGCGTCTTATAGTCGGTAATGGCCGTCTTGGCCCCCGGCTCCGGCTTCTTACGGACATAAACCTGTTTTTTTACCTCGTCCTTAAACAGATAGCCCTCCAGCCGCCCCTCCGGGGGCGACATCCGGCCCTGGACCACACAGAGGTAGAGCTTGGTCAGTTCTCTGTCCTTGATCTTCTGGTTCATCACCCGCAGGCCTTCTGCGGTTTTGGCGGCGATAACGATGCCGCCGGTGTTCCGGTCGATGCGGTTGCACAGGGCGGGGGCAAAGGAGTGTTCCTCATAGGGAGACCACTCCCTCTTCTGGTAGAGATAGGCCTGGATGTGGGTAAGCAGCGTGTTCACCCGCTCGTTCTCGTCCGGATGGACCACCAACCCGGGACGCTTGTCCACCAGCATGATATGTCCATCCTCATAGAGGATATTCAGCCTGGGCTGGTAGAGGGAGAGAAATGCGTTTTCCGGAGTGGGCTTGTCAAAAAATTCGTCATTAATATACAGCTGGAGCACATCTCCCACATTGAGCCGCACATCCCGTTTTGATCCTCTGCCGTTCACCTTCACCCGCTTGAGGCGGATGTATTTCTGGGCCAGCGGAGCCGGCAGCAGGGGCAGCGTCTTGGCAAGCCAGCGGTCCAGCCGCTGACCAGCGTCATTTTTCCCGACAGTAAATTCCTTCATGGGGCGTTCTCCTCCTCTGCACCAAAATATTTCACCATATTCCGCCCCCGGTGTCAATAAATTTCGTGGAGAAATTTGTGAAAAGTATTTGACATTTGGAGCAAGATTCTTTATAATATCCTGCGTACCATTCTGCGAGTATGGGGGCTGACCCCGGGGAGGAACGTTATGCGTCTCGATCTGCGAGATATCATCCACGTCCCGGACGCAAAAAAAACGTTTCAGTTCCAGTTGGATTTATCTCAGCAGGACTTCTACGGGAACAGGCCTGTCGTCCGCCCCGTCCAGGCAGAGGGCTGCGTGACCAACCACGCCGGCGCCCTGGTGCTAGAGGGGACGGCACGCTCCCTTCTGGAGCTCCAATGTGACCGCTGCGGGAAGGAATTTTCCCGGGAAAAGGCGGTGGCGCTGGACAGCCTGGTCGCCCAGAAGCTGGAGGACGAGGAAAACGGCGACATTCTCCTGCTGGACGGCACCGAGTTGGACCTGGATGAGGCTGTCACCACCGCTTTCATTCTCGCGATGGATACCAAAAACCTTTGCTCAGACGACTGCAAAGGGCTGTGCGCCAAATGCGGAGCCGATTTAAACCTCGGTCCCTGTGGGTGCGGACCTGATGTCGATCCAAGACTGGCGGCCCTTGCGCAGCTGTTGGATAAGGAAGCTGAGTGAGTACTCACGTGCCTGACAGGCACAGCCGAAGGAGGTGTCACCCATGGCGGTCCCCAAGGGAAAAGTATCCAAGGCCCGGCGCGATAAGCGGCGCAGCTCCCACTGGAAGCTGGAAACTCCCGGTATCGTGACCTGCCCCAAGTGCGGGGCTTACCGGCTGCCTCACCGTATGTGCAAGAATTGCCTGACCTATAACGGCCGTACCTTCGGCCAGGTTGAGGCCCAGCAGTAAGTGAAAAACCCTCCGGCGCTGCCGGAGGGTTTATTTTTATAGAGATGGAGGCAGGGCAAAGGAGGAAAATACCATGGAGGACGCCGCACTTCAAGGCAGAGGCCGCTACGGACTGACGGCAGTTTTAACGAAATGGGTAGAGGCAGATTGCAGGGAAAGTCCCGCCGATATTGCCGAGATCATCAAACTCAACGTGGGATATGCTTTGAATGAGTAAGAGGAATAGAGCCTTTACCTCTTTATTCCAGCGTCAGGCTTTTATAATAATCCAAGGTAGAAAATCCCCGCTCCAGCTGGGTATGGACATAGGCCTCGGCGGTATCAGCCAGTTCCTTGAGTGGCTCCCCCTCCAGGCGGAAAGAGAACAGCCGCTTTGGGTCGCCGTGAATGATGTAATTCAAGGCGGCCAGGGCCTGAGGGGACAGGGGCATGGAGATCCCCTCCCCCGCCCCATCCCGGCATCGGGCACAGTGGAGCACCCCCTCCCGCAGGTGGAACCGGGGGTCCTCTGCGGGATCAGCTCCACAGACTGCGCAGCCGTCGATCAGGGGCTCATACCCCGCCAGGGCCATGGCCTTCCACTCGAAGGCGGCCTTTACCAGGGTCAGCGGCTTTTCCGGCATTTTGTCTAGGGCGTGGAGGCTGTTCAGGGTGAGGGACAGCAGCTCGGGGTTCTCCTCCCCCTCCACCGCCAGCAGCTCCGCCACCTCGGCAAAGTAGCACCCCAGGGCCAGGCGTTCAATGTCGTCCTGCACCCCCCGGAACAGCCGCTCCACCGTCGCCTCCTTCACGGACCAGCGGCCCTGATAGTCATAGAGCACCATCTCCGACCAGGCCAGCAGCTGGCACCCGGCGGCGATGGCGCTCCCTTTTTTCCGGCACCCCCGGGCAGAGGCGGTAAGCTTCCCCTGGTCCCGGGTGAACAGGGTGAGAATTTTGTCCGACTCCTTGTAATCCACCCCCCGCAGAACCAGCGCCTTGGTTGTGATGTGCATGGACATCTCTCCTATGTATCGGCAGCGGCAGAGGGCCGCCGCCTTTTTTATACCTGCTTCATTTTGGGCTGAAAGGCCGTCTTAGCCAACTCCTCCCGCTGTTGGGACCGCTTTTCCCGCTCTCCGGCTATGGCCAACCAGGCCTCCGGCAGGCCGGTTCTGCAAAACAACTCCCAAAGTCCCCGCTCATTCACCATACAGCCCTCCCTTTCTTTCTGGGCTTAGGCTGGCTTTTTGGGCGGGAAACTATGAGCGGGAAATTTTTCTGGACCGCTTTTCGCCGGTCAGCGCGTAACTGCGGTCTATCAGGCTTTCCAGTTCCTCCAAGTCTGTCTGATCGTTCAACACGGCCGTAAACCAATGCTCCTTGTTCATGTGGTAGCCGGGCAGATAGCGCCGCCCGTCCAGCAGCGCGCCAATCAGCAGCGGATCACCCTTCAAATCCAAAATATCTTCCGATTCCTCGCCCGGCAGCCCCAGCACCCGCTTTGGGACACTCAGCAGAAGCGCCCCAAACCACTTGTGATTGGTATGTCGGAATGCGGCGTTATTCGGGCTCTTTGCCCACAGAAACTCCGGCTCCGCCCCATACTGCTCCCGGATGTAGTCCACCACCTGCCGGGTAATCGGATTCTCAAACAGCATTTTCAATTCCCCCGGTATCCAAAATTCTGGATGGCCGCCGGGTTGTCCCGCCAGTTCTCCTTCACCTTGACCCAGATTTTCAAAAACACCTTGGTTCCCATGAACTTCTCCATGTCCTGCCGGGCCAGGGTGGAGGCCTTCTTCAGCATGGCCCCCCCCTTGCCGATGATAATACCCTTGTGGCTGTTTTTTTCGCAGTAGATGGTAGCTTCCACCTCAACAACTTCGTCGTCCCGCTCCGCAAAGCGGGTAATCTCCACCGCGGCGCCGTGGGGGATCTCCTTGTCCAGCAGGAGGAGAAGCTTTTCCCTCATGATTTCGGCCATCATCTGCCGCTCGGGCTGGTCGGAGGTCATGTCCTCCGGAAAGAGCTGGGGGCCCTCGGGCAGATAGCCCTCCAGCACATCCAGCAGCTCCTCCACTCCCTGGCCCGTCCTGGCCGAGATGGGCACCACCGCGTCAAAGCTGTGCTCCCCGCTGTACGCCTGAATGACCTCCAGCAGCTTCTCCTTCTGCGGGACCGCGTCCGTCTTGTTAATGGCCAGCACCGCGGGGCATCCCAGGGTCTTGATACGGTCGATAAGCTGCCTTTCCGGCTCTCCCACGCTGGGGATAGGCCCCACCAGCAGCAGCACGGCGTCCACGTCGGACACAGACTCCTTCACCACATTGACCATGTAGTCCCCCAGACGGGTGCGGGCCCTGTGGAGACCTGGGGTGTCCACAAAGACAAACTGGCTCTCCCCCCGGTTTTTTATGCCGCAGATGCGGTTCCGGGTGGTCTGGGGCTTGTTGGTGACAATGGCCACCTTTTCCCCCACAAAGGCGTTGGTCAGGGTGGACTTGCCCACATTGGGCCGCCCGCAGATGGTGATAATGCCGGATTTTTTAATCATAGATGATTCTCACTTTCTTTCCAGGTGTGAGCGCTTTTCCCGGACCGCTGTTACTTGCTGAAAAAATGCTTCTGTACAAACCGGGTTACAAACAGGATCGCGCAGGCCATGGCACAGGTGATCACATAGGGGGTCAGGTCAAACTCGAAGTTCCAGCTTCTGCCTTCCTCGACGCCCATGGCCTCATAGTCGTCAAAGTCGTTGTCGATGGCGGTCAGCTTGATTTTCTTACTCATAGCGATTCTCCTTTTTATTTTTTAGCTTTGCTCCTCATATCGCGTAAATTTCCTGTTTTCCCAGCGGAAATATCCGCTCACACTGCCATATGCCGTCTCCGTCTCCGGGTCGAACCACATCAGCTCCAGGTCCTCAAACCCGTCCATTTGCTCAAACTGCTTTTTCTCCTCGTTCCAACTCCAAAAATGGTACCAGCCGGCGTAATCGTCTCTGCTCCAGGACTTCAGATAGCCAAAGTCCCCATAGCCGTCGAAATTGGCGTCAGCCCGGCGGCACCAGCGGCCAAGCGCTCCCTCCGGCTGACAGATGCAGGCCTGCAAAGTCTGTATCGGTCCGGACAGGTCCGACATATTCCAAACATAGAGCGCGGACTCTTCTCCGGACGGCTCCCGCTCCACCGTCACCAGCACAGTGCCCAGGCTCCCCCCGGTGTCCACCGTGAAGACGTGGGACCACCGGCCGTCCAGCCAGCCAGCTATCTGGTCGCAGGTGCACCCCGGCCCGCCGCAGTAATCCAGGTCCGCCTCCCACTTTGACCGCTCGTCGACCCAGCCGCCGTCCTCATGGTCATAGCTCTGGTAAAACACCTCCACCTGGGCTCCGTCGATCCGGTCCTCCACGGACATGGAAACGCGCTCAAATCCGGTGCCCGCGTCGACCTCCGCCTCAATCCGCCGGGCACAGGTCAGCCTGCCGTCCACCCACCGGTGGATGGTGGTCAGGCCGGTGGAGGCCCCGCTGCTCCTGGCCCAGCCTGTGACCAGCCGCTTTTCCGGATCAAACCCCGGATCGGAGACGTCCGCAAGGGCGGGTTCCTCCACAAACCGGCCCTGCTTCTCATCCCAGAGCCAGAAGTACCAGTAGCTGGGCTGGTTTCCCAGGGCGTAGAGATAGCCAAAGTCCCCATAGCCGTCAAAATTGGCGTCCACTGTCTGGTGTGAGCCAAAGCAATCCAATTCTTTGATCTCTCCCTGAATAGGCTTGGCCATATCCTGCGGGTCCCAGACCTCAAACAGGCCGTAACAGTCGTATCCATTCCGATACTGCTTCACCGTCACCAGCACAGCGCCCAGCCTCCCGCCGGTATTCACCAGAAAGGCGTCGCGGCCGTCGTCCACAGACTGTTTCTCCAGCAGATCTTGGACGGGCTCCGGCACTGCCGGTGCGGGCTCTGCCGGAGGAGACATATCTGCCGCCTCACCCCGCTGACAGCCAGTCAGCAGGACAAGGACCAGCGCCAGAAATACCAGCTCAGCTTTTCTCATACGCCTCTCCTCTTGTGATTCCCAGTCCTTCCAAAATAAATTCTTCCCGCTCCCGCATTTGGGCCTTCATGGGGCCCTCGTCCAGGTGGTCGTAGCCCAGCAGGTGAAGGACGGAGTGGACGGCCAGATAGCACACCTCCCGCTCCGGACTGTGGCCGAACTCCGCCGCCTGATCCCGGGCCCGCTCCAGCGAGATCATCATGTCTCCCAGCAGCACCTTACCCGTGTCCGGATCGGCCCAATCCGCCCTGGGCTTCTCCCCCGGAGACAGCTCGAACATGGGGAAGGACAGTACGTCAGTGGGGCGATCCACCTCCCGCATATCCAGGTTGACCTGCCGGATACCCTCGTCGTCGGTGACGCACACCTCCACGACACAGGGGATCTCCACCCCCTCGCCCTCTAAAGCTGCCAGCACGGCCCGCCGTATCTGCTGCTCTACCTCAGGCGGTGTTTCCACCTCCGCCTCAACATACACCTCATGGCCCACGGATACACCTCCCCCTGTTTTCAACTATTATACGAAAAAAATCTGCTGCGGTCAAACATATTTTCCCCGTCCTGTGAAAAACTAGCCGTAACCTTCACAGACGGGAAGTGGAACTATGACAACCAAAAAAATCGGGGCCCAGACGGCGGCCCTGGCCAACCCGCCCTCCCTGGCCGGCTGGGCCAACGTGGCGGGTAAAAAGGAGGGGGAGGGTCCCCTGGCCGATACCTTCGACTATATCGATGGGGACGACACTTTCGGGGAATCCACCTGGGAAAAATCGGAAAGCGCCATGCAGAAGCAGGCGCTCTCTCTGGCTCTGAATAAAGCGGGACAGGCGGCCTCCGCTCTGGATTGGCTCTTTGCCGGGGACCTGCTGAACCAGTGCATCGGCTCCTCCTTCGCCGCCCGGGGACAGGAGGCGCCCTTCTTCGGACTCTACGGGGCCTGCTCCACCATGGGAGAGGGGCTGGCTCTGGCCTCCATGACTCTGGACGGCGGCTTTGGAGAGTGGGCTGCGGTAACAGCCTCCTCTCATTTCTGCTCAGCGGAGCGGCAGTACCGCACTCCGCTGGAGTACGGCGGGCAGCGCACTCCCACCTCCCAGTGGACTGCCACCGCCGCCGGCGCGGCCGTGCTGGCCCGGGAGGGACCCGGGCCCTATATCACCCACGTCACTGTGGGAAAAATCGTGGACAAGGGAATCACCGACACCAACAACATGGGGGCGGCCATGGCTCCGGCGGCCCACGCCACCATCACCGCCCATTTCAGCGATACCGGCCGCTCCCCCGGCAGTTACGACCTGATTGTCACCGGCGACCTGGGGGTGCTGGGCAGCGAGCTGCTCATAGAGCTGCTGCGCAAGGACGGCATCCAGATGAGGAACCACGCCGACTGCGGCAGCATGCTCTTCGACATCAAAAATCAGGACGTACACTGCGGCGGTTCGGGCTGCGGGTGCTGTGCCTCGGTTCTCACCGGGCATATCCTCAACGGTATGAAGGCGGGCAAATGGAAAAACGTCCTCTTTTGTCCCACCGGAGCTCTCCACTCCCCCACCTCCGCCTTTCAGGGAGAGTCCATCCCGGGTATCTGCCACGCAATTGCTATTTCAACCGACAAGGCGTAGGGGGCCGCTGCCTCCGGCGGGCCCTAAACAGGCGGGCCGGCGAGAATGCCGGCCCTTCAGAAAGGTTGTATCAGTTATGGAATATTTGAAAGCGTTTCTCTGCGGCGGCATTCTGTGCATCATCGGGCAGCTCCTGATTGATAAGACCCCTCTCACCCCCGCCAAAATACTGGTGTCCTACGTCACCGCCGGGGTAATCCTCAGCGGCGTGGGGGTGTATCAGTATCTGGTGGACTGGGGCGGTGCAGGAGCTACGGTGCCCCTCACCGGCTTCGGCCATCTGCTGGCCAAGGGGGTAAAAAAGGCGGTGGCTGAAGACGGCCTGCTGGGCGCTCTCACCGGCGGCTCCACCGCGGCGGCGGGAGGCATCACGGCGGCCATTTTCTTCGGATTTCTGGTGGCCCTCATCTGTAAGCCCAAGCCCAAGGGCTGAGGACCTTCCCTCAGCGCAGGTCCAGATCCAGGTCTACGTCGCCCTCAATCCCCGCCACCCGGCCGGTGTGGGTGTACTGCCACAGGTCAAAGTGGTAGTAGAAATCCGGCTCGACATCGTACTCCGCCAGCCACAGATCATATTCCGTCAGTTCCCGCAAGTCGTAGCGCAAGTAGCCCAGGCTCTGGTTAAAATAGACCGCCGGCTCCAGCCCTGCCCCCCGGACTTTCTCACAGAAGGCGGCGGCGCACCGGGTCAGGGTGTCATTGTCCAGCCCATCAGTGCGGGCCCCGTTGCCGGGTGCGATGGGCTCCCAGTCGAAGGCGACTGGATAGGTAATTTCATATCCTTCTATGGCGTTAAGGATATAGGCTGCCTCGGCCTCGGCCTCCTCCGGAGTAATTGCCTGAGAGAAGAAGTAAACTCCCACCTCCAGCCCGGCATCCAGCGCCCCCCGAAGATTGGCCTCAAAGGTCTGGTCCAGAAACAGGCCTCCCTCGGTATAGCCCCGGTAGCCCAAGCGGAGAATCGCAAAGTCGATGCCGTCTGCCGCCACCGCCTGCCAGTCGATCTCTTTCTGGTAAGTGGACACGTCCACCCCGGTTTTGGCCCGTTTACCCTCTTTTTCATAGGTAATCCGGCCCTCGCTGTCCACCGAAAAAGCAGACTGATCGTAGGGGTTTAGGGGCATACCCTCCAGCGGCGTCAGCACCCGGTCGCCAAAACGGAAGGTAGTCGGCTCCTCCACGGGCGGCGGGGCGGGAGGCTCTTCCGGTTTCTCCTCCGGCCGCAGCACCAGAAAAAGCGCGGCGGCGGACAGAACCAAGGCGAGGACGGAAATGGCCAGGGCCAGCACGCTCAGCCGGCCTCCTCCCTGCCGCCGCTCCGGCTGACGCGGGCGGGTCCGGGGCGGTGGGATCTGACGGCCGGGCCGGACCTGCTCCTGGGGCGGCGGAGACTCCGATTCCACCTTCGGCTGCTCTTCCTCCAGGGCGTCCCATTCGGGCGGGTATGGATTCATGACTATTCCCCCGTTTCGACGGTTTTTTCTATTTTATCATATCGGCCGGATAAGTGCAACCATTAAGAGGCCGGCCTGCCCGCCTCCGGAGAAAAAGACCCGGCGCACTTCTATTATGCGTCCGCCATTCTCTCAAGAAGCTCCACATTTCCCCTGATCCGCAGATTTTCCGGCTCCAGCTCCAGGGCTTTCCTGGCCTCTTCCGCCGCCTCCGGATAGGACCCTGTGTGATAAAAAGCCATGGATCGCAGGTCATGGGGCAAACTGCCCCATGCGGCGGCCTCGCAGATATAGCTCCTGGGGCGGACAGTGATGGCCAACGCGCAGGCGGTAAAGTAGAGCACCCCTTCCCACTCCTCCTGCTGGTAGAGCATCAGGGCCAGATCCATATAGGCCTCCCGCAGGTGGGGGGCCTCGGTAATAGCCCGAAGGTACCAGTCCCGGGCCGCTGCCGGCTCCTCCTTCTCCCAGTAGGATCTGGCGATGTACCTCATGGATGCGGCCCGCTCATCCCGCCAGAGGGCAGTTGGCATGGCAAGGTGTCCCTTTAAGGTACGGATGCAGTCGTCCCAGCGCCCTCGATACATGTATTCCCGGCCCAGATAATGGACGTTGCGGTCATCCTCCGGCGCCTCCCGGACGGACAGCTCCAGCAGAGGCAGGTATTGGTCCCGGGACTTTTCCGGGTCCGGGTGGTGGTCCAGCTGGACCTCCTCCGCTGTGACCATGGGGCCGGGGCTGCCCTCCCCCACCCATTTCAGCACCTCGTGGACGGGATGTACCCATTGATATCCCCTGCGGGCATGAATCTTCTCATACCAAAAGACCACCCCCTCGGAGCCGTCGGTGTTAAAGGACCAGGTATACCGGTAGGAGGCCTGTCCCGCCCCTGGAACCCAGACCTTCTCCAGGGCCTTCCGCCATCCGGGATGGAACACCTCGTCCAGGTCGGTGCAGACACAGATATCGGCATCCTCCGGCGCCAGCTCCAGGGAACGGTTGCGGGCCGTATCAAAACGCCAGGGGACCACCTCCTCCACCATAACCGCGGCTCCCCGCTTCCGCAGCCTTTCCACCGTCTCGTCCTCGGAGCCGGTGTCCAGCACCACCACCTGGTCAGCCTCAGACATAGAATCCATCCATCGGTCCACAAACTGCTCCTCATTTTTGCAGATAGCGTAAACGCATACCTTGTACTTTCCCATAAAAACCTCCTTTTGAAAGGCCGGCACCCCAAAACAGGAGCGCCGGCAGAGCAAAATCAGGTCGCAATGACGCCGGCATCCCTCAAAGAGGACAGCAGCTCATTGATTTTGGCCACAAGTTCAGGAGTCCCGGCACCCGTGTCCAAATTGTCCACGGCGGGGCCGGGGGTAATGGCTGGGCCAGCGGGGCCGGTCGGACCGGTCGCGCCAGCGGCTCCCGCCGCACCGGAAGGTCCGGTCGGGCCAGTAGGACCCTGTGCACCGGCTGCACCGGTCGCACCGACAGCGCCTGCTGCACCTTCGGGGCCGGCAGGACCTGTCGGCCCAGTAGGACCAGTGGGACCAGTCGGGCCGGCGGGACCCTGCGCACCCGCCGCACCGGTAGCGCCTGTGGCACCAGCAGGACCGGTGGGGCCTTGCGCGCCCGTCGCACCGGTAGCACCCGTGGCACCGGCAGGACCCGTGGGTCCAGTCGGGCCGGCGGGACCCTGCGCACCCGTCGCACCGGTAGCGCCCGTGGCACCAGCAGGACCGGTGGGGCCCTGCGCGCCCGTCGCACCGGTAGCACCCGTGGCACCGGCAGGGCCAGTGGGACCAGTCGGGCCGGCAGGACCCTGCGCACCCGTCGCACCGGTAGCGCCTGTGGCACCGGCAGGACCGGTGGGGCCTTGCGCGCCCGTCGCACCCGTAGCACCTGTGGCACCGGCAGGACCGGTGGGGCCCTGCGCGCCCGTCGCACCGGTAGCACCTGTGGCACCGGCAGGACCGGTGGGGCCCTGCGCGCCCGTCGCACCGGTAGCGCCTGTAGCACCTGTGGCACCGGTCGCACCGGCAGGACCCGGAATCCCCTGGGGACCCGTGGGACCTGTCGCGCCAACAGGGCCAGGGTAGCCCTGCGGCCCTGTTGGGCCTATCGGACCGGTAGGCCCAACTCCCGGGCAGGGAGGAAACGGCCCTGGACCCGGGCAGGGAGGCACCGGGGGCAGAGGGCCGGGGCAGCCGCAGCCAGTATCGCACCCGCAGCCGGTGTCACACCCACAGCCCGTATTGCAGCCGCAACCAGTATTGCAGCCGCAGCCGGTTAAATGGGCCACAACACCATCCCGGCTGCTCTGCTCCCAATCAGAAGCATAGTATCGTCTCATAACGCGCTCCTTTGACTTCAAGTAATGAATGTGGCTATGCCACATACCATACTATGACTGCCGTTCCCTTTGGTGCGCGGGGGTTTACAGACCGGCTGGTTTCCCTTATAATGGAGGCAAAGGAGGCGTCCCTATTGAATACCATCGAAATTCCCACCTTGCTCTTCTGGGAGAACGGCAACAGCTGGTACGGCAGCCTGGGCAGCGCTCGGTTTTTTATCCGGCCTGAGACCTCTGAGAAAGAAGAAAAACGGCTTGTCGTCCGGCTGTGGAAGGGTCCGCTGGCCATGGATCTGAGCGAAATCATTGCCACAGCCGGCTTTCCTGTAACAGAGGAGGGCCTGGCCCAGGCCGCCGCCTGGCTGGAGGAGCGGGCTGCAGTGATGAACAGATAAAAAATTCCCATCCGTCCCGAGACGGATGGGAATTTTTCAGGCCAGCTCCGGCCCCTTTGTAATCGCCATTTTCAGCAGCACCGGCGTAAGCAGGGCCGAGGCAATCACCGCCAGAACGATGGCCGGCAGAATGGCCGGGTCGATCATCCCGGCGTTGATGCCCCGCTGGGCCACCATCAGGGCTACCTCGCTCCGGGCCACCATTCCGATGCCCACCACCAGAGACTGGTGGCGGCTCATACGGCAGGCCAGGCCGCCCAATCCACAGCCAACCACCTTGGACAGCACGGCGGCCAGCACCAGCAGCAGTGCAAAAGCCAGAATGCCGGAGTTCATCTCCCGCAGATTGGTTTTCATACCGACACCGGCGAAGAACACAGGGGTAAACACCATGTAAGAGGTAACAGTAAACTTCTTGGCCACAAACTTCCGGGCCTTTGTCACATTGCACAGGATCAGTCCGGCGAAGTAGGCTCCGGTAATATCGGCCACGCCAAACCACGCCTCGGCGCAGTAGGCCATCAGCAGGCAGAAGGCCAAGGCCCACACCGCCACCCGGCGGCTGTGCCAGTGCTCCTCGGCCACGTAGGTAAAAATTCTGCGGACCACCAGGCCTACCGCCAGCACAAAGCCGAAAAACAGGATGATCCGGACTAGCACCTTCACCGGATTGGAATCTCCGGAGCTGAAAGCGCTGAGGATAGACAGCACCACAATGCCGATGATGTCATCGATGAGAGCGGCGCTGAGCAGTGTGGTCCCCGTCCGGGTTTTCAGCTTGCCCATCTCATTCAGGGTCTCCACCGTAATGGACACGGAAGTGGCGGAAAACACTGAACCCATAAAAGCGGATCTGAGCAGATTATAGGGGGTGAACACCCCGCCGCAGAAGAAAGCGAAGTACAGCCCGCCGCACAGCAGCAGGGGCACGAATACCCCCAGCACCGCAATGACGCCGGCCTGTACACCGGTCTCCTTCAGCTCCTGCATGTCGGTGTCAATGCCGGCGGTGAACATAAGCATAATCACGCCGATCTCTGCCGCTTTCACCAGAAAATCGGTACTCTCCAGCACGCCGAAGCCGCTGGGACCCATAACGATGCCCGCCAGCAGCGCTCCAACCACCTGGGGCAGGTGGACGTGCTCGGTGGCCAGTCCGAACACCTTGGTAGACAGCAGGACGATGGCCAGCAGCAGTAAGTAGGTATAATCCATTTCTCTTCCTCCCAATCAGAAAACCCGGCTTCTTCCGGGCGTCCCTGTATTATACGCACCGGGATTTGGGAAGTCAATGGTCAAAATGGCGAGAAAAGCCCCGGCTCTCCCCTCTCACTTTGGAGGGAAAGCCGGGGCCCGCCCTATCCGTCCATATCGGAGGCGTACCCCTCCATTTCTTCCAGATAGGCAGTCAGATCCGCCGTCCACACCGGGTCCTCCCGGTCCGTCCTCAGTTCCGGCCAGTCCTGGGTCAGCACCCTGGAAAAGAACCGGGTAAAGCGGGAGGCGCCAAAGACGTCCAGGTGGTGCTCATCGTGGAACAGGTCCTCGCTCAGGCCGATATCCTCATAGTCCCTGTTGAAGTCGCGAAAGGGCACGCCCAGCCGCTGTGCGGTGTCCTCCACCGTGTTGAGCATAGCCTTCTCTTCCGGCTCCAGGTTGGAGGGGCTCTTCACCAGCCACAGGGCCGCCCCCTCCTCCCGGCACAGCCGGACAATTTCCTCCAGCCAGTACTGGTTCTTCTCCAGCAACGCCGTCCGGCCGGTCACCCCCTCCGTATCGGGACGGGGCCTGGGGATCTCCTCAGGAGCGAGCATCACATAGCCCTTATAGGGGTCCCGGGCCTGATCCCGGCGGAAGGTGAAGTCCCAGCGGTGCAGGTCGTCCCAGCGGTCGTGGTACATGATAAAGTTGAACAGCAGGGCCGCCCGGCCCTCCAGGTCGGGGGCGGACCGGAGAGCCAGCTCCACCTTGTTCCAGGACAGGGGGATGTCGTCCATATAGGTGTAGGTGACGCCGATATTGTCCTTTCCAAGATAGTACTCCTGGTCCCCAAAGGCCATGCGGCATTCCACCACAATGAGAGAGGGGGACTGGGTTTTGAGCGCCTCCTGAATGTAGGTATAGGTGGCCCACAGAGGCTGCTGCTGGGTGGCAAAGACGTAGCTCTTTACCCCCGTCTCCTCCCACAGCTCCAGGGGGCTGAACGCGGCATAGGCGTGACTGGAGCCGAAAAACATCACCTCAAACTGGTCCCGCTCCTCGTTGTAAAACCCGCTGATCTTGGTGGTGGTGTTCCAGGGCAGGGCCAGGGACTTCAGGGCCATCAGCCGGCTCAGGGGTATCAGGATCATGGCAAGCAGCGCCAGCAGCGCCAGACCGGAGGCAAAAAAGCGAACATTTTTCCTCATTGCAAAGTACCTCAAAATTGGAAGTAGGCGAAAGCTCTCGCGTCATACCCCGGGCCGTAGATGCCGAAGATCAGCACCGTCAGTATCCCGGCCAGATAAATCGCCCACCGCACCGGCAGCGTCCGGCGGGTGATATAGGGCCGCAGGGAGCCGCAGCGCTCCTGGAGCAGGTCGGCGCACAGCAGCACGGCAATCCCTGCCAGGGCCGCCAGCAAATTGAGTTTGTCCAGCTTCAGCGCAAATATCTGCCCCATCAGCACAAAGGGGTGGGGCTGGGTAAGCATATGAATCAGCATCTGTCGGGCGGCGGAAAAGGAGGGGGCCCGGAAAAACAGCCACGCGAAGTCCACCAGGCAGAAGGTAAACGCCGTCCTGACGAAACGCCAGAAAGGGTGTTCCCGATTGATGCGCAGAGCCCGGCAGGCCCGCTCCCGTACGGGAATCAGCATCTCGCCCGCCACCTGATAGGCCCCGTTGAGCCCGCCCCACACCACAAAGCTCCAGTTGGCACCGTGCCACAGGCCGCTGGCCAGAAAGGTGATCATGGTATTCAGGTATTTGCGCGCCTTTCCTCTCCGGTTTCCTCCCAAGGGGATGTACAGATAATCCCGGAACCAGGTGGACAGAGAAATGTGCCACCGCCGCCAAAATTCCGCCGCTGATTTTGCCAGATAGGGCCGGCGGAAGTTCTCCATCAGGGTAAAGCCCATCACCTGGGCCGCGCCGATAGCGATATGGGAATATCCGGAAAAGTCACAGTAGATCTGAAAGGCAAAAAACACGGTGGCCAGGGCCACGGCCGCCCCGGGCAGGTCCGCGTAATTGTCATAGACATAATCCACCAGGATAGCCAGCCGGTCAGCCACCACAATTTTTTCAAACATCCCCCACAGCATCAGCAGCAGCCCATTTCGCACCCGGTCCGGGTCAAAGCCGGGGCAGTCATACAACTGCCCCAGCAGATTTTTCGACCGCTCAATGGGTCCGGCCACCAGCTGAGGAAAGAAGGAGACGAACAGGGCGTACCGGAAGGGGTTCCGCTCCGGCTCCACCTCCCCCCGGTAGACGTCCACAGTGTAGGACAGGGCCTGAAAGGTGTAAAAGGAGATACCCACCGGGAGCACCACGTCAAAGGCGGGCCGTTTGAAAGCGATCCCTGCCATCGAGAAAACGGCGGACAGGTTATCCAGGAAAAAATTGAAGTATTTGAAGAAAAAGAGGATTAACAAATTGACTGCAAAGCTGAGAAACACCCACAGCCTCTTCCGCCGTAACCGGCGCTTTTCGTTGGGGAGGGCCGCCGCCCGGTGGATCAGCAGACCGCCGGCATAGGTCGTCAGGGTGGACATGACGATAAGCAGGGCGTATTTGACGTTCCAGCACATATAAAAGTAATAACTGGCCGCCAGCAGCCACACCCACCGCGCCCGGCGGGGCAGCAGGAAATAGGCTGCCGTCACCAGGGGAAAAAACAGCAGAAAGTCGATGGAATTGAACAGCATATGCTCCTCCAAGGATTGGAATGATTTTAAATCAGTATAGCACAGACGCCGCAGGAAGAAAAGACAAGTTTTTAACACTTCCCTCTGTTTTTCTTGCCCAACGGAGCAAAAGCTGGTATACTATAGCATTGAAATTCTGTAACGGCCGGGGAGGCTTCTGTCATGAAAAAACTGATGGTCCTGGACGGCAATTCCATTGTCAACCGGGCTTACTACGGGGTAAGCCAGAACCTGACCACCCGGGAAGGCCAGCCTACCAACGCGATTTTCGGCTTTCTGAACATTTTAAATAAGCTGCTGGACGAGGTCGCCCCCAACGCATTGTGCGTCACCTTCGACCGCGCCGCCCCCACCTTCCGGCACCTGGCCTATGACCAGTACAAGGCCAACCGCAAGGGGATGCCCGAGGAGCTGGCCAGTCAGATGCCCATTTTAAAGGACGTGCTCTCCGCCCTCCACGTCCCCATGTACGAGCTGGACGGCTGGGAGGCCGACGACCTTCTTGGCACCATCGCCCGGCTGGATCAGGAGGCGGGATGGGAGACCATCGTCGTCACCGGGGACAAAGACGCCCTCCAGCTGGTGACCGGGGCCACCACCGTAAAGCTGGTATCCACCCGCATGGGGCGTACCACCACCCGGGACGTGACTCCGGACAGCTTCCGGGAAGAGTACGGCTTTGATCCCATCAACATCATCGACCTGAAGGCCCTCATGGGGGACTCCTCCGACAACTACCCCGGCGTGAAGGGGGTGGGGGAAAAGACCGCCATGTCCCTGATCCGTCTGTATCACACCATGGCCCACCTCTATGACCACATGCCCGATCTCTGTTCCGCGCCGGACACTCCCGCCAAACCCAGCCTGGTAAAAAAGCTGGAGGAGGGCCGGGAGAGCGCCCTGCTGTCCTACGACCTGGCTGCCATCCGCACCGACGCCCCCATTGACTTCAGGCCGGAGGACAACCTCCTTCAAAAACCGGACAACAGCCGGCTCTACCAGCTCTTTCTGGACCTGGAGTTCTCCAAGCTCATCGACAAATACGGCCTTACCGCCCCCCAGGGGGAGGGGGAAATCCAGACGGAGCCTGTCTTTGAAGGTGTCTGCACCAGTGAGACCGTGGAAAACCGGACACGGATGGAGCAGCTGCTCAAGCTGTGGCGGGCAGCAGACTGTGTGAATGTGCTGGCCCTGCCCGGGCTTGACGTGGTGTGCGTGGAGTGGCAGGAGGACGAGAAAACTGGCCGCGCCGCCCTGTTTTTTGCGGACAAGCTGGACTGCCATAATAACTTTCTCCGGAGCTTTTTCTCCGACCCCGCCATCAAAAAAGTGGTACACGGACTGAAAAATCTTTGCCGCACTCTCCTGGAGGAGGGGATCGCCCCTGACGGCTTTATCTTCGACACCGAGGTGGCCGCCTATCTCCTGGCGCCCACCGACGGCAGCTATGAGCTGGAAAAGCTGGTGCTCACCTACTTCAACCGGCAGGCGGACAAGGCCGAAACCTATCTGAGCGACGGGGCCTTCGGCCCTCTGGCCGATCCCGCCGCCCCTGCGGCCGCCCTCATGTCCCACTGCGCCTGGATCGGCGCGCTGCGGGAGGCCTTGGAAAAGCGGCTCCGGGAGCTGGGCCTGTGGGAACTCTACGAAACCGTGGACCTTCCCCTCTGCCCCGTTCTGGCCGAGATGGAGACCGAGGGCTTTCTTATCGACCGGGGAGCCCTGGCGGCGTTTGGCGATATGCTGTCAGAGCGCATCGACACAGTCCAAAAGACCATTTACGCCCTGGCAGAAGAGGACGGCTTCAACATTAACTCCACCCATCAGCTGGGCCATATTTTGTTTGAAAAACTGGGCCTGCCCCCGGTGAAAAGGACCAAAACCGGATATTCCACCAACGCCGATGTGCTGGACAAACTCCGGGGCCGGCATCCCATCATCGACAGCATTCTGGAGTACCGCCAGCTGACCAAGCTGAAATCCACCTATGTGGACGGTCTGGGCAAGGTGATCGGGCCGGACGGGCGAATCCACACCTCCTTCCAGAACACCGTCACCGCCACCGGGCGGCTGAGCTCCACCGAGCCCAATTTGCAGAATATCCCCGTCCGCACTGAGCTGGGGGCGGAACTGCGGAAGATGTTCGCCGCACCGGCGGAAAAGGTGCTGGTGGACGCGGACTACTCCCAAATCGAACTGCGGTTGCTGGCCCATATGGCCGGGGATCAGGCCATGATCGACGGCTTTAAAAGCGGCGAGGATATCCACACCATCACCGCCTCCCAGGTGTTTAACGTACCCGTGGAGGAGGTGGCGCCCCAGATGCGGAGGAGTGCGAAGGCTGTCAATTTCGGCATTGTGTACGGTATTTCCCCCTTCTCCCTGTCCCAGGACATCGGGGTGTCCGTCCAGGAGGCCAAGGAGTATATGGAGCGCTATTTTGCCCACTATTCCGGGGTGCGCGCCTATATGGACGGTGTGGTGGAGCAGGCCAGGCAGACCGGGTATGTGTCCACCTTATGGGGACGGAGGCGGTGGATCCCCGAGCTTAAATCCTCCAACTTTAACACCCGGTCCTTCGGAGAGCGTGTGGCCCTTAACGCCCCCATTCAGGGCACCGCCGCCGATATTATTAAATTGGCTATGATCCGGGTGAGAAACCGGCTGAAATCCGAACATTTTGAGGGAAAACTGGTTCTTCAGGTCCACGACGAACTGATCGTGGAGTGTCCCGAATCTGAGGCAGAGGCAGTGTGCAGGCTAGTGGAAGAGGAGATGGAAGGGGTGGCCGCCTTGAGCGTCCCTCTGCTGGCCGAGACTCACGCCGGAAAGACCTGGGCGGAGGCTCACTGACCCCATCCTGCCGCAGGCGAAAAGCCTTCTTTGGCAAAGGAACCTTGCCCCTGCGGGGGATGAGAGATTTTGACCGCCTATCCGCCAAAACTGACCGACCGTCCCAAAGCGGTTGCGGGGACAGTTCTCCTCTGATACACTGAGGATGACCCGATGGGAGCGGGCCGCCGAGGGCGGCGGCCCCTACAGGAGAGGAGGCCATCCTATGAAAAAACGCACCGATAAAATTTTGCTGGCAATATTCCTGCTGTCCCTGGTCTTTTACGTGTTCCTTCTCCCACGCTACCTTGAGATAATTTCCTTCAGCGGTCCGGCGTGGATGTTCCCCATTCTCAGTCGGCTGTCGCTGACCTTTCACGCAGTCCCGGCGTTCTGTCTCCAGCTTCTGATGTGCCGGAAAACGCGGCGCCGGGTGGCCGCAGCGCCGGCGATCATTATCATAGGCGCGGCGCTGTGGTTCGCCTACGGCTTCTTCACTGCCACCGGCTGGGACACCCTGGGCTGGGGCATCCTTCTGTTCCTGACCGCCGCCCCCGCTGTCGGCTGTGCCCTGGCCTGGGCGGCCTATGGACTGCATCGGGCTTACAAGCGGGGTGGCATCCGTGGATAACGCCGTCTATATCGTCTTTTCCGCCACTCCCACGGGGATGGGCTCCCTCATCCGCAGGGCTACCCGGAACCGATACAACCACGTGTCCCTCTCCCTCAGCCGGGATATCCGAAAGATGTATGCCTTTGCCCGGCTTTACCGGACCATTCCCCTCTACGGCGGCTTTGTCGCGGAATCCATTCTGCGCTACCGGTCCTTTGCCGGGACCGTCCGGGTAAAGATCTGCCGCGTGGAGGCGCCGGAGCGGGAACTGACCGACCTGCGCAGCCTTCTGGAGCGACTGTGGAGCGAGCGGGATGAGTATATCTACAACACCCCCGCTGCTCTGGCCTCCCTGGTTCACCTGCGGCCTGACATTCGCAAGGCCTATACCTGCGTCACCTTCGTCCAGAAGCTGCTGGCCCAGTATGGGCTGGCCGGGGTGCGGGAGTCCGACAGTCCAACCGTCCGGGCCCTGGAGGAGCGGCTGGCCCCCTATGTTATCTATGAGGGTTCAGTCCCCGCCTGCACCGGGGAGTGGGGTGAGGACACCTATCCCGCCAAGACCACCGCCAGGTACGCATTCTACACTACCGCCCGTCACTTCGGCCGGCTGGCTCTGCGGGCTTTGGGAGGAATTGCCTGATGACGGACACAAAAAAGCGGGCCGCTCTCGCCGCCGGGCTGGTGACGGCAGGCTGCGCCGTCATGGCCTGGGTGGAGGGAGGACTCTCCCCCGTCTATCCGGTAAAATCCGCCCTGAAACTTGCCGTCTTTGGGGGCTGCGCCGGGCTGTACGTCCTCCTGTCCGGGGACAGGGGGCCCTTCGTCACTTTCCGGCGCTCATCCGCCGTGAGGCTGGCCGCTCCGCTGGCTCTGGGTGTGCTGGTGTTCCTGCTGGGAGGCTATCTCCTCCTCTCCCCCTGGCTGGACCTGTCTGCCATTCCGGAAAGCCTGGCCGCCAAGGAGGGAATCACAAAGGATACTTTCCCTCTGGCCGCCGCCTATATCACCTTTTGCAACTCCCTGCTGGAGGAGTTCTTCTTTCGCGGCTTCGCCTTTCTCGCCCTGTACCGCCTGGGGTATACAAAGCTGGCTTATGGCTTCTCCGCTTTGGCCTTCGCCCTGTACCACGTGTCCATCACCAGCAATTGGGGTTCCCCTGCCCTGATCGCCCTCATGGTGGCAGGACTGACCGCCGCCGGACTGTTTTTCAACCGGCTGGACCGGGACGGCAGTCTGCTTCCCTCCTGGCTGGTCCACATGGGAGCCAACCTGGGGACGAATGCCGTTGGTATGATATTATTTGGTATTGTGTAGGGGCGGCCTGGCCAACCGCATAAATTCGAGACGGGCCGCCGAGGGCGGCCCCCCCTGCAAAAGGAGTGTTCCTATGTATTACGAGATTGTCCCCATGGACCGCAGCCATATCCCCCAGATCGCCGCTCTCGAGAAAGAGTGCTTCTCTATGCCCTGGAACGAAACCATGCTGGAGGACGCCCTCTTCGATCCCCAGGCCTGCTTCATTGTGGCCGAGGATGGGGAAGAGGGCAATATCCTCGGCTACGCCGGACTCCATGCCGTGCTGGACGAAGGATACATCGACAACGTGGCCGTGGCCCCCGACGCGAGGCGGCACGGGGTGGCCTCCGCCCTGCTGGACGTGTTCTGCCGGTTCGGGGAGGTCAACCTGGCCTTCCTTACCCTGGAGGTACGCAAGTCCAACACCGCCGCCATCGCCCTGTATGAGAAATTCAACTTCCGTCAGGCGGGCCTGCGCCCCGGCTACTACCAGCGCCCCCGGGAGGACGCAGTGATTATGACGCGGGAGTTTGAAAAGGAGGAAAACGCATGAATATTTTGGCTATCGAGTCCTCCTGCGACGACACCGCCGCCGCCGTGATGAAGGACGGCCGGACGGTGCTGTCCTCCTGCGTGTCCTCTCAGGTCGAGATGCACACCGTCTACGGCGGCGTGGTGCCCGAGATCGCCTCCCGGAAGCACGTGGAGGCAATCGCCGGACTGGCGGACCGGGCGGTCTCTGAGGCCGGGCTGACAAAAGCGGAGCTGGACGCTGTGGCTGTCACCTACGCTCCCGGCCTTATTGGGGCGGTGCTGGTAGGCGTGAACTTTGCCAAGGGGGCAGCTCTGTCCCTGGGCCTGCCTCTCATCCCTGTCCACCACGTTCGGGGACACATTGCCGCCAACTACATTACCCACCCGGAGCTGGAGCCGCCTTTTGTCTGCCTGTGCGTCTCCGGGGGGACCACCGCCATTGTAGACGTGCAGTCCTATACTGAGATGGCCGTGCTGGGAGGCACCCGGGACGATGCTGCCGGGGAGTGCTTCGACAAGGTGGCCCGGGTGCTGGGCATCGGCTACCCCGGGGGCGGCCCCATGGACAAGCTGGCCCGGGGTGGGGACGACGGCAGGTATCCCCTGCCCGTGGCCCACGTGTCCGGTGCGGAGCTGGACATGTCTTTCTCCGGACTGAAAACCGCCAGCCTCAATCTGATTCACAACGCGGAACAGAAGGGGGAGACACTGGACCTTTCCGCCTTTGCCGCAAGCTTCGGCAAGGCGGTGAGCGGCTCCCTGGTCCCCCGTGTAATGGCCGCCTCCAGTATGACAGGCTATGGAAAAATTGCCGTGGCGGGGGGTGTGGCTGCCAACAGCCGCATCCGGGCCGACCTCCAGGCCGCCTGCGCCCGGAGCGGGGACAGGCTCTTTCTCCCCGAGCTGCGCTGGTGCGGCGACAACGCAGCCATGATCGGCTGCCAGGGCTTTTATGAGTTCCTGGCGGGACACACCGCCGGATGGGATTTGAACGCTTACGCTACAAGAGATATCGGACTGGGGTAAACGCCCCTTCTGACTCTTTTATGGAAGTTTTGCGTTATGTCATCCGTGTTTGCTTTAATTCAAGAAATTTTTAAGGCATTTTGGTGAACTCCCTTTACATCGATCCTAAAATTTAAAGGATTTTTCCGCACAGGTGTGGACAAACCTGTGGAAAATGTGCAAAACTTTTTTATAACGCTTTTATGTTTCATAATTATGTAAATCAATTCGACGAACTTCGGGGAAATTTTTTGGAAAACCTCCGCTTTTCCCCTTGACAACAGCTCCTCCCGGTGCTATAATGCACAGCGCACAAGAAAGCAGGTACGGTTCCCCGTCCTCACCTCAGGCGATTGCCAAAGGGTTAACATGCTTGGACAGGCCGGGTATTCCGGCGCTGTTTTGTTGCGATGTGGGGGCCGAAGCCGGCAGCCCACATTTCATTTTGTCTGGAGGTGCTTTCCCATCGCTAACACAGGTCATCAAACCAATGAAGAGATCCGCGACAAAGAGGTCCGGCTGATCTCAGAGTCCGGCGAACAGCTGGGCATCATGTCCTCTCAGGAGGCGCTGCGCCTGGCCGAGGAGCGCAATTTGGATCTGGTCAAGATCTCCCCCACTGCCGTCCCCCCCGTGTGCAAGCTCATGGACTATGGCAAGTACCGGTTCGAGCAGACCAAACGCGAGAAGGAAGCCCGCAAAAATCAGCGGGTGGTGGAGATCAAGGAGATCCGCATGTCTCCCAGCATCGACGTGAACGACTTCAACGTGAAGCTGCGCAACGCCCAGAAGTTCCTGTCCGAGGGCAACCGGTGCAAGGTCACCGTCCGCTTCCGCGGGCGCGAGATGGCCCACACCAACATTGGTCAGGACCTGCTGGTGAAGTTTGCAGAGGAGTGCGGCGAGATCGCCGTGATGGACAAGTCTCCCAAGCTGGAGGGCCGGCATATGTCCATCTTCCTCTCCCCCAAGCCTGCCAAGGACAAAAAGCAGTCCTGATTTCTCTCCCCACGTCTCCGCCATGCCAGTGCCGGGGAACACAGGGCCGAATCAGGAAAAAGTAAGAAAAGGAGTTTAAACTGTTATGGCGAACAAAATCAAGATCAAGACGCACAGCGGCGCCAAAAAGCGTTTCTCCCTCACCAAGACCGGCAAGGTCAAGCGCGCGATGACCAAGAAGCGCCACCTGCTCAACGGCCACGGCAAGACCACCAAGCTGAAGCGGGCCCTGCGCGGCACCACCTATGCCGACAAGACCAATGAGGCCGCTATCAAGCGCATGATCCTGTATAAGTAAGAAGAGGGAGGCAACGAATCATGGCAAGAGTGAAAGGCGCGATGATGACGCGCAAGAGAAGAAACAAGATCCTCAAAATGGCCAAGGGCTACTGGGGTTCCAAGTCCAAGCATTTTAAGATGGCCAACCAGGCCGTTATGAAGTCCGGCGTGTACGCCTACACCGGCCGCAAGCTGAAAAAGCGTGATTTCCGTCAGCTGTGGATCACCCGGATCAACGCCGCCTGCAAAATGAACGGCATGAACTACTCCACCTTTATGAACGGGCTGAAGAAGTCCGGCATTATGATCAACCGCAAGATGCTGGCCGAGATGGCTGTTAACGACAAGGCCGCCTTTACCCAACTCACCGATACCGCCAAGAAGGCCCTGGCCTAAATTGGATTTTGAACGCGCACCCCGAATGGGGTGCGCGTTTTCATCCATAAATCTTGCAAAATTCTTTCAAATACTTTATGATAGAAACAGCCAAAAAAATCAAGAGGAAGTGCGCTTATGGAACCGGCAAAATACCGCGACCTGCGGCTTACCGTCTGGCAGCGGCAGCTTCTCACAGGGGTGGCGGTGGCTCTCGCCGGCCAGGTCTACCTCTCTTTGTGGGCGGAGGGCTTCCGGGTATCTGCCGCCGCCATCCTCTTCCCTGTCCTGCTTATCGGACTGATGGAGGACCATCGCCGGCCGGACACCGGACTGGTCACCGGACTGTGCGTCCTCCTGATCCGGGTGGCCTTCGACCTGCTGGGGGATATTCCCCTCCCCCATGCCCTGCTTATCGAGTACCCCGGCGGGGTGTTCTACCTGTGCTACGACATCCTGCTCTGCCTGCTCCTGCCCGCCCGGCAGGCCACACCCCCGCCGAGGCTGGCCCTCTCCCTGTGGCTGTGCGACTTCCTCTCCAACCTGCTCAACCTGTGGCTGTCCAGCCGCTTTACCATGCCTGCCAGCCTCCTGCCCCTGGCGGGAGTCGCCCTGGTCCGCGCTCTTACCGCCTGCGCCATCCTCTGGGCAGGACAGGGCTACCGGCAGCTCCTCCTGCGCTCCGAGCACGAACAGCGCTACCGCCGCCTCTTCCTGATGACCGCCAGTCTGAAAACCGAGCTCTACTTTTTAAAAAAGGATGCGGAAGACATCGAGGGAGTCATGTCCAACGCCTACCGCCTGTATGAACAGCTGGAGGAGCAGCAGGCGGACGGAGACCTCAACGCCCTGGCCCTGGCCATCGCCCGGGATGTCCACGAGGTAAAAAAGGACAACCTGCGCATTATCCGGGGGCTGGAGGAGGACGTGGCCGAGGCCTACGATCATCAGTCCATGAGCCTGTCTGATCTGCTGTATATTCTGGAAGTGTCTACCCGGCAATTTCTGGGAAAGCACCAGGGCGATATCCGGCTGGAGTGCCGCCGGAACCTGGACCTTCCCATCCGGGAGCACTATCGGCTGCTGTCCATACTGAAAAATTTGGTCACCAACGCGGCAGAAGCTATTCAGGCGGATCGGGGCCGGGGAAGCATCCAGGTGGACGCAGCGGCAGAGGAGAGTCGTTTCCGCCTTACCGTCACCGACGATGGCCCCGGCATCTCGCCCCGGGCCATGAAAATGCTGTTCCAGGTGGGCTACTCCACCAAATTCAACGAGGCCACCGGGGACATCAGCCGGGGAGTGGGCTTGCCCGCCGTGCAGTACATTGTGGATGAGCTGGCCGGCACCATCCGGGTGGAATCCCAGCCCGGACAGGGCACCGCATTTTTTGTGGACCTGCCCCTGAGCGCTGTGACTGGAGGGGAAATGCTATGAAAATATTCATCATCGAGGACGATATTTCTGTCATCGGTATTCTGGAGGATATTGTGGAGCGCAGCGGCCTGGGCCGCCTGTGCGGCGACACTGGCGACGGCCCCCCGGACCTGGACCAGGTGCTGGCTCTGGAGCCGGATTTGATCCTAATCGACCTGCTCATGCCCGGCAAAGACGGCATCCAGATTGTGCGGGAGCTGCGGGAGCGAGGCTGCGGGGCCAAATTTATCATGATCTCCCAGGTGTCTGCCAAAGAGATGATCGCCAAGGCCTACTCCGCCGGGGTGGAGTTTTTTATCCAGAAACCCATCAACCTGATTGAGGTGCGTCAGGTCGTCGCCAACGTGAAGCACCAGATCGAAAACGAGCGGGCCCTCAAGACCATCCAGAGCGTCTTTGCCGGCCGGGAGATCCCCGCCTCCCGGCCCGACCCGGCCCAGCTGCGCCGGAAAAAGCTGACCCACATCCTCAGTCAGCTTGGCATGGCGGGAGAGAAAGGCTCCAGAGACATCACTGACCTGTGCCTGCTCCTGCTGGAGGAAGGGAGCAGCGTGTCCCAGACCGGGGTATCCGCCCTGTGTGCCCGGCTCCCCGGACCCCCCAAGTCCACCGAACAGCGCATCCGCCGGGCAGTGGAGCGGGGACTGAGTCACATCGCCAGCCTGGGGCTGGAGGATTACAACAACGAATTTTTTCTCCGCTACGCCACCCGCCTCTTCCCCTTCCACGAGGTTCGGGCCGAGATGGCTTTTCAGCAGGGCAGAGGCCCCCGGGGCAAGGCCAGCCTGAAAAAATTTCTGGACGGACTCATTATCCTGGTGGAGGAGGAGTGACAAATGCCGCCGGCAAGGACGCCGGCGGTGTTTTTTTAGTGAATCCATCCTTTTCTTTGTGTAAAGCATACAAAATAAGGGGAAAGTCTTTGTTATTTTAAGAGAACTTTATTTTCTTCCGATACAATTTGAAACTTTTTGACGGAGGGACAATAAAATTTCTCAGGAAATAAGGGCGGCCCGGCGGAGGACGCCCAAAAACAAGGAGAAAGAAGGAGAGAACCATGTTAGAGTATACCTTGAACATGTACCAGACGGCGGGCATCGCCATGCTCCTGTTCGTGCTGGGCCGCTTCCTCACCAACCGCATCGACTTTTTGAAGCGCTGCTGCATCCCCGCCCCGGTAGTAGGAGGACTGATTTTCGCCCTGGTCCACTTGGGCCTGTATGCCGCCGGCGTGCTTGCCCTGTCCTTTGACGAGAATGTCAAAAACTACTTTATGACCCTGTTCTTCACCAGCGTGGGCTACACCGCCTGCTTCCGCCTGCTGAAAAAGGGCGGCAAAAAGGTGTTTACCTTCCTGGCCATCGCTATTGTAATGGTCATCCTCCAGGACCTGATCAGCTCCCTTCTGGCCGTGGTCTTCCAGTGGGATCCCCGGCTGGGCCTGTGCACCGGTTCCATCCCCATGGTGGGCGGACACGGCACTGCCGGCTCCTATGGCGACACTATGGAGAAAATGGGCATCGCCGGCTCCCAGGTGCTGGCAATGGCCGCTGCCACCTTCGGCCTGGTGGCCGGCTCTCTCATGGGCGGCCCCACCGCCCGAAGCATCATCGTCCGCCACGGCTTGACCTCCTCCGAGAGCGAGGAGGAGATTGAGGAGATGGACGGCGAGTCCGCCGCCGAAAAAGCCAAGGCCGAGCGTATGGACATCGACTCCTTCACAAACGCCTTTATCCTGCTGGCCGTAGCCTCCGGCGTGGGCACCATCCTCACCGCCGCCTTCAACAACATGCATATCACCGTCTTTGGCCGGGTCATCCAGTTTACCTTCCCCACCTACATCGGTGCTATGGTCATCGCCGCCATTATCCGCAACTTCTGCGACGCCAAGCGCATCGTCCTGCCCGCCAAGGCCATCGACATGTGGGGCAACGTGTCCCTGTCCATCTTCCTGGCCATCGCGCTCATGTCCCTGAAGCTGTGGGAGCTGGCCTCCCTGGCCGGACCTATGGTGGTCATGCT
This sequence comes from uncultured Bacillota bacterium, assembly GCA_947426945.1. Taxonomy (GTDB): domain Bacteria; phylum Bacillota; class Clostridia; order Oscillospirales; family Oscillospiraceae; genus Lawsonibacter. Next base: position 40,383 of record CANEFX010000022.1, read on the forward strand.
GGCCGCCCAGGTGGTGCTGATGTTCCTCTTCGCCCGGTTCGTTGTGTTCAACGTGATGGGGAGAGACTATGAGGCGGCGGTCATGACCTCGGCCTTCTGCGGCTTCGGCATGGGCGCCACCCCCAATGCCATGGCCAATATGCAGGCCATCACCAAGCGCCACGGCCCCGCGCCCCAGGCCTTCTTCATCGTCCCTCTGGTGGGCTCGCTATTCATCGACTTCTTCAACGGCATCATTATTACCATCTTCCTCAACGTCCTGCCCCTTATCTTCGGCTGAGCGATACATAAAACGCATCCCGCTCCCTCACGGGGGCGGGATTGCTTATCCTTCTTTCTGAAATTCCAAGATGTCCCCCGCCTCGCAGTCCAGCACTTCGCAAATGGCGGCCAGGGTGGAGAACCGGATGGCTGTGACCCGGTTATTCTTGATCTTGGACAGGTTGACGTTGGAGATGCCCACCCGTTCCGCCAGCTCGTTGAGGGACATCTTCTGCTCCACCATCATGCGGTCCAGCCGCAGAACGATCTTTCCCATAGCCACTCCTCCGTTACATCAGCCCGTCCAGGTCTCGCTCCAGCTCCATCCCCCGGGCAAAGAACTGGGTCAGGCACAACACAACAAGACCGTGCATCAGCCCGCTGAAATCCACGCTTGTCTCCAGTCCGTCTACCCCCGCCACCAGGCGGGCCAAATTGCTCATGGCCAGCCCTACAAAGGGAACGGCAATATAAAAAATGCCGATCTCCCGGACCATCCGAATATTGTCCGGCTGGAAGGGTGTGGTCCCCTCCGACCGCTTCAGAATCAGATAGGTATTGCGGCACACCATCGCCATCAAGGACAGGATCATCACGGCGGCGGCGCTGAACAGGGCCAGCGCCCGGGGGCTCACATGGCCAGCGCTGTCTATGGCCTCCACCTCAAAGCCGTAGACCGACATCACCGTACCGTACTCGGGCACATTCTGCTCCAAAACGCCCTGGAGCCAAGGGCCGTTAACCAAACTGCACACCAGCACTCCCGCCATAAACAGAGCTGTGCCCCAGTGGATAACCTCTATAAGCTTAGACGCCGTCAGCGCCAGCTTGTAAAACTTTTTCATTTTTCATACCTCCAAACAATACTGCGAACCTGGTTCTGATTCACAGTATAGCAGGAAATATTATCTTTGTCAATAAATTTTTAACGGAGAACATTAAAAATTTATCTCTTTTCGTTATGTCTGTTCCCGAGTCGCTTTCTTCCTCCGCTTGGCTGCCATGTAGCGGTCCTCCTCGCTGAAGATGCAGCCGCAGTACTTCTGCATGTAGAATCCATGGTCCCGGGCGAACTGCTGTCCCTCCTGAAACAGGGGACGGAAGTCCCGGTAGAGAAACTCCACGCCATACCGCTCCCCCATCTCCCGGGCAACGGCGGCAATGGCCCCGTGGTTCTGGTAAGGAGAGATGAGCAGGGAGGTGGTAAAGCTGTCAAACCCGTTTTCGGCGGCGTACCGGGCTGTTTCCTCCATCCGCACTCGGTAGCAGTAGGCGCACCGGCCGTCAATGTCCCCTGCCACGGCGGTGATGAAGGGGCGCAGGTCGTAGGTCCCGCCGACGACCAGCTTCATGGCGATCTCTTTGGCGTACTCCTCCAGGGTGCGCTTTCGGGCCTGGTACTCGGTGTAGGGGTGGATATTGGGGTTGAACCAGAAGCCGGTAACAGACAGCCCCTCCTCCCGCAGCCGGGCAATAGGCCGGTTGGCGCAGGGGGCACAGCAGATGTGCATCAGAGTGTTCATAGGAAGTCCTCCAGGTCTATGGTGTGGATGGCCAGTCCCTGCTTCATGGCGTAGGTCAGGGTCTGGAAGGTCCCCCCCTTAGGTACACCGTTGTACACGGCGATCAGCCGCCGGGACCGGTCCACCATGTACCGGTTGCGGCGCATCATGCAGAAGCGGTCGTAGCGGTGCTGCACAAGGGTCTCAAAATCGCACCGATCCAGAATGGACTGATAGCGCGCCCGCTCCGCCGCCGGCCAGCTGTCCGCCTGGGTCTCGCAGGGCCGGGCGCACTCCAGGACGATTCCCGGCTCCTGCTCCCGCAGCTCCAGCACCGCCTCGGCAAAGTACAGGTCGGCCCCCCGGGCCATGCCGCTGATAAAGCGGCGGTCCCCCGATACGCAGGCCTCCTCCACCGCCCGGGCGACGCTCGCCTTCAGCCGCAGGCACCGGGGGTCGGACTCGTCCTCCCCCCAGGGCAGCTTGTCGGGCCGGTGGCCGGTGAAGCAGCAGGTTTTTTCCCTGTCTATCATAACACAATCAAATCCTTCGGGGAGCGGGTGATATCCTCGCAGCCGGTCTCGCCGAGAATGAGCACATCCTCAATACGCACCCCGAAGCGGCCGGGAATATACACGCCGGGCTCGGCAGAGATAACCGCCCCCGCCGGCATGGGGCGGGTCTCCTTGGAACTGGCGCCGGGGGATTCGTGAATATCCACCCCCAGGGAGTGGCCGAAGCCGTGGGAGAAGTACGCTCCATAGCCCGCCTCCCGAAGGACACAGCGGGCGGCATCGTCGATCTCCCGGCCCGTGACCCCCGCCCGGGCGGCGTTAATTCCCGCCTTCTGGGCGGCCAGAACAGCGGCGTACACCGCCTCCATCTCCGGAGTAGGCTGGCCCAGAGCCACGGTGCGGGTCATATCAGAGCAGTAGCCTCCCACCTTGCAGCCGAAGTCCATGGTGATAAACATGCCAGCCTCCACAATCCGGTCTCCGGGGACGGCGTGAGGCCGGGAGCCATTGGACCCGGCGGCCACGATGGGATCGAAAGACACCTTTTCCCCGCCCCGGCTGAGCATCTCGTAGACCAGCCGGGCGGCAATCTCCCGCTCCGTCATGCCGGGGCGGATGAAGTTTAAAATGGCCTTGAAAGCCTCGTCGGTGATCTCCTGGGCCCGGCGCATCAGGGCCAGCTCCCCCTCGTCCTTGGAGGCACGCAGATCGTCCAGCAGCTTCTGGGCGGGGGTGAGGATGCCGGGCAGCTCCTGGGCGTACTTCCGGTGGCTGTCCACCGTCACTGCACCGCTCTCAAAGCCGATATTGTGCAACCCCTTGGCCTCAATATATTCCCGAACGAAAGCCAGATGACCCTTGTCCGGGGTGGTGAGGCAGATCTTCGCCCCCTCCACCTGCTCCCGGGCGGCCTCGATATACCGGCCGTCGGTGGAGTATTGGGCGGTGTCCCTCGTCACCAGCAGCAGGCCCTCCCCGTGAAAGCCCAGGGCATACCGCTCCCCCGACTCGCTGGTGATCATCATGGCGTCCAGGCCATACTCCGGCAGCCGGGCGGCAATCTTTTCAATGTGGTTCATGGCAGACACTCCCGATAAATTTTTTTCATGGCCAAGGCATCCTCCGCCTGGGTTCCGGCGGACTCACAGATAAAAGTGGGTGACCAGCCCCGGCGGGCGATCTCCACGGCCAGAGGGGCCCAATCGGGGCCGTAGCCCCCGTTATCGGCAAAGGTGCGGTGACACTTCTCCCCGCCGCCTGGGGTGAACTCGATATGTGAGAAGTGGCTGTGGAAGGTACCAGCCCGCTCAGGGCCCAGAACCTCCTCTACCCGGTCCAGCATCCGGCAGAAGGCCTCTCCCCCGTCGTCCATCCCCAGAGAGCGGGCGTAGAGGTGGCCGAAGTCGATACAGGGCACCAGCCGCTCGTCCAGAGTGCACAGCTCCAGCACCTCGTCCAGGTCGCCCAGCTGGCCCAACTTGCCCATGGTCTCAGGACACAGGGCGATGTGGGAAAAGCCCTGTTCGTCACAGGCGGCAACCACCGCCACCAGAGATTTTCCGGCGATCTTCAGCGCCTCGCTCCGGCTGCGCCCCATCAGCGCCCCCGAGTGGATGACCACCCGGCCCGCCCCCATCCAGTCCGCAACCAGGCACGCGCCGGTTATGTAGCCGATGGTCTTTTCCAGAGACGACCGGTCCGGGTTGGCCAGGTTGACGAAGTAGGGGGCGTGAAGGGACATCACGATCCCCGCCGCTCTGGCGTTTTCCCCGATCTTCCGGGCGGTGGGCTCCCCCACGTGGACCCCCTTGCCACACTGGTACTCGTAGCAGTCCAGACCTAGGTCCGCGATCCATTGGGGGGCGGCCAGGGAGGATTTATGGATTTTAGAAAAACTCTCCGAATTGCCCGCCGGGCCGAATTTCGCGCTCACAGGAAGGGCCTCCTCTTTCCCAGCAGGCGGAAGGGGGCCTCCGCAGCGTAGCGGAGGTACCGGCCCGGATTGCCCGCCAGGCGGATGGGCTTCACCAGCAGGGGGATCACCCCCGCGTTGTTAGCCCCCAGAGTATCGGTAAAAATTTGATCCCCCACCATAACGGTCTGCTCCGGCGTAACCCCCATGCGCTCCATGGCCCGGAGATAGCCCGCCCGCCGGGGCTTACCCGAATGGCCCTGATAGGGAATGCCCAGCTTCTCCGCAAATTTTTGGACCCGGCCCGGCCTGCGGCTGTTAGACAGCAGGAACAGGGCCACGCCCGCCGCCTCCAGCTCCTCCTTCCAGACCTTCAGCTCCGCGGAGGGCTCCGTCACTTTATAGGGGACCAAGGTGTTGTCCAGGTCGGCCAGCACCAGGCGGATCCCCCGTTTGGCCAGGGCTTTGGGGGAAATACGGGATATGGAAGGGTAGACCCCCCGGGGTATGGGTGATAAGGACATGGTTCTAACCTCTCGTCAGATTTCATACTGTGTACAGCGTAGTATATCACAGGATGAAATTTCGGACAAGGGGGGTATTTTATGCCTCAGGACACCTTTATCATCACCCTGCCGCCCGGGCAGCTGCCCGCCCTCCGGGGCTGGCAGGCCACCCCCGCCCACCTGGCCTACCGCCTGGGCCCCGGGCCTCACCTGTTCCGGGCGGATGGCGCCGTGCCGCCCAGAGGCGGGGTAATGGTGGTGGATGACCAGGACTTCGACCCGCTGGGACCCACCGGCCCACTGTGTCAGGAAATTATCCGGGAGTGCCAGGTACGGGGCTTCTCCGGAGCCGTGCTGGACTTTGAAAACCGCCTGCCCCCCCTGGAGCAGATTGCCGCCAGTCTGGATGAGGCCTTCGCCCGCCGGGGCTGGACCCTCTTTGTTCCGGAGCGGTATGGCTCCAAGGCCCTCCACGCCCGGGTAACCATCCCCTCCGCCCTGTCCGGCGGCTCCCTCCAGAAACGGCTGGAGGAAGCCCTGGAGCACTTTGGCGAGAGCCGGACCGCCCTGGCCCTGGAGAAGCGGCGGGAGGACTTTTTCCTGCCCTCCCCCACCGGCAGCGGCCAGCCTCTCTCTGAAGAGGAACTGGAGGGACTGATGCAGCGGCTGTCCCCCTCCGTCTTTTTCTCCGGGGAACTGTGCGCCCGCTATTTCACCTACATGAGCCGGGAGAGCGGAGCCCACTTCGTCCTCTTTGACGACGGAGACACCCTCCGGCACAAGGTGGAGGTAGCCCGAGGACTGGGCATTCACACCTTTCTGGCTCCCTGGGCCGAGGTGGGACCCTACGCTGCCCGGATCGGTATCCAGCGCCGGCCGGAGCAGTCCCGGGCTCGGCGATAAAATTCCCTCAAAAATAAAAAGGAAAAGCCACCTGAATCTCTACAATTCAGGTGGTTCTTCTGGTGGAGACAACAGAACTCGAATCTGTGACCTCTCGCGTGTGAGGCGAGCGCTC
>CANEFX010000023.1 GCA_947426945.1 uncultured Bacillota bacterium
ATAAATGACAAAATTTCTTCGGCGTTTTCTTACAATTTCAATTCGGCGTTGACACTACCCCCGTCTGGAGCCTACTCCCGCCCTGAGCTGGGCGGTGCGGTACTTAGGCTGCGGAGCGGGCATCTGTATCACCGCCAGTCACAACCCGGCCGAGTACAACGGCTATAAGGTCTACGGGGCAGATGGCTGCCAAATCACCCCGGAGGCGGCAGACAAAGTGCTGGCCGCTATAGAAAAGACGGATTATTTCGACGGTATTAAGCTGACCGATTTTGACCAGTCCGTCAGCCAGGGGATGATCCGCTGGATCGGAGACTCCTGCTTGGACGCTTTTATAGATTCGGTGCTGGAGCTGCGTCCGGGCAACGATGTGTCCAGGCTGAAGCTGGTCTACACGCCCCTCAACGGCTCCGGTCTGGAGTGCGTAACAAAGCTGCTTGATAAGATGGGTGTCACAGAACTGACCGTAGTGCCTGAGCAGGAGAAACCTGACGGTAATTTTCCCACCTGTCCTTACCCCAACCCGGAAATCCGGGAGGCGATGGAAACTGGTCTAAAGCTGTGTGACCAAGTCAAGCCAGACCTGCTTATCGGCACCGATCCCGACTGCGATCGCATGGGAGCCGCCGTCCCTGACAGAGAGGGGGGCTATCGCCTGATTACCGGCAATGAGATGGGGATTCTGCTCTTTGACTACCTCTGCCGCACCCGAACCGACCGAGGGACCATGCCCAAAGATCCGGTGGCTGTCACCACCATAGTCTCCACCGATATGGCCACCCCTGTGGCGGAGCACTACGGTGTGGAACTGCGCCGCACTCTCACTGGTTTTAAGTACATTGGGGAACAGATTGGCTTGCTGGAGGCCGAAGGCCATAAAGAGCGGTACATCTTCGGGTTTGAGGAGAGCTACGGCTATTTGACTGGAGCCCACGTTCGAGACAAGGATGGAGTAAATGCCGTTATGCTGGCCTGTGAGTGCGCAGCCTGGTATGCCGATCAGGGTATGACTCTGCTGGACGCCCTCGACGCCCTGTATTCCAAATACGGCTGGTACAAAAATGATCTACTTACCAAAATCTTCGAGGGTCAGGCGGGGATGGAAAATATGGACAGGCTGATGGATGCTCTACGGAGACAGTCGCCTAAGAAGCTTGGAAACACCGCCGTAATCGATACTGTCTGCTACGACGGAGGCGGCGTACTGGAATTCCACACCGAAACCGGAGGCAAGGTCATTGTCCGGCCCTCCGGCACCGAGCCCAAGCTGAAGATTTACCTGTCCGTCCGGGGGGAGAGCGAGTCGAAGGCCCAGATGGCTCTAGAGGAGTTGTCTGCCGCTGCCGGCAGGTTGATGGAAGGCTAAACATAGTTTTGTTGAAAAGTTTCCTCTGGGCTTAAATGCACATATAATTCCCCCTCAGAAGCGCTCTGAATCCTACGCCGCCGGGAAGGTTTTAGAGAAGCGGCTCGAGTTGGTGGAAAAGCGGGTGCAGCAGAATGAAGTTTGTCCCGACACGCAGACGCCGGAGGCGGCTTAAAAGGACCGGCGCAGCTGCGCCGGTCCTTACAGGGGCCTGGGGGCGTCAGCTGCCAACAACAACAAGCAATGCGCCGGTGTATACCGGCGCATTGCTTGTCCACAACGGTAAGGGTTCCGAAAGTATAGAAGCAGCTGTAAGCTTCAGCGACCAATAACGTCATGTCGAAACGAGCCAGGAGCCGCCTATCCTTCCACCGGCACCACCAGCCGGGAGACATAGCTGTTTGGGGAAATATCCCGGCCCACGTAGGGAGCGACCAGGCCCAGCACTCGCACATAGCCCGCAGGGCGCAGGCCCCGCGTTCGAATTTCCCGGCCCAGGGCGTTGAGCATCTCCGGCACATGGGCGTAGTCCCCGTAGGCCAAGCAGGAGAAACCCCGGCAGGCGGGATAGACCACCGCCTCCTCCGGAGCGCTGTCGGGCTCCAGTGGGATACAGCAGATGTAGTCTTCTTCCTGTTCTTTAAACTCCCCTTTGATAAAATCGGTGCGCTCTTTGATTACAAACAGCGGCTCGGAGGCCAGCAGACGATACCCCTTCTCCACCGCCTTGTGATAGAGTTGATACATGGTCCAGTAGTGCTCCTCCGAGGTGGTCCCCCGGGCCCGCCGAGCATAGCAGACATACTCGGGCAGGTCCAAAAATTCAAAGCTCAGAGGCTCCTGCTTGTCCAACCGGAGCTTGATCTCCTCATAGGTCCACTTGAAGTGCAGGTATTTCTCCTCTACCCGAGTCAAAAGCTCCCGGGAGGTGCCGTTGGAGCGGTAGTACAGCGCGATGTCGTCATAGCTCATGCCCATACTGAGGAACAGCTTGATCTGCGTGACCTGGCAGACATTGAGGACATCATACCAGCGCACGCCCGTCTTGGGATCGACAAAAGCCGGTTTCAAAAGCCCGCGGCCCTCTATGCGGAGGATGGTGGAGCGGGAAAGGCCACAGCTCTTGCATACCTGATGGATCGAAAAAAATTTATTCAACTTTATTGCCTCCTGGTCTTGACTCGTTCACGGGTGGACACGGTATAATGATATTCGACAAACTGAGACTTTGTCAAGTCTTTTTAGGAAACAAAAGAAGACAGAGAGGGCTAGCCCTCTCTGTCCACAGGAAACCCTGTGGACGATACCCTTTGAAAAAGGAGGAAGCGAGGATGAAAAAACGTGTGTTCAGCGGGCTTCTGGCTCTGACTATGCTCCTGAGCCTTCTGCCCACGGCGGCGTGGGCGGAGGAGGGGGGTGCCTCCCACAGTCATCCTGTCTGTGGTGCAAGCTGTACCCACGCCGTCACGGACCCCCACGGGGCCGTGACCTGGACGGCGCTGACCCAGGATTCCTTCACCGGTGGTGCAGATAGCGGCCCTAAAGAGGGTAGCGGGGTGACCCTCAATTTCGCAGGCACTGGCTACATTTTGGCCGCGGGCAGCTATTACCTCACCGGAGACATTACCGTTGGCAAAGAAATCCGTATCACGGAGGGCACTGGGAGCGGCACGGTCAATCTTTGCCTCAACGGCCATACGTTCACCAGCACAGTCACCGGGAATCCGGCCATCACCGTCCCGGACAACGTTACCTTGTGGCTCTGCGACTGTCAGAGCGGCGGAAAAATCGCCAGCGGCGCGGATATTCTTTTGAAGATAGGCACCAAGCCAGGTGCCGCCGCCGCCAACCTGTACGGCGGGACTTTGGAGAGCAGCGGCGGGAACTGCTGCGTACAGGTCTATAGTAAACTGACGCTGGACGGCGCCACGCTGAAGGCCAGAGGTTACGCCATCGACACCGTTACAAACAGCTCCGTTACCATCAAAAGCGGCACCGTGGAGAGCAGCAATACCAAGCAGAACCAAGCCTACGGCGTACACGTACAGACCGCCGATTTCACCATGACGGGCGGGGAAATCAAGCATACCGCAAATGGCGAGGCTGCGGTGTATTTTGTGACAAGTGGCGGCGGCACGATCAGCGGCGGCACAATCACATCTATGGGCAATTATGGAATAAGCCTGGACACAAACGGTACGGTCACTTTGTCCGGCAGTCCCACAATCAGCGGCAAAACGGCGGGGATCGCCATCGGTTACGCCGGCTTGATTACCGTGGGAGAGGGCCTCGCGGGGAAGTATACGGTTTATAAGACAGGTTCGAGTAGTATCACCGAGCCGAATCCGTTTCCTTTTACGACCGCCTCCAATGCCGACCATTCCGCGCTGTTTTCTCCCGTTCCCACCGGCATGGCGGGGGTTGGCGTCCGAAACAGCGGTACGGGGAGCGCGCAGAAGGTGGAGCTGTACCGCGAGCATGACTATGACAGAAGTTGGACGTATGACGCCGACCAACATTGGAAAGCGTGCAGCAATCCCGGCTGTACCGCTCCAAAAAATGATCTGGCCAACCATGATAAGGTTTGGAACCCCCACGGCCAGACCCAGCACTGGCAAATGTGTACTGTGTGTGGCTGGACTGGCGAAAGGACCGACCACGCCGGTGCAGGAAAGTGGGTGACAAACGATAAGGCCCATTGGAAACTCTGCTCTTGCGGCAGCCAGAAATCTATGGATCTGGCCCTTCACAGCTACGACAACGACCAGGACGCCGACTGCAACATCTGCGGCTATACCCGCGCCGTGCCCCTGACCGGTACGGTGACCGTCGCCGGTACGCCCAAGCTGGGGGAGAAGCTCACCGCATCTGTCACCGACGCGCCCCAGGGCGTGGCTTTGAAATACGCCTGGACGATTACCGGCGGCGACGGCACGGTTCTTTCTGGGACTGACGCCTACACCCCAACCGCCAATGATGTGGGCAAGACCCTCACCGTTACGGTGACCACCGATGATACTCGGTATACCGGCTCCCTCTCTGCTGTCACCTCTGCCGTAGCAAAGGGGGATCAGGCCGCGCCGGTGGGCATCTTTACCATCACGGACGCGGCCGATGAACAGAGCAAGGGCGTTATTGTCATCACCGGCGACGCCAGTATGCTGGAATACCGTCTCAAATCCACGGACGGCAGCGACCCGGCCTGGGCCGCCGCCGCCAGCAGCAACGAGCTGACCGCCGGAACCTATGAGTTCCGCTACAAGGAGACTGCCACCCACAACGCCAGCCCCGCCACCGAGGTGCAGGTCCGCGTCCTGGGGCCGGACGCCAAGCGCCTGACCATTGGAACGATCACCCACGGCACGGTGGAGAAGCGGCGCGACATGGTCAACCCCGGCGATCCCGTCACCCTGGCGGTGAAGCCCGCCGACGGTTATGAGCTGACTGATATCGCCGCCATCTACAACGACGGCACAGCGGACAAGATCATTACCCCCACCGTGAAGCCGGACAACGCCCAGCAATATACCTTCACCATGCCCAACGCGGACGTGACCGTTACCGCCACGTTTACCGCTATTGTTTATACCATCAATTATCAGTGGGCAAATGTGGCCGACGGCTCCTTCACCGTGGAGGACGGGACCATCACTCTGGCCACGCCCACCAGGGAGAACTATATCCTCACCGGCTGGGCCTTTGCCGAGAATGGCGCGGTCATTGAAAATGTCACCGCCGCCGTCCTTGCGGCCCAGGCAGCGGCGCGGACCGTCAAGCTCTATCCTATCTGGACCGAGAACGAGACCCCGCCGCCCGAGGGCGAGACCAAGGGCGAGGTAGAGGTCAAGCCCGGCACCCCCGCCGTATCCGCGGATAAGGAGGTTTTAAAGGAGCTGGCTGAGGAGGTCCAGCAGGGGAGCGATACAGTCACCGTCAGGCTGACGGTGGAAAAACTGGATGATCCCGCCGACAAGGACGAGCTGGAGAGCGTCATCTCCGGCGACAAGGACAAGGTTTTGTACCTTGACCTGGCTCTTTTGAAGCAGGTAAACGACAGCGCGCCAGAAGCCATCACCAACGCTTCCCGGGTGCTGGAGATTGCCGTGGACTTTGATTTCACCGGCAAAAAGGATGTCGCCGTCTACCGCAAGCACGGCGGAAATGACGCAGAGGAGCTGGCCGCACTCAGCACCCGGCCCGCAGGGAGCTACACCGACGGGACCTTCTTTGCCGCCAGTGGAAATGGAAAGGTCTACATCTACACCTCCAAATTTTCCACCTATGCCATCGGTTACACAACAGCCAGCCAGACTGCCTATACTCTGACCGTCAACGGCGGTACCGGGAGCGGAAGCTACGCGGCGGGCACTACGGTCAATATTTCCGCCGTGATCCCCGGCGGCAAGCGGTTTACCGGCTGGACAGGAGCCGTCGTTACTAACTCCAGCAGCGCCAATACCACCCTCGTCATGCCTGCGCAAAATACTACTGTGACTGCCAATTTCCAGAATATTTCTGGTGGAGGCGGGGGTTGGTCCGGCCCCACGGCTTACCCCATTGAAATACCCGGCACGGACGGCGGTAAAGTGACCGCTTCTCCTAAAAATGCGGCCAGCGGTACAACCGTCACCCTCACGCTGATTCCGGATGAGGGCTATGAGGCTGGAGGCGTCACAGTCACCGACAGGAGCGGCAAACAGGTTGCCGTGACCGTCAAAGGCGATGGGATCTATACGTTTACCATGCCAAGCGGTAAAGTGACCGTCACTGGTGTGTTTATCAAAATCGCGGGTGGATATAAGGACTGCCCAAAGGACAGCACCTGCCCTATCTGGCCTTATACCGACGCCAGTGCCACAGCGTGGTATCACGACGGCGTTCATTACTGCCTTGAACATAACCTGATGGTCGGTGTAGGCGCTTACGCTTTTGCTCCGGACGGCACTACCAGCCGGGCTATGATCGCCGTGATTCTCTGGCGGCTGGAAGGAAGCCCCGTGGTCAACTACGTCCAGCCCTTTGACGATGTTGCAGAGGGCACGTGGTACGCCGAGGCCATCCGCTGGGCAGCGGCAGGCGGTGTGGTCAGCGGTTACGGAGACGGAACATTTGGTCCCGGCGACCCCGTTACCCGTGAGCAGTTAGCTGTTATGCTCTGGCGCTATGCCGGCAGCCCCGCCGCCAGTCAGGAGCTGAATTTCACCGACACACACAGGATCAGCGGCTATGCGTTGGAGGCCGTCCGATGGGCTGCGGAGAACGGCATCCTCAGCGGCTACAGTGACAGACGGGCAGATCCCCGCGGTCTGGCTACTCGCGCTCAGACGGCTGCTATGATCATGCGTTTCTGTGCAAGAAAATGATCCCTTTGTTTTACAGACCAGGGCCCCCGGCTTACGCCGGGGGCCCTGGCATCTATATTCAGTTCAGAATGTCGTTCAGCGTTTCCAGCAGCTTGCTGATATTAATGGGCTTGGAGATATGGCCATTCATTCCCGCCCGCATGGCCTCCTGCTTATCCTCTTCAAAGGCGTTGGCAGTCATAGCCAGGATAGGAATGCTCGCCGCCTCCCGATTCTCCAGCCGACGAATCAGCCGGGTGGCCTCATATCCGTTCATCACAGGCATCTGCACATCCATCAGCACCAGCTGGAAATACCCCGGCTCAGACTGGCTCACCACCTCCACGGCCTGCCGGCCGTTTTCCGCCGTCTCCACCTGGAAACCGGCCTCCTTCAAAATGACAGTGGCAATTTCCTGGTTCAGCTCGTTGTCCTCCACCAGCAGAATGCGTCCGGTATGGCCGCCCGCAGGCAATCCGCCGCCCTCCGGATTCTTTTCCTCCTCCCGCAGCAGGGAGACAAGGCAGCTGCGCAGCTCGGACAGGAACAGGGGCTTGCCGCAGAACGCGGTGACGCCCGCCTCCCGGGCCTCCTCTTCAATATCCGACCAGTCGTAGGCGGTCAGGACAATGATAGGCACCTGCTCATTAATTTCCTTACGGATGCGCCGGGCCACCTCGATGCCGTTCATGTCAGGCAACAGCCAATCTATGATGTACACGCTGTAGTTGTCGTCCCGCATTACAGACTGGCGGGTGCGCAGCACCGCCTCCTTGCCGGACAGGGTCCATTCCGCCCGCATCCCGATCTGCTGGAGCATGCAGGACACGCTGTCACAGCTGTTGAAATCGTCGTCCACCACCAGGGCCCGGCAGCCCTTCAGCTCCGGAATGGTCTGGGGCTCCCGCGTCCCCTCCTCGCTGCATAGACGGAAGGTCAAGGCCACGGTGAATTCCGTTCCTACCCCCTGCCTGCTCTTCACCGAGATAACGCCGTTCATCATGTCCACAATATTTTTGGTAATGGCCATACCCAAGCCGGTGCCCTGAACGCCGCTGGTGGTAGAATTACGCTCCCGCTCGAAGGGCTCAAAGATATGGGCGACAAACTCCTCGCTCATCCCGATGCCGGTGTCCTTTACACAGAACTCATACTTGGCGTGTCCTACCGGCGCCCCCGGCTTTTCGGTTACCCGGATGCTGATTACGCCCCCTGCGGGAGTGTATTTGATAGAGTTGCTCAGCAGGTTGAGCAGGACCTGATTCAGCCGCAGGCGGTCGCAGTAGATGTCCTCGTTCATCACATCCACCGCATCCATATACAGCTCCAGCTGCTTGCCATGCACATCGGCCTGCACGATGTTGCGCAGTCCGTGAAGGATATCGGGCAGGGAACACGGCTTCTCTTCCAGAGACATCTTGCCGCTTTCGATGCGGCTCACATCCAGAACGTCGTTAATCAGGCTGAGCAGGTGATTACTGGAGGTCATAATCTTTTTCAAATAGTTCTCCACCTGCTCCCGCTGGTCGATATGAGTGGTGGCCAAGGCCGTAAAGCCGATGATGGCGTTCATAGGGGTGCGGATGTCGTGAGACATATTGGACAGGAATACGCTCTTTGCCTTGTTGGCCCGGTTGGCCTGCATCAGGGCGTTCTCCAGCAGGTCCATCCGCTCGATTTCCCGGCGGGTATCCTCGTCCACATTGCGGAAGCCCAGCACCACCTTACGTCCATCCTCCCACTGGCCCGCCCGGACTGCCTTCATCTGGAAGTAGCGCAGTTCTCCTCCGCACATTACCCGGTAATTGACAATATATGTATTTCTGGCGTTCAGCCGTTCCCCCAGGTCCTCCGCCGACACTGCCCGGCGTACTATTGTCCGGTCCTCTTCATAAACACACCGGTCAATATAGCGCTCCATGCTCCTCTGAATATCCTGCTCGCCGCCAAAAACATCATCCAGCACTCCATATCTGCAATCATGGATTCGCAGTGGTCCCCCTATACCAGTATCCAGATCAAAATAGCACACCAGATTGTAGTCCACGCTCAGTGCCTGGACCAGCTCCATCTGCCGCTGTGCGCTTTCCGCCCGCTCCCGCTCCTCCCGGAGCTTCTGGGTGGTGTAATCCAGAAGGAAGCGCTGGTAGAACAGTTCCCCGTTCTCTTCCATCAGCTTGATATTGCCCATGACATGGAGTATTTCTCCGTTGACGTGCCTGACCCGGTACTCAATGTTAACGTTATCTCCCACCTGAGTCAGACCTTCAATGCTGGCGCGCAGCCTGAGCTGGTCCTCCGCCACTACGGAAGGGGCAATCATGTCAAAGCCGCCGGCCAGCAGCGCCTCCTGGGACTCATAGCCAAGAATCTGCAGGGCCGCCCGGTTGATACTGATAATCCGGGAACCGTCCAGAGAATGACACATCACGCCGCAATCCATAGTGGTAAACAGGCTCTCCAGTTCCCGATTTTTGTTTATAAGCTGCTGCTCATAGGCCCGCTCCTGGGTCACATCAATGGCAACTCCCACCGTACCCATCACACTGCCGTCGCAGTCGTACAGGGGGGATTTATAGGTGGTCAGCAGGCGGATACCCCCGCCGCTCTGAACGGTCTCCTCCGACACGCAGGTCTGCTCTGTCTCCATCACCACCCGCTCAGACTCGATGCAGGCGGGATCGTCCTGCTCCACGTCCCAGATATAGGCGTGACCCCGGCCCTGCACCTGCTCCTTGGTCTTGTTCACCGTGGCGCAGAAAGCGTCGTTCACCTTCTCGTGGATGCCGTTTTTGTCCTTGTACCACACCAGGCTTGGGGTACTGTTGATAGTGGCCTCCAGGAACTGGCTGGTCTGCCACAGGTCCAGTCGCAGCTTCTGTCGCTCCTGCCAGCGGGTGAAGCGATATGTCAGTTCCTTTTGAGACATAGGAAGTGTCCACACCTCGTCGGCCAGAAACAGACTGTCCTCCATCTGCCCGGTCTGCTCCCTGTCCATGAGAAGAATCAGCTGGGCAGAATCCTTCTTCCCCTCTGCCAGAGTACGCACAGACTCTACTCCGGCCGCAGGAACCGCCAGAATCACATCGGCCCTGGCCAGCGGCACTTCCCGCGGCTCACGGCTGTCCAAAAAGGAGTGGTTGAAAGCCTCCAGGGGCGGCAACTCCCGGAGCGTCTCCAGCACTTCTGGCCGGCAGTTTATCAGATAGAATTCCATATGACAGCGGTACATAGATCTCTTCCTCCCGCGTGGTATATCTTATCACTTTATTTTAATCCCCCGGGCTCCTTCTGTCAACAGATAAGCCGCACTTCCGGCCATTTCCGGCGGACGAACTGCCGGACCATCCCTTTTTAAGATTATCCAATTACCTGCCGGGCCACATCTACGCTCTCTTTGGCATTCCTGGCGTAGAAATCTGCACCGATCTTTTTTGCGTAATCCGGGGTAAGCACCGCGCCTCCCACTACCACCTTGCAGGGGACCTGCTCCGCCCGCAGCATGCGGATGGTCTGTTCCATACTGCCCAGGGTAGTGGTCATCAGGGCGGACAGCCCCACCAGGGGAGCCAAATGTTTTTTGGCTGCCTCCACCACGGCAGCTGGCTCCACATCCTTGCCCAGGTCGATCACCGGATAGCCGTAATTCTCCAGCAGCACCTTGACGATATTCTTGCCGATGTCGTGAATATCCCCCTTAACGGTAGCTAATATGATGGGAGCCTTTAGGGCGCTCTCCCCACCGGGCTGGACAGACAGCCGCTCCCGGATGACCTCAAAGGCGGCCTGAGCGGCCCCGGCGGCCTGAATCAACTGGGGCAGAAACACCCGGCCCGCCTCAAAGTCCGCCCCCACCCTGTCCAGCGCCGGAATCAGGATGTCGTCCACCACCGCCATACTGTCCATGGTCTCCAGCAGCTTTTTCACAGCCCCGGGAGCTTCACCCTTCAGGCCGGCTTCTACAATCCGGCCCAGGCTCCGTTCCTCGGCGGGGGCGGCGGTCTGGACCCGCCCCCCTTCGGCGGTGATGGAGGTAGATACCGCCGCATTGGCGTAGGCGGCGATATAGTCCCGAGCGTCGGTGTCAATGTTCATCAGCAGGTGATAGCACCGGACGGCGGCCATCATAGCCTCTAGATTGGGGTTGATAATGGGCAGGTCCAGCCCCTTCGTCATAGCCATGGTAAGGAAATTCTGGTTCACCAGGGGACGGGCCGGCAGGCCGAAGGAGATGTTGGACACCCCCAGCACTGTTTTCAGCCCCAGCTCCTTCTTCACTCGGGTCAGGGCCTCCAGCGTCTGGAAGGCTGCCGACTGCTCGGCGGAGACGGTAAGGGTGAGGCAGTCGATATAGACGTCCTCCCGGCGGATGCCGTAATTGAGGGCCCGGTTCAGAATCCTCCGGGCAATGTCCAGACGGTCCAGAGCGGTTTGGGGGATGCCATTTTTATCCAGGGTGAGACCCACCACTGCCGCGCCGTATTTCTTCACCAGGGGCAGAATGGCATCCAAGGTATCCTCGTCCCCATTCACCGAGTTGACAATGGCCTTGCCGCAGTAGATTCGCAGGGCCTTCTCCAGCACCTCGGGCCGGGTGGAGTCCAACTGGAGAGGGGCGTCGGTGACTCCCTGGAGTGCCTTCACCACCTTGACCATCATGGCCCCCTCGTCGATCTCGGGCAGGCCTACATTCACATCCAGAATGTCCGCCCCGGCCTGAGTCTGCTCCAGGGCCTGGCCCAGCATGTAATCGACATCCTCCCGGAGCAGGGCCTCCTTCATTCGTTTTTTGCCGGTGGGGTTGATTCGCTCGCCGATAACCCGCACCCGGTCGATGGATACCGCCTGCACCGGGCTGCACACCGCTGCGGGAACATGCCGGGGAATGTCTCGAATGGTCCGGCCCTCCAGAGCCTTACACATTTTCGCAATATACTCTGGGGTGGTGCCGCAGCAGCCGCCATAGCATTTTACTCCCAACTCCGTTAACTCGGCCATGGCGGAGGCAAACTCATCTGCTGTAATGTCGTATCCCGCCCCGCCCGGGTCGGGCAGGCCGGCGTTGGGCTTGATGGAGATGGGCAGAGTGGTCCACCGGGTGAGCTCCTCTACCAGGGCAGGCATCTCCCGGGGGCCCAGGGAGCAGTTGACGCCAATGGCATCCGCTCCCATTCCCTCCAGAGTAAGGGCGGCGCAGGCCGGAGAGTGGCCCAGAAAGGTCCGCCCCCGCTCCTCATAGGTCATAGACACCAGCACCGGCAGGTCACTGTTCTCCTTCACTGCCAGCAGAGCCGCCCGGCACTCCTGCAGGTCGGTCATCGTCTCGATTTTCACCAGATCCACTCCGACGGACACAGCACACCGCACCTGCTGGGCGAAGATGTCCACTGCGGTCTCAAAATCCAGGGTGCCGGTGGGCTCCAGCAGCTGACCAATGGGCCCCAGATCCAGGGCCACCAAGGCCCGGCCCGCCGCGGCCTCTCTGGCAACAGCCACCGAGGAGGGGATAACCTCCTCCACCGTTCTGCCGGTACGCTTCAGCTTCTCCCTGTTGGCCCCGAATGTGTTGGCGCACAGGACCTGAGTCCCTGCCTCCACATAAGCGCGGTGAATATCCAGCAGCCAGTCCGGGTGCTCCAGGGCGGCCAGTTCAGGATACTCCCCCAGTTTAAGCCCCCTGGCCTGGAGCATGGTGCCCATGCCGCCGTCCAGAATAACGGGGCCGGGGGCTTTTAACAATTCACGAAATTCCACAGTGTCCGCCCGCCTTTCGGTATGAACAGCTTTCCCGGGCGGTACAGCCCAGGCAGCTGCGTTTTTTCGTTTCGATGTCCCCTCTGGCCACCCCTAAAATGGCGGTGACAGACTTCCGAGGGGTAAGCAGATGGCTTCCGGTGGCACACAGCCCCGCCCGGCGGGGGGCGTCCAGCAGGTCCAGAAGGGCCCCCTGAATCTCCAGAGGCAGGTCCCCGTAGCCGGGGCTGTACCGGAAGGGGAAGGAACAGCCGGGAAATCTGCCCTGCAATTCCGTCTCAATCCGGTCGCAGACCTCTTCCACCGCTGCCGAGGCACAGCAGTCCAGGGTGAGAGCCCTTGCCATATCCAGCCGCTCGGCGCGGCGGATGAGAGCGTCAGTCTCTGCTCCCAGGGTGGCACAGAAAAGGACCACCCGGTCACAGCCGGACAGATGGGCTTTCAGGTCCCCGCCGGGCAGGAGCAGCCCGCTCTCCAGCCGGATTCCCTCCGGCTCAGAGGAAATGTCCACTGTCCGGAAGCTCCACCGGGGCCGGACCGATCTCAGCAGCTCCCGGGCACAGGCCCTCACCTGGTCCTTCAGAGCTTCGTCCGCTCTGTCAGGAGGACAGCCCATGTACCGCATGACCTCATCAATGTTCAGTTGGGAAACAGTAATGGGCATGCCAGCACTCCGATCCCTTTACAACAATGTAATCCCCGCCGCCTCTGCAGCAGCGACGTTGATCTCATCCCACAGGGAGGACTGGACCTCACCGATGTGGGCTTTACCCAGCAGCAGCATGGACACCCGGCTCTGGCCGATGCCGCCGCCCATGGTCAAGGGCAATTCGCCGTTTAAAAGCATTTTGTGGAAAGGCAGTTCCCGCCGTTCCTCACACCCTGCCAGCTTCAACTGGCGCGTCATGCTCTCCTCGTCCACCCGGATGCCCATGGAGGACAGCTCGAAGGACCGCTTTCCCACACTGTCCCACACCAGCAGATCACCGTTCAGGTTCCAGTCGTCATAATCGGGAGCCCGGCCGTCGTGGGGTTTGCCGGACTTCAGCGCCCCGCCGATGCCCATCAGAAAAGTAGTTGGGTGCTCCTTGACGAAAGCGTCCTCCCGCTCCTTGGGGGTCAGATCGGGAAACTGGTCCTCCAGCTCCTGAGCTGTGACAAAGGCAACGTCAGTGGACACCAGAGGCAGGACGCACAACTGGGGGAATACAGTGCGCAGGAAAGACTGTGTCTCAAACAGGGCGTTGACAATAGAGCACACCGTCTGCTTCAAAAAGTCCGCATTTCGCTGCTCCCGGGTAATGATCTTCTCCCAGTCCCACTGGTCCACATAGGCGGAGTGAAGGGAGTCCAGCTCCTCGTCACGGCGGATGGCGTTCATATTGGTATACAGGCCCTCGCCCACGTGGAACTGGTAGCGTTTCAGGGCAAAGCGTTTCCACTTGGCAAGAGAGTGGACCACGGCGGCATCCCCTTCTACGCCGTTGATATCGAAGGCCACCGCCCGCTCCACTCCGTTCAGATCGTCGTTCAGTCCAGAGGATACCGCAACAAACAGGGGGGCGGATACCCGATACAGCCGCAGGGCTCCAGCCAGTTTGTCGGCAAACAGCCGGTTGCCCAGATTGATGGCCCGCTGGGTCTCATAGACAGACAGCAAGGGCCTGTATCCCTGAGGCAGTCTCATATCTTTCATAACGAAAACTCCTTTTCTCCTCGGATTTTTTCATTATACCCGCTGAAGGGAAAAATTGCAATAAAAAACAGGGACGCTTTTTACGCGTCCCCGCAGGCGGTTTTATGCAACAGAATAGCTCCCCCGGACCAGCAGCTTCACATCGCCGGAGGCGGTGAGGGTACGATCGGCAATGGTGGCCATATACAGGTGGTTTTTGGTCAGGGCCGCACCCGAACTGACCGTCCCGCCGGTGGACAAGTCAATCAGGGCTGGTGAGGTGCTGGACTTGACTGTGACCGTGCCCACGCGTGGCAGGAGCTCGCACCCTACCCCAAAGGACATGACCTGGCCGCTGGTCATAGACACCAGTGTGTAGGAGGCCGATCCGCCGGAGGGGGTATTCTGCCCCGCCTGCTGCTTATACTGGTTGATCTGGTCGGCAAAGGACTGCTCCAATTCCCTCTGCTTGGCGGCGGTCTTGTCCTCCACCTGTCTGACAATCTGGGGGATAGCGGTCTGATTCAAGTAGCTGAGGGTAATCAGGGGGTCGCTCTGATCTCCCCCGGCGGCCAGAGCCGCGCTTGTGCCCAGTAAGACGGCAGCCAGGGTCAGGGCGCCCAGTCGCAGGTATATATGCTTGTCCGGTTTTTTCATGGTATTTCTCCTCTTATGTAGGGGCCGCCGAGCTCTGCCCCCTTTGGCCTGCGGCCATTTCTCTCTGGCAGTGGGAATCGGACCCGGCGGCCCGCTTGGATTAATATTGATTGCTGGAAAGGGGGAGCGCCGCCGCCAGTTACACCATTGTCTCCGGATGGAGGCCAAAGCTCACTGCGATGGCGGTGTCCACCTGCTTCATCACACCGTCGTCCAGCCGCCCCATCTTCTCTCGCAGGCGGCGCTTATCCAGAGTGCGCACCTGCTCCAGCAGAATCACCGACTCCTTGGGCAGGCCACAGCTCAGGGGCGCCACCGAGATATGGGTGGGCAACCGGGCCTTTCCCGTCTGAGAGGTAATGGCTGCGGCAATCACTGTAGGACTGTGCCGGTTTCCGGTGTCGTTCTGCACAATGAGGACAGGGCGCACGCCCCCCTGTTCGCTGCCCACCACGGGGCTCAAATCGGCGTAAAAAATGTCGCCTCGTTTCACGCTGTTATCCAAGTATACTCACACTCCGCTGGAAGATAGCACCGCGTTACAGCCGGAGTTCGGTCTTATGTAACGCTGTACTATGATTCTCCCACGGGGCGGCGGGCCTTATACCAGAAAAGCAAAAGTTTTTCCGGTATAAGCCACCATCTTTTTTGGACGCCCGGGAGGGGCGGAAAAATGGCGTCAAAATATCCTTTTGTCAGAAAAGAATTGGAACCGTTATACGGCCATGAAAGCCCCGGCCCACTCCAGCGGCCCGCCGCACCCCGCAAACCCAGGGGAGACGCCCCTGTGCTCCAACCCATCCTATGTCAGGACAGGCCGGGCCGTCACGGCGGCGGACAGGCGGTTACATGGCCTGTCCCCGGTCTTTTACGCCGTTTCTCAGACGATTCTGGCTCCGTTCTCCCAATATACCCGGGGAACCCGGGCTGTGATGCGGCAGACCAATTCATCGGTGATGGTTCCGGCCAGCTCGGCCACCCGGTTCAAGTCTCCGTCGTAGAACACCGCCGTATCCCCCACCTTCACCTGGGGCAGAGCGGTAACGTCGGCCATACACATATCCATGCAGATACGGCCCAAAATGGGGCAGGGGGTGCCGTGGAGCTTCACCTGCAGTTTATTGGACAGAGAGCGCGGCAAGCCGTCGGCATAGCCGATGGACAGCACTGCGATGCGGGACTCCCTGGCCAGGGTGGCGGTACAGCCGTAGCCCAGCTTGGCCCCTACAGGCAGAGTACGCACTGAGGTGACCCGTGCCTTCAGGGTCATCACCGGCAGCAGCCGGGGCTCCCCCCGAATTTCGCTGGCCGGATCAGGATAGTGGCCGTACATGGCGATGCCGGGCCGGATCATGGTCATATGGGTCCAAGGGTAGTTTAACACAGCGGCACTGGAGGCGCAATGGTAATTTTTCAGATTGATGCCCGCCTCCTCCAGCACGGCCCTGGCTTCCTGAAAGCGCCGGCCTTGAAGCTCAGTGTAGTCCACGTCCTCATCGGCAGCGGCAAAGTGGGTATACAGTCCCTCCGCCCGCAGGCCGGGCAGGGCACACAGGGCCTTGATCTCCTCTACAGTGGAGGCCTGACTGCCCTCCCGCCAGGTAAAGCCCAGCCGGCCCATACCGGTGTCCAGCTTGATATGGATGGACAGCTCTTTTCCGGCCGCCTGAGCGGCGGCGGACAGTGCCTTGCCCAACTCCAAATCTCCTACCGTCTGAGTTACATCATACTCCAACAGGTCATCCGCCTGCTCCACCGGGGTCTGGCCCAGACAGAGGATAGGGCTGGCAATCTCCGCCCGGCGCAGCTCGACCGCTTCGGCCAAACAGGCCACCGCCAGCATCTCCGCCCCCAGCTCCTGGAGCTTGCGGCCCACTGCCACAGCCCCGTGGCCATAGGCGTTGGCCTTCACCATGCCCAGAAGCTTTACCGGCTCGCCCCCCTCCCGGCGGGTCCAGTCCCGAATGGCGTGGTAATTGTGGGCCAGGGCATCCAGATCAATGTCCACCCACGCACGTGCCTCACGTTTGTCTGTCATATGTATACCCTCTTTCTTATCTCAATTGCCGGTAAAATCAAAAAATTCACACAAAATTACCCGAAAGCCGTCTACACTGACCTCTCCCCGCGTCAGGGCATAGGTGGACGCATCAAACCACAGGGCGGTCTCGGTGCCCGCACCGGGGGAGCCCGACGGATCGCCGCAGTCCACCCGCAGAACCGTCCCATCCTCCTCCAAGGCGCAGGCAGTGATATAGCCGGATTTCGCCGCCTCCAGCAGGGCGGGGAGGGCAGAGACAGGAGTCAGCCCATCATCATCCAGGGGGCCGGTCTCCACCGAAACTCCATCAAATTCCAACAGATTCTCCTCTCCGGACAACCGGGCAGTGAGGCCTGCCACTGTCTCTGGGGCGGAGAGCGTCAAAACAGTCTCCTCTCCGGACACCGCTGCAGCCAGTTCGTACTGATACACCCGCTGACCGTAGTCGGCAGTGACCGCCGCTCGAGTGGTACAGCTGTCCATGGCCAGGTATTCGGCGCGGACGGCCAGCGCCAGCTCCTCCGCCTCACTCACCCCTGCTTGACCGCAGCCAGACAGCAGGAGGGTTGTCATTAGTACGCAAATCAGACCTTTGCGCACAGTGATACCTCCAAAATCCTATTCCGCCGTCCCTTCCCGCAGGATCTCAGGCAGAGCCTCGATCAAATCGGTGGGCAGCATGGCGTACTCCCCCAGCTTTTGGGCGCAGGCGTCCCCGGCCAGGCCGTGGAGCTGGACCGCCTGGGACACCAGCTCCGCAGTGTTGCCCCACTCCTTTAGCAGGTGCTTCTGCCCCAACAGAGCGGCAATCATCCCCGCCAGCACGTCTCCGGAGCCCCCCTTGGCCATGCCGGGGTTGCCCGAGGCGTTAATCCAGGCTGCGCCGTCCGGAGCAGCGGTGACGGTACCGTGGCCCTTCAGGACCAGGATACAGCCGTGGGCCCGGGCAAAGTCCCGGGCGGCGGACAGCCGATCTTTCACCGGCAGGGCACACCCCGTCAGCCGGGTAAACTCCCCCTCGTGAGGTGTGAGGACGGTAAGGGGGCTCCGTTTGTCCAAAATATCTATATGCCCCGCCAGAGCATTTATGCCATCGGCGTCCAAGACGACGGGGATTTCCAGGTCAGCCAGCAGGGAGAGGACCAATTTTTCCGTTTTGGGAGCCCGTCCCAGGCCGGGACCGACGAGGGCCACATCACAGGACCTGGACCGCTCTAAAATAGCGGCGTAGTCCTCCGGCAGGGGGAATGGCATGGATTCGTCACATTTGGCGGCGATGATGGGATAAATTTCTCTGGGAACGCCTAAGTACACCAGTCCCGCCCCGGTGCGCAGGGCGGCCCGAGCCGCCAGAACCGGCGCACCAGTATAGCCCTCGGAGCCGGCCAGAATAAATATTTTTCCAAAATCCCCCTTGTGAGCGGTACGGGGGCGGCGGGGGAGACATTGTCCGGCCTCGTCCACCGCGTAGACCACAGGCCTCTGCAGGTTCAGATCGTGCTCCAGGTCATGAGGGATACCAATCTCCATCACCCGAATCTCTCCGGCGCAGGCCGCCCCTTCCCCAAGATACAGCCCCGGCTTGGGACGGGTAAAGGTGACGGTTATTTTCGCCTGAACCGCCTCACCCAGGATTTCTCCGGTGTCGGCGTTTACCCCGGAGGGGATGTCACAGGCCACCACCGGGCAGGACCGGCCATTCATCAGGCGGATGGCGGTTAAAAAGGCCCCTGTTACCGGACGGGTGAGTCCGACACCGAAGAGGGCGTCCACTACGCAGTCGCAGGTGGACAGCCAAGTGGTAATCTTCTGCTGTTCAAAGGTGAGGGAACCCTCCAGCGGTTCCCGGCTGGTCATATCAATTGTGAAGTCCTCCAGACAGCCGCCGGCGGCAACGAGCTTTTCCTCCATAGCACGGGCGTCGGGAGTCATTTTCTCCCGGTCCCCCACCAGAAATACCCGGACGTGATACCCACCCAGGTGGAGGGCGGCAGCAATGCCGTCCCCGCCGTTGTTGCCCGGACCACAGAAAATGGCGATTCGGGGGGTCTTGTCCCGGTTCTTGGAGGTGACAATCCTCTCCAGCTCCTTCATCTGCCGCTTTTCCTCAGAGGTGGGCTTTTCCTCCGATTTGGAACGGGCGAAGATGACGGCAGAGGAGAAGCCAAGATATTTAGACCGTTCTCTGTCCACAACCTCCCGGACCTGGGCGGCCAATCCCTGGGCGGCATGATCCATCAGCGCCAGGGAGGAAATCCCACGCTCCTCGATGGCCCGGCGGTCCAGCTCCTTCATCTGGGCGGCGGTGGCTAAAGGCAGCATGAGGACACCTCCTACTTCAAAAACCCGTTGACTATCTGCTCCTCGGCCTCCTTCTCGGTGAGGCCCAGGGTCATCAGCTTGATGAGCTGTTCCCCGGCGATTTTTCCAATGGCTGCCTCGTGGATCAACTGGGCGTCCAGGCAGTTGGCGGTGACCTCCGGGACGGCGGACACCACCCCCTCGTCCATAATGATGGCGTCGCACTCGGAGTGGCCGTAACAGGCGGCGTTGCCATTAATCCGGGCCAGAAACACCTGCTTGGACTGGTCCCGGGCCACCGAGCGGGAAATCACATTGGTGTGGCAGCCCTCGCCGTCCAGGTCCACGGTGAAGTCGGACTTGGCCAGCTGCTTGCCGTGGGTCATGACCTTCTCCTTAATGATAAGGGTGGCGTGGGGACCCAGTTTGGCGGTGGTAGTGCGGACAGTAGAGTCCACCCCTTTGATCTGGGTGGTCTCCATCTCCATGTAGCCGCCTTCGTCCATTTCGACAACAGTGGTGGGGTTCATGATGTTCTCGCCGGAGCCGTCCCCTTCTCCGTAGTGCTTTTCCACATAGCGGACCCGGGCGTTTCTCCCCACATGGAAGGTGTGGATACCCGAGTGCTCCGAGGCCTGCACCCCGCAGTTGTGGATGCCGCAGCCGGCCACGATGGTGACGTCGCTGTCCTCGCCGATAAAAAAGTCGTTGTATACCATATCCTTCAGGCCGCTCATACTCAGCACTACCGGGATATGGACCGACTCGTTCCTGGTGCCCGGCTTGATAATGATATCGATGCCGTCCTTGTCCGTCTTGGTAACAATGTCTATATTGGCAGTCGTGTTTCGGCCCGCCTTTTGGCCGTTGGCCCGGATATTGTAGGCTCCCTCGGGCACCTCGTGGAGACCGGCCACCTGCTCCAATAAGCTCTTTTGTATTGCGTCCATGTGATTTTCCTCCTTTACCGCATCTTCTCCGCCAGCGCGGAACACACTCCGGGGGCGCCCCCCAGCAGAGATGGCAGCACGTCCTTCCGGGAGCCGTCGTTGACCACCTTGCCGTCTGCCAGGACAACAATGCGGTCTGCAATGTTGAGAATCCGTTCCTGGTGGGAGATGATAAGGATGGAGCCGTTGATTTTCTTGTGCAGCTGCTCAAAAACCTGAATCAGGTTGGTGAAGGACCACAGGTCGATACCCGCTTCGGGCTCGTCAAAGACGGACAGAGCTGTTCCCCGGGCCATGATGGTGGCAATTTCAATGCGTTTGAGTTCGCCGCCGGACAGGGATGCATCCACCTCTCTGTCAATATAGTCCTTGGCGCACAGGCCCACCTCAGACAGGTAATTACAGGCCTCGGGCACACCAATGTCCTTACCGCTGGCCAGAGTGATCAGGTCCTTTACCGTCAGCCCCTTGAAGCGCACCGGCTGTTGAAAGGCAAAACTGATCCCCCTCCGAGCCCGGTCGGTAACGGACAATTCCGTAATATCCTCTCCGTTAAAGAGGATACGGCCCTGGGTCGGGGTAAGGATGCCGGCGACCACCTTGGCCAGGGTAGATTTGCCGCCGCCGTTGGGGCCGGTAATGGCCACAAAACGCTCGCTGATTTTCAAATCAATGTTATGCAGAATGCCCTTATTGTCGCCGTCCTGCTCTACGTCGTAGCTGATGTGCTGTAATTCCAGCATGGGAAACCCTCCATTATCCGCATCCAATCAAATTTCTGCTCTTTGGACGCTGACGATATTCTACTATACGGAACTGATTTTGTCCATATTATTCCCCGCTCTTTCGGGGAAAATCTGGGAATACGGTTCTTTTTGGAATTATACGCCTTTCCCTCTTGCATTACAAGGAATTTTATGATATAAATACTTTTAGCTTAAATGCATGGAACGGGAAAATAGGGCATTTGCCTCTCTCAGAGAGGACGGACCGTTGGCTGTAAGTCCGCCTGTGAGGCCTCCCTTGGTTCGCCCGGGAGCGGCCCCTGAGAGGGGGACGGTTTCTCCGCCGTTACCGGAGATTGAGTGCGCGCGTATGCGTGAATGCGGGTGGTACCGCGGAAGGGTTGCCTTTCGTCCCCAGACTACAGGGGCGAAGGGCTTTTGTTTGTTCAATCCCAGGCTAAAACTATACTGAAGCAGGTGTTTATGATGAAAAAAACAGGTCTGCTTTCCTTTCTTTTCTTGCTGCTCCTCATTTCTCTTTCTGCCTGTCACCGTACGCAGCCCGGCATAGAAAGCCCTTCCAGCAGGATAGATGCCTCTGCATCCCTTTCCGGCGGCATGCCTGCTCCGAAACCCCCTACTTTCTCTCCGACCGATCCACCCATACTGCCGGCTGTCTCCAAAGTTCTGTCCGCAGTCCCCGCCCCTTCGGACATCCGTCCGGAAGCAGGTCAGCCTTCTGAGCCGGAGTCTGCACTGGAGCCGGAACCTGAGCTGGAATCCGAATCTAAACCCGACTCCCCCGCAAAAAAGAACACGAAGCTCTACATTCTGATGTACCATCACTTTGTAGAGGGGGACGGGACCGACTGCGACGCCTGGTCTCTCCCTGTCCGGCAGTTTCGCAATGATCTGCAGTGGCTGTCTGACCACGGCTATACCACGGTACTGCCCAGTCAGTTAGCCCAGGGAGAACCGCTGCCGGAGCGGGCCGTTATGATCACGATGGACGACGGCTACGCCAGCAATTACCTCCTCGCCTATCCTGCTCTGCAGGAGTTCAACGCCAAAGCTGTAATCTCTCTTATAACGGAGAGTGTGGACGACAGCTCCAACAGCTACTATTTAAGCTGGGAAATGTGCCGGGAAATGGCGAATTCCGGACTGGTGGAATTTGGTTCCCATACCAGCAGGCTTCATCTGGAAAATAATTGCAATATTGCCCGTCTGCCCGACGAGGGCCGCGAAGCCTACGAAGCCCGTGTCTTTCCCGATCTGGAAGCCAGCATTGAACTGATTCAGTCCAACCTGGGTACCGACGTTCTTTTTTTCGCCTATCCCGGCGGTCAGGTGGACCGCTGGGCCGACGACTTCATCAAGGAGCATTTTTCTGTCACCGTGACCACCAAGCACGGTCCGGCCAATATTTCCAAGGGCCTGTATAAGCTCCCCCGGCACAATATCAGTATTTTTGAGGATGTCCCAAAATTTCTGCCCGCGTAGCGGCCATTCATCTGTACTAATCCAACGATAAGGAGTTTTATCTATGAAAGAACAGCTGGCAAAAATCAAAAGCGAGGCCCTGACTGCCTTTGAGGGGGTATCCTCACCCGCCGCTCTGGACGAGCTGCGGGTGAAGTATTTGGGCAAAAAAGGCGAGCTGACCGCCGTCCTGAAGCAGATGGGCAGACTGACCGCTGAGGAGCGGCCCGCCATGGGCGCCTTGGCCAATGAGGTCCGCTCCGCCCTGGAGGGGGCTATTGAGACCGCTGCCAAAAAGCTGGAAACTGCCGCTATGGAAGCAAAGCTTAAGGCAGAGGCCCTGGATGTCACCGTTCCCGGCAGGCCGGTGAAGCAGGGCCACAAGCACCCTATGTATATCGCTCTGGACGAGATCAAGGACGTCTTCGTCGGCATGGGCTTCACCGTTCTGGATGGCCCCGAGGTGGAACTGGCCGAGCTGAACTTCGACCGGCTCAACGCCGAGGAGGGCCATCCTTCCCGGGACTGGAGCGACACCTTCTACTTTGACGAGGACAGCCGGGTAATGCTCCGCTCCCAGACCTCCCCCATGCAGGTGCGGGCCATGGACACCATGCCTCTGCCCATCCGCATCATCGCTCCCGGCCGCGTCTACCGCAAGGATGAGGTGGACGCCACCCACTCCCCTATGTTCCATCAGGTGGAGGGCATGGTCATTGACAAAAACGTCACTATGGCCGACCTGAAGGGAACCCTGAATCTGCTTGCCGAAGAGCTCTTCGGCAAGGGTACAATTACCCGCTTCCGTCCCCACCATTTTCCATTTACCGAGCCCTCCTGTGAGATGGATGTGCAGTGCCACAAGTGCGGTGGCGCAGGCTGTCCCACATGCAAGGGCGAGGGCTGGATTGAGCTGCTGGGCGCGGGGATGATTCACCCCAACGTCCTGCGCATGGCCGGCATCGACCCGGAGCAGTGGTCCGGCTGGGCCTTTGGCATGGGTCTGGAGCGCACCGCCATGCGCCGGTTCAAGATCGCCGACCTGCGGCTCATCT
This sequence comes from uncultured Bacillota bacterium, assembly GCA_947426945.1. GTDB lineage: Bacteria > Bacillota > Clostridia > Oscillospirales > Oscillospiraceae > Lawsonibacter. The sequence goes on from CANEFX010000023.1 coordinate 23,349, forward strand.
TCGAGAACGATGTAAGATTTTTGGAGCAGTTTTAAGGAGGGAGTGTAATGGGACTGTTTTTACAGACTGCTATCCTCCCCGGCTGCGGTGAAGAGAAAGCCCGCAGTGCGGTCAGCGCGCTGGCACAAAAGGATGGCTCGCTGGAGCTGGATGTGTCCGGGTGCAAGTTTTTCTCCAGCAGCAAGGGTGTGCAGATCTTGTTCAATGAGAACTGCGCTGGCTACGATTCCCTGTCCGACGGTCTGTCCGAGCTGACTGCCGGGCCGGTGATGCTACTGTATATCTATGATGGGGACTTCTGGGGTTACTTCTTCTGTGACAACGGCACGGAGTTGGACCGCTTTACCCCTATGCCCGACTATTTTGGCGAGGATGAGGACCCGGGGCCCTCCGGAAACGCCGCGCTGATCGCGGAGCGCTTCGGCGTTCCGGAGGAGGTCGTGGCCCGCTACCTCGTTGAATGGACTGATGAGGACTTTGAGGGCGAGCACAGGGCTTGTGAGGACGACGAGTTCTATATCGGCGACTGCTGGCAGATGGTTGATTTTATGGCTAAGCTGGGTTGGAGTTACCCATGGTAATCTGCTTTCAATTCGTAAAGGAGTTTTTCATATGAATCTATCCAGAAAATGGCTCAACGAGTTTGTTGAGATTGACACGGGCGACCGGGAATTCGCCGAGGCAATGACGTTATCTGGCTCCAAGGTGGAGCTGACCCACGACCTGGGGGCGGAGATTAAAAATGTGGTGGTGGGCAAGGTTTTGTCCCAGGTCCGCCACCAGAACAGCGACCACATGTGGATCTGCCAGGTGGACGCGGGCAAAGGTGAGCCCCTGCAGATCGTCACCGGGGCGCAGAATGTGAAGGTGGGCGACCTGGTCCCCGTGGCCCTGGACGGCTCCACCCTCCCCGGCGGCAAGGAAATCAGAGCTGGAAAGCTCCGTGGGGAGCTCTCCAACGGAATGCTGTGCTCCTTCCAGGAGCTGGGACTGGACCAGCGGGACTTTCCCTCCGCCTATCCGGACGGCATCTGGATCCTCTCCGACGATCCGGAGCTGGCCAACCTCACTGTGGGGGAGGATATTTGCACCGCCGTAGGCCTGGACGACCATGTGGTGGAGTTTGAGATTACCCCTAACCGGCCCGACTGCCTCAGCGTCATCGGTCTGGCCCGGGAGGCGGCCGCCACCTTTGACAAGCCCTGCCGTTTCCACCAGCCGGTGGTGAAGGGCGGCGGGGACGGCGTACTGCTCGAGCTGCTGGACGTGGAGACCCCCGACCCCGAGCTGTGTCCCCGGTACACCGCCCGGATGGTGCGCAATGTGAAGATCGGCCCCTCCCCAAAGTGGATGCGGGAGCGGCTGCGGGCCATGGGGGTGCGGCCCATCAACAATATCGTAGATATTACCAACTACGTCATGCTGGAGTACGGCCAGCCCATGCACGCCTTTGATTACCGCTATGTCAATGGTGGGAAAATCATTGTCCGCCGGGCGGAGGAAGGAGAAAGGCTCACTACCCTGGACGGCAAGGAGCACACCCTCACCGCCAACCACCTGGTCATCGCAGACGAGGGCCGGGCCGTAGGACTGGCCGGCATTATGGGCGGACTGAACTCTGAGATTGTGGACGACACGGCGGATGTGGTGTTCGAATCCGCCTGCTTCGACGGCACCTGCATCCGCAAGGGGGCCCTGGCCCTGGGAATGCGCACCGAGGCGTCTGCCAAGTTTGAAAAGGGGCTTGACCCGCTGAACACCCTCCCCGCCGTCAACCGGGCCTGTGAGCTGGTGGAGCTGCTGGGGGCCGGCGAGGTGCTGGACGGGGTGATTGACATCCTCAACTATGTCCCCCGGCCCACTGTGCTGAAAGTGGAGCCCGACCGGATCAACGCCCTGCTGGGCACCGATGTGGCGGAGAACGTGATGTACACCATTCTCCAGAAGCTGGGCTTTGAGACCACCATAGAACGGGGCATGATCAAGGTCCCCTCCTGGCGTGGCGACGTGAAGGAGATGGCCGACCTGGCTGAGGAGGTAGCCCGATTCTTCGGCTACAACAACATCCCCACCACCCTCATGCGGGGCCAGACTACCCTGGGAGGCTACTCTGACGAGCAGAAGCTGGAGCAGAAGCTGGGAGCGGTCTGCCGCGCCTGCGGGTACGATGAGATCATCACCTACTCCTTCATCTCCCCCGCATGGTACGACAAGATTGGCTGGCCGGCCGACGACTTCCATCGTAAGTCCTTCAAAATCCTGAACCCTCTGGGCGAGGACACTTCCATCATGCGCACCACCACTCTGCCCTCTATGCTGGACATTCTGGCCCGGAACTACAACTACCGCAACAAAGACGTCCACCTCTACGAGCTGGGCCGGGTATATCTCCCCGGCGGAGAAAACGGTCTGGCCAACGAGGCGAAGGTGCTCACCCTGGGGGCTTATGGCGAGAACTTCGATTTCTACGACCTGAAGGGGACGGTGGAGGCCATTTTGAAGGACATCCGTGCGGAGGAGGTCCACTTTGAGGGTTCCTTGGGTACTCCCTCCGACATCTCCTATCATCCCGGCCGCTTTGCCACAATTTGGTGCGGCGCCGATCAGGTGGGCGTAATGGGCCAGATCCACCCCAATGTGGCCAAAAACTTCGGCGTGGACGGGGAACTGTACTGCGCGGAGCTCAGCTTTGACGAGCTGATGCTGGCCCGGGGGACCGGAGCCGAGTACGTCCCCCTGCCCAGGTTTCCCTCGGTCACCAGAGACATCGCGGTGGTGTGCGACGAGGCGGTTACCGTGGGCAAACTGGAGAACGCCATCCGCAGGGGGGCCAAGGGGCTGCTCAAGGAGGTCTCCCTCTTCGACATCTATCGGGGCAAGGGCATCGACGAGGGCAAAAAGTCCGTGGCATTCAACCTGGTGCTCCGGGCAGACGACCGCTCTCTCACCTCTGAAGAGGCCGACGAAGATGTGAAGTCCATTCTGGAGGCTTTGGAGAAGGACTGCCGGGCAAAACTGCGGTAAGGAGAACAATATGATCCGATTTGAGTGCGACTATACTACCGGGGCCCACCCCAATATCCTGGAGGCTCTGGTGAACAGCAACACTGAGGCCTGCCCCGGCTATGGAGTGGACCGCCACTGCGAACACGCCCGGGCCATGCTCCGGGAGTTGTGTCTGGCCCCCAAGGCAGGGGTCCATTTCCTGGTGGGAGGCACCCAGGCCAACACCACCGTCATTGCCGCTGCCCTGCGCCCTCACCAGGGGGTGCTGTGCGCTGAGACAGGGCACATTAACGCCCACGAGAGCGGGGCTATCGAGTCCACCGGACACAAGGTGCTGGGCCTGTCTGCTGCGGAAGGCAAGATTGACGCCCGGCAGATCGACGAGTACTGCCAGTCCCATTACGATGACGTGGCCTGGGAGCACATGGTCCAACCGGGGATGGTCTATCTCTCTCTCCCTACCGAGCTGGGTACGGTGTACACTCTGGCAGAGCTGGAGGAGATCAGCGCCGTCTGTCGCCGGTGGAAGCTGCCCCTATTTGTGGATGGAGCCCGGCTGGCCTGCGGCCTGGCGGCATCGGACATTACCCTGCCCGACCTGGCCCGGCTGTGCGATGTATTCTACCTGGGCGGGACAAAAGCGGGGCTCCTCTTTGGGGAGGCGGTAGTCATCACCAGCCCCACGCTGAATAAAGACTTCCGTTATCTCATCAAACAGCGGGGCGGCATGCTGGCCAAGGGTCGGCTGCTGGGAGTGCAGTTTGAGGCTTTCCTGAAAAACAGCCTCTTTCTGGACATCGGCAAAAAGGAGGTGGCGAAGGCCATGCGCCTGCGCTCGGCCTTTGAGAAGAAGGGATATCCTCTCTTCGTCAACTCCCCCACCAACCAGCAGTTTCCCATTTTGCCCAATGAGGCGCTGGCGGCACTGGAGCGGGACTACTCCTTCGAGGTCTGGGCCAGGGTGGACCCGGATCATACTGCCGTCCGGTTTTGTACGTCCTGGTCCACCACAGACCAGGACGTGGATGCGCTGATTGAGGATATCCGGCGCCTATAACTGCTCAGGGGCGGCCCGCGGCCGCCCCTTCTTTAATAAATGTTTAAGGATTTTGCCCTGTTTTTTGTAAGAAATCTCTGCTACACTGTCCTCAACGCTCTGGAGGTGACGCCCATGAAAAAATACTTATCCCTCCTGCTGGCCCTGCTGCTCCTGCTGCCTGGGTGCGGCACAAAGCCCCAGGAGGAGGACAGTACCACCGCGCAGGACGCAGAGACCATCCTACGTGTTATGCTGGCCGGCCGGGTGGAACAGGACGACACTCTGGCTTGGTATCGGGAGCCATCAGAGGTAGAGGGCTACGTCAAGGACTACTACAAGCTGGCGGACTTAGCCCTGCTGGATGGGGCCGTGGTGCGTATAGAGGGGGCCAGAGCTTTTGAACTGGCTGTCCTCCAGGTGAACGAGGCGGATGTGGAGACCGTGACGGAAGCCCTTCAACAGTATCTTCTGAATCGACAGGGCTCTTTTACCGGCTATTTCCCTGACGAGGCTAGCATGGCGGAAAACGGCCGAATTCTCACCAGGGGAGGCTGGGTGGCCCTGGACGTATGTATCGAGATGGAGGCGGCAAAAAACGCCTTTGAGAGCTGCTTCGGCAAGGGGGTCAACGCCGTGGGCATCCCGGCTGTTTTGGGCCCTCAGCCCGGCGACTACCGTCCCGACGGCCGGCTGATTTACGTGGACCCTGACCAGGACGACATGACCCTCTTTAACAATTCTGCCATCCTGTCCGCCTGGAAGAGCGGAGACGATTCCGGGCTATCCAGGGTGGACAAAAAAGTTTTGGATGCGGCAAAACGGGTCTGGGAGGACTGGACCAGTCCGGATATGAGTAGCTATGAGAAAGAGCTGGCCCTCTACGCCTGGCTGACCACCCATGTCAGCTACGACCAGTCCCACTATGGAAAAAAAGGCGCGCCCCGGTCCTCTTATGAGCCTTATGGCCCGCTGATCGAGGGCAAGGGGGTCTGCTTGGGCTATGCCGAGACTTTCCGGCTCTTTATGGACATGGCGGACATCGAGTGCACCACCGTCACCGGGGCGGCCTTTGGAAACCGTGAGAACCACGCCTGGAACATGGTAAAGCTGAATGGCGAATGGTACTGTGCCGACCCCACCTGGGATCACAACGGATTTGACGGCGGCCTCCAGGAGTTTTTGGAGCTGGACCTGCTTCAGTTCTACAATTATTTCAACGTCACCAGCCAGTACATGGCCGACACCGACCACCAGTGGGACTACGATAACACCCCGGAGGCCACTGCGGAGGACGGCGGCCGCCCATAGCGCATGCGCCGCCCAGCGGGCGGCGCATCATCTGATTTTGCGGGTCTTTCCGATTTCCAGTGTACTACAGGATAAAAAGACAACAAAACTGCACCCGCTTAATTTTACCGGCAGCTGATCAGCTCCAGCAACGTTTTTCGATCATTTTCCGTTTCTCCACTGAGTACCCGCTCCAGCAGGGCATCCAGCGTCCGTCCCACCTCCGGACCCGGAGCGACGCCAGCTGCAATCACATCCCGGCCGTCCACAGCCAGATCTTTCAAAGCAAAGCATTTCCCCTGGGCAATGATTTCCTCTGCCTGCTTCTTTATCTCAGCCAGCTCTGCCAGACGGCCTGCTACCTCCCTAGGGGCCTGTCCCATACTGTCCACCCGTTTGACCTCTATCAGCTGGAAAAAGGCCTCGGGACCCAGACGGCCCAGCCACCTGCGAATGGACCGGTCCCGACACGGAATCTGTACATCATGGTGCTTGACTAAGGTGACCACCCGATTCCGGGTCTTATTGTCAAATTTCAGTCCCCGGAGCATCTGATCTGCCATCTGCGCACTAACACTGGGATGGCCATAGAAATGATCAATACCATTCTCATCAGTGGACTTACAGCCGGGCTTACCGATGTCGTGAAGAAGCATGGTCAGCCGCAGAACCAGATCTGTGGGAGCGGCCTCTACAGCACGGATGGTGTGCTCCCAGCCGCCCCAGCAATGCCAAGGGTTATGCTGCTCCAGCGTGACCAGCGGCTCCAATTGAGGCCAAAACCAGCAGAGTACGTCAAAGTACTGTCTGAGAACATCTCCCGCTTTGGGCCCCGTCAGTAATCCACATAGTTCTGCGTTGATTCGTTCCGCCGCCACCCGGTCCAGCACATCCCGATTTTCGTGGACGGCCTGTGCGGTCTGTTCCTCGATCTCATATCCGAATGCCGCTGCAAACCGCAGGGCCCGCATCACTCTCAGCCCATCCTCCCGGAAACGCCGGGCAGGTGTGCCGACACAACGGATTACCCCGGCTCTGATATCCTCCATGCCCCCAAATGGATCCCGCAGACTTCCGTTCAGCTCCATGGCAATGGCGTTCATGGTAAAATCCCGCCGGGCCAGATCCGCCTCCAGGCTGGTGACAAATCTCACATAATCCGGCCGTCGGCCGTCGGAATATGGCCCCTCGGTACGGTAGGCGGTGACCTCGCAGAGCACGCCGTCTGCCAAAACCGTAACGGTACCATGCTTCAACCCGGTTTCGACCACCCGCAGACTCTGAAAGCAGGCCTTTATTTCCTCCGGACGGGCGGCGGTGCAGATGTCCCAGTCGTGGGGCCGAACGCCTCGCAGCCTATCCCGCACACAGCCTCCTACCAGGAAGGCCTCATACCCCGCAGCCGTGAGTATCTGAAGGACAGCCTCTACGCCGGAGGGGATTTCAAATCTCATTCCAACCCACTCTCTCATTAATTTTAAACACCCCAATGCAAGGTATACCTTCTCTGCGCACTCTATGCCACTGAATAAGCTGATAGAACAGCGGAGGTCAAGGATTTTATACCTTGACCTCCGCTGTTCACTTTGACATCAGAGTCACACCATCACAGCAAAGCCGCCTTTGAAATAGTGAATGTTCGCCCAATGTCCAGTTGGAGTAAAGGTGCAAAACTGATTTTCTGTTATAGATTCCTTTCACTTGTTTGAATTTTGTATAGCTTGTTCCAAATCATGCTTAATATTTCCCGTCATTCAATTCCACTTAGCTCTCGATAGAGCGTTCTAGCAAAGGTATCCGTCATACCGCTGATATAATCTGTTACCATCAGCAATCGCAAATACAGACAGTATGCTTCATCATCCTCATGCCCTCTCTTTTCTTCCGCATAATCATTTTTATAATTATTAGAAATCAGATGCAGACATTTCCTGTCAGCCTGCGTCAATTTGTAAGTATCATCCTCACAGCCAAAATACAGTACAGCATGTACAAATTTGTCAAGAAGAAAAGAAATGATTGTTTGTGCAGAGAGTTCTAACCGCAGAATTCCAGGAGAATTGTAAACAAACTTGCCCATGGCATCTTTCAACGCATTCATTGTAATAGTATGGTTTACATCACTGAAAAGTTCATCTTGGAATCTGCCGCTCATAATGTTTTCATATTCTTTAGAAAAACGAAATGTGGCATTATGCATAAGCCATCGCCTAGTATAGTGAATCCACTGATGGAACTGATTATCCTCTGGTATGTTAGTGTAGCTTCTAAATTTTTCTATCAACTCGTTGGAATAGTGCTCTTTTGAATAGTGGTTTGGACCTTCACGGACACCGATTCGATCATGATTATATTTGCTCTTAAAATATTCAATAAATTCCTGAAGCGTGAATAGTCTTTTTTTGAAAGCATCCTCCAAATCTGCTGTAGCATAGGCAATGTCATCAGCTGCTTCCAGGAAGAATGCCAGCGGGTGGCGACAAATACTTCCATCCTCTTTTCTCGTTCCCACCATATCAGCAATTTGCAGATAGGTTTCTTGCTCTGCCAAGTAATACCCTGGCTTGTGTACGGCCACATCAGGTGCTGCCCGGCAGAAGGAAAGAGAATCTGTTGGATACTTAATCAGTGTACTGATAACAGAAATGGAAACATTTATATCGGATCCATGTCGGGCTTTGGAAAGTATTCGCAACGCTTGTGCGTTACCTTCAAAGTGCTCCAAATCAGCAACCATTTGCGGGAGCAGCACACTTCGAAGGGTGCTACGCTGATTAGCTGGCATATCTGCATTCGACCGATAAAAGATCTTTCCAAGATTATTTTGAAACCACTCACCGATTACTGTTTCCCCAAAATGTCCGAAAGGTGGATTGCCTAAATCATGCAAAAGCCCCGCACACAATAAAACAGAAGAAATATTTTCTGCAAAATCAAAAACCTCTTGTTGTCTATATCTTGTGGTATTTTTTGAAATCATAATACCCAATTGTCGCGCAATTGTAGACACCTCAATAGAATGGGTGAGCCGAGTGCGGATAAAATCACTTCTATCCAAAGGAAATACCTGGGTTTTATCTTGAAGCCTACGGAAAGCAGCGCTGGAAACAATTTTGTTGTAATCTTTCTCAAACGCATTAATAGGATAATTTGTCCAATCTCTCGGTTCGATAGTTTCCTCGCCCAGTTTGTCTGTTGATAATAGGGATGTCCACTCCATTACAACTGCACTCCTTTTTGACATCAGCTCTAATATACCAAAGTCCAAGTTTAATGGAATAATTATAGCATATCGCCTATTGGCTATCAACCATTTTCCCGATAAAGTGTTGCTCAAACAGTGTAAGGTCGTTTCACCTGCGGTGAAATACAGTATTCCGGCAAGACCAAAGGCCGCTCTCCCACAAGCCTCCTTTGGCAAAGGAGGCTTGTGGGAGAGCGGCCTTTCAGTGGGCTGAATTTATATTTTTGTGATGTCGATGGGGGAGAGATCCTCACTGCGGCTCTGCTGCCGTACGGTGAGCAGGGCCCGGGCGGTGTCCACGGAGGTGACGCAGCCCACCCCGTGCTCCACGGCGGAGCGGCGGATGCGGAAGCCGTCAGAGTCGTGCTTGCGGCCCCGGGTGGGGGTGTTGATGATCAGGTCCACCGTGCCGGAAGCAATCATGTCCAGGATGTTGGGGTGGGCCTGGGATACCCGGTTGACGCGTCTGCATTCAATGCCCGCATCGGTGAGGGTCTGACAGGTGCCGGAGGTGGCGTACAGCTCCACGCCCATCTCCTCAAAACCCCGGGCAATGGCAATAATCTCCCCCTTGTCCTCGTCCTTCACGGTGATGATGACCCGACCGCCCTTCTTGGGGGCCCGCATACCCGAGCCCTTGAAGGCCTTCAGCAGGGCCTGGGGGTAGGTCTCGGCCAGACCCAGCACCTCGCCAGTGGATTTCATCTCCGGGCCCAGGCCGGTGTCCACGTCTGTGAGCTTTTCGAAGGAGAACACCGGGGCCTTGACAGCGTAATAACTGGCCTCCCTGTAAATGCCGGTGCCGTATTCCATGTCCCTCAGTTTCTCACCCAGCATCACCCGGGTAGCCAGGTCAATGATGGGTACCCCTGTCACCTTGGAGATGTAGGGGATGGTGCGGGAAGACCGGGGGTTGACCTCAATAACATAGATGTCGTCGTCGTAGAGGATATACTGAGCGTTGATGAGGCCCACCACTCCCAGGTGCATGGCCATGTTCTTGGTGTGCCGGAGGATGAGCTCCCGGTGCTTGTCCTCCAGATGGAGGGGCGGGTAGACGGCGATGGAGTCTCCGGAGTGGACCCCGGCCCGCTCCACATGCTCCATAATGCCGGGGATAAGGATATCCTCCCCATCGAACACGCCGTCTACCTCCAACTCCCGGCCCATGAGATACTTATCCACCAGAATGGGGTGCTCCTGGACGGTCATATTGATGATTTTCATGAACTCTTCAATGTTCCGGTCGGTGTAGGCGATCTCCATACCCTGGCCGCCCAGAACGTAGGAGGGCCGCACCAGCACAGGGTAACCCAGCTCGTGGGCTGCATCCAGCGCCTCCTGGGTGGTGAAGATGGTTTTTCCTTTGGCCCGGGGGATGCCGCACTTGGAGAGGATTTCGTCAAACCGCTCCCTGTCCTCGGCGGCATCCACTCCGTCGGAGGAGGTTCCCAGAATGCTCACCCCCATGTCGGTGAGAGCCTTGGCCAGCTTGATGGCCGTTTGGCCGCCGAACTGGACCACCGCGCCCCAGGGCTTCTCCTGCTCTACAATGTTCTGGACATCCTCGGCGGTGAGAGGCTCGAAGTACAGCTTGTCGGCCACGTCGAAGTCGGTGGAGACGGTCTCGGGGTTGTTGTTGACGATGATGGTCTCGCAGCCCAGCTTCCGCAGGGCCCAGACCGAGTGGACGGAACAGTAGTCGAACTCGATGCCCTGGCCGATGCGGATGGGGCCGGAGCCCAGCACCAGTACCTTTTTCCGTCCGGAGCCGTCGTCTCGGGCCTCGTTCTCTCCGTCGTAGGTGGAGTAGTAGTAGGGGGTCTCGGCGTCAAACTCAGCGGCGCAGGTGTCCACCATCTTGAAGGCGGGGATGATGCCGTACTTTTCACGCAGGGCTTTCACGTCGGCCTGAGCCATACCGCACAGAGCGCCGATGTAGCTGTCGGCAAAGCACATCTCCTTGGCCCGCTTCAGGGTGTCCACGTCGGGCTCGCCCTTGCAGCGCTTCAGCTCCTCCTCCATGTCGATGATCCGCTTGAAACCGTCCAGGAACCAGATGTCCATTTTGGTAATGGAGTAGATCTTCTGGGGGGAGAAGCCACGGCGCAAGGCTTCAGCCACCACGAAGAGGCGTTCGTCGGTGACGTTTACCAGCAGCTCCTCGATCTCGTCGGTGTACAGACCCTCCAGCTTGTCCAGCTTCAGAGCCCGGACGTTCAGCTCCAGGGAGCGGATGGCCTTCATCACCGCCCCCTCAAAGGAGTTGGCAATGGCCATCACCTCGCCGGTGGCCTTCATCTGGGTGCCCAAGGTGCGGCTGGCGGTGGTGAACTTGTCAAAGGGCAGACGGGGGATCTTGAGCACGCAGTAGTCGATGGTGGGCTCAAAGCAGGCCTTGGTCTTGCCAGTGACGGCATTGGGGATCTCGTCCAGGGTGTAGCCCAGGGCCACCTTGGCGGCCACCTTGGCGATGGGGTAGCCGGTGGCCTTGGAGGCCAGAGCGGAGGACCGGGACACCCGGGGGTTGACCTCGATGACGGCGTACTCAAAGGAGTCGGGGTTCAGGGCAAACTGCACGTTGCACCCGCCCTCAATTTCCAGGGCAGAGATGATGTCCAAGGCGGCGGAGCGGAGCATCTGGAACTCCTTGTTGGCCAGAGTCTGGGTAGGGGCCACCACGATGGAGTCTCCGGTGTGGACGCCCACCGGGTCGATGTTCTCCATGGAGCAGATAGTGATGACGTTTCCGGCCCCGTCCCGCATGACCTCAAACTCAATCTCTTTCCAGCCGGCGATGCACCGCTCAATGAGCACCTGGCCCACACGGGAGAGATTGATGCCCCGGTCGGTGATCTCCTCCAGAGAGGCGCGGTCATAGGCGATGCCGCCGCCGGTGCCGCCCAGGGTGTAGGCGGGACGGACGATGACCGGATAGCCGATGCTCTCGGCAAAGGCAACCGCGTCCTCCACGCTCTCCACCACCAGGGAGGTGACGCAGGGCTGACTGATGGACTCCATGCAGTCCTTGAAGCCCTGGCGGTCCTCCGCCTTGCGGATGGATTCGGGGGAGGTGCCCAGCAGGCGGACGCCGTATTTCTCCAGAGTGCCGTTTTCATGGAGGGCCATGGCCAGGTTCAGGCCGGTCTGGCCCCCCAGGGTGGGCAGGATGGAGTCGGGCCGCTCTATCTCGATGACCTGAGTAACGGAGGGGATGTTCAGCGGCTCAATGTACACGTGGTCGGCGATGTCCTTGTCGGTCATGATGGTGGCGGGGTTGGAGTTGACCAGCACCACCTCCAGGCCTTCCTCTTTGAGCGCGCGGCAGGCCTGGGTGCCGGCGTAGTCGAACTCGGCGGCCTGGCCGATGACGATGGGGCCGGAGCCCAGCACCAGCACCTTTTTCACATCAGTGTATTTGGGCATTACTTGTCACCTCCTGCTGCTTTCTTGGCTGCCATATTGTCAATAAAGCGATTGAACAGATACTCCGTGTCCTTGGGGCCGGCGTTGGCCTCGGGGTGAAACTGGGTGGTGAAACAGTTGGGCCGCTTGTAGCGCAGGCCCTCGCAGGTGCCGTCGTTCACGTTGACGTGGCTCACCTCGGCAATGGCCGGATCCACGGAATCGGCCAGCACCATGTAGCCGTGGTTCTGGCTGGTGATGAACACCCGGCCCTTCTCCACGTCCCGGACGGGATGGTTGCCTCCCCGGTGGCCGTAAGCCAGCCGGCCCGTCCTGGCCCCGGTGGCCAGAGCCAGCAGCTGGTGTCCCAGGCAGACTCCGAAGAGAGGGGTATCGCTTTCATAGAGCTTTTTCAGCTCAGTGATGATGGCGGTGTTCTCCGCCGGGTCGCCGGGGCCGTTAGAGAGCATTACGCCGTCGTAGCCTCCGGAGAGCACCGTTTCTGCGGGGGTGGAGGCGGGCAGGGCGGTCACCCTGCAGCCCCGCCTGCGCAGGCACTCAATCATGTGCTGCTTCACGCCGTAGTCCATCATGGCCACGTGGAACCGCTCCTCACCATAGGCAGGGAAGATTTCCGGCTCGCTTCGGGTGACCCGGGCTACAGTGTTTTCCACCCGGTAGTTCTTCAGCTGCGCCAGCACCTGGGCGATATTAAAATGCTCCGCACAGGTGAGCATTCCGTTCATGCTCCCCTCGCTGCGGAGTATTTTTGTCAGCGCCCGGGTGTCCACACCCTGGATGCCGGTGATGTTGTGTTCTTTCAGATAGCTGCCCAGGTCGCCCTCGCAGCGGAAGTTGCTCCCCCGGGGGGACAGGTGCCGGACCACGAAGGCCTCCACCCAGGGCTGGCGGGACTCGTTGTCCTCGCTGTTCACGCCGTAGTTGCCGATCAGGGGATAGGACATGACTACGCCCTGTCCGGCGTAGGAGGGGTCGGTAAGGATCTCCTGATAGCCGGCCATAGAGGTGTTGAACACTATCTCGCACACCCGTGTTTCGGTGGAGCCGATGCTGGCGCCGGAGAAGATGCTCCCGTTGGCTAGAATCAAAGTCGCTTTCATTCTTTCGTTCACTCGCCTTTCCATTCCGGTTCTGGTGCCCACATATTATCAAGTTATTTTATCGAAAAACAGGCCCCTTTGCAAGATGGCGTTTTCCCTTTTTCTGTATCAATATCCGATGGGTATTTGGGCAATTTGAAGGATAAGACGCTGTGAGCCGGGAAAGACTGAGAGAACGGGAGGCGATTGCCATGTTTACCGGCCTTTTGCGGACGATTATTTTGTATATTCTTATCATTGCAGGGGTGCGGCTGATGGGGAAGCGGCAGGTGGGGGAGCTGGAGCCCTCTGAGCTGGTGCTGTCCCTCATCATTGCCGACCTGGCTTCGGTGCCTATGCAGGATTACGGCATTCCCCTGCTGACCGGAATTGTGCCCATCCTCACCCTGTTGTCCCTGACCATGATCCTGTCGGTGCTGACTATGAAGAGCGTCCGGTTTCGGGCGGTGTTGTGCGGCCGGCCCAGCATTATCGTTCGAAACGGGGCGCTGGATCAGAAAGAGATGACCAAGACCCGGCTTACAGTGGATGAGCTGCTGGAGGAGCTGCGGTGCAAAGGCTATACTGATCTCAGCCAGATCAAATACGCGATTCTGGAGACCAACGGACAGCTTTCTGTGTTGCCTTACGCCAACCAGAAGCCTCCCACGGCCCGGGATATGAAAGTGAGCGTGGAAGAGGGCGGCCTGCCCCGTGTGGTGGTGAGCGACGGCAGGCTGCTGGAGCACAACCTGAAGGGCCTGGGGCATGACCGTCCCTGGCTGGACAAGCAGCTGACCCAGCGGGGGTGCCGGGATGTCTCCCAGGTGTTCCTGCTGCTGGTGGATGAGACGGACGCAGTGTATTTTGCGAAAAAGGAATCGTAGGGGGTATCTCTATGAAACGACTTTGGATTGCCGCAGGGCTGCTGATTCTGCTGCTGGCGGCCAGCCTGACCAATGCATGGTATGTCCAGTCCGTCACAGGGGAGATGGGGGAACGGCTCCGTCAGGCCCAGACCCTGGCGGAAGGGGACGACTGGACCAGAGCGGAGGCTATGACCCGGCAGGTCTACGAGGACTGGCAGGCACGCCACTTTTACTTCCACACCTTGATGCGGCACAGCGATACCGACCAGGTCCTGCGGGCCTTCCGGCAGGTGCTGGAGTACCTCCGGCTTCAGGAACCCGACCAGTATAACGCGGCTAACGCCGACCTCATTGCCCAGCTGGAGCTGTTGGCCGAGATGGAGCAGGCCACGGTGGTGAATGTGCTGTAAGCCTGAAATACAGCAAGGCTGCCCTCCCGTGAATAGAGCGGGAGGGCAGCATCTCTTTTGATTACAGGTTTTTCTCCAATACCTGGATAAAAGCGTCGGGAGGCATAACGCCTACCAGGCGATCCACCTCCCTGCCGTCCTTGAAGAAGATAACGGTGGGAATGCCGGTAATCCCGAAGCGCATGGCCAGCTCCTGTTCCTCGTCGGTGTTGACCTTGCCGACGACGGCTTTGCCCTCGTACTTTTCGGCCAGGCTCTCAATCACCGGGCCCAGCATCTGGCAGGGGCCGCACCACTCGGCCCAGAAGTCTACCATCGTCAGCCTGCCCTCGCTCAGGGTCTTGTCAAAGGTCTCCTTGTTAAAATGAATCATGACAATCTTCCTTTCATTGGTCTAAATACTCGCAGGCGGACAGGGCAGCCACGTGGCCCTCGCCCACCGCCTTGGATACCTGGAGGGGACCGCCGGTGCAGTCTCCAGCAGCAAATACGCCGGGGATGTTGGTGGCCATGTGCCGGTTTACCCGGATTACCCCGTCCTCAGTCTCCAGCGCGGGCAGAAGGTCGCCAGGGGCCACCGCCCGGCGGAGGATAAACACTCCGGAGCAGGGGAGAAGGGCACCGTCCGCCTCCAGCCCAATGACGGTCTGCTCTCCCTTGACGGCCAGTTTCCCGGCCTTCACATAGGAGATATCCCCGTCCAGCCCGTCGGGCCGCCGGGGGGAGACATATACCACCTGACAGCCCAGGCTTTTCAGATAGTTGGCCTCCTGGGGTGCGTCAGGGGTCAGGCCCACTACGGTGACCGGCTTGTTCCGGTAGAGCATCCCGTCGCAGGTGGCACAGTAGCTCACTCCCCGGCCCAGATATTCTGCCTCGCCGGGGTACTTGGCCGTCCGGACCACGCCGGGAGCCAGGATCAGAGCTTTTCCCTGGTACACCTGGCTGCCCACGGTGAGGGAAAAGCCGTTCCAGGCCAACAGAGACAGGGCCTTGCCCACCACAAATTCCACCTTCAGAGCCTGGGCATGGCGGTAAAACTCCTCCAGCAGCTCCAGGCCCGTCCGGCCGGGAAGACCAGGGTAGTTGTCCACCCGCTCCGCCCTGGCCAGAGGGCTGTCCTGCCAAGGGTTGCCAATGACCAGAACCCTCTTGTCCCGCCCCCGGGCGGCTACCGCCGCCGCCAATCCGGCGGGACCGGAGCCTAAAATGAGAATATCGTAGCTCATAATGGCCTCCTGGAACAATGATGTAAGGAACGGACTCACGTTATTTCGCCCTAATAGATTTCCGTCCGGGGGCGTAGAGGCTGCCCCTGCAACCCTATTATACCCCATTTCCTGAATTGGAACAAGGCTTTTCAGGAAATGTCCCTTTTAAGAAAAGTGTTGCTGGATGATAACTCCGGCGTTTTCTACAAAGCTGATTGACACCAAGGCGGTCCTGGGCTATAATCAGCCCGATAAGATTAGATTTGAGGAGGACGATTCTTCATGAATATACGAAGATTCCAAGATGCAGATGCAAACGAGGTTTCTGCGCTAATTATAACAACTCTCAGGACAACAAATATAAAAGACTATAATACTTCGTAGGGGGTGTATCTTATGCGTAATAAAGCAAAAGTGAACAGGGCTGTCCTTGCTATATGGATTGGAATGATACTTATTTATCATGCGGCACTTCATTTTTTGGAAATGAAGCAGTTAGAATACAGAAATTGGGTCAACAGCCTTTATATCGTATTGTTCTGGCTTGTTCCACTGCTTCTAATAGGATCAAATCTCTGGTGGAAACTTTATAATACACCAGAAAAGAAAAGGGGTTCATCAATAATTTTTGCTTCCTATTGTGTGGTTGGGATTTTGATATTTTTGTCAGCTAATTTTGTCTATATGGTTGTAGACAACACTTCGGAAACGAAGTTAAGCGATGGAAACTACAGAGTTCAATTTTCTACAGGTTTTTTAGAACCAAATGAATATTATTATGCTGAGCCGGTAAATGTGTTTTCAAGAAGAAGGTTTCAATGGACAGTTGAAAAATATGCAGATAGCCTATCAAAAACGTATAATGCAAAATTCCAGTATATAGGAGATGATGATGCTGGCAATCCACAATTCACTTCATCTGAGTATGCAGATACTACAGTAACCGTCTATGGAGTAGAGTATATCGGAGTAGATGCGCTTGTTGACGACTTGATATATATGGTTACATCCTCCAGATTAAAACAGGAATGGGATAACTTTTTCACACATGGGGAGGGATGTGTGTTATGGGGTTGTGATTCCGAAAGAATATGGCGAAAGCCTGTTTATGCAGTTGTAGTATATAGAGACAAGGTGGAGGAAACAGCGGAGGATTTGGCGGCGTTTATAAAAAGCGAATGCGAAACCGCTGTTCGTGCAGACGGCGAACCGCTGTATGCAAATATGAATGGAAGTATTTTTCTGCTTTATAAAGAGCACGAAGATTCGGATTATATTAAAATAGGAAATTCAGATTATATTGATTCAAAAAATATTCCATATGGGAAAAAGACTCATTATTGGGTTCATGACGCAAACGTGAATGTTGAAGATATTTTATCTGCTTTGGAATTTGGGTTTCGCTAATAGTAAGAATAGGCTGTCCAGTACACGGATAGTATGATGATGAGTAAAAATGTATTTGACAAGATAACTTCCATTTTGTCGGGCGGTCACCTTGGAGCGGTGACCGCCCGGTTCCGGTATTTTGACGAATGGTTTGAAAAATCGAGCGTCAGCAACACCAATCTGAAAAGGGAGCAGGAAATACTTGCAAGGATGGCCTTTCTGGTGTAAAATAACCCCATTGACAAAGGAGGAGAGAGCCCATGTCTGACGAGATCAAAACCGCCATTACGGAAGAAACTCCCGAGAGCCAGAATTTTATCCATCAGTTTATCACTGAGGACATTGCCGAAGGGGGGCGCTGCGCCGGGATGCAGGTCCACACCCGGTTCCCCCCCGAGCCCAACGGTTATCTGCACATCGGCCACTGTAAGGCCCTGATTATCGACTTCGGCTCTGCTGAGAAGTTTGGCGGCATCTGTAACCTGCGTATGGACGACACCAACCCCGCCAAGGAGGACACCGAGTTCGTGGACGCCATCAAGGAGGACATTCACTGGCTGGGCTTCGACTGGGGGGACCGGTTCTTCTACGGCAGCGACTATTTTGAAAAGACCTACGAGTTGGCCATCGGCCTGATCAAGAGGGGGCTGGCCTATGTCTGTGAACTTACCCCGGAGCAGTTCCGGGAGTACCGAGGGGATGTGAACACCCCTGCCCGCTCCCCCTGGCGGGACCGGCCCGTTGAGGAGAACCTGGATCTCTTCCAGCGAATGCGGGCCGGGGAGTTTCCCGAGGGCAAGTACACCCTTCGGGCCAAGATCGATCTGGCCAGCGGCAACTTCAATATGCGGGACCCGGTGCTCTACCGCATCCGGTATATCGAGCACCACCGCCAGGGCACCAAGTGGTGCATTTTCCCCATGTACGACTTCGCCCACCCCATTCAGGATGCCCTGGAGGGGATTACCCACTCCCTGTGCTCCCTGGAGTATGAGGACCACCGGCCCCTCTACGACTGGGTGATCAACAACACTGACGTGCCAAGCAAGCCCCGGCAGATCGAGTTTGCCCGGCTGGGCATCAACTACACCGTCATGTCCAAACGGAAGCTGCGCAGACTGGTGGAGGAGAAATACGTCTCCGGTTGGGACGACCCCCGCATGCCCACCCTGTGCGGCCTGCGCCGCCGGGGCTACACGCCTGCCGCCATCCGGAACTTCTGCGACCGCATCGGCGTGGCCAAGAACACCTCCACGGTGGAGTTCGGCTTCTTGGAGCACTGTCTGCGGGAGGATCTGAACGAACATGCCCGGCGGGTGATGGCCGTGCTGCGGCCTGTGAAGCTGACAATCACCAATTATCCAGAGGGGAAAAGCGAGACCTTTGAGGTGGAGAACAACCCCGGCGACCCGGCCGCCGGGACCCGGCCCGTCACCTTCTCCCGGAACCTGTACGTGGAGGCGGAGGATTTCCTTGAGACTCCTATCCCCAAGTATAAGCGCCTGTATCCGGACGGCCCCGAGTGCCGCCTGAAAGGGGCCTATCTCATCAAATGCACCGGCTGCGTTAAGGACGAGGCGGGCAATGTGGTGGAAATCCTGGCCACCTATGACCCGGACAGCTCCGGCGGCAACCCTGCCGACGGCCGAAAAGTGAAGGGGGCGACTATCCATTGGGTGGATGCGGCCACTGCCGTGGATGCCCAGGTGCGGCTGTATGACAACCTGTTCAGCGACCCCGATCCCGACGGCGGCGACAAGGACTTTTTGGACTGCCTGAACCCCGGCTCCCTGGAGGTGCTGGAGGGCTGCAAGCTGGAGGCTTCCCTGGCCTCCGCTCAGCCGGCCGACCGATTCCAGTTCCTACGCCTGGGCTACTTCTGTGCCGACAGCAAGGATTCCAGACCCGGCGCGCTGGTCTTTAACCGGGCTGTCAGTCTGAAGGACGGCTTTAAGTCAGGAAAATAACAAAAAACCGGCGGCTCTTCTAAGAGAGCCGCCGCAGCCTGTCGAAAAAGTCTGCCGTATGGCAGACTTTTTCATGTAAAGATGATAAA
>CANEFX010000024.1 GCA_947426945.1 uncultured Bacillota bacterium
GCCGCGGATGATGTGGTAACGCACGCCGGGCAGGTCCTTGACACGGCCGCCGCGGATCATCACGACGCTGTGCTCCTGCAGGTTGTGGCCCACGCCGGGGATATAGGCGGTGACCTCCATCCCGTTGGTCAGCTTCACACGGGCGATCTTACGAAGGGCCGAGTTGGGCTTCTTGGGGGTGGAAGTACGAACGGCGGTGCAGACGCCTCTCTTCTGGGGAGAGGGCAGGTCGGTGCTCCGGTTCTTCAGGGTGTTCAGACCGTGCTGAAGAGCGGGGGAGGTGGACTTGTACGCCGCCTGCTCGCGGCCCTTGCGTACCAGCTGGTTAAAAGTAGGCATGAATGGGTTTCCTCCTTTCCTCAATTCTGCCCCGGATCGGGGCGTAATATATATTTTAACAAAATTGGGAATTTTTATCCCTCTTTCGTTAAAACCGCCACTGCGGCTCCCACGGCTATGCCGCAGGAAACGCCCAGCTCCTTCATGGAGGACACCTGGCTCACCGGCACCTGCCGGTTTACCGCCTCCTGGACCAGGGGCTGGAGCAGACGCGGGTCGGCGTCCATGGCTATAAACAGCCGGGCGGCCCGGCCGGCCTTCAGAGCCCGCTTGACCTGTTTGGCCCCCACAACCTTGCCGGAGCCGCTGAGTTCTGGAATCATTTCGGCGCTCCCTCCCTCCCCTTTGGGGGAATTTCATCGGGTAAAAGGGCGCACTGCCCCTACCGCCACGAAATGGCATTATATCATAGGCCCCGTCCTTTCGTCAAGGACAATCCGCCTGAAAATTTCCAAAAAACTTTCAAAAATGTGCAACCGCAGCCCGCAGTTTTCGTCTATAATGGTAGAGACATGTAAGGGGCGGCCTCCGCGCCGCCCCGCAAACGAAAAACAGCCCCTTACAGACGGGGCGGCACTGGGGCCGCCCCCTGCACAGAGAAGGAGGATCTTTATGAAACGAACCCTTGCCCTGCTCCTGGCCTGCGTCCTGGGCCTGTCGCCGCTGTCCGGCTGCGCCCAGGCCTTCGCCACCAGGGAACTCACCGCCCCCAAGCTGTCCGCCAACCCGTCCAACAGCGAGGAGGTCAACGCGGCCCTGGCTTCCTTCGGCCTGGAGCTGCTGCAAAAATCCCGGGAGGCGGACAAAAAGTCCACTCTGATCTCCCCGCTCTCCGTGGCCCTGGCCCTGTCCATGACGGCCAACGGTGCAGACGGGGACACCCTTACCCAGTTTCAGGAGGTCTTAGGGACCGGTGCGGACCTGGCGGAGCTGAACGGAGCCTGCGTCCAGCTGATGCAGGACTACCGGAACCTCACCGGCTCCACCCGATGCACCATTGCCAACAGCCTGTGGGTGGACCCGGAGGGCCAGATCAAGGACGACTTCATCGGCAAATGCCAGGGCATTTTCGACGCCCAGGTTTTTTCCGCCCAGCTGTCCGGCGCGGCCATCGTCAAGGACCTGAACAACTGGATTTCGGAGCACACCAACAAGATGATTCCCAGCATCATCGACCGGCCTTTTGAGGAAAATACCGCCCTTTTGCTGGTAAATGCCCTCTACCTGAAAAACAAGTGGCTCCGGGAGTTTGACCCCCAGGCCACCCGCGAGCGGGAATTCCACCACGAGGGAGACACCAACTCAAGAGTGGATTTTCTGTCCAAGCACGACACCGAGCTGTCCTATATCCAAGGCAAGGGGGCCCAGGGAGTAGTCCTGCCCTACGACGACGGACGGCTGGCCTTTGTGGCCATTATGCCCAACCAGCCCATCTGGCTGGGGGAATGGCTCAGTTCCCTGGAGGGGGGCGACCTGTCCTGGCTGATCGACAACCGGGAGGACGCCCTGTTTCTGAGCTTCGCCATGCCCAAATTCACGGCGGAGTGGAGCGGGAATCTGGAAAAAATCCTGCCTGGATTGGGCCTGGAGGACGCATTTGTCCCCGGCACGGCCAATTTCTCCAGCATGGGAGACAATCCCGACGGATATTTTATCTCCCAGGTGGTCCATGCCACCAAAATCGAGGTCAACGAGAAGGGCACCGAGGCGGCGGCCGCCACGGTGGTGGCGGCGCCCGCCGCGGGCGCCGAGCCGCCACGGGAGGGAGTCACCCTGATTCTGGACCGGCCCTTCCTCTACGGCATCATCGACCTCCAGACCGGCGTGCCCCTGTTTCTGGGAACCCAGGAATAGTGTCCGCTGGAGATGGACATACTAGGGGGACAATCTTATTGTTCAGGAGGTACCCCCATGAACGTCCATGTCAACGCTAACTGCATCAGCTGCGGGCTGTGCGTCAGCACCTGCCCCGACGTCTTTCATATCACTGAGGGCGGCACCGCCGGGGTCTACTCCCGGGAGGTCCCCCCGGAGCTGGAGGACGTGGTTCAGCAGGCTGCCGACGCCTGCCCGGCAAGCGCCATTGAGGCAGGGTGAAAAAATCCCGTCAGCGAGAGCTGACGGGATTTTTTATGTACTTATTCGCTCTCTTCCTCCGGAACGGGCTTCAGCTTTTCCACCAGGGCCCACTCCACCCGGCGGTCGCACAGCTCCTCCACCTGGATGCGCAGTCCCAGGGCCTCCACCAGGGGGCGGCTGCCGTCCTCGGGGATGACCGACAGCTGGGAGAATACCAGGCCGCCCAGGGTGTCATAGTCGATCTCCTCATCCTCCGGGAGCTCGAAGCCCATGGCCTCGGCCAGCTCCTCCAGGTCGGCCGAGCCGGACACCCGCCACCGGCCGTCGTCCAGCCGGATGATCTCCTGCTCCTCCTGGGGATCGAATTCGTCGTAGATGTTGCCCACCAGCTCCTCCAGCAGGTCCTCCAGCGTGACCAGGCCGCTGGTGCCGCCGTATTCGTCCACCACCAGGGCCAGATGGGTCTTTTTGCCCTGCATGTCCCGGAAGAGCACGTCGGCGGCCACCGTCTCGGGGACGAAATAGGCCGGGCGGAGCAGCTCCTTCAGGGGCAGGGGCTGGGGCTGGTGGAAGTTGAGCAGGTAGTCCCGGGTGGACAGCACGCCCAGAATGTCGTCCGCGTCCTCCCCGTACACCGGGAAACGGGACAGCCCCGACTGGCGGATGGCGTCCAATATCTCCCCCTCCTCCGCGTCGGCCGGGAGGGATACCATATCTGTGCGGTGGACCATCACGTCCTTGGCGGTGGTGTTGTCAAACTCCAGAACGTTTTCGATAAACTCCTTCTCGTTGCTCCGGATGGCGCCCGACTCCTCGCCCTCCTCCACCACAGCCATGATGTTGTCCTCCGACACCCCGTCCTTGCGGTGCAGCAGCCTT
The DNA here is from genome assembly GCA_947426945.1 of uncultured Bacillota bacterium. Classification (GTDB taxonomy): domain Bacteria; phylum Bacillota; class Clostridia; order Oscillospirales; family Oscillospiraceae; genus Lawsonibacter. Next base: position 3,298 of record CANEFX010000024.1, read on the forward strand.
AATATGGGCCGCCAGAGCAGCTGAATGATGTTCATGCACAAGCTCACGCTGAAAAGTACCAGCCATAAATGGCCGTCGTCCACAAAAACAACCTCCTTTAAAAGGTCAAAATACACTGACACGTCTGCATCATAGCACAAAACCCCGTCTATGGCAAGTGGAGCGCGGAAATTTTAGGTGCAAATCCCGGCCGGTTATGGTATACTCTATACCTGACGGGGCGGGCGGGCCCCGGGAGAGAAGGGACATATCAATGCCACAGCTGTCTGAACGGCTGCGCAAGCCTGTCGAAGAGGGCGCGGTCTTTGTGAAGTGGCTGCTCTACTCCTGCCTGATCGGCCTGATCGTGGGTCTGGTAGCGGTGGCCTTTCACCTGGGCATCGACCTGGCCGGGGAGCTGCGGGCGGAGCACCCCAATATTATCTGGCTGCTGCCCCCGGGCGGCATGGCCATCATTCTGCTGTACCGGGTGTGCGGCATGGAGCGGGACCGGGGTACCAATCTGGTGCTGGTGGCCGTGCGGGACGCAGAGCGGCTGAAGCTGCGCACCGCGCCGCTGATCTTCCTGTCCACCATCCTCACCCACCTGGTGGGAGGCTCGGCCGGCCGGGAGGGGGCGGCCCTCCAGCTGGGGGCCTCCCTGTCCGCCTACATAGGCCGCCTCCTGCGGCTGGATGAGAAGGACGGGCGGATTGTGGTGATGTGCGGCATGTCCGCCGCCTTCTCAGCCCTGTTCGGCACCCCCCTCACGGCGGCCATTTTCGCCATGGAGGTGGTCAGCGTGGGTGTGATGTACTACGCCGCCATGGTGCCCTGCATGGTATCCTCCTACACGGCGGCCCTGGTCGCCCACGCCTTCGGCCTCCACGCCATTCACGGCTACCCGGTCCACGACGCGCTGGGGCTGGCGGTCCTGCCTATTTTTCAGACCGCTGCGCTGGGGGTGCTGTGCGCGGTGCTGTCCATTCTCTTCTGCACCGCGATGCACGCCGCCCCCAGGCTCTATGCCAAATACCTCCCGGATCCCCTGGTCCGGGCGGCGGCGGGGGGCGCGCTGGTACTGGGGCTCACCCTTCTGGCGGGAGAACAGACCTATAACGGGGCGGGAGACGGCGTGATCCGGCAGATGCTGGCCGGAGAGACCATACCGGAGGCCTTTCTGCTGAAAATCCTGTTCACCGCCCTCACTTTGGGGGCGGGCTTCCGGGGAGGCGAGATCGTCCCGGTACTGTTCACCGGCTGCGCTTTTGGCACCTGGGCCGGTCCCATGCTGGGGCTGCCCCACGGCTTTTCCGGAGCCCTGGGGATGGCCGCCACCTTCTGCGGAGCCACCAACTGCCCCCTCAGCTCCATCCTGCTGGCCTTCGAGCTTTTCGGCGGGGATGGGCTTCCCCTGTACGCCCTGTGCTGCGGGGCGGCCTACATGCTGTCCGGCTACTACGGACTGTACAGCGAACAGAAAATCATCTACTCCAAGCTCAGGCCCGAGTGGGTGGATAAAAAGACAAATTAGGAGGAGAATCTGCCATGACCACCTTTTATCACTTTAATTTCAATGTTCTGGACCTGGAGAAAAGCCTGTCCTTTTACAAAGAGGCTCTGAACCTGTCCCCCGTACGGGAGAAGGAGGCGGACGACGGCTCCTTCAAGCTGGTCTTTCTTGGGGACGAGGGAAGTTCCCCCTTCCAGCTGGAGCTGACCTGGCTCCGGGACCGTACCGAGCCTTATAACCTGGGTGAGTGCGAGTTCCACCTGGCCTTCCGCACCGGCGAGTACGACGCGCTCTACGCCAGGCACAAGGCCATGGGCTGCATTTGCTTTGAAAACCCGGCCATGGGCGTCTACTTCATCTCCGATCCGGACGGCTACTGGATTGAGATCGTTCCGGAGGCAAAGTGATGGCCAAGGGAGATCGGAATATGGGGTGGCCCGGCTTTTTCCGGGTATTCACCGTGCTGTGCGCCATCATTCTGCTGCTGGCCCAGCATTATCTGGAGCTGACCGCCCCCGGCTCCGGAGCGCGGCAGGTGCTGTCCGTCTATGAGGGGCTGACCCTGTGGTCCGTCCCCGCCCTGTTCATGCTGTGGGGGATGTTCGCCCTGGAGGAGGGCAAATCCCAGGTATCCGCCAGCCTGCTGGGGCTGGCCCTGCCCGCCTTCTGCCTGCTGGTGTTCTGGGGGGCTGTATACGCCGTCGCCTCCCACCTGCTGGGGGGCGGGGCGCTGTCCTGGACCGGGGTGTGGGAGGCGCTGGTTTCCGCCGCCAGAGGGAACACCTACTTCCATCTATGGCCGCTCTACCCCCTTGTGGGGCTGTATCTGGTCCATCCGGTGCTCCACCGGTTTACCGCCTCCGCCAGCCGGGGGGAGATCCGCTACTTCCTGGGGCTGTGCTTCCTCTTCGCCTACCTGCTCCCCCTGCTCCCCGCCTTCCTGGGGCCCGGCAGCGCCGTGACTCAGCAGTTGAATCGGTTCCAGGTCCATCTGGTGCTGGGCTGGGCAGGGTGCTACGTGGGAGGCTGGTATCTGCGGCACTTCACCATCAGCCGCCTTGCCGAATATATCCTCTACATCCTGGGGGCGCTGGGGCTGGCCGTTACTTTGATGGCCCGGCCCGGCGGAACCTTCGAGCCCACTCTTTTGCAGCAGTGGCAGTACGGCTCCCTCAGCGCTGCCCTCACTGCCGCCGCTTTCTGCGCCCTGTTCCGCTACGTGCTGGGAGTCAGCGAGGAGCGCTCCCGCCGCAAGGCCGTTAATCAGATCGGCTCCTACGCTTTCGGCGTCTACCTGGTCCATCAGCTGTGGGCGCTGGTGTTCCGCTGGTTCGGCGTCTCCCCCCTCCACTTCCCGGCGGCGGTTTCCATCCCTCTGTTCGCTCTGGCGTTCTTTCTGCTTTCCCTCCCCTTCGCCTGGCTCATCAGCCTGATTCCCGGGGTGGGATCCAAGCTGACCTGAAGCGCAGGGCCCCGGATCGTTTGATCCGGGGCCCTGCGTCTTTTCTGTCATTTATCGTACTCCTCAAAGGCCTCCACCACGTGCGCCTCGGGAGCAGGGGTGGCCAGAGAAACCACCACAATAGCGGCCAGGGCCACCAGGAAAGCGGGGAGCAGCTCGTAGATGTTCCACACGCCGCCCAGGGGCTTCACCAGGAACTTCCACACAAAAATCATCACGCCGCCGGCCACCAGGCCGGCCATGATGCCCTGGCGGTTACTCCGCTTCCAGAACAGGGCGCACAGCATGGCGGGACCGAAGGTGGCGCCGAAGCCCGCCCAGGCAAAGGAGACAATCTGGAACACGTTGCTGTCCGGGTCGGCGGCCAGGAACATGGCGATAACGGCAATCACCACAACGGTAAGCCGGGCGCACAGCATGGTCTGTTTCTGGGTCAGCCTGATGCCGAAGACATTCTGCAGCAAATTCTCCGAGAAGGCGGATGAGGCGGCCAGAAGCTGGCTGTCTGCAGTGGACATGGTGGCGGCCAGGATGCCGGCCAGGATACAGCCGGCGATAATGGCAGGAATAATCCCGTAGCTGGACAGCAGATCGGACAGGCGGACGATCACCGTCTCGGTGGCACTGCCCTCCAGCAGAGGGATCCGGCCGGCGGCGGAGACAGCGTGGCCCACGATACCGATGAACACCGCCACTCCCATGGAGATGACCACCCAGACGGAGGCGATGCGGCGGGACAGCTTCAGCTCATTCTCGTCCCGGATAGCCATAAAGCGCACCAGGATGTGAGGCATTCCGAAGTAGCCCAGCCCCCAGGCCATCATGGAGATAATGCGGATAAAACCATAGGGCTCGGCGGAGTTGGTGGACACGTTGTAGGTCTCCCCGAAGCTGAGGAAGCCAGGCAGGGTCTTGGCGTGGTCAATCACCGCACCCATACCGCCGGCCTGCACGATGCCGAAAACTACAATAATAGCCAGGGCGACGGTCATGATGATGGACTGGATCAGGTCCATAGTGGCCACGGCGGAGAAGCCGCCGATAGAGGTGTAGCTGATAATCACGATAGCGCCGATGACCACCGCAGCCATGTAGTTCCAGTTAAAAAGACTGTTGAACAGTTTGCCGATGGCAGCCAGTCCGGAGGCCACGTAGGGAACGAAGAAGATGAGGATAATCAGAGCGGAGATGCACATGATGACCGGTTTCTTCTCTCCGTAGCGCCTGGAGATGAAGCTGGGGATGGTGATGGCGTCCAGCTTCACGCTGTAGCGGCGCAGCCGCCGGGCCACCAGCAGGAAGTTCAGATAGGTGCCCACGGCCAGGCCGATGGCCGTCCAGCTGGCGTCAGCCACACCGGAGAGATAGGCCAGACCGGGGATGCCCATGAGCAGATAGCTGCTCATGTCGCTGGCCTCGGCGCTCATGGCAGTGACCAGGGGGCCCATCCCCCGGCCGCCCAGGTAAAAGCCCTCGGCGCTCTTCTTGGACCGGCGGCCAATCATCACGCCAGTGAAAATGACAAAGCAGAGATACAGAATAATGGTGCCCATAATACAGGCCTGCGCGGTAGTCATACAATTCCTCCCAAAAGCCCTCCGGCGGCGCACACATCAGCCGCCAAAAAGCAGATTATTGGTATCATATCAGAAACAGGATCGGAACGCAATATAGAACAAACTCCGTACAATAAAATAAAAATTGTCCCGTTTTCCTTTTTATATCAAGGAAAACGGGCCGTACATTTTCTTAAATACAATTTTGTACATTCCTACAAACTTCTGTCTATTTCCCTCGAAAGCCTTGTAGAAACATAGGCATCATGGTTTGGGCGTACTGGGACAGGGAGTAGTCCCCCTCGGACAGGCACCAGTCGTAGATGAGAGCCCGCTCGCACAGAGCGTACACCCGGACGATCTCGTTGGCGGTAACGTCAGAACGCAGCTCCCCCCGCTCCTGGCCCTGAAGCACCGTCTGGCGCAGCAGCCGGTAATAGGTGCGGTTGTGGTCCATGAGAGCTTTATCCCCCCGGGTGACCAGCTGATATGCGTACAGCCGGGCCGCCAGATCCAGGGATATGGAGTTCTCCAGCATGGAGAACAGTTCCCGATTGAGATACATCAGCTGCTCAAAGCGGTCCTGTTCCGGGTCCAGAGTCTCCATCAGGTCCTCATATTTCCGGTCGAATACGTCGGCCAGGGTGGACAGCAGGGCGTCTTTTCCCTGGAAATAGTGGTAGAAGGACCCACGGGAGGTACCTGACTCCTCTATAATCTCCTCCACAGTGGTGTCGTCGTAGCCCTGGCGGTAAAACAGCCGCCACGCCGCGTCAATAATCTTTCCCCGGGTATTCCGTATGTTCTTTTTTGCCATAGAGACCCCTCCTGACCGGCACACGTCTATACCGCCGCGGAATCAATTTTTATTCCGCTCCCCGCCCTCCGGTCGGGGAGCGGTCAATCCTCGTTCCGGTATGGGTTCAGCACGATATGGACCACAGTACACAGAATGCCGGCCACAGCGAATACCCACCATGCGGTGCGCCACAGGTTCAAGGCCAGCCCCAGCCCCACATAGAGGGCGGTGGTTACCATCATCAGCGTGCCGCAGATGGTGTTGATAAGGCCAATCCGCTTTTTCGCCTCCGGAGTGGGGTTGTTGTCCCGGTTGTACTCGTCGATCTTATACTTCTCCTCCTGAATGCCGGCGTAGACAAAAGAGGTCACCGCCCCGGCCACGATCATCAGAAAAATCGAGACGGCATAGGACTCGTAGGGCTCACCCGCGGGAGAGAGCACCAGCAACAGGGCCACATCGAAGAGGAGGGCTCCCACGCCTCCGGCGATAAACCAGACGAATTTCTGCCGGAAGGCCTGTTTTTCCTGTTCGGTGTAGAAGTCAACGATGGTGGGGTGGGCCTTGCGGAAGTTTGCATTTTGCAGGCTGCTGGCCACGATCACCACCACGCATACTGCGATGACCAGCAGCAGAAAGGCTCCGATCAGATGCTCGGGGATGCCCCGGGCCTTCATCAGCAGGCTCAGCCCCACCCCGGCGATAATGCCTCCGATGGCGAAGGCCATACGCTTGGAAAAACCATTCATAAAGCTGTCATATCGGGCGGTGTCCTCCACTAGGCTGTCCTCCACACTGCCCCGCATCAGGGCGTCCAGCGTGACGCTGTACAGGTCGCAGATGCGCAGGAGGGTATCCATCTCGGGAAAGCTCTGGGCGCTCTCCCACTTGCTCACCGACTGGCGGGAAACCTCCAGCGCCTCGGCCAGCTGCTCCTGGGTCTGGCCCCGGTGGGCGCGGAGAAACTGCAGATTATCGGAAAATGCCATTTTCATATAACCTCCTTGGATTCAGGATGATCCAAGCTTACCCCGGCGCAGGCCGCAACTCCACCGATTCTCTGTTGCGTTTGAAATTTTTCTGTCAACTTCCGGTTGCACAGGGATTATCTCTCCCCTTTTCCTTTTTTCCACAAGACAAATGCCAGAATCAGGCCCCCTGTTACCATCACAAGACCGATAATCAGGGCCAGTGTGGGAATGGCCATCATGACCGACTGAATTCCGGACAGGCCGGAGGGAGCGGACTGGACAGGCTGTCCATCGATCACAATAGTATAGCCGTCCGGGATTCCAAAGACGGGCGCCCCGTTGAGGGAGGGCGTCCCCGAAAGGTCCATACCGCCCATGCTTCCGAAAGCTGCGGAGAACATAAGCCGCCCGATCATCCCGAACAGGGCCAACCCCGCCCCCTGAAGGGCAATGTAAATGCCGGCCAGCCATCCCCAGCGGCGGACCATCTTCCCGATAAAACCGGGAAGATTGCTGCCCGGCGCGGCCTCGGGCGGGGGTGGAGGGGGGACGGGCTCCTCCCGGAACTGGACCGGGGCTTCGGGCCGCTCCGGCTCCTCCTCTTCGTCCAGCAGATGGTCAGTGGTGACCCCGAAAGCCTTTGCCAGGGCCAGCAGCTTGTTGATATCGGGGGCGGCCTCGTCCAGCTCCCACTTGCTCACCGCCTGACGGGACACCCCCACCCGGGCGGCCAGCTCCTCCTGGGACAGTTTTCCCTGCCGGCGGTAGTATGCAATTTTTTCATTCAGTTTCATGAAATAAGCCTCCTTTCCTGTGTGACCAGCCTATCAGAAAAGGCGGTTGCGGTCCACCAGGAAGAGCTGGAAATTTCCGCAACCAATGGTTGCGAAGCGGTAAAAAATTTCTGGGGACTGTCGCCATTGAAAGATCCGGCCCTCCCCGGTCCCAGGAAGGCGCTAAAGTATCCCCCCGATGGTTGGGGCCTCCCTCCTGAACACGACAAAGCCGCCCCGACACACATGCGTATCACGGCAGCGCACAGATGCGAGGATTTTCCTTGCCTGGTTCCGCCCGAAACGTGATTTTGTCTTTTTCGGGTCGGATACATGCGCTCACCGTAAGGCCAGCATACACCCGGACGGGTTCGATTTGGAAAGGAGGCGCAGCGCAATGAGCGCGCTCTGACTTTTGAAAAAAGTCGGAGCAAGCAATATGAAGCTTGCTCCGACGTGAAATACCTGCCCGGTTTAGAAGTACCGGCTTCCACGTCCGCGCCCAAAAACCAAATCGCAACCCAACGCAGTAGTTGCGATTTGGAAAGGAGCCGCGACAAAATGAGTGAGAGGTGATTTTTATAAAAAGTCGCCGCGAACGATATGACGTCCGCGGCGACGTGGCGCAGCGGGAGGGATTCGAACCCTCGTGGGATTGCTCCCAAACTGATTTCGAGTCAGCCCCGTTATGACCACTTCGATACCGCTGCCTATATTGACCCATCATTTAGCGGAGCTTTTTTTAGAATACCAGACATCGGCGCAAAAATCAAGGTCTTGCATCAATCTTTTCTCTCCGGTTTCCGCCAGGGAACATCCTTGAACCGCTCTTCCGCCTCTAAAACCTCTATTGTCCCGGCAGAGGCGTCCAGCAGGCGGGCGGCAAATAAAGCTGCGCGTTCCTCCGGAATCAACACAGACAGCAGTACGTCGGCGCCATAATTCACATCTTCCTCCACACCGCCGCTTCGGAGCACTTCCCGGCGGACTTCTTCGAACTGGGCGTAGGTGCAGGGCACCTCCATAGCCACCCAGCGGCGGACCACGGAAACGCCCGCGGCGTCCAAGGCATCCTTGGCACTCCTGGCATAGGCCCGCACCAACCCCCCAGCCCCCAGCAGAATCCCGCCGAAATACCGGGTCACCACGCAGACCGCATCCGTAATACCTTCCCGCTGGAATACGTTCAGCATGGGCTGTCCGGCAGTGCCCTGGGGCTCTCCGTCATCTGAATACCGCTCCACGCCCCCCTTATAGAGCCGGTAGCACCAGCAGTTATGCCGGGCGTCGTAGTGCTTTTTCCGGGTCTCCTCGATCCGGGCCCGCGCCTCCTCCTCTGAGGACACCCTCCACACCTGGCCGACAAAACGGGATCGCTTTTCCACCAATTCCGTTTCGCCGTGCCCTGTGGGAATATAGTACTCTGTCATGCGCTCACCTCTCGTCCGGAAACACCCTGATCTCCAATGCCTCACAGATACGAAAAAATTGCTCCAGAGAGGGGTTCTTCCTGCCCCGCTCAATCTCGCTCAAAAAGGTCTGGGTGATGCCCAGCCGTTCTGCAAGCCCGTTCTGGCTCAGACCAAGGGACTCCCGTTTTTTCTTCAGCACCAGCCGGTAATCTTCCATGCTATCACCCTCCGGCTCCTATTATAGCTTACAGCTATCATTTTGAAAACAAGAGCTTTCAGCTCTTGCCCGTCCTGCTCCCCCTCCCATATGAAAGAGGCCCGGCCCTTCCTTCCGGAAAGGCCGGGCCTCTTATGGGGCGGCGGCAGGCACAGACCCTGCTGTACTTTTCATGCCCCCTTGTATTTCTTCCGTGTGGCAATGCCGCCCCGGATGTGCCGCTCAGCCTTGTTCTGCTCCAGGACCTCTTTCACCTGGAGGTAGAGCGTACGGTTGAAAGTGGGCAGGCGCTCAGCTAAATCCTTATGTACCGAGCTCTTGCTGATTCCAAACTTTTGTGCCGCGGAACGCACCGTCGCCCGGTTTTCCAGGATGTAGAGCGCCAGACGCTCAGCCCGTTCCTCCATATTTCCTTTCAAAGCACAACACTCCCCGCCTCTTGCTGTTTCAATCTATGCTGGCTTCGGAGGAGATATGAACCCTTTTCCCCGCTCCGGAATAGACTGAAAAAAGGAGTGATTGCGGTGAGCGGTCTCTTGGATTACCTGGCCTGGCGAGGCGACCTGTCCTTTGACCAGGCCTCCTTCTGTCCTGTGGACGGGCTGATTCTGTCTGTGTTGTCCTATGTGCATTTTGACGGTCTGGCGCCTCGGGGGACAGACCGTCCCGTCCCTCTGGGTCAGACGGCGGAGCGATACCTCTCCCTTCCGGAGGCACAGCGGGGGCGCCGCCGGTGCGGAGAGGACCTGACCCTTCTCCGGTCTCTGTCAGACGCTCCCCGGTTTTCCCGGCTGGAATTGTGCCGCTGCGCCGACCGCTTCATCCCCCGGGAGGAGACCCAGTTTGCAGCCCTGACCGTGCTGCTGGGGGACGGCTCCGCTTATCTGGCCTTTCGGGGCACAGACGGCACCCTGGTTGGCTGGAAGGAGGACTTCAACCTGAGCTTCATGGATGTGGTCCCCGCCCAGCTGGAAGCGGCAGAGTACATTCAGGACTTCGCCCTGTCCTTCCCCGGACCGCTGCGGCTGGGGGGGCACTCCAAGGGGGGCAATCTGGCGGCGGCGGGGGCCTCTCTGGCCGCCGCAAAGGCGCGGGACAGAATCCAATCGGTGTGGTCCTTCGACGGTCCCGGCCTCAATCCCTATCTGTTAGCCCGTCCGGGATATCAGGAACTGCGCACCCGCATCCGCAGCTTTGTACCCAAGTCGTCGGTGGTTGGACTGCTGCTTACCCACGAGGAGCCCCACACCGTGGTGGACAGCAACCAGGAGGGACTGTTTCAGCACAACCCCTACTCCTGGCAGATACTGGGGCCCGACTTTGTCCGGCTGGAGGAGGTGGACGCCGGCAGCCGCCTGATCGACCGGACTTTAAAGAACTGGCTGGCCGGACTGACCGGAGCGCAGCGGGAGACGGTGGCAGACACCCTGTACGAGCTGCTGACCGACCGGGATGCCAGAACGGTCAAGGAGGCGCTTGAGCCCAAAAACCTGGCCAACGCCCTCCGGGCCGCTCTGGATGTCGATCCCAAGGACCTGCTCACCCTGACGGGGTCGCTGGCCCGCCTGGCCGGAGCCGCCCTGCGAGCTCTGTAACGCTTTGGACTGACCGGCGACATGTTTCGACGCCGTAAAGATTTCCCATCTCCCTGCCCCGGGCTTTACCTTTTGCAGAATTTTTGTTATAATCGAAAGGAATTCATGTGGGAGGCGGCACTATGTTCCGGTATTTTCAGGATCTGTACCATTGGGTGGACATACAGGGCCACCGCATTCCTGCCGTCCCCCGGAACCTGGGAATTACGGCGCTGTTCCTGTGCGCCGCCTACTGCGCCAGCGGTATCCTCATTACTCACACCGGGGGAGAGAACAACTCCGCTCTGGTCTTCGTGCTGGCAGTGGCTCTGATCTCTCTGCTCACCTCCGGGTATTTCTACGGCATTGCCGCCTCCATCATTGGGGCGCTGTGCATCAATGTCTATTTTATGGAGCCCTATGAGGCCTTTTCCCTCAGCCGCACCGGCTACCCGGTGGCCATGCTGTCCATGGTGGCCATCTCCTGCGTCATCTGCGCCCTTACCGCCCGGGTGAAGAAACAGGCCACCGAGGCCGTTCGCCGGGAGAAGAAGGCCAAAGCCCTTTATGAGCAGAATGAGAAGCTCAACGCCGAAAAGGCGGCCATCCAGCTGGAGTCCGAGCGAGTCGCCATCCGGGAGAGCATCCTCCGGGCAGTATCCCACGACCTGCGCACCCCCCTGACAGCCATCTCCGGCACTGTGTCCGTACTTCTGGAAAGTCCGGAGGTCTCCCCAAAAAATGTGGCCATGCTCAACGATATTAAACAGGACGCGGACAGCCTTATCATTATGGTGGAAAATCTGCTGTCTGTCACCCGCATTCAGGACGGCACCATGCCCCTGAAAAAGCGGGAGGAAATGCTGGAGGAGGTGGCGGGAGACGCCCTGCTCACCACCCGGCGGCGCTTCCCGGACTGCCGGGTGGATCTTGAGCTGCCGGAGGACATCCTCTATCTGCCCATGGACTCTCTTCTGGTGCGCCAGGTGATGATTAACCTGCTGGAAAACGCCATCCGCCACTCCGGTGACAGCTCTCACATCTGCATGCGGCTGTACCGCCGGGAGGACCGCGCGGTAGTGGAGGTCCGGGACCGGGGCCGGGGGCTGTCTCCGGAGGTCCTCCAGGCTGTGCGGAGCGGGGAGGCCATGCCTCTCAACGGAGACGCCACCCGGGGGATGGGCATCGGGCTGTCCGTCTGCCAGAGCATTATCAAGGCCCACGGCGGCTTTTTTACCGCAGAAAACGATCCGTCAGGCGGGGCTGTATTCCGCTTTGGCCTGCCCACAGAAGGAGCGCAGCTATGAATGAAAAGCAGACCATCCTTATTATCGAGGACGATAAGGCCATCAGCAACTTTATCAGCCGTGCCCTGACGGCCAGCGACTATCGGGCCATTCCTGCCGGCACCGGCAGAGAGGGGCTGTCCCTGTTCTTCTCCCACGGCCCCGACCTGGTGCTGCTGGATCTGGGTCTGCCTGACATGGACGGGCTGGAAATTCTCTCCCAGCTCCGGGGCCTGCCCCGGGAGGCGCCGGTTATCATCATCTCCGCCCGTGACCGGGAGGCAGAGAAGGTCCGTGCCCTGGATATGGGAGCGGACGACTATGTGGTAAAGCCCTTCGGCGTGTCGGAGCTGCTGGCCCGCATCCGCTCCGCCCTGCGCCGGGCCGACCGGCTCAAACTGAGCCAGGGCATTCAGCGCACCGTCTACCAGATCAAGGACCTGACCATCGACCTGTCCAAGCACCAGGTACTGCTGGGGGGAGAGGAGATCCATTTTACCCAAAATGAGTTCAAAATCATTGAACTTCTGGCCATCCACGCCGGAAAGGTGCTCACCTATGACTTTATTCTGGAACACATCTGGGGACCCTACGGCGGCAGCGGAAGCAACCAGATTCTGCGGGTCAACATGGCCAACATCCGCCGGAAGCTGAAGGAAAACCCATCTGAGCCCAAATATATCCATACCGAGCTGGGTATCGGCTATCGGATGCTGGACGACTGATTTAACGGTATTTTTATGGCCTGTCCCCCTACGTTGACGCCCATTTTATCCCGCATCCGCTATAATAGAACCTGCGAACAGGTACGATGCTTCGCAGTCCCCAATATGCTGCGGGCCGGGTCGGCACAGTTTCCCTCTCTCTCCGGAACTGGCCCTCTCTCTGCCCGGCCTGCAGAAATCCCGCCCCCCTTCCGCCAAAGGGAGGCGGGCCGCTTTTTTCCCAGGACAAAACGGGAGCTGTCCCATCTGCCGGACAGCCCCCGCTCTCCTTATTTGATTGTCATTTCCTTCACTTCATTCCCCAGCAGGGCGGCGAACTCCTCCAGGGACATGGCTCCCAGATCCTCGCCGGAGCGGTGCCGGACGGAGACGGTTCCGTTCTCCATATCCCGATCGCCCACCACCAGCATATAGGGAATTTTCTCCAGGGTGGCCTCCCGGATCTTCTTACCGATCTTCTCGTTGCGGCCATCCACCTCCACCCGGAAGCCCATAGCGTCCAGCCGGGCGGAGACGGCCTCCGCATACTCTGCCGCCCGGTCGGTGACGGGCAGCAGCTTCACCTGGACAGGGGCCAGCCATGCGGGGAAGGCCCCCGCAAAGTGCTCGGTAATCACGCCGATAAACCGCTCAATGCTCCCCAGCACCACCCGGTGGATCATAACGGGGCGGTGCTTCTGGCCGTCCTCGCCGGTATACTCCAGCTCGAAGCGCTCGGGGAGCTGGCTGTCCAGCTGGATGGTACCGCACTGCCAGGTCCGGCCCAGGGAGTCGGCCAGGTGGAAATCCAGCTTGGGGCCGTAGAAAGCCCCGTCCCCCTCGTTGACCACAAAATCCTTGCCCATGGCGGTGATGGCGGCCTTCAGGATGTCCTGGTTCCGCTCCCACTCCTCCACAGTGCCGATGTGGTCCTCTGGCATGGTGGACAGCTCGATGGTATAGCTCAGGCCAAAGACGGAGTACACCTCGTCAAACAGGCGCACCGTCTCCTGAATCACATCCTGCATCTGGTCCCGGGTCATAAAGACGTGGGCGTCGTCCTGGTTGAAGCAGCGCACCCGGAACAGGCCGTGGAGGGCGCCGGACAGCTCGTGGCGGTGGACCAGGCCGATCTCCCCCACCCGCAGGGGCAGCTCCTTGTAGGAGTGGGGCTCGCTGGCGTAGACCAGCATCCCGCCGGGGCAGTTCATGGGCTTCACCGCAAAATCCACATCGTCGATAACGGTGGTGTACATGTTGTTCTTATAGTGGTCCCAGTGACCCGACCGCTCCCACAGCTGGCGGTTGAGCATGATGGGGGTGGAGATCTCTACATAGCCGTACTTCTTGTGGACCCTGCGCCAGTAGTCCAGAAGAGTATTTTTCAGGGTCATGCCCTTGGGCAGGAAGAAGGGGAAGCCGGGGCCCTCATCCCGGAGCATGAACAGGCCCAGCTCCCTGCCCAGCCGGCGGTGGTCCCGCTTCCTGGCCTCCTCAAGCTTGGCCAGGTACTCATCCAGCTCGTCCTTTTTGGGGAAGGCCACGCCGTAGATGCGCTGGAGGGTCTCCCGATTGCTGTCCCCCCTCCAGTAGGCGGCGTTGCATGCGGTGAGCTTGATGGCGTTGCCTTTGATCCGTCCGGTGGAGTCCAGGTGTGGCCCGGCGCACAGGTCGGTGAACTCCCCCTGCCTGTAGAAGGAGATCACCGCGTCCTCGGGCAGGTCGTGGATCAGCTCCACCTTGAAGGGCTCGCCCTTCTCCTCCATGAACTTGATTGCCTCCGCCCGGGGCAGCTCAAACCGCTCCAGCTTCAGCTTCTCCTTGCAGATCTTCCGCATCTCGGCCTCCAGCTCGGCCAGCTGGCCCTCGGTGAAGGGCTCAGGAGTGTCGAAGTCGTAGTAGAAGCCGTTGTCGATGCTGGGGCCGATGGCCAGCTTCACTTCGGGGTGGAGCCGCTTCATGGCCTGGGCCAGCACGTGGGAGCAGGTGTGCCAGTAGGTCTTGCGGTAGGTTTCGCTTTCAAAGGTATACTGGTTGTTTTCTTCTGCCATGGTAGTTCCTCCTTGTATTGGGGCAGGCAAATAAAAACGCTCCACCCCTGATGAAGTTCAGGGGTGAAGCGGCAACGCTCCACGGTTCCACCCTGCTTACGGCTTACGCCGTCGCTCGTGTCCTCTGTAACGGGAGGCCCCGTCCCGATCTCCCGGGCAGCTCCGGAGTGGTACCGGCCGGTCTCCGCACAGAGCGCTTCCACCACGCGGCGCTCCTCTCTGGATGCTTCCATCGGCCTCTTCTCCGTCAAAGCCATTTTTGACAGTGACATAATATCACCGCCCGGGAGAAAAGTCAAGCGGCAAACCCCGCCCGTTTCTTCACTTTTTCCGCAGCAAAAAGGTAAGGGCAAACCACACTGCCAGATACAGGGTAATGGCCGCGCCGGCGGAGCCCCCCCAGTAGTAGGAGGTCATCAGCCCGGCCACGCCGGCCAGGACGGCCCCCAGCAGGGAAAACAGGTGGTACTGCCGCATGTTTCGGGCCGCGTTTCGGGCCGCGGCGGCGGGCAGGACCAGCAGGGAGTTGATTACCAGCAGCCCCACCCAGGTCATGGACAGGGTGACCACCACGGCAATGGCTATGGAAAACACCGTCTCCTGCCAGAACACCCGGATTCCCCGGCTGTCGGCCAGGGCGGGATGGACGGCAGAGAGCATCAACTGGTTAAAGCTGACCAGCCACAGCCCAACCACCGCCAGCAGAATCAGGACCAGCAGGCCCACCTTGGCGGGCTCCACCGACAGAATGTCGCCGATGAGCAGACTGTTGAACCGGGTAAAGGAGCGCCCCCCCAGGGTGGACAAAAAGATGCCCAAGGCCACGGCGGTGGAGGAAAACACCCCAATTACCGTATCGCTGGCCAAAGTGGAGCGGCGGCGTACAACATTGAACAGCAGGGCAAAAAAGACAGCGAATATTACCGCCGCCCAGGTGGGCTCATGAAAGCCGCAGATGGCCCCGATGGCCATGCCGGTAAAGGCAGAGTGACCCAGGGCGTCGGAGAAAAAGGACATGCGGCTGTGAACCACCATGGTGGACAGCAGTCCAAACAGCGGGGTGATCACCATCACCGCCAGCAGGGCGTTCTTCATAAAGAACATCTCCCCCGGCACAGCCCACTCAAAGGGCAGCAGGTCCACCAGCGCGTACCAGAAGCTCATTGCGCGCCCCCCTTCCCCATCCGCAGATGAAAGGTGTCGTAAAACTCCGGGGAGGACAGGACCTCTTCCGGGGCTCCAGACTTGAGCACCCGGCGGTTGAGCAGAATTACCTTGTCTGCAAACTGGCTCAGGGTGGCAAAGTCGTGGGTGGACAGGAAGATGGACAGATCGTACTGGGTGCGCAGCTCGTCCAGCATGTCCAGCAGCTGGTGCTCCCCCTCGATATCCACACCGGACAGGGGCTCGTCCAGGATCAGGATGTGGGGCACCGGCTCCAGTGCCAGGGCCAGAAGCACCCGCTGGAGCTGGCCCCCGGACAGCCCCCCCATGGGCCGGTCCAGCAGGTCCTCCCCGTGGACCCGCCCGAGACAGGCGGCCGCCCGTTCCCGGTACTTGGCCGGGATGGGCAGCCACACCGGCCACCGGGCAGTGGCAGCGGTGAAGAAATCCAGAACAGACACCGGGTCCCCCCGGTCGAAGCTGGGGGCCTGGGGGACATAGCCCACCAGGGGCCGGGTTCCGCCGGTAATCTCCCCGTCGGCCAGCCGGATGGCCGGGCCCCCGGCAGGGGAGAAGGTGATTTTTCCCTTATAGCTCGTCTGGCCCAGAATGCTGCGGAACAGGGTGGACTTGCCCGCCCCGTTGGGGCCAATGAGGGCCGCGATCTCCCCGCAGTGGAGGTGGAAGGACACGTCCTCCAGAATGCTGTCCCCCTCCAGGCGTACGCTCAGTCCCTCCAGCTTCAGGCAGCAGGAGTCGGCGCACCCGGCGGACAATTTTCCGTGTTTGATTTTTCTCATCCGTTGGGCACCGTCCCTTCCCCGCAAAAACCGTTGATGATGCTTCTGATGTTCCAGCGCAGCTGGCCGTAGTGCGCCGCCCCGCCGAACTCCGGGTCAGAGGCGTCCGGGCCGTCCATAATCATAGTCAGCTGGGCTACCCGGCAGCCCGTCTCCCGGCTGATGGCCTGGGCGGTGGCGTCAGAGCCGTTACTCTCGGTAAAAATGACCGGGATATCGTACTCTTTTACCAATTTTGTGATCTCCACAATCTCGTGGGCGCTGGCCTCGCTGCCCGCCTCCTCCTCGATGGAGGCCAGCAGAGGCAGGTCAAAGGCCTCTGCGAAGTACTGAAAGCCATCGTGGAAGGTAATCAGTCCGGGGACACCGTCGGGCAGATATTGGTCCAGCAGCTCCCGGGCGCCCTCCTCGACCCGGAGGAGGGTCCCGTCCGTCCTGACGGCGTTGGCCTCATACTCCGCCGCGTGGTCCGGGTCAACGAGGACCAGATAATTGCGCAGATTAGCCGCCATGACCCTGGCGTTGGCCGGGTCCATCCAGTAGTGGGGGTCCCAGTGGCCGTGGTCGTGTTCATCCTCCCCGTCCTCCTCGTGGTGGTGGGACAGGTTCTCCAGCAGCTCCACCCCCACAGAGCAGTCGACGACCTGTGCGTTGGAGGTTTTCAGGGCGTCCTCCAGGAACTCCTCCAGCCCCGCGCCGTTGAGCGCGATGACGTCGGCCCGCTCCAGCTTCTTCATGTCCGCCATGGACAGGCTGTAGTCATGGAGACAGCTCACGCTGCCCGTATCCAGCCGCTCCACCGCCACGCCGTCCACCCCCTCCGTCAGGGAGGAGGCAAAGAGGTAGATAGGGTAGGTGGTGCAGACCACGGTGAGCCGGGCCTTCTCCCCTGCCGGAGCGCACCTGGTGAGGGACAGGAGAAGAGCCGTTAAAAGGGTGAGGAGGATGGGTCTTTTCATAAAAATCTCCTAATCAGACGGACCGCGCCGTTTTCGCTCCTGAAGCCCGCCGATGGCCAGCAGGAGGAAGGACAGCGCCAGCAGGGAGGTCAGGGTAAAAAAATCCAGAGCTGAGGACTCAGCCGCATCGGGAATCAGCCGGTCACACAGGGCGTTGAACACAAGATTGGCTGCGGCGGTAATCAGGGCAAACACCCCGGCCTTCAGCCAGGGTCCGACGGGCAGATACCGCAGACAGTAAAAATATGCCCACAAAAAGGCCACGCCTGCCGCCGCAATCGGGAACGCCACCCCCACCAGCCAGTCCCCGCCGGCAAACAGGTGGATCACCGCCAGCAGCGGGAATACCCACACCGAGGTGAGAGCCACGCACAGGGGCAGGAGGTGCTCCCCATAGAACCGCCAGACGGCCCACCAGCCCCAGGGCAGGGCCAGGCTCACCGCCGTAATGGCCAGTCCGCCGATTACCCACCAGCCCCCTGTGTAGTTCCAGCAGGCCAGCAGAATCAGAAGCAGACAGACGCTTGCCGCCCCCAGACAGACCATGATCCTGTTCCGGTCCACCAGCCAGGGCAGGTTGGTAAAGCAGAAGGACAGGGCCAGAGAGGCCAGCACGATCCAGAACCAGTCCAGGGTATGGAAAAGGGCCACATCGGCGATAAGGCAGGACACGATGGCAATCACATAGCCCGCCAGGCAGAACCGGCGGAAGCCGGTGACGACCTTCCGCCAAACGGCGGCCTGGCGCGCCTGGGCGTGGGCCTGGTCGTCGTCGCAGGCGGTGAAAAATTCGTGCTCCGAGATGTGCAGCTCCCGGCAGACGGAGGGGATCAGGGACACGTCCGGGTAGGACAGGTCCCGCTCCCACTTGCTCACGCTGGACTCGGTGACAAACAGCCGTCCGGCCAGCTCCCTCTGGGTCAGCCCCGCCTCCAGCCGCTTCTTCCGGATATATGCGCCAAAGGATACCTTTTCTTCCATGGGAATACCTCCTCAAGGTTGGAATCAGCTGTCCCGCAGAGGGGACGGCCTGTCTCCAATTTAGTCCCGGAGGCAAGGAATTGTCAAGGAAATCGGCCTGTCTTCCCCCTCGACCAGAAGTCGAGCGGCTTTTCGCGTTATTTTTTCAGCCCTTCCAGCAGCTCCAGCAGCAGCCGTTCGTTCTCCCCTGCGGCCCGGGTGAGCCGGGCGGACTTGTCCCTCAGGCGGGCCAGAACGCCGTCGTAGCCAGCCATCAGGGCGTCGGCCCGGCGGATGGCCTCATCACCGTCAAAGTGTTCCACATCTCCGGCGGAGGGCAGGTCCAGCTCGGCCAGATAGCTGGCAACCTTGGGGTCGTAGACCAGCCCCAGGGCAGGGACCGCCATCCGGGCGGCAAAGATCAGGGTGTGCAGCCGCATGGCCAGACACAGCCGGGCCTGGCCCAGCACCCCCATCAGTTCCCGGGGGGTGGCCGAGACATCCAGCACATAGGAGGGTTCCTCCATCCGGGCGCGCACCTGCTCCGTGGCCTCCTTGTCCCGCGTCTGCTGCATCAGCAGGAAGAGCACCTCCAGTCCGTAAGTCCGGCGCAGATGGTCGCACAGCCGGGCCAGTCCGGCCCAGAAATCCTCCAGATGCTCCCAGCTCCGGACAGACACCGCTACAAAGGGCTTCTCTCCGCCCAGCCCGGCGGCCTCTAAAAGCTCCAGCCTCCGCGCTGCGCCTACGGGCTCCAGGTGGAACACCGGGTCCGCCGTGACCCGCACGGGGCGGGCCACCCCCATCCTTGCCAGCTCTCCGGCGGAGGCGTGGTCCCGCAGGGTGACCAGGCAGGCGCTCTCCACCACCCGTTTTACCCGGCGGCGGTTAGCCTTCCTGCGCACCGGACCGATGCCGTTGGCGTAAAGCATCACCGGCTTGCCCAGCAGCTGGGCGATGCGGATGACGGACAGATAGTACAACAGCGACCGGGTGGAGGTGGCATCCTGAAGCAGGCTCCCGCCCCCGGACAGAAGGGCGTCGCACCGGCGCAGGGCCCGGCACACCCGCCACACCCGGAACCGTGGAATAGCCTCCACCCCGTACTGTCCCTGGGTCTGCTCCGGGTCGTTGGACAGCACCGTCACCGACACGTCGTCGCTGGCCGCGCGGATGGCCTGGTGGATGGACTCCAGAATCGCGTCGTCCCCCGCGTTGCCAAAACCGTAATAGCCGCTCATCACCACCCGGTACTTCCTCCGGCGCACCTGGTCGTACATAGCCAGGCAGTCCGCCGCCATCCGGCGCACCGAGTAGTGCTCAAAAATCACCTGCCGGCCGTAAGCCCCCAGCCGTGCCTTCTCCCCTTCAGGAAGGCGGAAGGCGGCGGTAACGTCGGCCAGCAAGGCTTTGGGCTCGGACATGGGCAGACCCCGGCAGCAGAAATTGCCCGCCTGGGCCTCGGCCAGCTTATCAGGGGTAAACAGCCCGTGGCAGCCCTCGTTGCCCGCCACGATGACGGGTTTTCCCGCCGCCATGGCCTCCAGCGCGGCCCGGGACACCCCTACAAACAGATCCCCCGCCGCCACGATTTCATTGATGTCGGTACGGGGACCGGTCATGGTGACGCAGGGCCGGCCCATCCGGGCGTTGACCTGCTCCGCCTGGGCCTTCAGCCTGTCAAAAACATTGCCGCCCCCGGCAATGAGCAGCTGCACGCCGGGCACCGCCCGGTCCAGCTCGGGCGCAATCTCAATCAGCTGCCCCGCCACCAGCGCCCGGTCCTCATCCATGCGGCTGACGTAGGACAGAACAGGGCGGGACGGGTCCAGACCAAATTCCCGGAGGACCCGCTCCCCGGAAATCTCCGGAGAAAACTTATCCGTATCGATTCCGTTGATGGTCACCGAGATGTGTCCGGAGGGCAGGCCGTACTCCCGGATGAGGTACGCCTTGATATCGTCGGAAACCGCCACGGTGCGCTCTCCCCAGTCGGTGAGATAGCGCAGCACGCCGCTGGTATCAAAGACCCAGTGGGCGGTGGTGACAAAGGGGAGCTTCATCCTCCGGCACAGCCCGCCGCACAGGAAGGCGGGGATACGGGCGTGGGCGTGGACCACGTCGGGCCGCTCCTCCCGGAGCACCCGGCGCAGGATCGCCCGCGCCCGGCGCATGTCCCGCACGCTGCGGCGGTGGAGGGGGGCCTGATAGTGGCGGATGCCGGCGGCGGCAATCTCCGGGACATAGACCCCCCCGTTGGAGACGATGGCCACATCGTGGCCCTCGCCCTTCAGCTCCTTGGCCAGCTCCACAATGTGGGTCTCCGCGCCGCCGATACCCAGACCCATGGTGGCCATCAGAATCTTCATACCGCCCCTCCTGTCCTCCGGAAAACGGACTCAGTCCATAATCTCAATTACAGTCCCGCTGAAAATCGCCTTGTTGGTCCGATAGGTCCTGGAGGAGTTGACCCCCAGCTCATAGACCCGGTTGATGCTGTAGCTCCGGCCGTCGCTCACCCCGGAGCCCTTGACAGTGACCAGCAGATCCACCGTGCCCGCAATCTCTATCGTCGGCACCGTCCCGTCGGGCATGTTTTCATACAGCGCCGTGCCTGGGTCGTTCAGCACCTGGACCCGGGTAATTTCCCCCACTGGCCCGTTGCCGCTGGAGTAGTTGGGGTCATAGACCTTGTCTCCCACCAAAACTGCGTCAGCGATATAGCTCTCCAGCCCTGTGGCCCGGATCTGAAAGACAATATCCGTCTCCTTTATGCCGTCGGTGCCGGTGGGGGTGGCGGTGTTTTTCACATACACGGCCACGGCAATCACCGCCACCGCCGCGATTACCAGCAGGTCGATGACGCTGATTTTACCGAACAGCCGGCCCTCCCTGTCTATCATCTTCATTTCGCCACCTCCTCCAGCGCCACAACGGGCCCGCTGCCCATATAACCCACGCCACGCATATGGACTGAATTGCCCACCCGCACCTGGAAGCCGCCGTCCAGCGTGATGGCGCTGTCTGTGATCTGGCAGGGAGCCTCCAGGGTAACCAAAACGTCCTCAAACTCCTCTGTCTCCACCCAGACCATCCGCAGATTCTCCCGGTCCAGCACCCGCCGGCGGTCGGGAACGGTCTCCACGGCGGTCACCCGGCCGATCACGTAATTTTTGATGTTGTCGGCCAGCTCGTCCCCGACCTGAATCAGATCGCCGGTGCCGGGAACGCAGCGCTGGAGCCGGACCGTATAGCGGATATTGGAATTTGATGTGGAAATCACCTCAGCGGGGACCTCCGGCTTCATGGCAGTCCACATCAGGAAGGCCCCCACCGCCAGGGCCAGCACCAGAACAATGCCGTCAAAGAGGTTCAGGCGCAGGCGGAATTTTTTCTGTTCCATTATTTGGCTCCTTTCAGAATATCCAGGTAGATGTTCTCCGTATTTTTCGCAAAGGCCTCGCCGGTAAAGGCGCTCTCATAGAAGGCCCGGGCCTTCCGGCCCATAGCCGCCCGCTCCCCGGGGCGGTCCATCAGCCGTTCCATGGCGTCCGCCAGGGCCTCGGCGTCCCGGCTGGGAAAGATCAGGCCGGTCTCTCCGTCCTTTACCACCCACGGGTTGCCGCCGTAGTCGCTGGCAATGGAGGGCAGACCCAGGCTCATCCCCTCCAGCAGGGCCATGGAGGTGGCCTCGGTTCCGTAGGAGCAGTTGAGCTGCACGTCCAGGATGTTCAGCAGGGCAGCCACGTCGGATCGGAACCCCAGCAGTTTCAGCCGGTCCCCCGTTCCGGAGTCCCGGACCGCCCGGGCCAGCGCCTCCTCAAAGGGGCCTGTCCCGGCCGCCAGAACAACAAAGCCATCCCGCCCCCGCCCCTTGAGCAGGCGGACCGCCTCCACCAGATGCAGGTGGCCCTTGTAGTCCTCCAGCCGGGCCAGAATACCAAAAACTGCCGTTCCCGGCGGAATGGCCAGCTCCTCCCGCAGGGCTGTCTGCTCCTCTTCGGAGGCGCGGGGAACGGGGGCGGTGCCGTTCATCACCACCGTGATTTTTTCGGAAGAGACTCCGCCCTGAATCAGATTGTCCCGGGCGGCGGGGCTGACAGCGATGATCCGGTCGGCGTAGCGCTCGTTGACCAGCTTGTTGACCCACCGTCCGGGGGGATACCGCAACCTGGCGGGAACAGGAAATGCGGAGTGCCGGCTGTACACCACCGGGATATGGCAGGCTCTGGCCGCCACTCTCCCGGACAGGCAGCCGTGGGTGTGAACCAGGTCGGGCTTCACCTGTCGGAACAGCTCCTTCAGCGCACCGACGTCCGCCCTGTTCCAGGAGCGGTCTGCAATGCCGTCTACCTCATAGGCCCGGGCTCCCGCCTCCTCCAGGGGGGCCTTCAGCAAGCTGCCCCGGGGCAGGGCCGCCAGAAGCACAAAGCGGCTGCGGTCGGCATAGCGCAGATAATTCAGCAGCACCCGGCCTGCGCCGCCGATGTTGGTATCGCTGATAACGTTCATCACACGGATCATAGGGTCAGCAGCCTCCCCTCCGGCAGCCCGCTCCGCCTGGCGCACAGCGCACCCAGGGAGAGGAACGCCCAGAACAGGAAGAGCACCCGGTAGTTATAGAAGGAATAATCCGTCATTGCCTGGACCAGAAAACCCGCTGCTCCCCCGATAAAGGCCGCCTGATGCAGTCGGCTGGTCCAGTCCTTCTCCCGGCTGAGGCTGACGCACATCATACGGAAATAGACAAAGAGGAGAATCAGGAATACCGTCAGGGCCGCCACTCCCGCATCGCAGGTAATCTGGAGGAACAGGTTGTGGGAGTGGGGAGCGTCGATGCCGTTGAGGCTGTATGCGGGATAAACTGTGTTAAAGGCCTCCGCCCCCGGTCCAATGCCGCACAGCCAGTAGTCCTTCAGCATGGCCACGGTACCCATCCAGATGTGGACCCGGTAGGCGGTGGAGGCGTCGGCCAGATTGCCGATGCTGGCAAAGCGGGCGGTAACGGTCTCCGGAAGAACAAACCACAGCAGCACCAGGGCTGGCGGGATAAGCAGCATCAGCCTGGGGTTGAGCAGGATAAAGAACACCGCCCCCGCAAACAGCAGGCCCAGCCAGGCCCCCCGGGAGAAGGTGAGAATCATGCACAGGCACATCAGCGCGCAGCAGACCAGGTAAAATCCCCGACTGGTCCAGTCCTTTGCCGACAGCAGCTTTGCCCCGCCGATGGGGACGGCCAGAATCAGATACTGCCCCAGCATATTAGGGTTGTCCAGGGTGGAGGGCACCCGGAACTCGATGCCGGAAAACATATCGCTGTCCACCCAGGCGGCAGATTGATAGCCCCAGCGGAACACATACTGCAAAATGCCGTAGGCCGACACCACTGCGGCGGCCAGCACCATAGCGGTGAGCAGGGCGTCCAGCTGGCTGCGGTTCTCCACCGCGTTGCACAGCACCACGGAGAAAAGGATAAACCCCACCGTGAGCAATCCGGGCTTCAGGCTGCTGTGCAGGTTGACTGAAAACGCCGTCCCCGCCATATAAACGGCGGCGTACAGGATGACATAGCGGTTGATGGGGGTCCAGGCCAGCTGCCGCTCCCGGCTGCGCACCAGGGCCAGCAGCAGGGAGCAGCAGCCCACCGCCGCCATTCCCAGCACTGCCATGGTGGACATCAGGGGCGAGAGCACGACGGGCATCATGCACCAAAACCAGGTACTGCCAAATACGCTGCCGTCAAACAGCCGCTCCAGCTTCATCGCCCGGTAGAGCCGGCACAGCCCTTCCCGGAGCCAGGACCACAGCCGGTAAAAAACACTGTGCTCCGACAGGGCGGGTCCCCATCCGGCCGGATGGAGAAACCACCGGACCACGGCGCTCCCGCGCCACTGCTCCCCCAGCCACCTGCACAGGGACATCAGCCAGCGCCAGAGGAGGCTGGCATTCAATATGCTCTTCGCTCGTTCCATGGCTCAACCTCGCTTCAAAGTCTTTTTGACCAGGGATATGCAAAGCCTGGTCTCCTCCACCCGCAGGGCCAGGGTCAGCAGGAGGTAGAGGACGACCCCCGCCAGGGCGCACACACCCAGGCACAGCGCCTCTCCCGGCTTACCCGCCGGGAACAGGGGGGCTGCCGCCCCCAAAAGCGCCCCTACGCACAGGCCCATGGCGGCGGCGGCCAGGGCCATTTTTGCCAGATCCGCCACGGCGGGACCGTCCAGGACCCGCCCTCCCCGGCGCTGGAGGGGCAGCAGAAGGAGCAGGGCGTACACCGTGGCGGAGACCGCCGAGGCCAGGGCCAGCCCCGCCACCGACAGCCTGTCCACCAGCAGACGGCACAGGAGGATATTGACCAGGATAGCCGCCCCCCCTGCCATCAGGGGGACCGTCCCCTGCTGCCGGGCAAAATAGGCCCGGCTGAGAATATTCTGAAGGGCGTAGCCCGCCATGCCCAGAGACATCCAGCTCAATGCGGAGGCGGTGATATCCACGGCGAAGGCATCAAACCGGCCGCCGCCATAGATCAGGGAAATCAGGGGCCGGGCCACCGCCGCCAGTCCCGCCGACATGGGCAGAACGAAAAACAGGGTCATGCGCAGGGTCTGCCGGACGGTATTCTGAAAGTCCCCCTCCCGTCCGCCGGCGGTGAGCCGGGACAGCCTGGGGAATATTACGTTGGTCACCGACAGGACGAACACCCCCGCGATCACCAGATACAGGTTGGAGGAATACTCCAGAGCGGACACTCCCGCCCCCCCGTACAGGCGGGAGCCGAACCGGGAGTTGATGGCCAGGGTGATGGGCTGCACCCAGGTGGACACCATCACCGGCCCCATGAGGTGCATCACCTTCTTCATCCCCTCAGACCGGAAGTCCAGCCCGGGCCGCAGGGGGCTGTTCAGCCTGCGCAGGGGGGGCAGAAGGATAACCGCCTGCAGAAACCAACCCGCCAGATAGGCCCCCGCCAAGCCGTAGATGCCCAGATTCCCGTCCAGAGTAAAGAAGTAGGCGATGACCACCAGGTTGGACGCCGCCGACATGAGGGCGGGGGCGGCAAAGTGGTCCTGGGCCTGGAGCACCCCCACCAGCGAGAAGGCCGCGCCGGAAAAGAGCACTGTGGGGAACATCACCCGGGTCAGGGAGACGGCCAGGGCCATGGTCTGTGGGTCGTTGTAGTCGGCGAAGAGCTCCACAAAGGGGCCCGGGAAGGCCATGCCCAACAGGGTAAGGGCTCCGGTCAGCAGGGCGACCGCCGTGAGGAAGCTTCCCGCAAAGCGCAGGGCCTCTTTTTTCTCCTTTTTTTCCAGATATTCACTGAACACGGGAATAAAGCAGGCGGCAATGGCGGAGGCAAACACTGCGTCGAAGAATACCCGGGGAATCCGGCTGGCCGTAAAAAAGGCGTTTGCTGCCGGGCCCGTACTGTAATGGACGGCCAGCAGCCTGTCCCGGTAAAGGCCCAGCACCTTGCCGATGAGAGTGACCGCCATCACAAAGCTGACGGTCCTGGCCGCACTGCTGCGCTGTTCCTCCAGAGCGCTCACCTCCTTAAATCGTTCGATAGACATAATCGGTATATTGTACACCCTGCGGCTGGTTTTTTCAACCAAAGATTCCTGAATGTTTTGTGAACTTCCTCCCGCCGCCTTTTTCCCTCTTTTTCCCATTGAAAGAGGCTGGTCTCTCTGCTATAATGAAAAAATACCCTTTGGAACATACCCGACAAAAGGAGCTTACCCATGAGACATACCACATCCCTTTCCCGCAGGGCAGCGGCCCTGCTGCTGGCCTTTCTGCTGCTCCTGCCCACGGCTTACGCCGCTGCGGGCGAGCAAAAGCTGCAGACTACTACCCAGCTTGCCGACGGCCTGGCCTACCGCAACACCGTCACCGTCAATAACGGCAGCCGGGTGGAGAGCTTTTCCCTGGAGCTGTCGCCGGGCGCCGCCGCCCGGCCCATTCTGGTCCAGGGCGACGGAACGATCTATGGCGGCGCCAGCATCAGCCATGCTGTCTCTCAGGCTCAGGCCAGGGGATTCCATGTGCTGGGCGGCATCAACACCGATTTTTTCGTCATGTCCACCGGCGTGCCCATCGGCCTGGTGGTGGAGGACGGGATCTATAAATCCAGCAACGACGGGGAAAACGCCCTGATCATCGCCGCCGGCGGCTGGCCCTCTGTTGTGGACAGACCCCAGGTGGCCCTGTCCCTCTATAACTACAGCACCGGCCTCACCGTCACCCCCAACCACTTCAACAAGACCCCGGGGGAAGGCGGCGGCGTCTACCTGCTCAACGAGCATTTCTCCACCGTCTCCACCCGAAACAAGGGCTCTGGCTGGTATGTGCGCATGAGGGCGGCGGCCGACCCGGCCGGACAGGCCCCCGGCCTGACCGTCAACTCCAGCCTTACCCTGGAGGTCACCGAGCTGCTCCTGTCTGACCAGCCCGTCTCCATCGGCCCCAACGAATACATCCTCACCGCCGCCTCCGCCGACAACCGGGACGACGTATTTACCTCCTTCCAGGTGGGCGACCGCGTCGCGCTGAACACCTTCTGTCAGGACCCCGTTCTGTCCGCCGCCCAGTGGGCCTGCGGTGTGGGGGACATTATGGTGCGGGACGGCGCCATTACCGATACCTCCAGCTGGATCTACCGCTCCGACGGCCGCCAGCCCCGCTCCGCCCTGGGGATCAAGCCCGACGGCGCCATGGTATTCTACGCTGTAGACGGCCGGCAGTCGGGTTACTCCGTGGGCCTGTCCCAGTATAATCTGGCGGAAGAGCTGCTCAATCAGGGCTGCACCACAGTGGTTAACCTGGACGGCGGCGGCTCTACCTCCCTGTCCGTGTGGGTCCCGGGGCAGACGGGCCCCGCCATGCAGAACAAGCCCTCCGACGGCCGGGCCAGGAGCTGCGCCTCCTATCTGCTGCTGGTCACCGACCAGCGGGGAGACGGACGGGCCGCGGCGCTGACCTCCTCCGACAACGGACAGGTCGTGCTGGCTGGCTCCTCTCTCCTGCTGGCCCAGCCCACGGCTATAGATCGGGGGCTCAACCCGGTAGCCGTCAGCCTGCCTGCGCCGGCCTACTACTCCCAGGAGGGTCTGGGGACCTTCCAGAACGGCCTCTACACCGCCGGCCCCTTCCGGGGCACCGATACCATCTACGTATCTGACGGTACTCTGTCCGGCCGCTTTCAGCTCCATGTAGTGGACCAGCTCACCGACCTGCAGATTGGCCGGGCCGGAAGCGCGGCCGCCCTCACCGCCTTGACCGTAAAGGGGGGCGAGCAGATCCAGCTCACTGCCTCGGGCAGCTACTGGGGCCGCACCGCCCTGCGGGACTTTGGTCCCGTCACCGTCACCACCCAGGGCAATGTGGGCACGGTGGACCCCGGCGGCCTGTTCACCGCCGCCGAAAATCCCGAGGACGGCTCCATCACCTTCTCCGCCGGTGGTGTAAGCCGGACCGTCCAAATCTCCCGGGCCTATGTCCACGAGGACGTCACCCCCGGCCACTGGGCCTACGACGCAGTGGAATACTGCTACGCCAAGGGTATCGTCCGGGGCGTCAGCTCTACCCAGTTCGGACCGGGAAACCCCATGCGCCGGGGCGACTTTATCCTGATGCTCTACAACGCTGCGGGCAAGCCGGAAGTCACTCAGCCCTGCACCTTTACCGACGTGTCCCCCGACGACTACTACTACACCGCCCTGGCCTGGGCCCAGAACTGCGGGCTGGCCTCCGGCACCGGCGACGGGCAGTTCTCCCCCCGGAAGCACATTACCCGGGAACAGGCCTTCTCCCTGCTGCATCGCTTCCTGCCCCTCATCGGCAAGAACTGCCCTGACGCCTCTCTGTCCGCCCTGGACGGCTTCCAGGACAGGGACAAGATCGCCGGGTATGCCCAAACAGCCGTGGCCACCCTGGTGTCTCAGGGGCTTGTCTCGGGCAGCTCGGGGGCCATTGACCCCAAAAGCACCCTGACCCGGGCCCAGATGGCCTCTCTGATTTACCGGGTGCTGGAGCACACCCCCATCACCAACGTCCCTGTCGATCCCCCCGCACCTGACACTCCCGTCTCCCCCGACGGCCACAAGCTGGCCCTGGACCAGAGCCAGGTGACTCTGGGTTCCGGCGGAAGCGTCACTCTGAAGGCCTCCATCCTGCCCAGCCCTGACAGCGCCGTCATCACCTGGACCAGCAGCGACCCCGGCGCCGCGGCCGTCACCTCCGGCGGCATGGTCACCAACCTCTATCCCGGCACGGGGAGCAAAACCGTCACCGTCACCGCCTCCTGGAACGGCCTGTCCTCCTCCTGCTCAATCATCTGCCAGAGCGCCGCCAGCACCGGCACTGTCACCAACGCGGAGCTGGGCCTGAATGTTCGCTCCGGTCCCGGCACCACCTTCGGCCGGATGGGCAGCCTGCTCAACGGAGACCGGGTAGTAGTCCTGGGCCAAGAGAACGGCTGGTATCAGATTCTCTTCCGCAACGCCGACCAGCAGGCCGCCATCGGCTATGTGTCGGCGGATTACCTGACCCTGAATCCATAATAAATATCCCCCCGGCACACATGCCGGGGGGATATTTACAAAAAACGGCTCCGCCTTTTCAGCGGAGCCAGTCCTTCAGCTGCGTCCATGCCGGGGATTCTGTCCCACCACCATGGCGGCCTCACTGATGGCGGCCACCACGTCGGCCCGGGACTGCAGCTCATAGCTCTGCAGCTTGACCATCAGACGGCCCTGCCGGGTAGCCACATAGTGGGGTGTCAGGTGGTTCAGCGTATAGGCGGCAACATCTGATTTACAGGCGTCGCAGGTGCAGCAGCCCGCTCCTTCCATCACCACGTCCAGATTCTGTATGACAAAATCTTCCATCAAGTTCCTGTATTCTACGGCCATCCTTAATTTCCTCCTAATGATTTCTTTTTCGTCCAGTTCCTTTTCTCTATTATATTTCTTTCCTCTCCAAAATACAATCCTTATTTTTTACTTTTCCGCCCTCCGGCCCGGTATTTCTTTCCCCGCACGGAGCCGGCCATTAAAAAAGGATATCCCGCATAAAGATTCTATAAAGAGACTGGGCATTTTCTTTCCTTTCCTGTATAATGGAAGCATCAAGCTGAGAGGAGCTAAATCGTTGCGTTTAAATAAACAGCTCAAGGAAAAGATCCAGGAGTCCATGGCCTCGGTGCTGCCCATCACGGCCATCGTATTTCTGCTGTCCATCACCATCGCCCCCCTGGACCCGGGCACCCTGGTCCTGTTTCTCTTCGGAGCCATCCTGCTGGTGGGCGGTATGGGCCTGTTTACCCTGGGTGTGGATATGTCCATGATCCCCATGGGGGAGGGGGTAGGCGTCACGGTAAGCAAAAGCAAGCATCTGCTCATCCCCGTTATTGTCTATCTTCTGCTGGGCGTGCTGACCACCATGGCCGAACCCGACCTGACGGTCCTGGCCAACCAGGTGCCCGCCATTGACAATACGGTGCTGATCCTCACTGTAGCGGTGGGAGTTGGGCTGTTTCTGGTGGCGGCCACCCTTCGCATCCAGCGGGGCGTCCCCCTGCGCCGGCTGCTGTTGGTGTTTTATTTCATCGTGTTCGCTCTGGCCGCCGCCGCCCCGGGGAATTTTATCCCGGTCTCCTTCGACTCGGGCGGAGTTACTACCGGACCCATCACCGTCCCCTTCATCATGTCCCTGGGTCTGGGTATTGCCTCCACACGCAGCGATAAAAACTCCGCCAGCGACAGCTTCGGCCTGATCTCTCTGTGCTCCATCGGCCCCATCCTGTGCGTGCTGCTGCTGGGCATTATCTACAAACCCCAGGAAGCCGCCTCCCACCTCAGCGTTATTCCCACCATTCCAAACACCGCCCAGGCGGCCCGATATTTTATTCAGTCCTTCCCCACCTATCTGGGTGAGGTGGCCAAGGCTCTCCTGCCCATCGCCGGGCTGTTTCTGGTCTTTCAGGTTATCACCCGCCGGTTTAAGCGAGGCCAGCTCATGCGCATCAGCACCGGCCTGCTGTATACATATGTGGGGCTGGTTCTCTTCCTCTGCGGGGTGAACGTGGGCTTTATGCCCGCCGGCCAGCTCATCGGCGCCACCATCGCCGCCGGCGCCTCCAAGTGGCTGCTCATCCCCATCGGCATGCTGATCGGCTACTACATCGTCAAGGCGGAGCCCGCCGTAGCTGTCCTTACAAAGCAGGTGGAGGAAATATCCAACGGCTCCATTTCCCACCGGGCCATGGGGCTGGCCCTTTCCATCGGCGTGTGCGTCTCGGTGGGGCTTGCCATGGTGCGGGTGCTCACCGGGCTGAACATCTTCTGGCTGCTGATTCCCGGCTACGCCATTTCCCTGGGCCTCACCTTCGTGGTGCCCGGCATTTTCACCGGCATCGCCTTTGACTCGGGCGGCGTAGCCAGCGGACCCATGACAGCCACCTTTCTTCTCCCCTTCGCCCAGGGCGCCTGCCATGCCCTGGGAGGCAATATGATGACCGACGCCTTCGGCATCGTGGCCATGGTGGCTATGACTCCCCTGGTGACCATTCAGGTGATGGGCCTGTCCAGCATCCTGCGCCACAAGCTGGCCCGCCGCCGCCTGCGCTCCCGTATGGAACGTGTGGAGGACATGGTCCTCTATTTTGACTGAGAGGAGGGATCGCCATGGAAGCAATGAAAGTGATCCTCTCCATTGTGGAGCGGGGACAGGGAGTCGCTATGCGGCGGCTCTGTCACAAGCACCAGGTCCCTATCCATATCCAGTGCGCGGGCAAGGGAACCGCTACCTCGGAAATTATGGATATTCTGGGTCTTGGATCCAGTGAAAAGGATGTGGTTATCAGCTTTGCCGCAGCCTCAGCCGCAAAAAAACTGCTCCACGCCCTGGATAACGAGCTGCGGGGCCACACCGGCGGGGCCGGAATCGTGGTCTCCATCCCCGTATCCGGCCTGAACAGCCTGATCGCCAACCTGGCCGCCTATCGCGCCGAGAGTTTAAAGGAGAAAGAGGGAAACACTGTGGAACGTACTGAAAACAGCCTGATTCTGGTAGTGTGCGCCCAGGGCTGCACAGACGACGTCATGGCCACCGCCAAAGCCCACGGGGCCCGAGGAGGCACCGTCATTAAAGGCCGCCTGTCCGGCCGGGAGGAGCTGGAGCAGGCCTATGAGGTAGAACTGAAAGCCGAGCGGGAGGTGGTTGCCATCGTGGTCCCCACCAAGCTTCGCAGCCCCATTATGGAGGCCATCAATGCCGAGCACGGCCTGCGCAGTGAGGCCCAGGCAGCGCTGTGCTCCCTGCCTATTGAACAAATCGTCCGATTGGGGTAGAATAGTGGACGGCCAATGGCCGTCCACTATTTATACAAGGCGTGATATTGTTTTGGGTAAATTACAATTGGTCAACTCCTGCACAGAGAAACACTTTCAAGATATGTCCCTCCTCCACGCCCTAGGCTGGCGGGCCGCCTACCAGGGGTATATTCCGGACAGCTTTCTATCCGGAGAAATCACCGACGGCCGCTGGGTCCCGGTTTTCCGTCAGAACTGGCAGGAGGGCGTCTACCGCGGGCTTCTGCTCTATGACGGAGACCTCCCCCTCTGCTGCGCCACCTACGGCCCCGCCCGGGTGGACCATGCCGCCGGGGACACCGTCTGCAATTTCAGTTCCCCCGACCTGGCCGCCTGGGGGGAACTGGTCTCCCTCTACGCCCACCCGGACTCCTGGAGGAAGGGCTACGGCTCTATTGTGATGGACGAGATATTGCGCCGACTGAAAGCAGCAGGGTTTCCCGGCTGTTTCCTCTACGTCCTCCAGCAAAATGACCGCGCCCGACGCTTCTACGAAATGCATGGCTTCACTTGGGACGGGCACAGCCTGGAGGTGGCGCTGACGCCAGATACAGTACTCATCGACCTGCGGTATTGCAAGGAGTTTTAATCTGTGCTATAATACACCACGTTGTGGTCGGCACAACAAAATCTTTAAAACGAGGAACGACTATGAAAAACTATTTTAATTCGGAGCTTGCGGGTTAAACCGGGAGGTTTGCACCCAAAAGCCGACCTCCCAAAAGCATCAAAACTTTTAGGAGGAAATTCCCATGAATCGGGAGAACAAGCGAAAAACTTTTGAAAAAGGTTATTATAAGACCCATCCTTGTCATGATACCTTTACCTGTCGAGTCTGCGGGCGCCCTGTCGTCCCCGAGGCGGCGGGCAGCGCCCACCGGAACCACTGCCCCAATTGTCTGAGCAGCCTGCACGTGGACGAAGAGCCGGGCGACCGAGCCTCTGACTGCGGCGGTATTATGGAGCCCATTGGGGTCTGGGTCCGCAAGGGCGGCGAATGGGCCGTCATCCATCGGTGCCGCCGGTGCGGCAAGCTGGATTCCAACCGTATCGCCGCAGACGACAACCCCATGAAGCTGATGTCTATCGCCCTGAAACCCCTCACCCTGCCTCCCTTCCCCCTGGAGCACATTGAAAAGCTCACCGCCCTCATGGGCGGGTCGGGCAGTATGACAGAATAGTTTAACGCACCCGCCCAATTTTAGGACGGGTGCGAACTATTTCTAATCGCAGATCATGCCGACAATTCCCCAAACCAGAAACAAAACGATTGGCGCACTTATGAACAAATCCTCCCAAAACCAATATCTTTCCTGCCACTTACATAGGCTTGGCGCAATCACCTGCCGCAGCTTTTCTTCCCGCTGCGGACGTTCTCCGTGCCACTCCTTCGAGCGGTGCCGCGGCGTGTCCGGTTTTTCCAGCACCTCCACCCGGACAATTATTTTGCTGCGGGGCAGATAATAGAGGTTCAGCGGACTGTCCAGCAGTCCCGGTATGCCCGCACTGGCGGGGGCAGAAAAGAAAATCATTCGCTGCGTCCCCGCCTCTGTGTCCAGAAACAGGTACTCCGCCCACAAATGCTTTGTGCAGTCCCCCAGCTCCCGCCGGACAACATGCCCGCGAAGTGTCTCGGTCCGGCCCTCCAGAAGGTCCCGCACCGCATCCCGCTTGGACCACAGCGATACAAAAGCGCCCGCCGCAAAAAATGCCGGCAGGAATCGAATGGTAACCGGCTTTACCAGAATCATCCATGGAATGCTCATCAAAAAAAGGCCCAGGCACCTGCACAGATAAGCAAATGCCCCCTTTGCATTCCGATACAATTCCTTGCGTGACATCCATCCGCCGCCTCTTAAATTGATTCAAAAAAGCGGAACAGTCTCACAACTGTTCCGCTTTGTGTAGGCACTACCTATCTTCCCGGTCCGTCTCCAGACAAGTATTTTCGGCAGAAGCGAGCTTAACTTCCGTGTTCGGAATGGGAACGGGTGGACCCTCGCCCTAATCAGCACCTACTATTTTAATCACCGAAGTGACTAAAACCATTATTAAGTTTTCCTCGCCACCAAACTTCAAACCAGCGAAGCGTTTGAAGTTTGGAACGAAAAAGCAGTGAAGGGAGTGAGCTTTTACATTTATATGAAAGCGAACGATCCGCAACTTGCTTTTGAGTGGTGACCCGTACGGGAATCGAACCCATGTTTGCGGCGTGAGAGGCCG
>CANEFX010000025.1 GCA_947426945.1 uncultured Bacillota bacterium
TTACATTTTTTCCTCGGCCTTTTCTTACATTTTATCACTGGCGCTGACAGGTTGTTCGGTTTCCCTTTTGGCATAATATAACACCCCATTCGTTAGATAGTATACCATACTTGTCTAACAAATGGGGTGCAGTTCAATTCTGTGGCTTGGGCTTTAATTTTGCTTTTTTTATGGCTACGTTCACTGAGTGTTTTCGATCCGCCCTTAGGCGGCAAAAAAGGTTGGCCAATATCCCGCCGCCCTTAGGCGGCAAAAAGCGGAAGTAGGGAAAATTGGATGAAAAACGACGAGCCCTGTTTGCGGCTTACTGCACGGGATCTCACCCTCTCCTATTTCTCTTTTTTCTGTAAAGTCCAACCCTTTACTTGTCCAATTTCTTCTTGACATTTGCCAAGATTTTGCGTCAGGACTGCATCTGAGGTGCTCAGGTGTACAGCCTGACAATCTCCTCCGCCACTTCTCTTTTGGAAATGCACCGGTCCATGGCCTGGTGGGTGATGTAGTGGTGGGCGTCTGGCTCGGACATCTTCAGCTCGCTGATAAGCAGCCATTTGGCCCGGTTTACCAAACGGATCTCTTCCATCTTCTCTTCAATGGGCCTTGCCTTTTTCTCGTATCCCCGCAGCCGCTCCCGGGCGGCGGTCATCCAGTTCAGCGCACGGAGGATGGCGTTCCTGGGGATAGGCCTGGGCAGGACGAAAACTCCATGCTCCGCTACCTTGGTGAGCACCTGATCATACAGCGCCGCCGCCGTGAAGAGCACTGTTACTGTCCCGCCGTTCCGGCAGCAGTCGATGGCAAATCGGAGGCCTGCATCGTCAGGCAGAGGGGAGTTGATAAAGATAAAATCGAAATCCCGCAGGTTTCTGGCCTGCTCTGCCGTCCCCACACTGGCGGCAGTGACAATGGGGGAGTAGGAAGCCTCGGGTAGGAGAGGAAGCAGGGAGCCTTGGAATTTCTCCGAGGACGATACGATCAGCACACTGTATACCCGTTCCTGTAAGCTCATGCACATCCCCCTCCTTTCGCCCAAACCGGCGTTATTTAAAGTATTCCGCCGCCACAGCGTCTGGAACGGCTTTTGCGATAAACTGACTGAATTTCGCTGCCTGAATGGCTGCCGTACGGCTTTGGGGCAGGGGCCTGAATTGGGCCAGGAGTTCTGGAGCTGCCTGATAGAAGTTAAAGTCGGCGGCGGGGGGCAGTTCCATATTTTTCTTGATGCCCTGTAGCCCTGCCTGGATCATCAGGGCAAAGGCCAGGTAGGGGTTGGCGACAGGATCGGGGGAGCGCAGCTCTGCCCGGCGGTATTCTCCTGCGGCGGCGGGGATGCGCACTAACTGGGAGCGGTTTTCCCGGGACCAGGAGATATACCGGGGGGCCTTGTGGCCGCCGAAACGGCGGTAAGAGTCCTCCGACCGGTTGAGAAATACTGTCATATCCTCCATCCGATCCAGTACTCCCGCCACCATCTGGGGCAGATAGTCTCGGTCGTCCGGGCCCTTCACAGACATGTTGATGTGAAAGCCGCTGCCCGGAGCCTCCGCCAGGGGCTTGGGGGAAAAGTCGGCATACAGGCCGTTGCGCTCGGCGATGAACTTTACGATGGCCTGAAAGGTCATTACATTGTCCGCTGCGGTAAGGGGGTCGGAGTAGCGAAAATCGATTTCGTTCTGTCCCGGTCCTTCTTCATGATGGGAGCACTCGGGGGAAATGCCCATCTGGGCCAGTGTGAGGCATATCTCCCGGCGAATACTCTCACCCTTGTCGTCGGGAGCAATGTCCATGTAGCCCGCTGTATCGTAAGGAAGCTTGGTAGGCCGGCCGGTTTCGTCCCGTTTGAACAGATAGAATTCCTGCTCTGCGCCGAAGAGGAAGGAGTATCCCTGTTTTCCCGCCCGGGTCGCGGTATCCCGGAGGAGGGTGCGGGTGTCACATTCGAAGGGCCGCCCATCCGGGTAGACCACCGAGCAGAACATGCGCACCACCCGGCCGTGCTCCGGCCGCCATGGCAGGGGCATCAGAGTGTCCGGGTCAGGACGAAGGAGCAGGTCGGACCGGGTTTCGTCCCCGAAGCCGGTGATGGCCGAAGCGTCGAAAGCGATGCCATGCGCAAAGGCCCGAGGCAGTTCGGCGGAGACGATGGAAATATTCTTCTGCCGGCCGAACACGTCGCAGAAGGCCAGGTGGACAAAGGCGATTTCCTCCTCCTGGACGTATTGGATGACCTCTTCTTTGGTATACTTCATGGTGGCGTCCACCTTTCTTTGTTGAAATTCCCAAGTATTATAACATACGGCGGAGCATTTTTCCACCATTGAAACATAAATTTAAGAGAGCGAAAAAAACAGTTGACAGCCGCCATGCGCAGGCGTATAATGCGTCCATAAAGGCAAAGATGTCTTTTGGGTTAATTCCTGAAAGGCGTCTTTGCCTCTTTTTTGCATGGAAGGGGCGGCTTCTGTGCCGCCCCGCATATGCGGGACCGGCGACAAAGGAGCGGCACGGAAGCCGTCCCTGTAGAAGGGCCAAAACAATGAAAGGGTGAGTGAAAATGGCAATAGTACCGGAATATTTCGGAAGTTTGGTGTTTGACGACAGGGTGATGAAGGCCAATCTGTCCGCTGAGGTATACCAGTCCCTGAGAAAGACCATTGACGAGGGAGCCAGACTGAATATTGGGGTGGCTAACGCCGTGGCCGCCGCGATGAAAGACTGGGCGGTCGCCCAAGGCGCCACCCACTTTACCCATTGGTTCCAGCCCCTCACCGGCGTCACTGCCGAGAAGCACGACAGCTTTATCTCTCCCTCTCCGGACGGGGGCGTGATTATGGAGTTCTCCGGCAAGGAGCTGATTCAGGGGGAGCCAGACGCCTCCTCCTTCCCCTCCGGGGGGCTGAGGGCCACCTTTGAGGCCCGAGGCTATACCGCCTGGGACCCCACCTCATATGCATTCATCAAGGACCGTACTCTGTGCATTCCCACCGCTTTCTGCGGCTATAATGGGGAGGCCCTGGACAAAAAGACGCCTCTCCTGCGTTCCATGGAGGCGCTGAATAGGCAGGCCCTGCGCATCCTGCGGCTCTTCGGCAACACCGAGGCCAAGCGGGTGCTCCCTGCCGTAGGTCCGGAGCAGGAATATTTTCTGGTGGATGCCAGAATGTGGGAGAAGCGCCGGGATCTGCGCTTTACCGGACGGACCCTCTTCGGGGCCAGGCCCCCCAAGGGCCAGGAGATGGACGACCATTACTTCGGCGCTATCAAGCCGCGGGTGGCCGCCTACATGGAAGATTTGAACGACGAGCTGTGGAAGTTGGGCATCTTGGCTAAAACCCAGCACAACGAGGTGGCTCCTGCCCAGCACGAGCTGGCTCCCATTTACGCTACCAACAATGTCGCCACCGATCATAACCAACTGACTATGGAGATTATGCAGAAGGTAGCCGCCCGCCACGGGCTGGTCTGCCTGCTTCACGAGAAGCCATTTGTGGGGGTGAACGGTTCGGGCAAGCACAACAACTGGTCTCTGGCCACCGACACGGGACTTAACCTCCTCTCTCCCGGTCAGACCCCCTATGAGAACGCCCAGTTCCTGCTGTTCCTGTGCGCTGTCATCAAGGCGGTGGACGACTATCAGGATCTGCTGCGTATCTCGGTAGCCACCGCCGGCAACGACCACCGCCTGGGGGCCAATGAGGCGCCCCCCGCCGTTGTGTCTATGTTCCTGGGGGATGAGCTGGCTGCCATCCTGGGTTGCATTGAGCACGACGCCCCTTATACAAGTATTGACACCGGAAAGGTCCGGCTGGGGGTGGACGTGCTGCCCAAGTTCCGCCGGGACACCACCGACCGCAACCGCACCTCCCCATTTGCTTTTACCGGCAATAAGTTTGAGTTCCGTATGGTGGGCTCCGCTGACTCCATTGCCTGCGCCAATATCATGATAAATACTGCCGTAGCCGAGAGTCTGAAGGTTTATGCTGATCGTCTGGAGGGGGCGGAGGACTTTGAGGCGGCTCTTCAAGTTATGATCCGCAAGACTATCCAGGACCACAAGCGGATTATTTTCAATGGAAACGGCTACGACGATGCCTGGACCAGAGAGGCCGTCCAGCAGCGGGGCCTGATGAATTTCCGTACCACCCCCGACTGCGTGCCCCACCTATTGGATGAGAAGAACGTAAAGCTGCTTACCAGCCACGGGGTGCTGACCAAGGCGGAACTGGTTTCCCGCTGTGAGGTGACGCTGGAAAACTACTGCAAGACCATCGTCATTGAGGCGGATACCATGGTAGATATGGCACGTACCGAGATCATTCCCGCGGTCCAGGCCTTCGCGCTGGATACCGCCCGGGCTGCCGCTGCCAAAAAAGAACTGATTCCTGACTGCCCCTGCGAGTACGAGGTCGAGCTGGTAAAGAAGCTGTCCGCTCTCACCGGTCAGATATCCCGCAGGGCCGGGGATCTGGAGGAGGCCGTACTGGCCCTGTCCGCCGCCGGGGATATCAAAACGGAGTCAGAACTGATCCGTGACACGGTGCTGCCCAAAATGGGGGAACTGCGCCTGCCCTGCGACCAGGCCGAGACCCTTACCGCCAGAAAGTACTGGCCATTCCCCACCTACGGCGAGCTGCTGTTTGGAGTGAGATAACATAAGCCCCGGTCCTGACGGCGCCATCCCGCCGCCGGGGCCGCCAATGGGCGGAAAGAGGAAATTATGTGTTCTATCATCGGATATTGCGGCCCTGTGGCCGATCTGGACGCGTTTCAGGCGGGCTTTGCCCGCACCAAAAGCCGGGGGCCGGACGACAGTCGGGTGGTCCGGGCGGGGGAGGGGCTGCTGGGTTTTCACCGGCTGGCCATCATGGGTCTGACGCCAGAGGGGATGCAGCCCTTTGCCCTGGACGGCAGCTTGGCCGTCTGCAACGGGGAGATATACGGCTTTGAGGCGCTGAGAGCGGAACTGGAGAGGAAGGGCTACGCCTTTCAGAGCGGCTCCGACTGCGAGATACTTCTCCCCCTGTACCAGGAGTACGGTGTGGAGATGTTCGCCATGCTGGATGCGGAGTTTGCCTGTATCCTTTACGACAGCCGTACAGACGAGTTCATCGCCGCCCGTGACCCCATCGGCATCCGTCCCCTCTACTATGGCTATGACGGCCATGGGACCGTCATCTTTGCCAGCGAGCCCAAAAATTTGCTGGATCTGGTCTCCGGGGAGATCAGACCCTTCCCGCCGGGGCACTACTGGAAGGGCGGCAGGTTCGTGCACTACCGGGATATCGCCAAGGCGGACCGGGTCTGCCATGACGATCTGGATGTGATCTGCGCCAACGTCCGGGAGAAGCTGATTGCCGGGGTGGAGAAGCGGCTGGTGGCCGACGCCAGGGTGGGCTTTCTCCTGTCCGGCGGGCTGGACTCTTCCCTGGTGTGCGCCATTGCCGCCAGAAGGAGCAAAACGCCCATCAGGACCTTTGCCATCGGCATGGACGTGGATGCCATCGACCTGAAATACGCCAGAGAGGTGGCAGACTACATCGGCAGCGACCACCGGGAGATCATTATTACCAGACAGGACGTGCTGTCCTCTCTGGAGACGGTGGTGGAGCTGCTGGGTACCTATGACATCACCACTATCCGGGCCAGCATGGGCATGTACCTTATCTGCAGGGCCATCCATGAGCAGACAGATATCCGGGTGCTCCTCACCGGAGAGATCTCCGATGAGCTCTTCGGATATAAATACACCGACTACGCCCCCTCGGCTCAGGCATTCCAGGAGGAGGCGGAAAAGCGGGTGCGGGAGCTGCACATGTACGATGTGCTCCGGGCCGACCGGTGTATCTCCTCCAACTCCTTGGAGGCCAGGGTGCCTTTTGGTGACCTGGACTTTGTGGAGTATGTCATGTCCATCGCCCCGGAGAAGAAGCTGAACACCTACGGCAAGGGCAAGTACCTGCTGCGCAGGGCCTTCGAGGGGGACTGGCTGCCCGAGACCATCCTGTGGCGGGAGAAGGCGGCCTTCTCCGACGCGGTGGGCCACTCCCTGGTGGACGACTTGAAGGAGTATGCCGGGAGCCTCTACACCGACGGGGAGTATGAGTCCCTGCGGCAGAAATACAGTCATGCCCGGCCTTTCACCAAGGAATCTTTGCTCTATCGGGAGATTTTTGAGAAATACTACCCCGGGCAGAGCGGTATGGTGGCGGATTTCTGGATGCCAAACCGAAGCTGGGAGGGCTGCGACGTAGACGACCCCTCCGCCCGGGTGCTGGCTAACTACGGTGGCAGCGGGGTATAGGGAGCTGTCCGCGGATAGAGAAGCGAGGAGGAGCGCTATGGAAAAGCGGGAACTGCTCTATGAGGGCAAGGCAAAAAAGGTTTATGCGACGGAGGACCCGGAGCTGCTCATTGTCTCTTACAAGGACGACGCAACCGCGTTCAATGGGCTGAAGAAGGGGACCATCCCGGGCAAGGGGGTTATTAACAATCAAATGAGCAATCTGCTCATGTCCAGGCTGGAGGAGCGGGGCGTCCCCACCCACCTGGTCCGGGAGTTGAGCGATCGGGAGACTCTGGTGAAGCGGGTGTCCATTATTCCCCTGGAGGTCATCGTGCGCAACATTGCGGCAGGTTCCTTCTCCAAACGATATGGTGTGGAGGAGGGAGCGGCCTTTGACGCGCCCGTGCTGGAGCTTTCCTATAAAAATGACGAGCTGGGCGACCCCCTGCTCAACGACGACCACGCGCTGGCGCTGGGTCTGGCCTCCCGGGAGGAGCTGGCCCTGATCCGGAGGTACGCCTTTGCCATTAACGGACTGCTTCGGGATATCTGGGCGTCCGGCGGTGTCATTCTGGTGGACTTTAAGATAGAGTTCGGCCGGCTAAAGGACGGGACGGTGGTACTGGCCGACGAGATCAGCCCGGACACATGCCGGCTGTGGGACGCCGGGACCGGTGAAAAGCTGGATAAGGATCGGTTCCGCCGGGACCTGGGCGGCGTAGAGGAGGCCTATGTTCAGGCGATGAAACGGCTGACCGGGGGCCTGTGACCGGCGGAGGGGGAGAGGAATGACGAAGTATATTTTTGTGACCGGAGGCGTGGTCTCCGGGCTGGGCAAGGGGATCACGGCGGCTAGCCTGGGCCGGCTTTTGAAGCA
The DNA here is from genome assembly GCA_947426945.1 of uncultured Bacillota bacterium. Lineage (GTDB taxonomy): Bacteria > Bacillota > Clostridia > Oscillospirales > Oscillospiraceae > Lawsonibacter. The sequence continues at coordinate 7,161 of CANEFX010000025.1, forward strand.
GCGGGGCCTGAGAGTGAAGGTGCAGAAGCTGGATCCCTACCTTAACGTGGACCCGGGCACCATGTCCCCCTACCAGCACGGGGAGGTCTTTGTTACTGACGATGGGGCGGAAACCGATCTGGACCTGGGTCACTATGAGCGTTTCATCGACGAAAACCTTACGGTGAACTCCTCCATCTCTGCGGGCAGGGTATACTGGAGCGTGCTCAACCGGGAGCGCCGGGGGGACTACCTGGGGGGCACCGTCCAGATCATTCCCCATATCACTGACGAGATCAAGCGCAGCATCTACACGCTGGACAATCCGGATACCGACGCGGCCATTGTGGAGATTGGCGGCACAGTGGGAGACATTGAGAGCCAGCCCTTCCTGGAGGCCATTCGCCAGGTAGCGGCGGAACGGGGGAGGAACCATGTAATGTTCATCCACGTTTCTCTCATTGTCGCCATCCCCGGTACCGGAGAGCTGAAGTCCAAGCCAACCCAGCACTCGGCCAAGGAACTGCTCAGTCTCGGCATCCAGCCCGACGTCATCGTCTGCCGCAGCGACGCCCCGGTCCCCGGGGAAATTTTAGACAAAATCGCTCTGTTTTGCAGCGTTCCCCGGGAAAATGTTATTCCAAACCTGACGGCAGGCCTGCTCTATGAGGTGCCCTTAATGCTGGAGCGAGAGGGGCTGTCCGATGCGGTGATCCGTCGTTTGGGGCTGACCGGCCGTACGCCGGACCTCACCGAGTGGGCGGACATGGTCCACCGGGCCAAAAATCCCGCCGGGACGGTGGAGATTGCCCTGGTGGGCAAGTATGTAGCCCTCCATGACGCTTACCTTTCGGTGGCCGAGGCCCTGACCCATGGGGGCATCGCCAACCGGGTGAAGGTAGATATCCGCTGGGTGGACAGCGAAACAGTTACCGACGAAAATGCCGCTGAAGTTCTGGCGAATGCGGGCGGTATCCTGGTTCCCGGCGGTTTTGGCAGCCGGGGAATCGAAGGGAAGATTGCCGCCATCCGGTATGCCCGGGAGAACAAGGTTCCCTTCCTGGGTATCTGCCTGGGGATGCAGATGGCGGTGGTGGAGTTTGCCCGCCACGTCTGCGGGATGGAGGACGCCCATTCCAGCGAGTTCTCCCAGACCACCGGTTACCCGGTCATCGACTTGATGGCGGGCCAGCGGGACATCACTGACAAGGGGGGAACCATGCGGCTGGGAGCCTGTCCCTGCGTCCTGACGGGGGAAGGCACTCTGGCCTATCGGGCTTACAGAGCCATGGAAGTATCCGAGCGCCATCGCCACCGCTACGAGTTCAACAACAGCTTTCGGGAAGCTCTCTCCTCCGCCGGCCTTGCTCTGGCCGGTCTGTCCCCTGACGGACAGCTGGTGGAGATCGTGGAACTGCCCGGCCACCCCTGGTTTGTGGGGGTGCAGTTCCATCCGGAGTTGAAGTCCCGGCCCAACCGGGCCCATCCCCTGTTCCGGGACTTTGTAGCGGCGGCGGCGGAGAACTCCAGACGTGGGACGGCGGAGCCATGAGCCGCTCTGCAAGCTTTTTTGACAGACTGAGGCGGGGACGTGCGATTGCACGCCCCCGCCTTTTCCACGGTCGGCCTATCTGGAGGGAATGTTACGTCAGGGATGGCCCTCCTTTGGTGGGCGTATCCTGTGCCTTTTTTGCTTCTTCCCGTTCTTTTTTCAGCTGCTTCATACCCATTCGGATCAACTCCAGTGTTGCGGCAGAACGGCTGGGGAAGCGATTTTCAAAACGGAAATCATCAATTTCTTTTAGCATTTCTTCATCAACGATTACTGTGTAGCGCGGTTTTTCTGTTGGCATCGCCGCCACCTCCCTGCAGTTCATATTATGCATAAGTTCATACGTTCTGTCAAGCGGGAAGTAAGGAGTGTTTCGGGCACAGAGATTTTATCTGTGCTTCCCTTGCCCCTGGCGAGGAAAGCGTGTTAACTGGTATTCTCTGTGGACTCCCGAAAAGTAAAAAGGCTTGACAAGTTCAGAACCTATGAACTATAATACGATAGAGTTCATAAGTTCAGAACTAAAAAAGGAGGCATATGCCATGGCTGCTGGACCGAAACGGATGACGTTTGCTATTGCGCCCGATATGGAAGCGCCGCTGGATTCTATCAAGAAGGAGTTTTTCTATGCTTGCACCCGGTCAGAGATGATAAGGGAGCTTGTGTCGGCCGGTATGCGTGCGATGAAAGCCGAAAAAGCAGAAAAGGAAAAGCAGTCCGCCAGAGCCGGATAAACGGTGTCCGGAGGACTGTGCAGCTTGAAATAGGATAGGCATTTTACCGGCCCGAGGGGGAAAGGGCCTGTTCTGATACCGGATTCAAAATTTAACTGATTTGTACAAAAATCCCGGCGGCCGCCCGCTTGATAGCGGTCAGATTGTATGGTACAATAAAAATGACACTGCAATTTCAGGGCGGTGCCGATGGAGTTATGGACGGAGGCGGGATATGACAGATATATCGTATTATGATTCCCCTGTCGGCAGACTGCTGCTGGCCGGGCGGGACGGAAAACTGACTGGCGTGTGGATAGAGGGTCAAAAATATTTTCCAGATTTTTTGGGAGAAGAGATGCGGGAGTGGGCGGATTCTCCCGTCCTCCGGCAGGCCGGAAGCTGGCTTGACCGCTATTTTGCGGGGGAAAAGCCGGTAGCTGGAGAACTGCCCCTTGCGCCCGCGGGAAGCGATTTCCGAAGAGAGATCTGGCAGCTTCTGTGCGAAATTCCCTATGGAGAAACGGTCTCCTACCAAGAGATTGCCCAAAGGTTCGCCGCCCGCCGGGGGCTTGTTCGGATGTCCGCCCAGGCGGTGGGCGGAGCCGTAGGACACAACCCGGTTTCCATTGTCATTCCCTGCCACCGGGTGGTAGGTTCCAACGGGAGCCTGACCGGCTATGCGGGAGGATTGGAGAGAAAGCTCAGGCTGCTTGCCCATGAGGGCGTGGACACAGAGCGCCTTTTTCTCCCCAAAGGGATTACGGCTGTACGGATTCCCTTCCGCCCAGCCAGTAGCTGAGCCATCTCTGTCGGGCCTGAGCGGCTAAGGCCCGGGACAGGGGAATCCGCTTTCCACCGTCCAGAAGAAAGTACCTTTTCTCCGCAGAGATGACATAGAATAGATTGACCGCGAAGCTGGCTCCGCATTGCACAAATCTGGAATCGACCAGCAGGGGGGCGATTACCTCGTGAAAGGTGCCGCGTACCGTCACGCTGTCCAGCCGCTCTCCGCTGGCCAGGTAATAATGCACCGACCGGCTTGCCAATTCCGCGTACAGGATATCGTCCAGCCGTACCCGGCGCAGGCTGTCCTTTGTCTTTACCGTGATACAGGCGGCTTTCTGCCGTTCCAGCTCCGCCGCCGCACTGTCCAGCACTGGATACAGCTGTTCCGGGGTAATAGGTTTAATCAGGTAGTGGAAGGCGCGGGCGGCGTAGGAGTCCACCGCGAATTCCGGAGAGACGGTGAGATAGATAATCAACCCGGAGCTTTCTGTCTCACGCAGGCGGAGTCCCAAGTCGATTCCGGACAACTCCGGCATCACCACATCCAGCAGGTACAGGTCAAAGGGACCCTCGTCCTCTACCGCGTCCAGCACGGCGAGGGGAGAGGAAAAGACGGCCGGTTTGACAGTCAGTTCAGGATGGGCCGCCGCGTACCCGCGCAGCAGCGGGACTATGGCGGCGCGCTGTTCTTCGTCGTCGTCGCAGAAAGCGATTTTAAGCATGGGAACAACCTCCCTGGGGTGCGGATTTTGCGCAAACCAACACATAATTTTCACATGGTGTAGAAAAGAGAAGTTTATCTGATACAATGAAGATACCATGAGAAACGCAGGTGTGTCAAGCGGGATTTGGAGGGGGTACCCCCTCCATCGTTTCCGGGCCGCCGGAAACGATAGTCCCTCGGGAATATTCCGCCTCCCGCGGAGGCGCGGGACGGAGTTCCGTAGGAGGGCAGAAGCGTCGGCTGACCGATTGGAAATTAAAGATTTTCGATACATTGTATGTCCGAGTCGGATGTGGTAAAAGGTTTTATGTAACCCAATCGGGTGTGCGGCGAGGTTTTTTGTCAAATGGTGTCTGTTTGAGTCTGAGGTAGCGTAATGGAAAAGAGATGTTTAGACAACAGAAACAGTGGATTTTCCATGGTGGAGATGCTGGCAGTGGTGGCAATCCTCATCATTCTGCTGGGTATTTCCATGGTGTCTGTGGCACATTACCGGGATTTGCTGAAGATCACCGAGCTGGATAACGCGGCCCGGGAGATTTATATGGCCGCCGAGAACAGGGCGGTGCTGCTGTCCGGGGCCCGGAGGTTGAACAGTCAGGTTGGTAAGGCGGGCACGCCAACAAAGCTGACCGGACGGGCCGGGGACGGTGAGGCGGCGGGACTGTACTGTGTGTCCAAAACCGGTGTAGAGAATTCCGGAGAGCTGCTGACCCTTGGGAGCATTGACCCGGCCCTGCTGGACGGCGATTTTTATATTGTCTACGACCTGGATGGCGGCAGCGTCACCGACGTGTTTTACGCTGAGTCCTCCCTGTCCAGCCTTATAGACGGCGGTTTCGATGCGTTTTATGCCGACTGGGCCAAGAGCCGTTCCGAGCGGTTAAAAATGAAGGACGAGATGCTGGTGGGCTGGTACAGCGGTCAGGCGGCCCAGAGCGGAATTTTTCAGCCCGATCCCCCTCCGGACAAGGTTAAGCTCTGGGTGCGGATCAAAAATGGCGAGGAGCTCACTGTAGAAGTCGGGTACAAAGGAGCCCCCGGTCCGGCGGAACTGTCGGTAAAGCTGGGGAACCTTGATCTGGCGGATCCCAATAAACAGGATTCAATATATGGCGACCGCAAAAGAGAGGAAAAGCCCGATCCCAGCGGCAAGTCCTATAGCTGTATCTGGGTGCTGGACAGCCTGACGAAAGAAGAATGGAAGTTTAGCGAATTAGGCGTGAGCGGCGGCTTCTCTAACGGCGACGACTTTACCGTCACTGCTACGCTTACACCCAAGGATGGGACTTCCTTTGCGCCGGTGTCCGCCAGCGACACAAATAACAGTCTGTTCCAGGAGGGGAGCAGCGAAGAGACAGCTTACATCGGATGCCTGCGCCATCTGCAAAATCTGGATACCGGCTTTTACCGCTCCGGCGTACAAAACAAGACCTCCGCTGTCCAGACCGACGATATCCGATGCAGAGGCAACGAGACATATGGGGATTATGACTTTGTCCCGATTTACAACCCGAAGCTGGAGAGCTACGACGGCCGGGCCAATGAACTCCGGGACCTGTACGTAAGCGGAACAAAATTCAACACCCACGCCGGCCTCTTTTCCAGAATGGGGACCGGGACCTCCAATCAGCCGGCGCTGACGGTTTCCAATGTATATCTGATAAACGCCTGTGTAAGTGCCGCTTCAGGAAGGTACGCCGGCGCGCTGATGGGCGAGGCCCATCAGGGGGCGGAATTTCGCAACTGCCGGGTCTATTGGGATACGGACGGGGGTGCGGTCGGCCTGAAGGACGCGCTGGGCAGCGACGTGGATGGGTACAGATACAAAGACAGCGGCATATACGGCAAATATGCCGGAGGTCTGGTTGGGTTTATGACGGGCAGCTGCAGGATAAGCCGTTGCCTGGCCGCCACGCTGGTATATGGAGAGGCTGAGGCGGGCGGTCTGATCGGCCATTATGATTCGAACGATCTCACGATCCGCTACTCCTACGCCGACTGCTGCCTGAGCGGAGGCGAGAGCGCCGCCGGGCTGATCGGTCAGCTGCCCGAGGGGAAAGCGGTAGAGCTGATCGACTGCTACGCGGCGGGATACGTCACGGGCGGGAGCGGGGCCGCCGGGCTGTGCCTGGGCAAGGGAAAGACCACTGCAGAGAACGTATACACGGTGGTGCGGCGCATCGGGAGCGGCGACTTTTCGCCCCTGACGGGCGCCCCTTCGGGGGATTCCTTTACAAATACGTACTTCCTGGAGCCGGCGGATTGGGCTTCAACTGATCCAGCGCCGGCCGGGACAGAAGCCCTGACCTTTTCCGAGATGTCCGACCCGAACCAGAACAGGATGGCAGCGATTGTTGACAGGAGTGAGAAGGGCGACGATACCGCCCGCAGCTTCCGGTGGAAAACCGGGACGGACGGCCAGAGCTACCCATACAACCTTCGCGAGGGTCTGGTGCTGACCGTTTACGACTACCCCGGTCTGAAGAACATGCCCCATTACGGCGACTGGACCACAGATTTCAAGGGGACCAGTCTGGTTTACTATGAGCAGTATGAGGACGGCTTCTGCGGCGTCTCAGGCGGAAATATCTACACCCTGGACCCGAAAAAGCATGGGTCCATCCTGTCCGACGGCTACGCCGTGCTGTGCCGGCGGGAGGACGTGGAAAATAAGGGTGCGGTATCCGTTGACTGTACCTGGTACCGGGATGGAGCGGAAGAAACGGCCGGCAGCGTCTATTCGCAGCAGGTTGACAAGGATTGTTATGACACCGACTGGACCAATCTGGAGGGCAAGCCTGTTTACCTGCGCGTTTTTCCTCTGCCCGAGTCGTTGTCTAACAGCGAGTACGCCGAGGACTGCTTTTACCGGTATTTGAACATTGCCGTCAGTGCGGGCAGCGGTACGAATGCAGTGAACATGAACGCGCGGGCCTTCTACAATCCCCACTTTGCCGAGACGGCCATACCCATTATCGCGAAGGACGGCAGCGTCACTGCCGGCAACGTCGCGGAGCTTGCCGGCAATCTGGCAAAGGGCATGTTGGAGATTAAAATCCGCACCCCCCGTCATCTGTACGACCTGAGCCGGTTTAAGGAGTACTATACCCGCCGGGACGTATACCGTCAGATACTGGACCTGGACTACGCCCGCTACACCGGGTATAACGGCCTGGTCCAGGCCAAAGGCGGGAAGCCCTATGCCCAGCAGCCCATCGGCAGATACGGCGAGGCTTTTGCGGGGACCTACAACGGAGATTTCCACAAAATCAAAAACGTGGAGCCCGACGTCAAGGAGGCGGCGGAGCGCCGGTACGCGGGTCTCTTCGGCTGCTCAACGGGCACGCTGCGCAACATTGTTTATGAGATGGACCCCCAAAATCCGGTGGTAGCCCATCTGGGCAGCGTTGCCGAGAGCCTGTACGTGGGCGCCCTGGTGGGCGGCAACGACGGAGGTATAGTGGATAATTGCGCCGTTTCGGGGGCGAATCTCCAGGCGCAGGCCTCCGGCGTAAACCTCTACGTGGGGGGCCTTGTGGGGCAGAATAATGGTACGATTCGAAACTGCGCCGCGGAGTTTGCGAAGCTCAGTGCCGAATGCTACAACTTTGCCAGAGTTTACATCGGCGGTTTGGTGGGGGAGAACGCCCCCTCTCGTTCGGTCAGCACCTCCTACGCGGTGGGCCGTATCGACACTGCGGTGGACGCTACCATTAAAACGGCCCGTGTCTGCGGTTTTGTGGGGTGGAACTACGGGAGTATTTCCAATTCCTACGCAGCGGTGGACCTGCGGTCCAGCGGCGAGAATGTAGAGACTTACGGCTTCTGCGGCGTGAGGGCCGGCACACAGAGCGGGACGGCCTACCTGGATCAGGGGAGCTTTGCCTATCGCGGGACAGCCTACGCCGCCAACTATCGCCGGGACGGCGACAGGGCCAATTCTGCTGTCTACGTGGACCTGGCAAACAGGGATAAGGCCGATGAGCTGGGAATGGGCGTACTCTGGACGGGGGAGAAACCGGACCCGGAGAAGGAGTATCCCTATCCTGCCGCCGTAAAGGACGAGAATGGAAATTATGTTCATTACGGCCAGTGGCCCGAGCCTATGCCTCTGGGTGAGATGGGTATATTCTACTGGGAGAAGCTGGTGATTAACGGCAGAGAGACCTACCACATGAGCGCCCTGGCAGTGGACCCGGTGAAAAAAACCATTGCCAAGCAGACAAATCTGTCCCAGGTCCACAGCGACAGCGGCGTGGTCACCGACTACGGTTACGGCTATTATTCCCAGGAGACGGTCAAGGATGCTGTCTCATTGTCAGTAAGCAATATCGGATATACCGGGTATGTGCCATATGATTCAAGAAAACAGCTTCTAGGGCTTACAGATATGGTGCCGGGGAATCTGAAGCGGGATGAAAACTCGCGGTCGGATAAAAGAGAAATCGATGCGGAAAACGCCTTGTCAGCTCTGGTAGACGGATATGTTTTTCACTGCTGGAATACCTACCGTGAGGCGCCGAAGAGGGCTGATAACAATGCGGATGATTATCGATCCAAAAGAGCCGTGTCCGGCCTGTGCCTGTTTAAAAAGACTAAAGACGGCGTGCTTGATCCCAACAGCGGAACCTTTACGCTGTCTCAAAGCGGAACCCAGGGAAATCAGACCATCAAGGTGGAGTTTATTGTCAATCCCCAGTTTGCAGACGCCATGTCGGTGAAGGACAAAGGGGGCTTGACCGTGACCGGCGGCGCGTCTGAAGAGGCCCCCGGCACGGCGGGCAACCACTACCAGGTGCGCTGCGGCATGCAGCTGCAGGATATCAACTGGTATGACACGGCCTATACCGACGTGCCTGTGGGCCTGGGAGATTACAAGGTTTACCGCTTCCCCTATTTGAACAAAAGCTATTATTGGGACCAGACCCACGATATTGACTGGGTCAAGGAAAGGAAGTCCTACGATATTCCCGGTGAAAAAAATGATGACGGCGTATTTTTCCCCATTGCGCAGGGCTTTGCCAGAGACGGTGACATGTCTCTGTCCGGCTGGTTTGGCGGCACCTACGACGGCGGCAGCTATACCCTGAAAAATTTCAGTATTGGCATAAACGAGAACAACTACCAGATCAATACGATGGGTCTTTTCGGAGTTGTGAAAAACGCTGCGCTGAAGGATATTGTGATGTTTTCTGAATCCGGGAACGACGTAGTAACAGTAAGAGGAAGGAGTAAAGATAAGCACGACGACTCTACCAGGCTGAAAGACGATGCGCATGGCTGGTACGCCGGCGGCGTGCTGGCGGGCGTGGCGCTGAACAGCGAAATTTCCAACTGCGCCGTGGCGGGCTACACCGTCCGGGACGAGACGACCTATGCGCGCTATAAAGCAGGATATAATTCGGGCTCTTGGCGTCCGCAGTGGAATCCGGCCGAGTTTGACGCAGGCGGAGCTGTCGGCGGCCTGGTAGGGATGACCGATGGAGAACTGAAAGGCTGCACGGCGGCCGCCACAATAGAGATATTGTGCGACCACTCAGCTGCTGCTGATCAGGATGGAAAAGGAATGAAGGACGCGCCTATCCGCGTGGGTGGTCTGGTGGGCTCCACAACAGCCGCTGTGACCAACTGCTACGCCGGCGGAGAGATTATCGTGTCGGAAAAGGCGGACAACGCCAAGATCTACGTCGGGCGGATCATCGGCGGTTCGGGTGTAGAGCCGTTTGAGGCAGGTGCAGATAAGAGCAGGTCGGCCAGCGTCAAAAACTGTTACAGCTACCTGACCCTGCCTGCGGCGGGGAGAATAGTTGATACAGTATATCAAATCGGTGGCCACGGCGGAAGCGGCAGAGACGTGCCACTGTCCAACAACTACTACCTGAGCGGCACGGCGACGGCAATGACAGACGGCGTCCAGGCCGTCACCTACCGTCAGCTTGCGAATCTGGAGGATATCGACCCCGGCCAGAAGATTTACGACAAGCTGAACGCCGGTCAACCCACGAAGCCTTACAGCCCGGTTACCTCTGAGGTGGGCGGACTGGCCGTGGCGGGCCGGTACAGCTACGCGCCCCAGAACCGGACGGATCTGCAGGGAGTGGATTATCCTTTCCCCACCGTACTCACCCAAACCCGTGTATCGGATGGCAAGAAGTTCAATGTCCATTACGGTGTCTGGACGCTCAATGGCATTCAGCGGGAGGCGGGCGGAAAGCCTGTTGAACTGGATATGTTTACCCAAAGGGAATACACAGAAAAGCTGAAGCTGAGCGGAGGCTTTTCCACCGATGGAATTTGGTCGGCAGAGGGCGGAGACGGTATTATTCAAGTGTCGATTCCGGAGAAGCCCGGCGGTGCGGAGAATACCCTGACCATAACCGCCCTCAAAAAGAGCGATACCCCAGCGGCTGTAACGGTGAAGTATACTATGGACAGCGTGGAGTACTCCCTGTCTGTTACCGTCTATGTGACCGCCGTGGTGGAGCTGCGGCCCAGCACAGTGCGCATTTTCCCCAACGATACCGTGGACGTGGAGTTGACGCCCCATGGCGCCGTCCCGGGCAGCAAGGAGTACATACCGATTGACGGCGGCGTGCTGAGCGATATTAAGGTTGCGCCGCTGGGCCAGCCCCTTGCCGCAGTAACGCCGGACGATCCGGACGCAAAGCCCGCCGTCAGGCTGACCCGGACAGGGGAAGAGGCTGCGGAGAAGCTGATGTGGATGGACGTGACCTATACCTGCACCAAGGACGGTTACGCGGAGGAGAACGTATCTCAGCGGATCGCGGTCACCCTGCTGGATCTCCCGGAGGGCATGTGGGACGAGAACGGCAGAGTCTGGTACGCCGATTTTAAGGATTATGCGCCCACGGAACTGAAAGCCGGACTTCCGGAGGGCGCTCTGGAAGGCTTTGAGGTCAAGGTGGATGGAACCGTCGTCACATTGAAAAAAGTGGATCCTGATGCTGAGGTCACAGAGAATGCCAGTCTGAAGCTCTCCCTGACCATGGACGGCCTGGTCCACGAGCTCACCGTCGCCGTGCCGCCGCCTGAGAAGAAAGAGGAGCCCGTGCCCTAGGGGGCGGCCTCTGCGCCGCCTGAGCAGGGACCGGCCCCTGGACGGCCCGCCGTAAGAGAGGAGGGAGCCCCCTTTGGAAACGCTGAAGAAAAAACTGAACAGCAGCCGGGGGGCTTCCATCCTGATGGCGCTGCTGTTCCTGCTGGTGTGCATGATGGTGGGGGCGTCCGTCCTGATGGCTGCGGCCTCCAATGCGGGAAAGATCCGCAGCAACCGGGAGGAACAGCAGAAGTATCTCACCCTCTCCTCCGCCCTAACCATCATCTGCGATGAGCTGGAGGGTGTAGAGTACCGCGGGCGGTATCAGTACCAGAAGAAAGAATGGACGCACGAAGAGACTTATGCGGACGGGACCAAGGACAGCTGGAGCTGGAATGAGCATATTTATACCAGGCTGGAGGGCTCTGTCCGCGCCAAAGGCACAAATTATGCCGCCGCGACTGAGTGGACACTGAAGGAGCTCCTCCCCCTGTACAAAAACCTGGACGCCGTTTTTGCAGATGGCGACAATTTTGAGGTATCCATGGGCCAGAGAAACCCTGTGGACCAATACACATATGATCCGAAGAAGCCGGCCAGCCCGCCGGAGAAGCTCTATACTCTGGAGTTTACGGTGGATGCGGGCACAGTCGATTACGGGGGCCTGACGGAGCCGGTGAAGATTGTCGTCTCTGTGGGCGATGACGGCGCGATCGTGCTGACGGCCTGTCTGGCAAACCACCCGGACTACATCATGGAGGCGGCGCTGACAGCCAATGACAGGCTGGAAGATCTGCTTGTCCTGGACTGCCCGGCAGCAGACGGCGTCTATGAGACCAGGCCTGTCCGGTGGACTCTGGACTACATTGTGAAAAAGGGGGCGGGCGGATGAAGAAGCTGGGAGACAGACGGGGGGAGACGCTGGTGGAGGTGCTGGCCTCCATTCTTATCGCCGCCCTGTCGGTGACCCTGCTCTTTGGCTGCATCATGGCCTCCTCCAACATGGACCGGGAGGCCAAGGGCCTGGACCAGAAGCATTATGAGGCGCTCACTGCCGCGGAGACCAGGAGCGGGGTGGGAACCTCCGGAAAAGTGAATATCCAAAACAATAAAAACAGTGTGACAAAGGACCTGCCCGTTGAGATTTACGGCGGCGGGGGGATGTATTCCTACAAGAGGGCGGCCCCATGAGAAAGAAGCTGAACAGCGAAAGCGGCCTGACCCTGGTGGAGATGCTGTGCGCGGTGATTATTCTGATCCTGCTGGGCCTGCTGCTGAACACTGGGCTACAGATGGCGGTGCGCAGCTATCGGGACCTGACCGCCCAGTCGGAGGTGGAGCTGCTGCTGTCTACCGCCGTGGACGCCCTGGCCAACGACCTGCGTTACGCCCGGAATGTCAATGGGAGCGGGACGACCTTTACCTACGACAGCGACTCCTATGGAGAAAATACTGGCTTGGGAGTGGACGGTAAGGGTCAGATTGTGGCGAAAAACGGGAGCGGGGAAAAGCGTATTTTGTCCACAGGGGCCTACGGGGCAGGCGGAGCGTACAAGGTGGCAGCGATGGAGATTACTCTGGGCAGTGCGGGCGATGAGATTACCTTCACCATTGCATTGAAGGTTGAGACCTCCGACGGAAGGATCAGCGCCGGGACACCCGACGGAGGCGTGAGCGTCCGGTGTCTGAATCCAAAGAAAGATTAGACAGGGGGAGGATCATGAAATATATCCGATTAGGCGACCTGCTGGTTAAAAGCGGGACTATCACCAAGGAGCAGCTGAACGAGGCGTTAAAGATCCAGTCGGGTACTGGCGAGCGGCTGGGCGCGGTGCTTCAGAAGCACGGCTTTATCACCGAAAAGCAGCTCATCGATACCCTGATGAGCCAGCTGGGTGTGGAGTTCATCGACCTGAACGGTTACAGCATCCCCTCCGAAATGGCCCAGGTCCTGCCTAAAAGCATTGCAAAAAAGCACGGGGTGGTCCCTGTCCGTGTGACCCGGACGGACGTCTACCTGGCTATGGCGGACCCCCTGAACTTTGTGGCTATTGAGGAAGTCCGGTCGGTCACCCGGCGCAGAGTGATTCCACTCATCGCCGCTTCGGCGGCGGTGGACCGGGCGGTCCAGAACCTGTACAGCAACCAGGGGGCCATGCGGGCCATTGAGGATATGCAGCGGGACCTGCTGGGAAGCCAGTACGGCGGGACGGAGGTCACCGCTCTGTCCCAGCCCATGGCGGTGGACGAGGACGAGGCCGACGCTGCCCCGGCCATCCGACTGGTGAACTCCATTATCGATCGGGCCTGCACTGAGGGGGCCAGCGACATCCACATGGAGCCCGGCGAGGACAGCATGACCATCCGCATGCGCATCGACGGCATTCTGCGGCCTATCATCCCGGTGCCTCAAAAGCTGCAGAACTCAGTTATCTCCCGTATGAAGATCATGGCCCGAATGGACATTGCCCAGAAGCACACGCCCCAGGACGGTCGGGCTAACGTCACCGTCCGGCAGGAGACGCTGGACCTGCGTATCTCCACCCTGCCCACCATCCACGGGGAGAAAGTGGTCATCCGCCTGCTGCGCAAGCTGCCGGAGCTGGCCACTCTGGAGGGCATCGGCCTGGAGGGAGAAAACCTGGAGCGGTTCTGCCGCATGGTGGACCGCACCACCGAGGGGGTCATCCTGATGGTGGGCCCCACCGGCTCGGGCAAGACCTCCACCCTGTACGCCATGATCGACCGGCTCAAAAGCGACGAGATCAACCTGGTGTCTCTGGAGGACCCGGTGGAGTACCACATCGGCGGAGTGTGCCAGGTGCATATCAACGAAAAGACGGGACTTACCTTTGCCAGCGTGCTGCGCTCGGTACTGCGTCAGGACCCGGACGTCATCGCGGTGGGCGAGATCCGGGACGGGGAGACGGCGGAAATCGCCATGCGGGCGGCCATGACGGGCCACCTGGTGCTGTCCACGGTACATACCAATAACGCGGTCTCCTCCATCGACCGCCTGCTGGACATCGGCGTGGAGCCATACCTGATCGCCGGAGCGCTGAAGGGCATCGTGTCCCAGCGGCTGGTGCGGCGGCTGTGCCCCCACTGCCGCCGGCCTTACACCCCCTCGCCGGAGGAGGCGGCCGCCCTGGGTATGCCTCCGGGGGATTATACATTTTACCGGGGCGAGGGCTGCGGCGACTGCTTCGGCACCGGCTACCGGGGGCGGACGGGCGTCTTTGAGATTCTGGAGTTCACCGCCGGCATGCGGCGGGCGATCCACGCCCGGTCGCTGAAGGATTTGGAGAAGGCCATGGATACGGCCGGCTTCCAGCCCATTATTGCAAGTTGCCGCAGGCTGGTCCTGGAGGGAACAACCTCTGCCGAGGAGGTTTACCGGGTCCTGGGCGGCGGATAGAGGGAGGACATATCCATGATGGTAGAAGAATTGATACATGAAGCACGGACCCGGCGCGCCTCAGACGTGCATCTGGTGGCGGGGCTGACGCCCAGGTGCCGGGTAGACGGTTCCATCCGGGAGATGGGAGAGACGCCCCTTACTCCCCAGCAGTGTGAGGAGATCATCCGGGAGCTGGCCGGCGGGGAGTTTGCCACCCTGCGAGTGGTGGGGGAGGCCGACCTGGCCCTGACCATCGCCGGGGTGCGGTGCCGGGTCAACCTGTTCCGCCAGCAGGGGGCATGGTCGGCGGCCATCCGCCTGCTCAACGAGCGGGCGCCCGACATGGACGAGCTGGGCCTGCCCAGGGCGGCGGCCGAGTTTCCCGGCTACAGCCAGGGCCTGGTCCTCATCACCGGTGAGACGGGCTCGGGCAAGTCCACCACCCTGGCGGCCATCCTGAACCGGATCAACAAGAGTGAGTGCAAGCACATCCTCACCCTGGAGGACCCTATCGAATACGTCTACACCCCGGATCGCTGCGTCATCAACCAGCGGGAGGTGGGCAAGGACACCCAGTCCTTCGCCGCCGGCCTGCGGGCCGCCCTGCGGGAGGACCCGGACGTGATCCTGGTGGGCGAGATGCGGGACCTGGAGACCATTGAGACCGCCCTCACCGCCGCCGAGACGGGCCACCTGGTGTTCGGCACGGTGCACACCAACTCCGCAGCCGATTCCATCGACCGCATCGTGGACGTGTTTCCGGCGGCCCGGCAGCAGCAGATACGCCTGCAGCTGTCCATGACGCTGAAGGCGGTGCTCAGCCAGCAGCTGCTCCCCAAGGTGGGGGGCGGACGGGTGCTGGCCTGTGAGGTCATGAAGACCGACGGCGCCATCCGCAACCTGATCCGGGAGGGCAAGACCCCCCAGATTATCAACGCCATCCAGACCACAGGCAGCGTGGGCAATATCCTGATGGACCGCTGCCTGCAGAACCTGCGCACGTCCGGGACCATCAGTGAGGAGACCTACCGCGCCGCCCTGCGGGACCAGTCCCAGGCGGACCGGGCTCCGGCCCCGCCGCCCGTGAACGCCATGCGCGCCCCGGGCTTCAAGCGGCCGCTGTAACGGCAAAGGAGACAGTTTATGCCAACATTCAAGTACGAGGGCGCCTACGCCAGCGGGGAGCGGGTGACGGGAATCGTGGAGGCGGTGAGCCAAAACGACGCGGTAGCCCAGATCCGGCAGAGCTGTGAAGTGGTCCTGTCGCTGAAGGAGGTGCCAAAGGCGGCCGCCCGGGACCCGCTGGCCCGGTTCCAGAAGATCAGCGCCAAGAGCCTGGCTCTGACCTGCCAGCAGTTCGCCATCATCCTGAAGGCGGGCCTGCCCCTGGTGCAGACGGTGAATCTGGTGGCGGACCAGTGCGGGGACAAGGTGCTCAGGCAGCTGCTGTTGCAGGTGTCGGAGGATGTGTCCAACGGCTGGGCCCTGAGCTACAGCCTGGAACAGCGGGGCGGGCGTAAGCTGCCCGTCACCTTCCGGGAGACGGTGCGTGCCGGCGAAGAATCCGGCGACCTCCTCTCCTCCTTCAACCGCCTGTCCGACTATTTCCAGCGCATGAGCAAGACCCATGACAGCGTGGTCAGCGCCCTGACCTACCCCGCTTTTGTCCTGTTCGTGGCGGGGATCGTGGTGGCCATCATCATGGGCTACGCCGTGCCCACCTTTACCGGCATGTTCGAGAGCATGGATATTGAGCTGCCCTGGGTCACGGTAGCCCTGATCGCCGTGTCCAACTTCTTCCAGAAGTACACCCTGGTGCTCACCGGGCTGGTCGCCCTGGCGATCCTTCTGGTCCGCCTCTACGGCGCCACCGAGAAGGGCGGCATGATTCTGGCCCGGGCGCAGCTGAGGCTGCCCATTCTGGGCGGCGTGGTCCGCATGTCGGGAGCCAGCCAGTTCTCCCACACCATGTCCACCCTGCTCACCGCCGGGATGCCCATCCTCCAGGCCATTGAGGTGGCCGGGCGGACCATGACCAACCGCTGTATGGCCGGCGAGGTGCTGGACACCCTGCCCGGCGTGGAGGGCGGCCGGTCCTTCGGGGAGTGCATGTCCTATACCAAAGAGCTGCCCGCCATGCTGGTGCAGATGACCGCCGTGGGCGAGGCCACCGGCTCCATGGAGTCCACCCTCAGGGTGCTGGCCGAGTACTACGACAACGAGGTGGAGGTGCGCACCAAGCAGGCCCTGTCCCTGCTGGAACCCGCCATCATCGTGGTCCTGGCGATTTTTGTCGTGTTTATCCTTATGGCGGTCTATCTGCCCATGTTCAGCATGTATTCCGCCATTTGATTCCCCCGCGGGGACAAGGCCCCTTTGGCAAAGGGGCTGTCAGCCGGAGGCTGACTGGGGATTGTATTTTGCGAAGCAAAATGTACGAAGTATCCCCAGTTTGCTGAACCCCGGTTTGCTCCGCACATTCCGGCTTCGCCGGAATACAATCCTCCGTCACGGCTCCGCCGTGCCACCTCCTTTGCCAAAGGAGGCTTTGGAGAGCCCTGCCCCCTCTGTCGGCTTTGCCGGCATCTCCCCCTGTCAGGGGGAGTCGGCCCTTTGCCAAAGGGGCCTTTACAAAAGTCAACCCCCGAAAGGTTGTTATTCCGAGCCTCCGCCAACCCGGGCTCTGAATATATAAAATCCAGGTTTTAGGAAGGAAAGGAGGAAATTTTCCTAAGATGAAAGGGTTGAGGGAAAAGTTCCGTAATAAAAAAGGTTTTACGCTGGTCGAAATGCTGATTGTGGTGGCCATTATCGCTATCCTGATCGCTGTGTCGATTCCGCTGGTGTCCAATGCACTGGAACGTGCGAAGGTTGCAACTGACCAGGCAAATGAACGCTCGGCTGCTGCGCTGGCAGAAATCAAGTGGCTGACTTATCAAAATGATAGTACTGAAATTACTTGGGATGCCACTGGTGATAAAGCGACTCTCTATTATAAGATTGTCGGCTCTGCTGGCTCATTAGAAAGCACTGTACCAGGAGCAACACCGGGCAAAGAATATAGCTATGGTAAATGTTCTAAACATGCTGGGGCATATATCAAAGTTGAACTGGCAAAAGCAGATGGCTCGATTAAGATGGAATGGGCTGGCGGCACAGGTACAACAGCTGATACTGACGGTGGGTACACAAAAATTACGACCTAGTTAACCACACACATCCCTCAACCAATCCCTGGGTTGGCGAAAGACGGTTGGGGGCGAGTAACCATCAAACTGGAGAAAACATTTCAATATCTCCTTCCCACGGAGGGCAACAATCATGATGATTGTTCGTCTACCCGTGGGTAGACGATGGGCGCTCACCCCCGCAAGGGTGGTAGCCTAAGCTGCCAGACCTACTCCAAGAAAGGAAGATATGAGATGAAAAAACTGAAAGAAAAACTGAGCGCAAAGCTCAGCAAAAAGGGCGGCTTTACTCTGGTCGAAATGTTGATCGTGGTCGCCATTATCGCCATTCTGATTGCGGTTTCTATTCCCATGATGAATAATAATCTGGAGAAAGCCAAACATGGTGTTGACGAGGCCAATAAGCGGAGCGCTGTTGGTCTGGCATCTACCTTATATTTAGCCGGTAGTGATCAAGAGCGGACTGATTTGGAAGCTGGCAGTTACAAGTATTTTGTTAATAATAATACCCATCAGGGTCAGCTTGCGAAAACCAATCCAGGTGCATCTGATGGCTGGGTAGAAATAGCGCCTCAGTGCGCAGCGTGCAAAGCTGAAGGTTCAGGACTTTCCATTGTAGCAGATACTAATGGTGCTGTAACTGCAAAGTGGGCTAATCCATGACTGAAATATATGAAACCGGCTAAACCCGAGATTAAGATCTAAAAATTTCTTGGGTGCCCGCGAAAACGGGCCTCCGCTGGAAAGATGAATAAGAGGGAATGAGAATGGCCGGAAAAAAGCGGAAAAGCCAGGGTGGCTTTACCCTGGTGGAAATGCTCATCGTGGTCGCTGTCATTGCGATTCTGATTGCGGTGTCCATTCCCATGGTTACTTCCACACTGGAAAAAAGCAGAGTTGCCGTAGATCAGGCCAATGAGCGTGACGCTCAAAGCTTGGCGGCGGCGTGGTATTTAACGGCTGACCAGCAGGAGAGGAAACTGGCGTCAAATGACGGCACTCGACCATATTGGTTGGTCTATACGGTTGATGCTGAAAGTCATCAGGGAAAGATTGGAATGATAGGTGTTCCCTACTCGGGTTATGGGTTATCCACAGCAGAAAGAGGATTTGGCAATGGCGCTGTAAAGAAAAGCCCCAAGGGCCGAACGATTCTTATAAAAATGGATACGGATGGAACAATCATAACACTTGAATGGGTAGATCCAGGTGACTTGCACTGACATCATTTATCCAGACCGAAGTAAACCGGGGTACGCCCGCGAAAGCGGGCGTCCTCCAGGGCCTGCGGGTGACCGCGGGTCCTGGAGGGCGTCTGAGCGGCGGAAAAAGGCCCCTTAGGCAAAGGGGCTGTCAGCCGGAGGCTGACTGGGGATTGTATTTTGCGAAGCAAAATATACGAAGTAAACAAGATTTGCTGAACCTCGGTTTGCTCCGCACATTCCGGCTTCGCCGGAATACAATCCTCCGTCACGGCTTCGCCGTGCCACCTCCTTTGCCAAAGGAGGCTTTGGAGAGCCCTGCCTCCTCTGTCGGCTTTGCCGAAGGGGGGGCCTTATCCCCGCGGGGGAGAGGGAGCAGGAGGCCGCCCACACAATGCACAGGCGGTTATACTGGGCGGCCGCCGCCCCTGCAAGACGGAGCGCAAAAAAAGCCCCCGTAAGGGGGCGGGGGTCAGTCCTCGTAGTGGCCCATACAGGAGATGATTTCCAGCGCATTGTCCTTCACGCGGTAAATCAGCCGGTGCTCGTCGGTAATGCGGCGGCTCCAGCACCCGGAGAGCTGGCCCTTCAGCGGCTCGGGCTTGCCGGTGCCATCGAAGGGAGTGCGCCCGGATTCTTTGATAAGGTCATTCAATTTTTTAAAGGTTTTTTTATCTGTGGCGTACCATTCGAGGTATTGATTCATAGCTTTTCCGCGAAAAAGTACGTCGTTCATGGCCGGGCCGCTTCCTTCTCTTCCCAAATGCGCTTCTTCTCCGCGATCTCCGCGCGCCGCCGCTCCAGCTTTTGGTAAGTGGGCCCATGGGCAGGCTCGCGCTCCATCGCCTCCAGTTCCTCCAGGCTTACCGGGACGCCGAAGCCGGCGTCCAGCTCTTGGATGCCCTTACGCAGCTCATCCACAGTGACGACCGTTTTATGGGCCGGATCGCCGTTGAGCGCAACAGAAATTTTATTCTCCCTGACCGACTGCTTCATAAAGACATTGAACGCGGTGGTCATGTTCATGCCCACGTCCCGGCAGAGCCGCTCGAAGTCGCGTTTCAGGTCTGCGTCAATGCGGATGTTGATATTTGCCTGTGCCATACAGATCACTCCTTTGAGTACAGTATAATACAGTATGATGATAATATCAATACATAATACGCACAAAAGCTGAAATTGTGAAAAGGAGTTGACAAATGTGCCGGCGGACGAGATAATAATAACGGTATATTTGTGCATTTGGCTGGGGATTTTCGGCGCGGTGTGGGGCAGCTTTGCCGACTGTGCCGTCTCCCGCTGGGCGGCGGGTGAGCGGATGTTCACGGGACGGTCGAAATGCGCCTCCTGCGGGCACGTTTTGTCGGTTCCGGATCTGATTCCGGTATTCAGCTGGCTTTTCCGACGGGGAAAATGCGGATATTGCGGGGAGAAGATCCCGGCGGACTGTCTGGCCGCCGAGCTGGCGGGGGCGCTGGGCCTTGTGTGTCTGGGTCTGCGGTTCGGCGCCGTCCCGGCGCTGGGCCAGTGGCTGGTCTGGGGGGCGCTTCTGCTGTGCCTGTCTCTGACAGACGGGGCGAAGCGGATCATCCCGGACGGGCTTCTGCTGGCCCTGGCGGTCAACCGAATGATATGGTTTTTTGTGTTAAAAGAGGACTTTGACGCAGTTTTGAACGCGTTAAAGGCCTGTTTTGTGCCGCTGGCCCTGCTGGGGCTGGTGCTGCTGGCGGAGCGCCTTCTGGGCCGGGAGGTCATGGGCGGCGGAGACCTGAAGCTGCTGTTTGCCCTGGCCCTGTACCTCAGCTGGGCCCAGCTGCTGCTGGCTCTGCTGGCGGGCTGTGTGCTGGGGCTGCTCTGGGCGGTCTCCGCAGGCCGGAAGCGGGGAGAAGCGTTGCCCTTCGGGCCCTTTCTGGCCGCCGGCGCGGTGCTTACCGTGTGCTTTGGAGACCCGGTCCTCCGGTGGTATCTGGGGCTTTTTTGAGAGGAGAGAGGATATGTCAGGAACCAGGCTTGGCTTTGATATCGGGAGCAGCAGCATGAAGGTGGCGGTGCGCCGCGGCGGCACGCTGCGGGTGGAGGAGGTCCGTCTGCCGGAGAATATGGTGGACGGGAACGGGGATATTACCCTGCCTCACGCTTTTGTGCAGTTTTTGAAGCAGACGAAGAGGGAGCTGTCTCTGCCCGGGGGCGCAGCTTCGCTGGTGCTGCCCCCCAGCCAGGTGATCTGCCGGCTGGTAACCATGCCAAAGATGACCACCCAGCAGCTGATGATGAACCTGCCCTATGAGTTCACCGACTTTATCCAGGGGGTGGCAGATCAGTATTTCTGCGACTACGCCCTCTGTTCTCCAGGGGAGGGAGAGAGCGAGGAGCACGGCGTGCCCATGATGGCGGCGGCCGCCGCCAAGCAGACCCTGGCGGAGTATGTGCAGATGTTCTCCCGGGCGGGCGTCCGGCTTAAGACTATCCTGCCCCAGGAGATGGCCCTGATTAACCTTGTGAAGGAACAGGGCGGCGGGGCGGAGGAGTTCTGCTTTGTGGACCTGGGTCACCAGAGCACCCGCATTACGGTGGTCTGGCGGGACCGGGTTCAGGCTACCCGGAGGATCGCCCTGGGCGGCCGGAATCTGGACCTGGCGGTGGCGGACAGCCTGGGGGTGGACGCCTTCTTGGCAAACACCTACAAGCTCAGCGATTACCAGGGCGTGCTGTCCTCCGATGGGGTGATCGACGTGTGCGACCGCATTGCGGTGGAGATTTTAAAGGTAATCAATTTCTATCAGTTTACATACCGCTCCAGCAGCCTGGAGGGAATCTATCTGGTGGGCGGCGGGGCCGCCCTGCCCTATATTCGCAAGGCCGTCGAGGATACGGTGGGCATGCCTCTGCTGCCTCCGGACCGCCTTTTGCCCGGTGCGGGCGAGCGGGCGGCGGCGGGCATCTTTGCCGTCGGTGCGGCCGGGGGAGGGAAATGAGATGAACAGAAAATCAGCCTACCCCACCAAAACGTCCATGAATCTGTTTTATAAGCCAGACCGCACCACCAAGCCTGCAACCGTAGCGCTGTACGTGCTGTTTGCACTTACCTGTCTGCTGGGGCTGTCCAAGCTGCTGGTATACGATTTGTGGATGGAGAACCAGGAGGCCCAGCGGGCCCTGGCCGTGGCGGAGGAACAGCTGAACAGCGCCATGCTCCAGCTGTCGGACTACAACGAGGTGCGGGAGCAGTACAGCCGCTACTCCGCCACCGAGGAGGAGCGGGCCCTCGTCGACCGTATGGAGGTACTGAACTTGCTGGACACGGCGGTGAGAGGTACCGCCCGGCTGGACAGCGTATTCATCAGCGGCGACACAGCCCAGGTGCAGATATCCGGGGTGAACCTGTCTCAGACGGCACAGATCGTCCGGATCCTGGAGAGCTCTCCCATCGTGGCAGGCACTGTGGTGAACACGGCCTCAACCACAGAGAACGCCGGGACGCTGGTTCAGACCAGCATCCAGATCCAGCTGCAGAAGGAGGAGGGCGAGGGATGAAGCGAAAACTGACAGCCCGGGAATGGATGCTGCTGGCTGTACTGGCCGTGCTGGTGGCAGTCAGCGGCTACATCATGCTGTTCTATATACCCGTCACCACCCAGCGGGACAACGCCCTTAATGAGGCGGAGGCCTGCCGGATGGAGCTGGAGGCTGTCCAGCTGCGCCTGGAGGAGAAGCGGCGCATGGAGCGAGAGCTGGAAGAGCTTTTTTCACAGCCGGAGGAGCCGCTAAGCCTGGCTCCCTATGATAACCTCCAGCCGGTGATGATGGAGCTGCACGCCATTCTGGACGGGGCGGGGGACTACAGTCTGTCTTTCGGCACTGTAGACACAGAGGAGACCATCGTACGCCGGAGTATCTCCATGACCTATACCGCCGGCAGCTACGCCGCGGCCAAGGATATTCTCCAGCGGCTGCACGACAGCGCCTACCGCTGCATGCTGGACAGCGTGAACGTGTCGGTGGGGCAGGAGGGAGACGGCCGGATATCGGTGAACAGCACCATTGTGTTCTTTGAATATCAGAGGCGCTAAGGATGCGCCAAACCTTGAGAAGGCGATAAAGGATTAAAGGCCCGCAGAAATGTTGAAATTTCTGCGGGCCTTTGTCATGTATTGATAAAAAGATGCAATCGTTAGGTTTGCGCCTAAAACCAAACCGGAGTCCGGCGCAACGGATCCGGTTTGCAGGGAAAGAGCAAGGAGACGGATGGCAATTCTGTAAAAAATCGTCGAAGCAAAGTTCGCTTTGCTTCGACGACATGGACTAATGATCGGTAGAAAATGATTATTACCAGACATAAAATCAGCGAGGGTATTTTGGACTTTCCAAAAAAGATTGTCCAAAATACCCTCGCCAATTCAGTTGGTACGGCTGAAGGGATTCGAACCCCCGACCTACTGGTTCGTAGCCAGTCACTCTATCCAACTGAGCTACAGCCGCATACCGCAAAGAGGTTTCCTCTCGACAGCTTCGTTATTATAGCACAGGGGCGTTTGGAATGCAAGAGGAATTTTCCGTTTTTTTCAGTTTTTTTATGCGTCGGGGCCGCCGGAAAGGTGCGGCGGCCCCGGCTGGTCGGTCACGTTGTTTGTGTGTTTTGGGCGGCGATGGCCTCCCGCTCTTTTAACAGCTCCTCATACAACTGCATGGTAGTCCAGGAGCGGTTAGAGTCGGTGAGGACGGCCTTCAGGGGGATGGGAGGCAGTTTAGATACCCGGATAATCTCCAGTACCTGGTTAAGCAGAGCCTGTCCCATGCCACAAAACACCAGCATAGATTCAGGCAGGGCGGCGGTCGGTTCGGCGGTGTCCCCTGCGCCGTGGGACAACTCGTCTAGGGAGACATGATAGCGATCGGGCTCTACTGGCCGCATGCGCAGGCGGAGCATCGCAAAAATCTGCTTCAGCTTGGAGAATTCTTCCCCAGAGCAGTTGTACATCAGAACGGTTCCGGCATTTTTCATCGTCAGCACCTCATACCTGGGCCAAGGCCTGTTCAATGTCGGCGATCAGGTCGGCGGCGTCCTCTATGCCGCAGGAGAATCGTACCAGGTCGGGAGTGATGCCGGCAGCGGCCAGTTCTTCGTCGTTCATCTGCCGGTGAGTGGCGGAAGCGGGGTGGAGTGTGCAGGTGCGGGCGTCGGCCACGTGGGTCTCAATAGCGGCCAGGTGCAGATGCTTCATGAAGGTCTCGGCGGCTCCGCGCCCGCCCTTGAAGCCAAAGGATACCACACCGCAAGTCCCGTTGGGCATATACTTCTGGGCCAGGTCGTAGTACTTGTCCCCCTCCAGGCCGGGGTAGGTGACAAAGCTGATTTTAGAATGGTTCTTCAGGAATTTGGCCACCGCCAGGGCGTTTTCGCAGTGGCGGGGCATGCGGACATGGAGGCTCTCCAGGCCCAGATTCAGCAAAAAGGCATTCTGGGGGGACTGGATGGAGCCGAAGTCCCGCATGAGCTGGGCGGTGCACTTGGTGATAAAGGCGCCCCCCTGACCGAATTTTTCAGCGTAGGTGATCCCGTGGTAGCTGTCGTCAGGAGTGCACAGGCCGGGGAATTTGTCGGCATGGGCCAGCCAGTCGAAGTGTCCGCTGTCCACAATGCAGCCGCCCACGCCTGCTCCGTGGCCGTCCATATACTTGGTGGTGGAGTGGGTGACGATGTCACAGCCCCACTCGAAGGGGCGGCAGTTCACCGGGGTGGCGAAAGTATTGTCAATAATCAAGGGTACACCATGGATGTGGGCAGCCTTGGCAAATTTCTCAATATCCAGGACGGTAAGGGCGGGATTGGCGATAGTCTCGCCAAAAACGGCCTTAGTGTTGGGCTGAAAAGCGGCGTTCAGCTCTTCCACGGTGCAGTCGGGGGAGACGAAAGTAAAGTCGATGCCCATCTTCCGCATGGTGACGTGGAAAAGGTTGTAGGTGCCGCCGTAGATGGTGGAGGAGGCCACCACGTGATCGCCGCAGTTGGCGATGTTGAAAATGGCGTAGAAGTTGGCCGCCTGGCCAGAGGAGGTGAGCATGGCGGCGGTTCCGCCCTCCATGTCGCAGATCTTGGCGGCTACCATGTCGTTGGTAGGGTTCTGGAGGCGGGTGTAGAAGTAGCCGCTGGCCTCCAGGTCGAAGAGCCTGCCCATATCCTCGCTGGTGGCGTATTTAAAAGTAGTGGACTGGATAATGGGGATCTGGCGGGGTTCGCCGTTGCCGGGGGTGTAGCCCCCCTGGACGCATTTGGTGTTGATTTTATAATCGCTCATGAGACGCCTTCTTTCGTTAAAATCCTTGTTAAGATTAGCGGGAAACAATGGATTTGTCAAGTGTTTTGTGTAAATACAGGTTTTATGATGCAGTATCTGCCAGCTCGTCCCAAAGCACCGCCTCCTGGGAGGAAAGCATCTGATGGCTGCGGTAGCTGACGCTGCGGCCGCCGGCGGTGATTTCCACCGTCTCCACCCCCTCCACCTGGGACAGGGTGAGCACGATGCAGTAGTCTGCCAGGGTGAGGGAAACGTCAGCCAGTGCACCATATTGTTCGGAGAGCCCTATCAGCAGGACGCCGGGGCGTTCCTGGTCCCAGTTCCACTGCCGCAAGGTGACGCCTCGGGGAAAGGGAGAGCGGAGCCCCTCCTGGGCGGGCCCGGCCAGCAGAGCGGACAACAGCTCCTCAGGCCCGGGATCCTCTTCGCCTGTGTAGGCCTCATTGCCCAGAGCCGGACCGTGGCCGTAATCCGCTGCCTTTTCGTCCACGGCGAACCAGAGCTGAAAGCCTTCCTCCTGCTGCTTTTCCCGGCCGCCACAGGCGGACAGCGGAAGAAGCAGAGCCAGCAGGACGCAGAGCCATGTTGCGTTACGCACCGGACCGCCCCCTCTCTTTTGGTTTGGGAACATGCCGGGGGAATCCGGCGGTAAACAGACTGCCCTCCGGGCTTCTGGGCCGGGCGGTGACCCAGCCGCCGTGGCGGCGCACCGTATCCCGGACGATGGACAGCCCCAATCCGGTGCCGCCGGCGGCCCGGGAACGGGCCTTGTCTACCCGGTAGAAGCGATTGAACACCTTGGGCAGGTCGTCCTCCGGGATGCCAACGCCGGTGTCGCCCACCTCCAGAAGCACCTGATCTCCGTCCCGGAATACCGAGACGAATACGCTGCCGCCGGTGTAGTTATATTTTATGGCGTTTTCCACCAGGTTGAAACAGACCTGAGACAAATCGTCCTCCGTGCACAGGATCAGGCAGTCCGGCCTGAGATTTTTTTCCACCGTTACCCCGGCGGCGTCGGCCACCGGCTGAAGCAGGGCGACGGTGCGCTCCGCCACCTGGGATACGTCCACCGGCCAGCTTTCGCCGGCCGGCAGACTGTCCAGCCTGGTGAGGGCCAGCAGATGCTCGGTGATGCGGGTGAGCCGTTCAGCTTCAGAGCCGATATCAGTGACAAAATCCCGCACCATGGCCGGGTCCATCTCGTCTGTCTGAAGGATGGAGTCGGCCAGCAGACGGATGGAGGCCAGGGGAGTTTTCAGCTCATGGCTGGCATCGGAGACAAAGCGTCGGCGGACCTCCTCCGTAGTCTGGAGGCGGTCGGTGAGGCTGTTGAACTCCCCGGCCAGCTGGGCCATCTCATCCCGGCCCACTGGCTGGAGCCGGTGGCCGTACTCCCCCTCTCCCACGATGCGGATGGCCCGCAGCAGGGCGGCGATGCGGGAGGTGAGCAATTTGGAGAAAAAGGTGGACATGACCACGGTGACTGCCGCGATGACCAGGGAGATGGTACGCAGGTTCTGCTGCAGGCTGTACAGCAGCTCGCCCTGGACCTCGTCCACCTCCAGAATATAGATTGACCCAATGACCATGCCCCGGTAAACGATGGGCATGGCGGCGGTAGAAATAAATTTTCGGTCGGTATACCGGGAGTAGGATATGTCGCTGCCCCGCAGGGCAGACACTACCTCCTGATACAGAGCGTAGCGGTACTCCGGTTCTGTCTCCGGGGGCGGTTCCCCCTTCTGGGGCTGCCGGGTACTGTCATAGAGGATCAGCCCTGCCGGGTCAGTAACCAGAATGCGGGTCAGCCCCATGCTGTCCAGCATGTTCATCACCCGGGCCACCTGGTCAGCGGACAGGGATTCCAGTTCCATCAGAGCGGAGGCCATCACCGCCGTCTGGCTCTTCAGAGAGTCCCGCTTGGAGGTGAACAGCAGGTCCTGAGAGGCCAGCACAGGGTAGGTGTTCAGCAGCACCAGTACCACCGCGAAGATGACAAGATAACTCATGGCGTATTTTACCTGGAGAGAGGCGAAAAAGGGGACCTTGTTCTTTTTGTTCGTAGGATGTCACCTCCCAAAAGATATTCTCTGCCCGGGGATGCTTTAGATTTTCGCCAGATAGTAGCCAACGCCCCATTTGGTGCGGATATACTCCGGATTGGCCGGGTCCAGCTCCAGCTTCTCCCGCAGGCGGCGGACGTGGACGTCCACCGTGCGGTAGTCGCCGATATACTCATAGCCCCACACCACGTTGAGCAGATTTTCCCGGCTGTACACCCGGCCGGGATTGTGCAGCAGCAGCTCCATCAGGTCGAACTCCTTGGCGGTGAGCTCCACCGGCGTGCCGTCCCGCCAGGCCGCCCGGGCAACCGTGTCCAGCCTGATGTGACCGGCCTCCAGAATGGCTGAGGCTTTTTTCTGTTCCGCCGCGCCGGAACGGCGCAGCAGAGCCCGGACCCGGGCCTTCAGTTCCAGCAGGTTGAAGGGTTTTGTGATATAGTCGTCGGCCCCGCACTCAAAGCCCATAATCTTGTCCGTGTCCTCTCCCTTTGCCGTCAGCATGATGACGGGGACATTGGAAAACTCCCGGATGCGCATGCAGGCTTGCAGCCCGTCGATCTTGGGCATCATCAGGTCCAGCAGAATCAGATCGAAGCCCCCCTCCCGGGCCAGCTCCACCGCCTGTTCGCCGTCACAGCCTGTTTCCACCTGGTAGCCCTCATGTTCCAAATTGAACTTGATGCCCTTCACCAGCACCTGTTCGTCGTCTACTACTAAGATTTTTGCCATATTTTTACTCCTGTTCATATTTTTATCCCTGTAAGGGCCGTTGTTTTCGACGATCCACTCTTTGCCGCAGACGGAGGGGCTGCATGGACTCACCGCTACTCCACACTTACGTACTCCCGCAGGCCCTCCAGAATTGCCGGACCGATACCGGACACATTGGTCAGCTCGTCCACTGTTTTAAAGGGCCCGTTGCCGTCCCGCCAGGCAATGATATCCCGTGCCCGCTTTTCTCCAATGCCGGGCAGACGCTGGAGGTCATAAATATCCGCTGTATTCACGTCAATCACCTCGCCGGGGAGGAGACTGTCCGGATATGGGCTCTCTGAATCCAGCTGCGCGGAGGAGGAAGCCTCCGCTGCGGGCCGGCGGGCAGAGGATATCTGCCAGGGCTCCGGCGTGCTGGCCCGGGCCAGATACCAGGTGCCGCAGATCAGGAAAAAGGCCGCCGAAAGAGCCAGTACCGCCAGCCCAAATCTGGATTTTCCTTCCATAAGCAGCTCCCCCCTTGCGATTTTGGCCGCGTTTTGTTATAATGGAGACGGTCGGAATCATACCGTAAATTTAAGGAGTTCTTAATTGCCTTTTCTCCCTAAGTGCGCTACACTGAGGAGGACATTATTCATTATATCATACATATGGAGATTTTCCTATGAAAAAATATCGTTTTCTCTCCGTCTTTCTTCTTGCCGTTATGATGTGCTCCCTGCTGGTCCCGGCTTCCGCTGCCCAGGAGGACCTGAACCTCTTCTGTACTCACGCCGTGCTGCTGGATGCCAACCACGGTGAGGTCCTGTATGACATGAAGGCGAACGAGCGGGCCTACCCCGCCAGTACCACCAAGGTGATGACCGCTCTGCTGGTGATGGAGGCCATCCAGACAGGCCGGCTTACCAGCGGCACCGTAATTACAGTGAACGAAACGGCCATTCAGGATATTCCCGGCAGTTATGTGGTCAGCGGTTTTAAAGGGGGGGAGGAAATCACGGTGGAGGAGCTGCTGTACTGTCTGCTACTCCCTTCCTCCTGTGACGCCAGCAACATTTTGGCCGAGGCGGTGGACGGCACCGTGGAGGATTTTGTAGCCCACATGAACCGCCGGGCGGGGGAGCTGGGCTGTGAGGGGACCCACTTTACCAATACCTACGGCCGCCACAACGAGGAGCACTACTCTACCGCCTACGATCTGGCCCTCATCATGAGGGCCGCTCTGGAACATGACCTGTTCCGCACCATTATCAAGACGGCCTCCCACACTGTGCCAGCCACCAACATGGCCAAGGAGCGGTATTTCTTCAATACCAACGGCCTAATTTCCAATCTGTATCTGGAGGGCTATGTCTACGACAAGTGCATCGGCGGAAAGACGGGCAATACCGATGAAGCGGGCCGCTGTCTGGTAGCTGCCGCCGAGGACGGGGACGAGCTGCTTATCTCCGTGGTGCTGGGCTCCGGGCCCATGGAGGTCCCTGGCGAGGCCAAGCTGAAACAGGGCCAGCTTCGGGAGAGCAGGCGGCTGCTGGAATACGGATTCAGCAATTTTCACCGGGTGACAATTACCCGGGGGGAGGAGCCGGTGGAGAAGGTAAAGGTCACCATGTCCCGTCAGGCCGACGAGGTGAATGTAAAGCCCCAGGGATCTATCACACGGACCCTGCCCAAGACCATGGATATGGACGACATCGAGACCCGGATCACCCTCTTTTCCAAGGAGGTAGAGGCCCCGGTGGAGGAGGGGCAGGTGATGGGTACCATGACCCTGTCCTATGAGGGGGAGGTCTACGGGACTCTGGACCTGGTGGCAGTTACCTCTGTGGAACGCTCCGAGCTGCTCCATAAGAAACAGCAGTTTTTTGAATTTTTCCAGAGCACCGGCGTAAAGTTGATCCTGGCCGCCGTATTTCTGACGGCTGCTGTGATCCTGCTCCGTTTGCTGGTGTTTCGCAAGAGGCGGCGGCCCAGGGCCGGAGCGGGCTCACGGGTCCAGGGCCGGGGCAGCTACCGGGGCAACAAGAGGTAGACAGAAGAATAAAGGGCCTCTCCTTCTGTGAACTGCTCCAGTAAAAACGGACAATAGACAAAAGGCCCCCTGTGTAGGAAAAT
>CANEFX010000026.1 GCA_947426945.1 uncultured Bacillota bacterium
TTCCTGCCTGTGGTCCCTTTTTTGTGCTGTCCGCACAACTTGGGGCGGTTCACTGTACAGGTCGGGGAATTTTTTAAAACCGGTGCACCCAGCCCGAGAGAAACCAGACCGGGAGGAGCCAGGTGAGCATGTAGATCAGCAGGTTTAAGGGGGACAGAGAGGTGTAAGCGCCCACGGAGGTGAGGTAGGCGGCCAGCAGCATCCCCAGCAGAGACCCCGCACAGCACAGGACAGCCCCAAGCCGGGCGGCCCAGCGCAGCCGCCTTGCAGCGGTGATGGACTCGGCGAAGGGGAGAAGTCCTTCCCGGCACAGCAGGGCGGTGAGCACGCCGTCGTGGACCTGTTCCGGGTCGGACAGCTCCCGCCGGCGCTCCACGCCGGGGAAGGCCATTTTATCCGCCGCCAGCTTAAACCGCTGCTGGAGCATGGAGGGAATCAGGTTAAAGTCACGGGTGGCCAGCACCGGCTCCACCTTCTCCAGCATCAGCGCGTCCAGGGCGGGGAACACAGTGTCAGGCAGGGCATAGCTCAGGGCAAAGATGCCCGCCAGCTTGCCGTCGATGGCGCAGAAAACGGCATTTTTTACATTCAGGCCCTGGGGCAGGCGGACCTTCATCAGCTTCATAAAGGCGGCGGAGCCCACCAGAACTTCGTCTCCCCGGATGGTAGAGGAAAGCCCGCCCCCCTCATGACAGGTCAGCTGGCCGGATCGGCGCAGCAGGCCGCCCATGGACCGCAGCTGGTCGTGAAACAGCTGGGCCAGGCCGCTGCCCGAGTCTCGAATGAGGGTGGCCGTGTAAGCTACCACCCGCTCGGCGGGGTAGTCGGGCATGACCTTAAAGCCGTTGAGCTCTACATAGCCGGGGGGAAAGAGGTCGCCGTCGGTCAGCAGGACGCAGGCCCCCCGGCGGGAGACGGCGACGCCGGGCCAGCCGGCCAGGGCGGCCCCGATGGGGGTAAGCCGCCGGGCGGTTTTGTGGAAAGCCCGGCCGTAGGCCAGCGCGCCGCCAAAAGCGGCGGTGGCAGAAAACAGGGCGGACAGGGCCCACAGCAGCCTTTCTGGATGCTCCCCGCTCACAGAGACCGTCAGGGCCAGAGCTATGTCGCCCAGAAAAAGCAGGGGACAGAACCGGCGGAAGATACGTTGGGCCCCGTCGTCAGCCTGAATCTGGCTGCCGAAGTCCGCCTCGGAGCCGGACCATTTGGCATAAGCGTCCCGCTCGCTCCATTTGCGGGGGTCCAGGGTGACCCGGTAGGGTGTGGCGGAGGAGGCGGCGGTGCGGCAGGACAGCCGCAGGGCGCAGCGCTTGTGGTAACTGCCGTGGAGCAGGCAGAACAGCCCCGCCAGGCAGACCAGGGTGTAGGGCATGCGGCCGGCGGATTCTCCGGCCCGGGCCAGCTGCGCCGCGTCAGCCAGGGTAAAGCCGCAGGCCAGGGCGGCCATGGTGTCCATGCCGAAACGCAGGCGGAACGCCCGGCCGATTCCGATAAGCAGTATGTCGGCCGACAGCAGGATGCCCGCACCCAGCAGGCAGACGCACAGCCAGTACTGCACCTGGGGCTGATCCAGAGGGGGCTGCCAAGCCAGTCCCAGCAAGGGAAGAGCTGTCTGACACAGGGAGAGCAGGGTGAGAAAAAAGGTGAGCAGCACCCGCACGCGCATCCACTTCAGCCGCCTGCCGTATTTTCGGGCCAGCTCCTGGGGAGGGGTGTCCGGGAGAATGGGCTCCGGCAGTCTGGGGAAGCGCCACTGGCGGGGGGGAGGAGAATCGTCCACCTCCTCCCGGTCAGTACCGGGGATGAGGCGCTCCAAGCGGCGGACCTCCTTCTTGTCAATGGCCTCGTCCTCTTCAAACATGTGGTCGGCGTAATCGTCTGCCTTTTGTCCCAGATCCCGGAGGAAGGATGTGAGCACGCTCTCCTCCTTGGGGAAGGGGATCACCGGGGCGGGCTCCTCCGGCAGGGGAGGGCCAACCTCCGGCTCGTCCCCGGCGCCGTCCGGCTCTTCCTCCGGCGGCCTCTCTTCCGTGCGGACAGGGGTCCCGGGAAAGGCCACCACCCTGCCCCCGGTGGGGGAATCGGGCCGAGGCCCGGGGGCAGGGCGCGGAAGCGAGGACAGGTCGATGGTGTTGAAGCGTTCTTCCGGCTCCTGGGGCGGCGGGGTGGGATGTCCGTACTCGGCCAGAATATCGTCCAGAGTGTAGTCCCCGCCGTCGGCGTCCCCGATCAGGGATTTGATATCGATCAGTTCGCCCTTGTTCAGTTGTCTGTCTTTGTCGCTCATGGGCGGGGCTCCTTGGTTTTGGTGTAGATTTGTTCCAAAAGCTTTCTTTGAAGGGAGTGGCTTTATCCCGCGGCCGACGGGGGTTATCCCCCTGTTCTCTGCCGCACCGCTTCGTACAGCAGCACCGCGGCGGCGGCGGAGGCGTTTAGGGAGTTGATTTTTCCGAACATGGGGATGGACACGGTAAAATCGCAGCTCTCCTCCACCAGACGACCCAGGCCGGAGCCCTCGCTGCCGATGACGATGGCGGCGGAGCCCTTGAGGTCGGCCTTGTACAGGGGAGTTGTCCCATCCATGGCTGCCCCAAAGACCCAGACTCCCTCCTCCTTCAGCTCCCTGAGCAGGGCGGGCAGATTGGGCACCCGGGCAACGGGGACATGGGACACCGCCCCGGCGGAGGTCTTGCCCACAATAGCGGTCAGACCGGCGGAGCGGCGCTTGGGAATGATCACTCCGTGGGCTCCGGCGGCGTCGGCGGTGCGAATAACCGCCCCCAGGTTGTGTGGGTCGCTGAGCTCATCGCACACCACAATGAGGGGCTTTTCCCCCTTTTCCCGGGCAGTGCGGAGGATGGCGTCCACCGAGGAGTATTCCCGGACGGCGGCCTGGGCAATGACCCCCTGGTGAGAGTGGGTACGGCTCATGCCGTCCAGCTTGCGACGGTCGACGTCTGCCACCACAATGCCCTTTTCCCGGGCGGCAGAGGCGATGTGGCCCAGGGCGGCATCGGTTTCTCCCCTGGCGATAAAAATTTTGTCGATGGAAACCCCGGCTCGCAGGGCTTCGATCACAGCGTTGCGGCCCTCAATGATACCGTCGTTCTCCTGCTCCACGGGGGCGGAGCGGCGCAGAGGGGGGCGTTTATTCATAGGTATTCATCCTTCCGGCGTCAAATCACATACAAAATTTATTTTACCACATTTGTCTGCCGGTGGGAAGTGAAAATTTCTGAATCCGCATACAAGCCTGCGGACCCGGATTAACCCCAGGTCCGCAGGCCCGTGCCTATCCGGCGGCCTGTTTTTCTCCGACCGCCTGCTTCAGCATGTTCTCCGCCAAAATGCCGTAACCCCGGGTGGGGTCATTGACCAGCACGTGAGTCACAGCTCCCACCAGCCGTCCGTTCTGCAGGATGGGAGAGCCGCTCATCCCCTGAACGATGCCGCCGGTGGCAGAGAGAAGATCAGGATCGGTCACCTCCACCATCATGCTCCGGGTACCGTCCCCCGCCGGGTACAGGTGGGTGATCCGAATGTCGAATTCCTCCACCTCGTCCCCCCGGATATTGGACAGAATAGTGGCCGGACCGGTCTCTACCTGACTCCGGGTGGCCACCTCCACCACTTTGGCCCCGCCGCCCACCATCTGGCTGGGCATCTGACCGAAGATGCCAAGGTTGGTGTTGGCGTACAGGGTGCCCAGGTCCCGGGTCAGGTCAAACTGGCCATGGAGCTCGCCGGGCGTGCCGCTGGTCCCCTTCTTTACCTCAGATACGCTGGCGGGCATAATGCTGCCGGACTCCAGCGGCATGAGCATGGCGGTGTCCACGTCATTGATGCCGTGGCCCAGGGCACCGAATACGCCGCTGGACGGGTCGTAGAAGGTCATAGTGCCGATGCCGGCCATGGAGTCCCGCAGCCACACCCCCAGCTGATAGACTCCCTGGCTGTTTTCCACTGCGGCTGCCGTCAGTTGGAGCTGCCGCTGACCCCGCATCGCCTGAATAGTGAGGGGTTCGTCCTCATATCGAGACACGAGAGCCTGGACCTCTTCAATGGTGTCTACCTCACCGCCGTTGATGTGGGTAATGACATCCCCCGTCTTCAGGCCGCAGTCCCGGCCGGGACAGGAGGTTCCGTCCTGGGTCTCCACAGGGGACAGGCCGACCACCAGCACGCCGTCGGAAAACAGCTTGATGCCCACCGCCTTGCCCAGGGGGATCACCCTGCGGGCGGCCCCGGCCGGCTGGACCGCCGCCGGGAACTCCACCGGAGCGGAGGCCGCCACCGCTGCGGCTCCGGCCCGCCGTCCCGACAGCGCGAGAGACAGGCAGACCACCGCGCCCAAGACGATCAGGCCCAGCACCCCCGGCCCCTTTTTCTTTTCTTGTTCCATCATTCCACCCCCTTGCCGAAAATAAAAGAGCGGACGGACCTGAAAAGCCGTCCGCCCTCTCATTATGGCCGGAGATTTTATGATTCAACCGTGGGGAGGAATTCCACCCTTTCCAGCGCCGCCGGCGCCGCTGCCGCGGGCGCTGGGTGGGCAAGGTTTTCCTGGGGCTTCTTTGAAAATCTGGAAATTATTTCAGTGCGTCCTCCCACTCCGCCTGCCGGAAGCCGGTGAAGACAAAGTCGTCTCCCACCAGAATGGGCCGCTTGACCAGCATGCCGTCGCCGGCCAGCAGTGCCAGCTGCTCCTCCTCGCTCATGCCGGCCAGCCTGTCTTTCAGGCCCAGTGCCCGGTACTGCATTCCGGAGGTGTTAAAAAATTTTTTCAGCGGCAGGCCGCTCTGCTTCCACCAGGCCCTCAGCTCATCCACGGTGGGATTTTCCTCCTTGATGTGCCGCGCCTCATAGGAAGCGCCCCGGCTGTCCAGGAATTTTTTGGCCCTCTGACAGGTCGTGCATTTGGGGTACCATAGAAACAGCATAGCGCCGTGCTCCTTTCCTGTTTTTTCTATTGTACCATATTTTGAAAAAACACACAACCTAATCCTGCCCCAGCTCCTCAGCCAACATTTTCAGTTCTCCTAAGGTGGACACGGTAATTTCGCTCTCCAGCAGACGCAGCCGGGCTCTGGCAGGCATCCGGTCCCAGTAGGACAGCAGGGCGGCGTCGTGGCCCACCACATCCTGGGGCAGACGGTAATACTGCTCAAACTGCTCCATGGCTTCTTCCCTCCTCCGCTTTAGTCTGTCCGAAGACAGGGCGGACCATGCGCGGGGCAAAAAATCGGCAGCCCGGGGAAGGGCTGCCGATTACTCCGATTTATAATCAAAACGGCTGTAAAACGCTTTGATCCGGTCAATAAAGGCTCGGGCGGCGGGAGAAAGAAAGCCGTTTTTCTTATACACCACCGCCAGGGGACAGGTCAAGGGCGGGTCGTCCACCGTAAAGCAGGCCAGCCGGTCCAGATAGGGGGTGCGGGAAACGCCGCTTTCCTGCAGAAAGGCGAACCCCATCCTCTCCGCCGCCAGATTGATGGCGGTAGTGGTGTTGGTGGTTACCAGGATATTCTGAGGCTCCATGCTGTGGACAGAGAAGGTGTTGTACAGCAGCTTGGAGAGCCGCCAGTCAGGGGGCAGCATCATAATCCGCACATGCTCCAACAGCCGCAGGTCGGGAAAGGGTCTGGGGTCAGCGTAGGTGCTGTCCAATTCCTGAAGGAGGGGATGGTCCCGTCGGCCCACCAGGAAGATCCGCTCCCGCATCACCGGCTCGTAGGTCAGCTCGGTCAGGTCGCTGGGGGGCTGCATCACGCAGAAATCGATGACGTTGGCCTCCGCCAACTCTCCCAGCTCGGGTACGGAAGCCTCGTGAAGGACCACCTGAACGTCCGGGTACTGCTCCTCGAACAGGGGCAGGATATCAGGCATCAGGATGGCTCCCCGCCAGGGAGACACGCCGATATGGAGCACCGGCCGCTTTTTGTCCTGGAGGTCCCGCAGGTCGCTGACCAGCTGCCGGTCCAGGTAGCTCTGCCGTTCCAGATAGGCGTGGAACAGCTCTCCCGCCGGAGTGAGCCGCAGCGGGGAGTGGGAGCGGTCCAGCAGGACCACCCCCAGACTTCCCTCCAGCTTGGCCAGGTACTGGCTCAGATAGGGCTGGGAGAGATAGAGCCGTTCCGCCGCCCGGGAAATGCTGCGTTCCTTGACGATGGTGAGAAAGTAGTCCGGATTTTTGACGAACATAGCCGTATCAGCCCGGAGGCCAGGTCATGTCCCGGCCGGCCAGCACGTGGAAGTGGAGGTGGGGCACGCTCTGGCCAGCCTGCTCCCCGATGTTGGACACCACCCGGTAGCTTTGAAGCCCCAGCCTTTTGGCCTCCCGGGCGATGACGGTGAAGATGTGGGCCACGGTGGCGGCGTTGTCCTCATTCACCTCGGCCACCGAGCCGATGTGCTCCTTGGGAATCACCAGAAAGTGGGTGGGGGCCTGAGGGTCGATGTCGTGGAAGGCCAGGCACTTCTCGTCCTCGTACACCTTGCTGGACGGAATCTCCCCGGCGGCGATCTTGCAGAATAAACAGTCGGACATTGGGAAACCTCCTTTGTGATGAAAAGGGCCCCGCCGCAGGCGGGGCCCTCTCCTTGCGGTAATTTCATTGTACCGCATTTTTCCGGAATTGCAAGATTTACTTTTCGTTCCGTTGCGAAGGCTGTCGAAAGCTGGTATAATCATGCTGCTGCCCCACCCTATACTGGCAACAGGAAGGGGGTGAGTACATGGTAATGGTCCTAAATTTCTTAGTGTCGGTCGCAGCAGGAGTAGCAGCCTACTACATCTGCAAGCGGCTTGACCGGCATGACCACAGGGAGCAGTAAGCCCGCCCCGGCAAAGGTTGACCCCCGAAGAGAGCCTACCTCTTCGGGGGTCGCCTTTTTGTGAGTACATGGTGTCCACTAAATTTCTTAGCTGAGGTCATTATACCACAGTCCCCCTAGTATATGCAAGAGGGAATTTTTTTCATGGTTCCGCCGAAACCAGACCCTCCAGGGGGATGTCCACGCTGCCGCCCTCGATGCTCACGTTGAGGGTGCCGCCCTCCAGGCCCTCCAGGGCGGTGATTTCCTCCAGGCGGAAGCCTCGGTTCTGGTCCTGGTCTCCTAACGAACCGCCCAGGTCTGTCAGCGGTATGATCTCTCCTTTCCGGGTGGTCAGTGTCATGGTGTCAGAATTGGCCAGCTGGTGCCAGCGGTTGCCGATCCCTCCGCCATACTGCTGCGGGATGGGGGCCTCGCTTTCCATCTGAATCCGCAGGGTCATGGGGGACAGATAGAGCTCTGTCATCGTAATATTGATACCGTCCAGCTGCCCCACGATTTGATTGGGCTGAATGCTCTGGCCCATGTCCTGCCAAGTGACAGGAACCTCGCAGGACCAATTACCGGAATAGATTGTGGTCACGGTGGGCTCCGGGTTATACCGGACCAGGTCACTGTTGTGCAGGGA
Organism: uncultured Bacillota bacterium; assembly: GCA_947426945.1. Classification (GTDB taxonomy): domain Bacteria; phylum Bacillota; class Clostridia; order Oscillospirales; family Oscillospiraceae; genus Lawsonibacter. Next base: position 7,460 of record CANEFX010000026.1, read on the forward strand.
TATCCCGCCGATCTCCCAGTCCGGCTGAATCCCGTCCTCCAGTTCCAGGCGGAACAGCAGGGACAGGTGGTGGTCCAGCGGGTCCTCATCGTCCAGCACTACTATCCTCCAGCCCCAGCCCCCAACTCCCGGGATGGGCTCCCCCGTCTGATCCAGCAGGTCGGGCACAGATGCCCCTAAGCTGCCGCCGTTAAAGTCGCAGAAGATATCATCCGCCTCTCTGCCCAGATCCAGCACCGTCCCCTCAGGAGCGGTAAAATCGGCCAGGAGCATGATGGTATACCGGTCCATCAGCACCTGGGTTACGTGGAGCGCAGCTCCGTTGTCCTCCACGGTCACGTCTACTGGCACGGCGCCGGAGGCCAGCAGCTCCGCCTGGTTGGGTCCTGCTCCAAAATAGTCCAACAGCCGCTGGTCTATGCCCGTCACCACGGCGGCGGCGCAGGAAATGACCATCAGCGCGGCGGCAAGTCCGATCACGGTCAGTTTTTTCAGCTTTTTCATGGGTTTGACCTTCCTTTCCGTCTGGAGAAGGCGGTCCAGCCCGGCCTGCTCCTGCTCCCGGGTGGGAGCCAGAGCGTTAAACATACGGTTCAAGTCACGTGGTTCCATAGCCTTCCGCCTCCAATCGCAATTTCAGTTTCTTCCGCGCCTGGACCAGCCGGGAACGCACGGTGGATGGGTTCTCCCCCAGCATCTCGGCAATTTCGTCGGTGGTATAGCCTTCGTAGTAGTGGAGGAATAACACCAGCCGGTGCTTCTCCGGCAGGGCGGCCACCTGGTCCCAGATCAGGCCGTCCCGGGGGTCCTCCCAAGCCAGGCTGTCCAGAACGGAAAAGTCCTCCCGGCGCCTGCGCCACCAGTGCTTCAGCTGATCCCGGCACTCGTTCCGGGCGGTGACGATGAGCCAGGCTTTTTCGTGCTCCGGATCACGAAAGACCTTGTCCCGCTCCAATACCCGGCGAAAGACAGTCTGGGCGGCGTCCTCGGCGTCGGGTACGTTCTTCATCAGCACCAGGCAAATTTGATATACCAGCTTAAAATTCCGCTGGTAAATTCCTTCGATTTCCTCCCGGCTGTATACGCCCATCGGCCCCGCCTCCGTTCTGTCCCTCTGTCTGTTACACGATTGGGGAAGGAAAATTGTTGATGTCCTTCTGAAAAAATTTTAACCGACTGGCCATCCGGCCAGCCGGTTGAGTTCAGATAAACTGGTTCCGCTCCGGGCTGTAGGCGTAGTTCACACCCTCCAGCTTGCGGACAAGTTCGTCACGGTCGGTGTCCAGATCGTCGCAGAGCGCGTCCAGACTGTCGTAGTCGTCCCGAAGCTTGGTGTTCACATAGCTGAGCAGAATGATGGGGTCCTGAGGAAGCATAGTAATCCCCCCTTACAGTCCCAGCTTCATGGACACCACATTGTCCACCATAGCCAGGGCGTTGTCCACCATCAGGGGGTCCTTGCCGCCGCCCATGGCGGAGTCGGGCTTGCCGCCGCCCGAGCCGCCGGCAATGGCGGACACCTGCTTGATGATGTCCCCGGCCTTGACGCCCTTCTTCACCGCCTCCTTGCCGCAGACACACAGGAAGGTAATTTTCTCCCCGGAGACAGCGGCCAGCACAGCCACCACGTTGGGCTCCCGGTCCTTGAGAATGTCGCCCATCTGGCGCAGGCGGCCGGCATCCGCCTCGGGGACGGTGGCGGTGATGACCTTCAGCTCGCCCACCTCGTGGGCGCCGAAGAGAATGCGGTCGGTCTCTCCAGCAGCCTCCCTGGCCAGCAGCTTCTCGATGCGCTGGCGAAGAACCTTCATCTCGGCCATAGCGGCTTCCGCTTTTTCCCGCAGTTCGCCGGGTTTGGCTTTGAGGGCGGCGGCGGCCTGGAAGATTAGCTCCTGGTTGCGGTTCATGGTCTCCAGGGATACCCGGCCGGTGGTGGCCTCAATGCGGCGCACACCGGAGGCCACCGAGAACTCGCTGCGGATGTGGAATACCCCCACCTTGGCGGTGTTATCCAGGTGGGTGCCGCCGCAGAACTCTACGGAGAAGCCTTCGCCCATCTCCACTACCCGGACGGTGTCGCCGTACTTCTCGCCAAAGAGGGCGATAGCCCCCCTCTCCTTGGCCTGCTCGATGGGCAGCTCCTCCACATTGATGTCGCTGCCCATAAGAACCATGTCGTTGACAATGGCGCTCACCCGGCCCAGCTCCTCCGGGGTCATGGCGGAGAAGTGGGTGAAGTCGAAACGCAGGTGGTCGGGCTCCACCAGAGAGCCGGCCTGGTGTACATGGTCGCCCAATACAGAGCGCAGAGCGGCGTCCAGCAGATGGGTGGCGGAGTGGGCCCTGGCGATGGCCTGACGGCGCTGAGTGTCGATGGAGGCCCAGACGGTGTCCCCCACTTTGAGGACGCCTCCGGTCATCCTGCCGTAGTGCATATACTTGCCGCCCTTGTTCTTCTGCACATCGGTGACCTCAAAGCACATGGCGTTCTCATCCCGCCGGGTGATTTGGCCGTGGTCGGCTACCTGTCCGCCCATCTCGGCATAGAAGGGAGTTTTGTCCAGAACGACAATGGCCTCCACGCCAGAGACGATCTCATCCACCTGTTCTCCTTCGGCCACGATGGCCACCACCCTGGCGTCGGCGACGGCATTTTCGGTATAGCCCACAAACTCGGTAGCCGGGATATCCTTGCCAAACTCCACCCCGGCCCAGCCCAGGTCGCCCAGGGCCTCCCGGGCCTTCCGGGCCCGCTGGCGCTGCTCCTCCATGAGCTGCTTGAACTCCTCCTCATTGAGGGCCATCCCCTGCTCCTGGACCATCTCCAGGGTCAGGTCCACGGGGAAGCCGTAGGTGTCGTAGAGCTTGAAGGCGTCCGCCCCGGAGAAGGTCTTTTCTCCTTTCCCCTGGTGGCCCTTCAGCATGTCCGAGAAGATCTTCAGGCCGCCGTCAATGGTCTTGGCGAAATTTTCCTCCTCCACCCGGATGACCTTGGTGATATAGTCCTGCCGCTCCCGCAGCTCGGGGTAGTGGCCCTGGTTCTCACGAATTACAGTATCGCAGACAGTGTACAGGAAAGGTTCGTTGACGCCCAGCAGCTTGCCGTGGCGGGCGGCCCGGCGGAGCAGGCGGCGCAGCACGTAGCCCCGGCCCTCGTTGGAGGGGAGCACGCCGTCGCAGATCATGAAGGTGGCGGAACGGATGTGGTCGGTGATGACACGAAGTGATATATCCTTCTCTTTCGACTCTCCGTAGTGAGCATGAGTAATTTCACTCACCTTATTGGTGATGTTCATCACCGTGTCCACGTCGAAGAGGGAGGCCACCCCCTGGCAGACGCAGGCCAGCCGCTCCAGGCCCATGCCGGTGTCGATGTTCTTCTGCTTCAACTCCTCGTAGTGGCCCTCGCCGTCATTGTCAAACTGGGAAAATACCACGTTCCAGACCTCAATATACCGGTCACAGTCACAGCCTACAGTGCAGCCCGGTTTGCCGCAGCCCCACTGTTCCCCCCGGTCGTAATAGATTTCGGAACAGGGGCCGCAGGGACCGGAGCCATGCTCCCAGAAGTTATCCTCCTTGCCGAACTTGAAGATGCGGTCCTCCGGGATGCCGATCTCCTCGTGCCAGATGCGGAAGGCCTCGGTATCGGCGGGGGTGGTCTCGTTCCCGGCAAAGACGGAGGGGTACAGCCGGTCGGGGTCCAGGCCCACCCACTGGGGGGAGGTCAAAAACTCCCAGGCGTAGGGGATGGCCTCCTTTTTGAAGTAGTCGCCGAAGGAGAAGTTGCCCAGCATCTCAAAGTAGGTGCCGTGGCGGGCAGTCTTGCCGATGTTCTCAATGTCGCCGGTGCGGATGCACTTCTGGCAGGTGCAGACCCGGTGGCGGGGGGGCTCCTCCTCCCCGGTAAACCAGGGCTTCATAGGAGCCATGCCGCTGTTGATGAGCAATAGAGAGGCGTCGTTCTGGGGGATCAGGGAGAAGCTGGGCAGGCGGAGATGGCCTTTGCTCTCAAAAAATTTCAGAAACATCTCCCGCAGCTCGTTCAGACCGTAGGGTTTGGGTTCTTTCATGGTTGTTACCTCCGTTGTATGATGAATTTTACAGGTTTCCTCCAAAAGGCTCCTTTGGAAAGGAGCTGTCAACTGAAAGCTGACTGAGGATTGCGTTCGGCGAAGCCGAACATACGAAGTAAACAAGGTCCGAAAACCTTATTTGCTCCGCACATTTCGCCTACGGCGAAACTCAATCCTCCGTCACGGGCTTTGCCCGTGCCACCTCCTTTCAAAAGGAGGCTTTTTCCGCTGCGGCGGGGAGCTTCACCGCACCGTAATTTGAATCCCCATCAGCTCCATATCGGTGCTGTAGGCGATGCGGTACATCAGATTTTTCTTCTCGTGTTTCCAGTAGAGCACCGCTGTGCCGTACTCTTCGCCGGTGTCTTTGATTGTCTGACCGGTGGTCATAATATCGCTCTCGGTGACATATGCCCCCGCCTTGTCCAAAAAGCCCTCCATATATTCCTGGATGGCCTCCGGGCTGGAGGTCTCCCTGGCGTCCTCCCGGAGCAGGTCATAGACCTCCTGCCACTCCTCTCGGTTAAGCATCGCAGCTACTTCCCGGCCCTGTACCACCAGCTCGGTGGCGTCCATCCCCTCCGGGAGGGGGTTTCCGGACACCTTACATCCGGACAGCAGGAGCAGCGCCGACAGTGCGGCCAGCAGCAAGGCGAATTTTTTCCTCATGACTTCCTCCTTTCGGAAATTTCGGATCGCCCCCTCCGGGGCGGGCAGGGGAGCGCAAAAACCGCCCTTGACAGGTCTGTCAAGGGCGGAGAAGCTCCACGGTACCACCTTGGTTATCCCCGCAGGGCGGGGCGTCTCGTTCGTCCGTAACGGGGACGGACCGTCCCGGTCGTCCCGGGCCGCTCAGGAGTGGCCTGCGCGGCTGTACCGACCGAGGGCTCCCACCATCCCCTCTCGCTTGCGGCCGTCAGATCACGCTTGGCTCCGTCATCGTATTTCGCGGGATTTATTCTATCATATTTCCGGCTGTTGTCAACTGTTTTTTACGGGGTTGTGCCCCGCTTTCTTTTGTGATACAATCACATCATCTCCAACAGAGAGGAATATGGAATTATGAGCTATGCCGACCAGGTGTTTATTCAGAATTGCAAAGATATCCTGTCCCGGGGCGTGTGGGATACCGGCCGCCAGGTCCGCCCCCGCTGGGAGGATGGAACCCCCGCCCACACGGTGAAGCTCTTTGGGGTGGTGAACCGCTACGATCTGCGGGAGGAATTTCCCATCCTCACCCTGCGCAGACAGTTTATCAAGTCGGCGGTGGACGAGCTGCTGTGGATCTGGCAGAAGAAGTCCAACAACATTCGCGACCTGAACAGTCATGTCTGGGACGCCTGGGCGGATGAGACGGGCTCCATCGGCAAGGCCTACGGCTACCAGCTGGGGGTAAAGCACCATTACCCCCAGGGGGATATGGATCAGGTGGACAAGATCCTGTGGGACTTAAGGCACGATCCGGCCTCCCGGCGGATTCTGGCCATCATGTACAACCATCACGATCTCAGCGAGATGGCGCTCTATCCCTGCGCCTACTCCATGACCTTCAACGTGTCCGGGAACACCCTCAACGCCATTTTGAACCAGCGCTCCCAGGACATGCTCACTGCCAACGGCTGGAATGTGATGCAGTACGCCGTGCTGCTGCACATGATCGCCCAGGTCACCGGCTTTGAGGCCGGGGAGCTGGTCCACGTCATTGCCGACTGCCATATCTACGACCGCCACGTGCCCGTGGTGGAGGAGTTGATTTCCCGCACGCCTTTCGACGCGCCGAAATTCTGTCTGGACGAAAGCGTCGCCGATTTTTACACCTTCACCCCCGCCAGCGTCACCCTGGAGGGTTATCAGGCCCATCCCCTGGATCAAAAAATACCGGTAGCAGTTTAGCGGCCGGGCCGGTCGATGAAAGGACGGAATCTATGAAGCGGATTTTTACGTTTGCCCTGGCGTTGGGCATGACCCTGAGCCTGGCCGCCTGCGGCGATGATAACAGGGCCGTCTCCCACTCCGGCGCCGGAAGCGGGGCAGACTCCAGTCCATCTCTGCCTGCGGTGGATTACGCTCCTCTGTATGAAAAATATACCGATGTCTCCGCACTGCCCGTTCTGGAGATCGACATGGACGACATCTGCGTGTTTGACGACAGAACGCTGACCCTTGAGGATGCCATCAGCAACGAGCCGGAACTGCTGACCTATAACCTGTTTTATTACATCGCCTCCGCCCAATTTGACCTTCTGATGGAGCTGGTTGGGGAAGAGGAACACATCCAGATCGCGATGGGCAATGAGCGCGCCAACTTTGAAGAGGGATACTATCTTACAGAAGAGACACTCCACTCCCTGCGTACATTGGCGGCGGAGGATTTGAATCATCTCAGCCCGTTTGTGGAAGAAGAGCTTCTGAGCCTGATTGAAGCCTGTGACCTTGAAGAATATGTTGTGGTACAGGTAGAAAGAAGCTGGAAATACAACGAGGCCTATGCGGCGGCAGGGCCGCAGCTGAGCGACGGGGAAAAATACATACGATATTATTTGTTCGCCAAGACCGCGAAGGTCCCGGAGTTTAAGCTGTATGATATATATTGGGAGGAATTTTTCGCGGAATAGAAAATTTTTCCTGGAGGAGAAGCATATGAATTTAATCGTGGCTGTGGACCGGAACTGGGCAATCGGGAAGGACGGAGACCAGCTGGTCTACATATCGGAGGACCTGCGGCGCTTTAAGGCCCTGACCCTGGGCCGTACGGTGATCCTGGGCCGCAAAACCCTGGCCACCTTCCCCGGGGGGAGGCCCCTGAAGGGGAGGAGAAACCTGATTTTATCCCGGGACCCCGATTTCGCCCCGGACGGGGCGGAGGTGTTCCGGGATCTGGAGACCCTGCTGGCCGCCGCCCCGGAGGACGCCTTTGTCATCGGCGGGGCGTCGGTGTACGCGGCCCTGCTGGACAGGTGCGATACTGCTTATGTCACCAAGATCAGCGGCCGGTTTCCCCAGGCGGACTGCTTCTTCCCAGACTTGGACGCCCAGGCGGAGTGGGGGATCGCAGAGGAGGGCCCGAAGCTGGAGGAAAACGGTCTGGAGTTTCACTATGTGACCTATAAGAGGGCATAAAAAACCGCCTCAAGTGAGGCGGTTTTTGCCGTTTTTACAGGCCCAGAGTAAGTCCCTCCTGGTCGGACAGGCCGTCCTTGGCCAGCATCCGCTCCAGTACCTCCACGTCGGTGGTGATGTCCATGGCGTCCCCCTGGAAGAGGAGGTCCAGCTGTTTCTCAAAGCCTTCCACCACCTTGTCCATCATCCCCTCGATGCGCTGCATAGCGGCGGTGATGTTGGAACCGGACACCTCCTGGTCCTCCAGCTGGCCGTAAGCACGGAGGATTTTCAGGGTGGTGGGCAGATAGTAGCTCAGGAAGCTGTGGAGCTGGGCGGCCTTATCCGGGTGGGTTTTCTGATAGTCCAGGATCTTGGCGGTGATGACCCCGATCCGGTCGATCTGGGCGGACATCTTCTCATTTTCAATGGCGTCGTTGACCGCCTTGATTTCGGCCAGAATGGCGTTTTCATCCTCCTTGGGGGGCGGAGGGGGAGCGGGCTGCGCCTTGGGGGGCTGGGCGACGCCGTCGCCGGTCAGCACCAGCCGGTCGCCGCCGTAGTCCAGATAGCCCTGGGGGAACAGGCCGTCGTCCAGCATGTCGGCCAGGTCGTCCCGCGCCTTGGAAGTAGACAGGCCGGCGGCCGAGGCCAGAGCGGAGATGGACACCGAGCTCTGATTGCCCACCATAGCCAGGTAATTGCGGAACCGGCTGGCCTGCTTCCGCTTGCGCAGGCCGGCCCACAGAAAGCCCAGTCCGCCGGCGGCGACGCAGGGCAGGATGATCAGGTCCATCAGTTCCTGAATGAAGAAAGAGAGTTCGCCGTTAAACAGCCAGAACAGCGCGTCGCCCATACCGCCCACAAAGCCCAGCATGCAGCCCGCAGCCACGGCCCCTCCGGCGATGGCCCAGCTTTTGCCCTTTTTGTCCAGCTCAGAGATCAGATCCCGGACCTTGACCTTCTTTTTCCCGGGCTTGCGGGGGACCTGCCTTTGTACGGGCTCCTCCCAGGCGGGAGCAGCCAGGGGGTCGTCCTCCCGGGAGGCGGTCCGGGCGCCGACGCGCTGCTGGCCGTCCCGTTGCTCATAATAGGGGTGGCGGCCCTGCTGCCGCTTCTTTTTGGCTTTTCCGTCTCCACTGAGCAGCTTCATTACAATCATCAGCACACCCACCGGGGCGGCCACACCGGTGAAGATCAGTCCCAAAGCAATCAGCCAATAAAATCCGTCGCCGTTGGTTTTCCGGTCCTCGCGATAGTCAGACATCACATATCCCCCATATTCGTAATGAACGCCGGCGCTCTTCCGGCGGCCCCTTGAGCGTGTCCCGAATGAGAGAGTTTCAGCTGTGTTTCCCCCGCCTTTGGCGGGGAAAACACGCCAATATACCTTTCCGGCGGATACGCTCCAGTCTCTTGATGTAACTATAACAGAAAATTCCCAAAATGGAATTGATTTTTTCTTAAAATTTCGTGAAGAGCGGTCTCTCTGCACCCTGACCCCTATCATAGCGCACCGAAGAAGAAAAGTAAATGGCCCACCCGATTTTTTCTCTGGAAACGGTTAGAAGATTTGGGGAGATTTTCGGGGGAGTTGTAACTATTCTGTAATTATTTCATAGGTGACGCGTGCTATAATATCAACGATTGCCGCAAAAGCGCGCCGCGCACCGCGGCGTAAACATATGCGTGAAAGGTGCACGGGACTGCTCTGGGGGCGGGATCAGTTAGGAAGGTGAAAGGGATGAAAGGACAGCGTGAGGCAAAGAGCGAGGGTGGAAACAAGCTGCCCTGGATCATTGCCGGAGCGATAATAGGAATACTGGCCGCGGCCTATCTGGGGCTGTGCGCCTGGGCGGCCAGCCGTGATACCATTCTGCCCAACGTGTCGGTGGCCGGCATCGACGTGTCCAACATGACGATGACGCAGGCCGATAACGCCATCCGGACTGCCGTGGAGCAGAAAGGCGGCCAGATCAGCTTTGCCCTGAGCTATGAGGACATCCAGGAGAGCCTGACCGCCGACCAGCTGGCAGTGGACGCCGCCCGAAGCGCCCAGGACGCCTGGGAGGTGGGCCGGGGGAACTTCTTCACCGGCGGTCCCAGGCTGGTGGGCCACATGCTGGGCATGTCCAGCGAGGTGCCCCTGGCCCTGCCCGAGGACGACCCCGCCCTTTTGGAGCTGATGGACCGGATGGAGCAGGCCGTCAACGCCGCTGCCGGGGACCACGGCTATGAGGTCACCCAAACGGAGCTGGTGATGACAAAGGGTGCGCCCGTGGTCACGATAGACTGGGAGGCGGTAAAGGCTCAGGTCCGAGAAAGTCTCCAGGGCACCTTAAAAGAGGGCCTTGGGGGTCCTGAGGACGGGGTGACAGGGAACAATCTGATCCTCTTTGCCTCCCGGGGCGAGGTGGAGGAGCCCGACTTTGAGGCCATCCGCCGGGAGGTGTACACCGAGGCACGGGACGCCTCCCTTGACCCGGGCACCATGGAGATTACCGACCACGCCGTGGGCCTGGACTTCGATGTGCAGGAGCTGAAAACTGCCTATCAGAACGCCAAAAGCGGCGAGACGGTCATCATTCCCCTCGATGTCACCCGGCCCAATGTGACAAGGGAGGACCTGGAGGCCGCGCTCTTCCGGGACGTGCTGGGGCAGGCCACCACCCGGGTGACGGGCAGCGCCGCCCGGAAAAATAACGTGAAGCTGGCGGCGGCAGCCTGTAACGAAGTGATCCTACTGCCCGGAGAGGAGTTCTCCTATAACAACACCACCGGCAGCCGCTCGGCCAGCAAGGGATATCTCCCCGCGCCCATCTACGCCGGCGGACGCTCTGAGGACGGCGTGGGCGGGGGTATCTGCCAGGTATCCTCCACCATCTACTACGCCGTGCTCCACAGCACCCTGGAGATTGTGGAGCGCCACGACCACCAGTTTGCCGTCAGTTATCTTGATCCGGGCATGGATGCCACGGTGTATTACGGCAGCCTGGATTTCCGCTTCAAAAACAGTACGAACTACCCCATGAAGGTGGTTACCCGAAGCTATGACAGCAAGGGCTCCCGCTATCTGGAGGTTCAGCTGTACGGAACCAATGAGGACGGCCGCTATGCCAAGCCCGCCAGCTCCGTCTTTGACAAGGTGGCCCCCGGCACTGCGTACCAGCCCGACCCCAACGTGGCCCGGGGCACCTTGGTGCTGGACAGGGAGCAGTACGCCTATACCGGTATGAAGGCCCGTACCTACCGCACCATTTATGAGGCGGACGGCACAGTGGTGGAGAAGCAGGACTTGGGTGTGAGCAGTTATAAGATGCGGCCCAACACCTATTTCTATAACCCGGCCGACGGTGATCCCTCCACCTGGGTAAACGGGAAGCCCCCCGCACCACCCTCCACCGGTCCGGGCACGACAGAGCCCACCGATCCAGGCACAGCCCAGCCGGAGGACCCGGGAACCCAGTCTCCCGCCGATCCCGTTCCTCCGCCTGTCTCCGACTCGGGAATCAGCCCCATCGACCCCAACGGGGCGGCGGGCTGAGCGGTGGGACAGATAGAGAGGTAACGCCATGTTTCAAGGTTATACTCAGGGCGCCATCGACTTTCTGTGGGGCCTGAAGCTGAACAACGAGCGCGCCTGGTTCCAGGAACACAGGCAGGAATTTCTGTCGCTGGTGGACCAACCCACCCGCCGGTTGGCTGAACAGCTGCGGGATGAGATGAACGGACTCTATCCCAAACTGGGCCTGGAGCTGAAGGTGAGCCGCATCTACCGGGATGCCCGGCGGCTCTTTGGCCGGGGCCCCTACAAGGACCATTTGTGGTTCTCCCTGCGCAGGCCGGGGGAGCACGATGGGCAGATACCCTGCTTCTGGTTTGAGATCGCCGCCGATCACTACGGCTACGGCATGGGCTGCTGGGAGATGCCCCCCGTGGTCATGGCCAAGCTCCGCGCCCGCATCGACCGGGACCCAAAGCCCATTGAAAAGCTGGCCCGGGCAGTGGAGAAACGGGGGGAATTCCATATGGACGGACACCTGTACAAGCGTCCCAAAGGGGACCCGGGCCCTCTGCTCTGGCCCTGGTACAACAGCAGACAGATCAGCTTTGCCCGGGACTGCAACTGCGAGGGCGTGTTCTTTACCCCGGAGCTGGTCGGGCAGGTGCTGGAGGGCTGGAAGTCCCTGGTGCCCCAGTACAAGCTTCTGTGCGCCCTCCCCGGCGACCCGGAACCGGAAAATATGTGAAAAGCGCTTTCTCCTCAAGGGCGGCGCACTGTAAAAAAGTTAATGGGAAGGCGAGCACCTTAAAGGCTTGCCTTCCCCTTTTATACTTCATATTTTATAACCCGCTATGATACTTTCGGGGAAAGTGCCTGTGGGCGAAAGTAATAAATCGGGATTTTTCCCTAGACCCTATTTTCCCCCGATACGACCTGTTTCCCATACTTTCTCATCAAGCGGCCCGCTGCATCCTAACGATGCCGCCACCTTCTGAAGCATCTTTTTTGCAATAGTTTTGTGTATCAATCCAATCATCAAGCGCATAGGGAGCGAAAAATATTCTGGACCGGTAAATTTTTTTGCTTCCTCACGGAAAAAGCCCTCTCCCTCTGCAAACAGTTCGCCCATCGTCTGGTACGGTTTTGTGATCTGAGTTTGTTTTTCTTCATCTAAAAATCGGATTGCGAAATTATCTCCCTTCACCAGACAGCCGCCATAGCGAACGCCTAAATATCCCGGTAATTTTTCCAGAAATGCCTCGCCGCAGCGAAGTTGGCACCCTTCCGAGAAGCCGCTCTGCAAAAGGAATGAGAGCCTCGTATGCTTGTCCTTTTGGGGGAGAGTTTCAAGAAACTCCAAAAGAAGTCCGGGCACACATTCTACATATAACGGCAGCGCAATCAGGATTTCATCGTTTTTTAGATAGGCGTCACGGATCATGTCCCATGTTTTTCGGTTGGAAATTGCATATGCTTCAAAGGTGCTCCCTTTTTCGGACAGCCCTTTTGCAAAGGCGGCGATGATTTTCTCTGTGTTGCTGTATTTCTGCACCCGCGGACTTCCGTTGATAATCACAACATGCATGAGACCGCCTCTTTTCCTCTGTTTTCAGAAAAGACTCCCAGTGAACGGCTCCCTATGTTCAGCGCAGTACGCTGGCACCACCGTTCAAGATAAGCCTGGTCGCCGTCTCCGGTGTAGATAATTCCAATGTCCGGCTGGTGGTCATAGCGCATGACATGACGCATCTGCCCATCTTTGAATTTCAGATACATGGTGACAAGCGGCATAATCCTGTCTACAATATTTTTGGTCTGCCAGGAAACAAATCCAAAGCGGGTATCCGAAACCAGCCAAACCTGGTCAGCTCCGTTCATTTTTCTCAAAATTGGCTCATAATCGTCCTGAATGGCACATACTCCCGGCGTTTTCAGCCAGCAGTAATTACATCCAACGCAGTGGGAAATGTGCATCCCGGTGGTGTCGATCAACTCAAACCCAACTCTATTTCCACCGCTACGAAACAATTCCTCTGCTATTACTTTTCCTATATGTTTTGTTGTTGTATCAACCACCAAAACCATTTATATTTTCCTCCGTATCCTCTGTAAATTCAATTCCGGATTTGTCGGTGCGCTCATTATAAAGCAATACCCGCCGAAAAGCAACTTCTTTTCGGCGGGTATTGACTTCCTTACGGGATGCGCTCCAAGGGGAAAGCGCTTTTTTCTGGACAAACCGCCCCGGCTGTGGTAAAATGCCGCTTGACGAGTTTCCACACCTCGTCCAAGCATGGAAGCGTCTGAGCCGTCGTGAGCAGTGAGACTGGACCAGAGTGAGGAATATAAACCAAGAAATGCAGAGCATTTCTGTTTGTGTTCCGAATCGAAGGGAAGGCGAACGTCGCGAACAGGCGAGGCGTGACGTGTTCGTTCGGCGGCTTGTCCGCCGTTCTCTAAATAACAAAATGGAGGCTTTTTTATGCGCAGATTCACTACTCGAGACCTGACTCTGGCCGCTCTGATTGCGGCGGTGTACGCCGCGGCCACCATGCTCCTGCCCGCTTACGGGGAAATCCAGCTTCGGGTGTCGGAGGCCATGACGGTGCTGCCCTTCCTGTTCCCCGCTGCCACGCCGGGGCTGGTGATCGGATGCTTCATCGTCAACCTGTTCTCTCCATACCCCTTGGACATCGTGTTCGGCACCCTGGCTACCCTGCTGGCCTGTCTGATGACCCGGCGTATGCCCAACCGCTGGCTGGCCTCGCTGCCCCCGGTGCTGTGCAACGCCCTGATTGTAGGGGCGGAAATCGCCTGGTACGCCACCGGCTTCGGCCCCGGCTTCTGGACGGCCTACGCCTTTAATATCATGACCGTCGGGTTGGCTGAGCTGATTGCCTGCATTGTACTGGGACAGCTTCTGCTTACCGCCCTGCCCAGGGTACCCGTCCTGCGGCCCTACATCCAAAAACAGAGGCTGGCCCAATCCTGAAACGAAACAAGACCGCCCAAAGCCGGGCGGTCTTGCTGTTTATTCCTCATTTTCCAGGAAGTAGGACGCCTCCATATCAGCCGTGGCCAGGGCGAAGGCCAGGGGATACATCCGCAGGGCCTGGCCCACGGTGCGGTTGTCCTCCGGGCCGGAGAAGCCCATGTGCCAGCGGATGGCCATGGCCTCCTCCCGGGTGAGACGGATGAAGCCGTTGGTGATGTAGACGCTCTTCTCCCCGTGCCCGTAGGGCAGGGGGTCGTCAAAGGTATAGGAGGGCACCTTGGTCCACTGGCCGGTGGCGTCGTCCTTCACGTTGCGGAAGCTCCTTTTATAGCAGCCAATCTTGCAGAAATCGTGGCACAGCGCCACAATGGCGACGCTTTCGTCGCTGTAGTCCAGGCCGTAGAGCTCCTGCACCCGCTCCCGCCGGAGGTAGTCCGTCAGGCAGTGGTAGACGTTCAGGCTGTGCTCGCACAGCCCGCCCTCATAGGCCCCGTGGTAGCGGGCGGAGGCGGGGGCGGTAAAGAAGTCGCTCTTGTGCTCCAGATAGTCCAGCAGCCTGTCCGCCCCTTCCCGGGTGATGCAGGCCTTGAAAATTTCGATAAACTCCTCTTTGCAGGACATAAACGTTCTCCTTCCTAAATCAGTTTTTTGATGTGTTTAACAGCAGCACCGCCCCTAAAATCGCCGCCATGCCCAGCAGCTTGAAAGGGGTAACTGCCTCCCGGAAGAGCAGAATACCCAGCGCCGCGGCCACGAAGGGCTCAATGGTGGCCAGGATGGCGGCTCTGCCCGGCTCGGCCTCCCGCAGGCCGGAGGTGTACAGGTGGTAGGGCATGGCGCAGCACAACACGCCTACTCCCAACGCCCCCGCCCAGGCCCGTCCGTCGCTCAGGGCGGACAGATTGGTGTGAAGCCCCGACAGGGGCAGAGAAAAGAGGGCGCAGAACAGGATGGTATAGAAGGTGACAGTGGCGGGGGAATATTTTTTCAGCACGAACTTGCCGAAGATGGAGTACAGGGCGTAGCCGAACCCGGAGCCCAGCCCGAAGAGGATCACCGGCGGGGAGACGACCTCCTGCCCCAGGGGAAACAGTCCGGTAACCAGCGCGCAGCCGGCGAAGGTGACAGCCAGGGCGGTGAGCTTGGCGGGGGTGAGCTTCTCCCGGAAGAGGAGGGCGGACATGAGGGTGACAAAAATGGGGGCGGTGTACAGCAGCACTGCCGCCGCAGCCATAGAGCTGCGGGTGATGGCGTTGAAGTAGCACCAGTTGAAGAACAGCAGGGAGCACACCCCGGTGCCGAAGAAATAGTACCAGTCTTTTGGGGCGATAAACAGGGCGTTTCGGTCAGTGAAAAACAGGAACAGCCCGTAGAAGAGGCAGCCCACCACGGCGCGCAGGGCAACTCCCTGCATAGAGGTGAGCCCCGCGGCGGTAAGCAGCTTCAGAAACAGGCCGATGCACCCCCACAGGGCGGCGGCGGCAGTGATTTTCAGATAGGCTTTCTTCATGGGGCTTGTCTCTCTTTCCGGAATGGGGTATGATGTAGGGGCGGCCACAGGCCGCCCCTACATCATAACAGAGAAACCGGAGAAAAGACAAGATGATCTACGGAAAAATTTTACCGGGTACCTTTCTGGCCCGGCCCAACCGATTCATCGCCCATGTGGAAATCGGGGGCCGGACGGAGGTCTGCCACGTAAAGAACACCGGCCGCTGCCGGGAGCTGCTCCTCCCTGGAGTGAGGGTCTGGCTGGAGGAGAGAGCCGGCCCTGCACGAAAGACGCGGTACGATCTGATAGCGGTAGAGAAGAAACGGGAGACTGGTCCGCTGCTCATTAACATGGATTCCCAAGCCCCCAACCGGGTATTCGGGGAGTGGGTGGCGGCGGGCGGACTGGGTTTTGTGCCTGATCTCCTGCGGCCGGAAATGACATATGGAAATTCCAGGCTTGATTATTACTGGGAGTTTTTAAAATCCGGGGAAGTCCGCCGGGGCTTCTGGGAGGTAAAGGGGGTTACCCTGGAGGAGGGGGGTACAGCCCGCTTTCCGGACGCACCCACCCTCCGGGGGGTGAAGCACCTGGAGGAGTTGACAGCGGCCCGTGCGGCGGGCTATGAGGCAGGCGTGTGCTTCGTCGTCCAGATGGAGGGAATGGACCATGTGGAACCCAACGACAATACCCATCCCGAGTTCGGCGCGGCGCTCCGCCGGGCAGTCCTGGCTGGAGTGGAGGCGCTGGCCCTGGAGTGCCGCGTGGAGCCGGGACGGCTCACGGTGAAAGGGCCCCTTCCTATCCGGTTGCAGACCCGCAGGGGGTAAAGTTTTGGGGCGCTTCTGCCGATATTACATAGTGTAAGAAGATGAAAAAAGGAGGCTGCTGCGGGAATGAGTCAGGATACCTTTATCCCCTCCGGAGCACAGGCCCTCGCCGGAGGTCACGCCGTCTCGGGGAGGCCCCCCATTGATCGGTTTGAAATGAAGCGCCAGTGGACGGAACGGACTGAAGAGGAGCGGGTAGAGGAGGCGGCCATCCTGTATGAGAAGGCGGCCAGGCAGCGCCTGCAGGGAAGCGTCCCGGAGGAACCCCCGCAGCAGCTGGACGAGGAGGAACTGGAGGCCATGTCCCAGGAGCTGAAGCTGCGGCAGATGTGTCAGGATATTGCTGCCCTGATTATGGTGGAAGAGCTGGAGGATGAGTTGGACGAGGAGGAAGAGTAATGGAGATACGCCGTATGTTGAGAGGAGAGACCGCCGGGTTCATCGCAGCCCGCCCCGCCCGAAGCCCGGAGAAGGGACAGTCCTCCGCTCGGCCTACCGCCGACCGGCTGGAACTGAGCCGGCAGTGGGTAGAGAATATGAAGGAGGAGCGGAACCGGATGGAGGCTGCCCTCCTTGTGGGAGCGAAGGAGAAGAAATCCAACGATGTTCTGGACCTGCTGGACGGTCCGGAGAACGGGGAACTGGATGCTGAGATGGAGCAGATGAAGGTCCAGCAGAGATGCATGGAGATATCCCGCCGCATTATGGCGGGGAAGAAAGTCCCGCCCCAGGATGAGCGGTATCTGATGGAGCACGACCCGGAGGGCTACAAAATCACGATTGCCCTGCGCAAGCCGCCCAAAAAGGACGAGAAGGAATGCGAGAGCGTCCTTAAGGATGAAGAAGAGGGGGCCGGAGAGACGACTGCAGAGACCGGGGAGGCCGCCCCTGTAGAGAGCGGAGAAGCGCCCTCCGGCGGTGGGGAATCTGCCTCTTTGGAAGGAGAATAAAAATGTGAAATGCCCGGCTTTTGCCGGGCATTTTTTATATCTCTCTCCGGCCCTCCAGGGCGCGGACCAGTGTGGCGTCGTCGGTATATTCCAGGTGGCTGCCCACAGGGATGCCATAGGCCAGACGGGTGACCTTCACCTGGAAGGGCTTGAGCAGCCGGGACAGGTACATAGCGGTGGCTTCCCCCTCGATGTCCGGGTTAGTGGCCATAATTACCTCTTCAATCCCGCCGGCGGACACCCGTTCCACCAGGGAGCGGATGTGCAGGTCATCCGGGCCCACATGATTCATGGGGGAGAGGACCCCGTGAAGGACATGGTACCGCCCCGTATACTCCCGGCTGCGCTCCATGGCCACCACGTCCTTGGGATCGGCTACCACGCAGACAGTGGTCCCGTCCCGCTTGGCGCTGGCGCAGATGGGGCAGGGGCCGTCTCCTTCGGTCAGGTTCTGGCAGACGGGGCAGCAGTGTATGTGGGCCTTGGCATCCACAATGGCCCGGGCAAAGGCGGAGGACTCCTCCTCGGGCAGAGACAGAACGTAAAAGGCCAGCCGCTGGGCGGACTTGACGCCCACTCCGGGCAGCTTGGCGAAGTGCTCTACCAGATTTTCAAGGGCGGGGGGAAAATACTGCATATTGTTATCCTCTCAGCGCCGCAATAGCGGCGGAAATATTGGACGCTCCGTAGACGGCGGAACCGGCCACCAGCACATTGGCCCCGGCCTGTGTTACAAGAGGGGCGGTAGCGGGAGTAATCCCTCCATCCACCTCCAGCTCACAGGCGGGGTTGTGTTTCTCAATGAGGGCCCGTACCTGGCGGACCGTCTCCAGCTGGCTTTCCATAAAGGCCTGGCCGCCAAAGCCGGGCTCTACCGTCATTACCAGGATCATGTCCAGCTGTTCAATATAGGGCAGCACGGCCTCTGCCTTGGTGATGGGACGAAGGGCGACGGCCCTTTTCACACCGCAGTTTCCCATGATGCTCAGAGCCTCAGCGATGCGGGCGGGGTGGTCGGCCTCCAGGTGGACGGACAGCATGTCCGCCCCCGCTTTGGCAAAGGCTTCCACATACCGTGCCGGCTTGTCCACCATCAGGTGGACGTCCAGAAACATGCCGGTGCATTTCCGGATGGACTTTACCACCGGTACGCCGATGGTGATGTTGGGCACAAAGGCGCCGTCCATCACGTCCACGTGCAGGTAGTCGGCGGAAGAGGCCTTTTTAATATCCCTCTCCAGGTTGGCAAAGTCGGCAGACAGGATGGACGGGGCGATTTTTACCATGACAAATTCCTCCTTGATGGGGACAGGCGCTGGGGACAGGCCCGGCGCATAGGATAACCCAGCGGAGAGAGGCCCCGGCACCGGGGGGAGCGCTCCAGGCCGGGCCCACGGCCCAAACCCGTCCCGCCGGTCCGGCGGGCCCGCCGCTTTCAGATAGCCGCCCGCCGGGGCCTTCCGTCCCCGGTGGGCGGCATAGGACTAATTATAAAAATCTCCGGTGTCGGCCTCCACGGCCCGAAAGCCCTCCAAACGGAGGGAGGTGAGAATCTGTTCCTTATGGTCGTGACCGAAAGCCTCCAGGGTGACGCGCAGTTCCACACCGGATTGACGGTTGATGTTGACAAACTGATTGTGCTCCAGCTTGATGACATTGCCGTTGTTTTCGGCCAGGATCTTGGACACGGCCAGCAGAGAACCCGGCCGGTCTGGGAGCTGGACGGCAAAGGTAAAGATGCGCCCCCGCCGGATCAGGCCGTGCTGGACCAGGGAGGACATGGTAATTACGTCCATATTGCCGCCGGAGAGGACGCAGACCACGTTCTTCCCCTCATACCCCAGATGGCGCAGGGCGGCCACAGGGAGGAGCCCGGCGTTTTCCACCACCATCTTGTGCCGCTCCATCACGTCCAGGAAGGCCTCCACCAGCTCGCTGTCGTCGATGGTGATTACCCGGTCCACGTTTTTCTGTACATAGGGGAATACCAGGTCCCCGGGGGTCTTTACCGCCACACCGTCGGCGATGGTGGTGGCAGTGGGGAGAGTGACTACATGTCCCGCCTCCAAACTGGCCCTCATGGAGGCGGCTCCGGCGGGCTCCACGCCGATAACTTCCACGTGGGGCTTCAGGAGTTTGGCCAGGGTGGACACCCCGGCGGCCAGTCCGCCGCCCCCGATGGGTACCAGAATGGCCTCCACATCGGGAAGGTCCTGGAAAATCTCATAGGCGATGGTGCCCTGACCGGTGGCCAGAGTCAGATCGTTAAAGGGGTGGACATAAGTGAGGCCAGACTCCCGGGCCATTTCGGCGGCCAGCTCAGCGGCGTCGTCAAAGACCTCTCCGTGGAGGACCACCTTGGCCCCGTAGTCCTTGGTGTTGTTCACCTTCACCAAAGGGGTGGTGGTGGGCATGACGATGGTGGCGGACACCCCGGCGGCCTGGGCGGCGTAGGCCACCCCCTGGGCGTGGTTGCCGGCGGAGGCGGTCACAAGCCCCCGCTCCTTTTCCTCCTGGGACAGGGTGCTGATCTTATAGTAGGCGCCCCGAAGCTTGTATGCCCCGGTGGCCTGCATGTTCTCCGGCTTGAGATAGACGGAGTTCCCGCAGTTTTTGGACAGGTAGGGGGAGTGAATCAGCGGCGTGGGCCGCAGCACCCCCTGCAGAACATTGCGCGCGGATTTGAAGGCTTCCAGGGTGAGCATGGCTGTAGTCTCCTTGTGAAATAATATCAAACTGACCTATATCATACTCAATTCCCGGGCACAAGTCAATGCAAACAGGGGAAAATCTGTGAAAACTGCCATTGACATAAAAATTTGATTCCTCTATAATAGGCTCCTGAACGAAAAAGAGAGAAAAATCAGGAATTCCCGCCCGGCGGGGCGGGGATTTGGTTGCTTACAGAGGGAGGAATTTCGGTGTCACAGCCCCGGCAGGAAAATAAGATGGGCATCATGCCTGAGAATAAGCTGCTGCTCAACATGGCGCTGCCCATGATCATCTCTATGCTGATTCAGGCCTGCTACAATATTGTGGACAGCTATTTTGTGGCCAAGCTGAGCCAGGACGCGCTGAACGCGGTGTCCCTGGCCTTTCCAGTGCAAAACCTGATGATCGCCGTGGCGGTGGGCACCGGGGTGGGTATCAACGCCCTGCTCTCCCGCAGCCTGGGCCAGAAGGACTTTGAGCGGGCCAACCGTACCGCCATGAACGGAGTACTGCTGGAGGTACTGAGCGGCCTGGTGTTCACCGTCCTGGGCCTGACCTGCGCCCGGCTGTTTTACACCATCCAAACCGACATCCCCGGCATTATCTCTTACGGAGCCGACTATCTCACCATCATCGCCGGGTGCAGCATGGGCATCTTTATCTCAGTGGCCACCGAGCGGCTGGTCCAGGCCACCGGGCGGACGGTGTACGCCATGGTCATCCAGGGCACGGGTTCGGTCATCAACCTGATTCTGGACCCCGTTCTCATTTTCGGTCTGGGTCCTTTTCCCCGGCTGGAGGTGGCGGGAGCCGCCGTGGCCACCGTGGCCGGCCAGATCATCGGCGGGCTGGTGGGCCTCTATCTGTCCCTTACCCATAACCCGGAGCTCCAGATGTCCTGGAAGGGCCTGCGGCCCAGCAAAGAGATCATCTGCGGCATCTACAGCGTGGGCCTGCCCTCCATTATCATGCAGTCTATTGGCTCGGTGATGGTGTTCGGTATGAATCAGATCCTGATTGCTTTCACATCCACCGCCACGGCGGTGTTCGGTATCTACTTTAAGCTCCAGTCCTTCATCTTTATGCCCGTATTCGGCCTGAACAACGGTATGGTACCCATCGTGGCCTACAATTACGGAGCCCGGAAGCCAGAACGGATCATCAGGACAGCCAAGCTGGCCATCACCTATGCTGTGGGCATCATGGTGATAGGGTTTGCCCTGTTCCAGTTGTTCCCCGATGTGTTCCTCAGCCTCTTTGAGGCGGAAGGGGAGGAGGCCGGAGATCTGCTGGCTATCGGCGTACCTGCCCTGCGCATCATCTCATGCAGCTTTTTGCTGGCTGGCTTCTGCATTGTCAGCGGCTCGGTGTTTCAGGCTCTGGGCCACGGGGTGTTGTCCCTGTGGGTATCTGTTATCCGCCAACTGGTGGTGCTGCTGCCTGTGGGCTGGCTTCTGGCCCGGCTGGGCGGGCTGAACGCTGTGTGGTGGGCTTTTCCCACGGCAGAGCTGTTTTCCATGGCATTCAGCGCCCTGTTCCTCTACTGGGTTTACCGAAAAGAGGTTGCCCCTATGCGAGAGACGAAATGACGCATACAGCCCCGTCCGGATGGATGGGGCTGTATGCTATCTCAGGCGCTTTGCCATAATATACTCTGTTTCATTTTGGTTGACAATTTCAAATCCCAGCTTTTGATACAGCTTTACCGCGTAATTTGCCTTTTGCACCGCAAGGGAGGCACGCCGGTATCCGCATTCCGCCAGGAGGACGAGCATCCTGCCCATCAGTTTTGTGCCGATCCCCAGTCCACGGTATTCTTGATGCAGTGAAATGGCGAGGGAGGGCGTCTCGTCGTCCACGTGCCCATAGTCGTCCATAATGCGGGCCCAGACAGCGCCCACAACGGCACCGTCAACCTCTGCGGCCAGGGACTTGTCAGCCGGCTGGGTGCCGAAGCCTGAGAGGTAAACTTGTAATTCTGGATTGTATACAATCGATCTGGGCGGCGGCGCCATCCCCGCCGGGATAAAAATCGCCTTGTATAAGAATTCATTGAGGAGGGGGTATTCCGCCTCCCGGAGTTCCCGTATCGTACAGTTCATCTCGACCTCCGGTATGTTGCAGTGTTCTGCTCCTATGATAGCAGGCAGACGCCGGAAAAGCAACGGCTCTCACCAATCCAGTTTTAACACCTCCCTTGCCCGGACTCCCTGGGCCTGGAGGGCGGCTAAGTAAAGGATAAGGGCAAAGGCCAGAGTGGCCAGCCCGGCGGGGACGGACTGCAGGCCGCTGTCTTTGAGGACACGGAACAGCAGGTTACCCACCAGCCCAGACAGGGCGGCAGCCAGGCCAGGCGCGGCCATCCACTGGAAGGGCCGTACCTCCAGTCCGGTGGCCCGGACTGTTTGCCACAGGCACAGCCCCAGCTCCAGGGCTGTGGCGGCCACCGCCCCGGCCACATAGCCTGCCATGCCCACTCCGGGCAGGGGGACCAGGGCCAGGGTAAATCCCAGCTGCACTGCCCCGCCCGTCAGGGAGATGGCGGCCACCGTTCGCTGCCGTCCCACCCCGTTAAGGGCAGAGGCCAGCACCGATGTGCCGCAGCTCATGGCCATGACGCAGGCCAGGGGCATGAGGAACTCTCCCACTCCTTCCTGGTGAAACATGGCCCGCCCCAGGTCGGGTCCCACCACCACCATAAAGGCCATGCAGGGCAGGGTGAGCAGCGATACCGCCGAGATAGCCTGGGAGATGAGCTTTCGGGCTTGGGTTGGTCGGTTCAGGGCGCAGGCCCGGGCCAGCCGGGGTACCATCACCAGGTTCAGCGCCCCCAGAAAGACGATGGGCAGGGACAGCATTGGCATGGTCATGCCGCACACCACCCCGAACTGGGACACAGCGGCCGACCGGTCAACGCCCCCCTCCACCAGCTTTTGTGGGATGAGGGCAGAGTTAGCGGCGCTGAGGAGGTTACCCAACAGGGCGTTGAGGCTTACGGGCAGGGCAATGGAGAAGATTCGCCGCCTGCGTACCCGTCCCTCTTCCTCTCGGCCGGTGAGGGGGCCGCGCCGCCGCCGGTAGAGAATCACCAAGGTGCAGGAGGAGAAGATCTCGCAGATTACCATCCCTGTCACGATAAGGCCCACCACCCGCTCCGGATACTGGGGCAGGAAGATTACCAGCAGAGCGATTACCGCAAAGGTGCGGACAAACTGTTCCAGCAGCTCCACGATGGCAGGGGGGCGTACCACTCCGGAGCCGTAAAAGAAGTGTTTGTGGCAGTTCTCCACCCCCATGAGAGCCACGCAGGGAATGAGAAGGACCAGCCCAAGCCGGGTGCGGGCGTCCCCCAACAGATACACTGAGATGGCGTCTGAACACAGGATTACCGCCGCCCCCACGGGGAGGAGCAGAAGAAAAAAGAGCTTTAAACAGGTAGACAGGGTCTGGTCAGCGGCTTTTCGACTGCCCAGAGCCAGGTGTTGGGAAGTGAGGTTGGACACCGCCGCAGTCAGCCCCACGGCGGTGAGGGACATAATTACCGAGCACACCGGCATAATGAGTTGATACAGCCCCATTACTTCCGCTCCCACCAGCCGGGACAGTGCTACCCGGTAAAAAAAGCCCAATACCTGGGAAATTGCGCTCAACCCCGTGAGGAACAGCGCCCCCTTCCCGGCGGACAGCATTTTTTCAGACAAGACGATCCCACCTCCCCTCGTCGGAGCAAAGTCCGCGTCATTCGGAACGCCCTGGCGGGCATCCCTCATTGCGCTCCCTTGCTCCTCCTCTCCAAATCGAACCCGCTTCGCTGGGCTTCGATTTGGTAAGGCACAGTTCCGGAGACCGCATTGGTAAATACTATTCGGGAGGGGGGCCGTTTATCCGTCAATAATTTCTGCGGTGCTTGGCACGGCATATGATTGGAGGTGGTCCAGGTCCGCGTCAACGTCCGTAACGCCTGCCGTCAGGGCTTTTTCGAGGGAGACGACCACAAACCAGCCCGCCATATCATATGTAAGTTCTTCCGGGTGTCCGGTCTCTTCGATGTGGATGCAGAGGGCTTCGCCGTCCCGGTAAACGCTGTCCACGCCAAATCGGTACGAACCGCTGCTGGCGGGGACATATACGACAAATACTGTGCGGTCCTCAAAATACGCCTCGTCCATCCCCGCTGTCACGTCCGCAAAGGATGGGCCGAACTGGTCGATCCCGTGATTCATGGCAAACTCACCGGCAAACCGCTCTTTGAACGCCTCCAGCTCCCCGAGCATTTCAAAGCGGAACATCGGAAGATGATGCACGCTGCTGATCGCCAGCTTGTCCGAATTCAGGGCGGTCAGGTGAAAATCCCACTCGCCGCTCCAATTGACCCAGACGGACACAGCCTCAAAGGAGCCGTCCGGCAGGTCCGTTCCAGTTTGCGCGACATCCGGCTGGTCAGGCGCTCCGCTTTCCTTTGAAACCGCCTCCGAAGGAGCGCCGGTGTCACCTCCACTCCAGGTATATATTCCCACGCAGAGGACGAGCAGTCCAAGCGCAGCACAGGCAGTTATCGGCCATTTTTTCTGTTTCATATGGAAGCCTCCTTATCGTTTTATTCTCTTATTTATCATAGACGCAAAAATTTGTCAAAGGTTCCTTGCCCTTTCCGAAAATATCCGCTATAATGGGACCAACACTTCAAAAATAAGGAGGAAATTTCCTATGTTTGTTACCCTGGAGAAAAAGGGCCCTGTGGGCGTCGTCACCATGAACCGGCCGGAGGCCCTCAACGCCCTGGACAGGCAGGTGCTGGAGGACCTGAACGCCGTGCTGGACCAGGTGGAGGCAGATCCTGAAATTCTGGTGGCCATCGTCACCGGAGCGGGCCGGTCCTTCGTGGCCGGAGCGGACATCGGTCAGATGGCTAATTTCACCGCTGTGGAGGGCAAGGCTTTCGGGGCTTACGGCAACGGCGTATTCCTGAAGCTGGAGAACCTGACCAAACCCACCATCGCCGCTGTCAACGGCTTTGCCCTGGGAGGCGGGTGCGAGCTGTCCATGGCCTGCGATATCCGTCTGGCCAGCGACAAGGCCAAATTCGGCCAGCCCGAGGTGGGGCTGGGCATTACCCCCGGCTTTGGCGGCACGCAGCGTCTGGCTCGGATCGTGGGAGTGTCCAACGCCATGGAGCTCATCCTCACCGCCAAGGTCATCAAGGCGGAGGAGGCGGAGCGCATCGGCCTGGTGAGCCACGTCTATTCAGCTGAGGAGCTGATGGACAAGGCCCTGGAGCTGGCCAGCGCCATTGCTGCCAACGCCCAGGTGGCGGTCCGTCAGTCCAAGGCGGCCATCCGCCGGGGGATGCAGACTGACATGGCTACCGGCGCGGCCTTTGAGGCTGAGGCATTTGGCCTGTGTTTCGCCACCGAGGACCAGAAGGACGCCATGAAAGCTTTTGTCAACAAGGAGAAGGTCACCGCCTTTAAAAACCGCTGACCTTTCCGAAAAAAGAAAAGAGGACCTGAGGTTTTTCTGAACCGCCCCAAGTTGTGCGGACAGCACAAAAAAGGGACCACAGGCAGGAAAAA
>CANEFX010000027.1 GCA_947426945.1 uncultured Bacillota bacterium
TTACCTGAATTCTTGGAGGTTTTTGAGCGTTTTGCCATTTTCAGGCTTGTGCCACTCCCCTTACATCCCTTCGGAAAACAAGGGGCCGGTCCGGCCCGCAAATGGACAAAAGGTCTCCCAACCTCTGGGCGTATTCTAACAAACCGGTTTTGCCTTGTCAACAGATTTGCCGGAAGTGTAATAGAACGGTAACATAACAAATCCCGCCTTGACACGCCGGCGGGGGGGTGGTATAATGGGGATATCAAAAGGCACTGCGGCAAAGGCGGTCAGCCCGGCCTGGTGTCAGATGTAAACATTTTCACGTAAACAACCGTCACTTGGCAGAGTGGCGGTTGTCCCTTTTTACCTTCAGTGTGATGGTGTACCCACCCAGCGTTACAGTAATATTTATGGACATGTCTTCACCCCCTTTCGGAGGGTCCGAACTGACCGCCATGACGCTTTGCCGCAGCGCCTTAATTTAATTGTATCCGATTTTTGAAAGGCTGTCAACCGACCGGGGCGGAGGCCGCCCCGGTTCTGTGTATGATTACTTCTGTTCTGAGGTAGTGACATACACCCGAATGAGCTTTTTGATCTCCTCCTTGGTGTAGGTCTCCTGCGTCGGGTTTTCGTCGATGATGTTGCACAAATCAAAGGCCATCGCCTTTCTTGTGTCCTGCCGTTCCGCTTCGGTGCCCATGCCGCTGACCTCCTTCTTATATTTATAGTTATATTGTATCTGATTTTCACAGGTTTGTCAACCGTCCGGGGCTCCCGGGCGGCCTTTTTACGTCCGCCGGTCGATGCGGACCACCAGGGCGGTGCGGTCGTCGGTGGCGTCCTTCAGGTCGCGGGTCACCAGCTCCCGGGCCAGGTCCTTGGGGCTTGTCCCGTCAAATCGGGCAAACCGCTCCCGCAGCCAGCCGTCCTCCGGGCCGGGGCACACCCCGTCGCTGATCATCAGCACGCAGTCCCCGGGGGACAGGCGGAGGGTAAAACGGTCCAGCGCCTCCGGCTCCCCCTCGGCCAGGCCGGCGGGCAGGGATTTTCCGCTGAGCCGCTGCACGTCGCCCCCCTTTTTTATATAGGTAGGGGCCGCCCCCAGCTTAAACAGTTCCCCCTCGCCGGTGAACAGGTCCAGCTGGAGCAGGTCCACCGTGGTGAAGCCGCCGGTCTCCTCCCCCCGGAGGGCCAGGGCAGAGGACAGCGTAGTCAGCGCCCGGCGGGCCTCCACCCCGGCCTGGAGCAGCTGCTCCAGCAGACGAACCGCCAGGGTGCTCTCTCGGTTGGCGTCGGGACCGCTGCCCATGCCGTCACACAGTAAAAGGTAGAGCTTGCCGTCGTGGCGCTTGAAATAGGTGCCCGCGTCGCCGCTCACCGTCTCGCCGGTCTTTTTCCGGGCGGCCACCCCGGCCAGGGCCATGAGGGGCTCCTGCTGGAGCAGGGAGAGGGCGTCCTCCCCCTCCAGCTCCACCCGGAGGGGCACCCCCAGCACCTGAGAGAGATCCTTCAGGCGGCTGGGCCGGGCCAGGGCGGGGCAGTCCGGGCCCTCCGCCTCCACCCGCAGCAGTCCCCGGCCATCCCGGTAGACGCAGGTCCTGGCGTCCAGCTTCAGCTCAGCCAGCCGCTGGCGCAGACGGCGGTCCCCTGCCGGGTCGGGGGTCAGCTCCCGGCTCAGCTCGGCGGCCGCGTCCCCCAGCAGGTCGGACAGCTGGGCGTACTGCCGGCACACCGCCGCCCGGCTCTCCCGGATGCGGGCGTTGTACTGCCGGCGGTAGAAGAGAGCGGTGAGCTCCTCGTTTACCGCCGCCACAAAGGCGGGGAAGCGGACGCAGCGGTCGGCAAAGTGGCGGGGAAAGTCTCCCGCCTCCGCCCGGCCCCGCTCCACCATGGCGGGGGTGGCGTCGTTCAGGGCGTTGAAGGTGGTGTTGTAGTCCGTTTTCCAGCACCGGTCCCGCAGGGTGCAGCCCCGGCACTGCCGCCCCGCTGCCCGGTCAAAGACGGCGGTTACGTCGTTGTCGTTGTCCGGAGGGCGGAAGGCGGAGCGGAGGGAGTCATACAAAGTGCGGAAGGCCCGGGAGGTCTGCTCCAGCTTTTGCCGGACCACCCGCTGGGCCCGGGGATCGGCGGCCGCCTCCCGGGCCGGCCGCACCCCCAGCCAGCTCAGGAAGCGCTCCGGGGCGCGCAGATAGAGCGCGCATCCCCCCACCGCCGCCGCTCCCAGCATGGGGACCCCGAACAGGCTCAGCGGGGCGGCGGCGGCCAGACAGGCGCACAGCAGAGCCAGCGGCCCCACCCGCCGGGCGGCCGGAGAGGTCCTGTCCTCCTTCCTCCGGGACATGGGGGCCAGCGCGCCCCGAAAGGCCCAGGCGGCCAGCACGGTCAGTCCAATTTCCAGAGCAAAATAGAGGCCGTCCGTCCCGCGCCAGGCTCCCTGGCTCCGGACGAGCAGGCCGGTGAAGGCGTTCAGCGACCCTGCCACCAGGGGCATGGCCCAGGGACGGCGCAGGGGCTTCCAATCGAAAAAAGCGAGGTGTACCGCGAAGGTAAGAATGGCCGCGGCGGAGTAACGCAGGCCGGCGGAAAAATCCAGGGCGGTCAGCGCGCCGAAGCAGACCCCCACCAGCGCCGAGGCGCCGTACAGTCCGGAACCCGCCGCCCCCACGAAGGCCACACCCAGCGGGGCGCTCTCCCCAAAGAGCACCGCCCCCGCCAGAACCGCCCCCAACAGCAGGTGAATGCCCGCCTCGGTCAGCAGCGCGGACACGGAGGCGCTTTTTTTCTCCTGCCGGACCGCCGCCCTGGGTTTGGGAGCCTCCTTCCCCTGAGGCCGCAGGGCGCTGATCTTGCTGTAAATGGTTTTGGCTGTCATGCCGGTCTCCTCCTTGGTATAGGTTGGAGCCCCATTATATTCCAATTTCTGGAAATTATGCGTCGAAACCCGTCCCCGGGCAAAAAATGCCGCCTGCCTTGGCCGGAGCAGGCAAAATCCCTTGCCGCGCAACTTTGGGGCTTGTATTTTTCAGGAAAATCGAATACAATAAAGACTGTATATTCGTAAGCTCCCCTATCCTCTCTGAAAGGAAGGTAATTTCCTATGAAACTGGAAACTGAGCTGGGCGAGATCCGCATCAGCAGCGATGTGTTTACTACCATTACCGGAAGCGCCGCCACCAACTGTTACGGCGTAAAGGGTATGGCGGTGCGCTCCACCACCGACGGGCTGGTCCATCTGCTGAAGCGAGAATCCATGTCCAAGGGTGTGAAGGTCTACTACAACGCCGACAGCACCGTCTCCATCGAACTGCACATCATCGTGGAGAACGGGGTCAATCTGATGGCCGTGTGCCGCTCCATCATGAGCGAGGTGCGCTATGTAGTCAGCAAGACCACCGGGGTGGAGGTAGCCTCGGTGGACGTGTGCGTAGACTCCATGCGCTTCTGATTTATTCGCAGAAAGGAATTTGCCGATATGGTACAGAATATTGACGCGGCGGTCTTTCAGCGGATGATGATTCACGCCCACGCCGCCATCAATGCCCAGAAGCAACCCATCAACGACCTGAACGTGTTCCCCGTCCCTGACGGCGACACGGGCACCAACATGACCCTGACCATCGGGGCCGCCGCCGCCGAGATGCGGAAAAAACACTACGACACCGTGGGCCAGGCCGCAGCCGGCACCGCCTCCGCCCTGCTCCGGGGGGCCCGGGGCAACTCGGGGGTGATTTTGTCGCTGCTGTTCCGGGGCTTCTCCAAGGCCGTCAAGGAGAAAGAGACCATGGACGGCCGGGATCTGGCCATCGCACTGGATTTCGGCGTGGCCGCCGCCTACAAGGCGGTGATGAAGCCCGCCGAGGGTACCATCCTCACCGTCTCCCGCCTGGCCGCCGCCCGGGCCGCCGGGCATGCCCGGGAGGACGGCTCCTTTGAAGGGGTGCTGGAAGCCGCCATTCAGGAGGGTCAGGAGGCCCTGACCCATACAATCGACCAGAATCCGGTGCTGAAAAAGGCCGGCGTGGTAGACGCCGGCGGCAAGGGTTTTTTGGTGATTCTCCAGGGTATGCTGGACGAGGTCCGGGGCCTGCCCATGCCAGAGAGCGGCGAGGACGGTGCGGCGCCCAGCGACAAGGCCGATTTTGAGACCGTCAACGTGGAGGACATCACCTTCGCTTTCGACACGGTGTTTATCGTTCGCAAGTTCAAGGAAGGGACCGATCTGGAGCCCTTCCGGGCGTATCTCAACTCCATCGGCGACAGCTTGGTCATCGGCGAGGATGACGAGGCCTTTAAGGTCCATGTCCACACCAACACCCCGGGCAGCGCCCTGAACGAGGCCCAAAAGTACGGCGTGCTGGAGCTGGCCAAGATCGAGAACATGCGCACCCAGGCAGAGGATCTGGCCGCCGGCAGGCACGTTCAGAGCACCGATGACCTGGAGGCTGTGGAGGCTGAGCTGGAGAAGAGGGAGGCCCCCGTTCACGCCGCCCCGGAAAAGAAGTTCGGCTATGTAGCCGTGTGTGCCGGAGCCGGGCTGGAGGCCGTGTTCAAGGATCTGGGGGTAGACGGCCTGGTAGGGGGCGGCCAGACCATGAATCCCTCCACCCAGGACATCCTCAAGGCTATCGACGCCACCCCGGCCGAGGTCGTCTATGTCCTGCCCAACAACAAAAATATCATCATGGCCGCCCAGCAGACCATTCCTCTGTGCGAGGACAAAAAGGTGGTGGTCCTGCCCACCAAGACGGTGCCCCAGGGGATCTCCGCCATGCTGGCCGCCGACCCCGACGCCGGGGAGGGAGACAACACTGCCGCCATGATGGAGGGCTTTGCCAATGTGCGCACCAGCGAAATCACCTATGCCGCCCGGGACTCGGATTTCGACGGCTTTGCCATCCACCAGGGGGACTACTTGGCCCTGGTGGAACACCAACTTTTTGGCACCGACCAGAACCTGTCCGCCATGCTGGAGCGGCTGGCCCGGTCGGAGGGCCACCAGAAGGCCGAGTTTATCTCCATTTTTTACGGGGAGGACGTCACCGAGGAACAGGCCCGGGAGGCGGAAAAAATCTTTACCGGAGCCTGTCCCAACGCTGAGGTCACCCTTTTGGCCGGGGGCCAGCCGGTGTACTACTATATGATCTCCGCAGAATAAGGACGCAAAACGGCAGACGGTCCGCTCCCATCCGGGAGTGGACCGTCTGCGTTTCAGAATATCAGGCGGGCAGATATTCGATGGAAATTACCTTGCCGCCGCTCAGGACAAAGTTCAGGGCGGTATTTCCCTTGGTATAGGGAAGGAAGGTGTCCGTCGCGCCGTCGGCGCTGCCGTAGGCAGAGGTGACAGCCTCAGCGGAGGCTCCGAGATAAACACCCTCGGGAGTGGTCACACTGTCGTCAGTGAGAACGATGGAATTTACAAAATCCCTGTCCCCATCGGGCCGGGTAGTGATGACAAAACCGGCATAGGTATAGGTCTTGTCCAGTCCCTCAAAGGCACAGGACTCGGCCTCAAAATACTCTTTGGGCTCTCCCAGCGCGGCCAATACCTCAGCCATGTCCTGGTCAATCGCCACGGCTGTGTCCCCGGAACGGAACACATATTCAGCCACGTCGGCGCCGCCGGACTGGTCCGGCTGGCTGGACTGGCTGGACGGACCGGGCTGGTTGGGCCGGGTTCCGCTGCCGGAGCTCTGCCCTCCCGGCTGCTCCTTCCCGCCGCAGGCGGTCAGAGAGAATGTCACGGCCAGCGCCAGCAGAGCGCAGAGCAGATTTCGTTTCATAACTATCCATCCTTTCTCAGGCGGGGTTTTTCCCGCTCCACTCCGCCTCCAGCCGCTCCTTCCGGGCAGCGTAGGCGGCGCTTTTTTCATTCCAGACCCGGGCGTAATTTTCCTGACTCCGACGGTCCTCCACCGGGCAGTTCTCCATCAGCCACGCACCGAACCAGCGGGACAGCTTCTCCGCCCCGTAGAGGTTCAGGTGCAGGCCGCTGTCGTAGGTATCGGCGCTGAAATCCACGCCGATCTCCCCGGTCAATTCCAGAAAATTGATGTAGGCAAGGCCCCGCCGGGCAGCGTAGTCCTCAATCTGTTCCTCCCACTGGTCGTACCAGTAGGGGTACAGGCTGGGGGCCTTGATGAGCACCAGCCTGACGCCATGTTTTTCACACAGGTCGGCCATTTTATCCAGATAGTCCCAGCACGCCGGTGCGAAGCTGTAGTCGCCCAGAGGACGGCCCGCGGGCACGTTCTCCGCCGGGCGGACTTCCACGTTCATCAGGTAGCCGCTGTCAGACACGATATCCCGGCGGGTCAAATATTTCACATCCTCGCCCGTCAGCTCGTCCCAGCGGGCGTGATAGCGCAGCAGGGGGAATAGGTAGCTGAGAAAGCTCTCCTCCTCCGTCATGGAGGCCCGGACGGCGGCCAGCTTCTGAGGGGACAGGCGCATCCCGTCCAGATTCAGCCGGTTATAGGCCTCGCTCTGGGGTTCCCCGTATTTCATGGACAGGACATTGAACACCATCACCTTGGGGGTCTCGTACTTCAGTGTCTCCTCCATCAGGTAATAGGACTGCCAGATTAGCTGCTGGGCGCTGCCCCGGATATAGCTGGTAACACCGTACTCCCGCCACAGCAGGTCGGGGGAAAAGTTCTCATAGACCTCGCAGTCGCCGATAAAGATCACATCATGGCTGGTTTCCTCCCGATAATACTCGGCAATCAGCGCTCCCTCGGGGATATCGCTCATGTACTTGGGCATAAACAGGGCGTTGAGCAGCCACAGGCCGGCGCACAGGATCGCGCCCCACAGGAGGGCGGCGCGGATATTTCGTTTCATCCCATCCGCCCCCTTAAAACTGGTTGTAGATGAACTGGGATGCGTCGAAGCCAATACCGTACACCCCGAAAATCAGGATGAGCCAGATCAGCGCCACGCAGCCGCCCCAGGCCAGGTGGGGGCTGTGCCGGGCCAGCCGCTCCCGCACTGGCTCCCGGCGGCCCAGCAGGCTGCATGCCAGCATGGCCCCGGCCCCGGCGGCGGCCACCAGCCAGTCTCCTCCGCCGATGCCCAACTCCAGAAAAGAGCCGTCCCACAGCGTCCCGGGCCGGCAGCCGGTGAGCACCGTCCCCAGCTGCCGGAAGGTGAGGGGCACGTCCCGGTATACGTCCAGCACCCGGATGGTCCCCATGAGCCAGAAGGTGCGCAGCACCTGGACCAGATCCCAGCCCCGGCTGCCCTTCAGCCGGGGAAATCGGGCATGAAATTTGTCATAGAGGGGCTCCAATTCCTGGGAAATAATAATCACAATCCCGTTGAGCAGACCCCAGACGATAAAGTTCCAGCTGGCCCCGTGCCACAGGCCGGTGACAAACCAGAGGATCAGGCTGCAGGTGTGGACCGAGATCCGCTTGCCGAACCGGCCGAACCGGTTCCGGCACCGCTGATGGAGCTTTAAAATGGGCTTGGAAACCGACATGGGATAGAATAAGTAGTCCCGGAACCAGGTGCCCATGGTGATGTGCCAGCGCCGCCAGTATTCGGCCGCATTCTTGGAGAAGAAGGGGCGCTGAAAGTTTTCCGTCACCTGAACGCCCAGCATCCGGGCCACGCCGATGGTGATATCGATGCCGCCTGTAAAATCGGCGTAGAGCTGAACGGCGTAAAGGAAGATCACCGCCAGCACATACACCCCGCCGTACCGCTCCGGGTCGGCCACCAGGGTCCGCAGGGGGATGGCCAGCCGGTCGGCCACAATCAGCTTTTTCGCCAGCCCCCACAGCGCCCGCTCCGCCCCCATGGCGATCTGCCGGGAATCCCAGGAATGTCCGGCGTAGAGGGTGCGGCTCAAATCGCCGAAGCGGCTGATAGGTCCCTGAATCAACTGGGGGAAGAAGGTGACGAACAGGGCAAACCGCCCCAGGCTCCGCTCGGCGGGGCACTTGCCCCAGTAGACGTCGATGAGGTAACCCATGGCTTGGAAGGTGTAGAAGGAGATGCCCATGGGCAAGACCATGGGCAGGGAGGGCAGCTGCCCTCCTCCCAGCAAAGACAACGCCGCGTTGGCGTTGCCAATGACAAAATTTGTATACTTCACCACCGCCAAAACGCCGAAATTTACCAGCAGACAGCCCAGCAGCCATCGGAAGCGGACCGCCTTCCCCCTGGCCTTCCAGGCCTTGCGTTCCTCTTTGGACAGTCCGGCCTTGTGCTCCCTGAGCCAGGCTTCCTGCCCCCGGGCCAGGGCGTCTATCTTCCGGGCCGCAAAATAGGTGGTCACGGCGGTAACGCCGATGTAAATCAGGCACCACCAGCCGGCAAACCAGTAAAAAAACAGGCTTCCGGCCAGCAGCAGCTTCCACTGGTGTCTTTGGGGAATGGCATAGTACACCAGGAACAGCGCCGCCAGAAAGGCCAGGAACTGCGTTGAAGCAAAGCTCATGTTCCGCTGTTTACGCCTCGTCCAGCCGCTGGATCATCGCCCACAGCGCCTTGGCGGAGTTAAAGTTCTCGGGTGTCAGTTCCTCGGCGGGGACCTCTACATCGAACTCGCTGCCGATTTCAGCCACTAAGGTCACGATATCGATGGAGTCCAGGATTTTGTCGTCAATCAGGGTGTCACAGGTCTCAAAATCCACCTCGGGGTGCAGCTCCTTTAAAATGCTCAGCAGATCTTCCATGACAATCTTTCCTTTCTTTAAACAGAGGCCGGGATCTGTCCGGCGGCCAGGGCCTTGCGGTCGATTTTCCCGTTGGGGGTCAGGGGAAGGCGCTCCAGCCGTTGGGTGCGGTTGGGGATCATATACCGGGGCAGGCGCTTTTTCAAAAAGGCGGTCAGCTCCCCCGGTTCCGCGTCCCCGGCGTAATACATCAGGATGTGGTCCTTCTCCGGGTCAAACACCGCGCAGACGGCAGCGACCGACGGGTGGGCGGCGGCGGCCGCCTCAATCTCCTGGAGCTCCACCCGGTGGCCCATATGCTTGACCTGGTAGTCTTTCCGGGAGACAAACTCCAGCTCTCCCCGGTCGTTATACCGCCCCAGGTCGCCGGTGCGGTAAATCAGCTCGGGGTAGGCACCGTTCAGCGGGTTCTGAACAAAACATTCCGCCGTCTTTTCCGGTATCCGGTAATACCCCAGGGCGAGGCAGGTGCCCCGGATGCAGATCTCCCCCACCTGTCCGGGGGCGGCGGGGCGGTCGTCCTCGGTGAGCAGCAGAATGCCCGTGTTGGGGAAGGGTCTGCCGATGGGAATGGATTCCCCCTCGGCAAATTCCCGGTCCACATGATAAAAGCAGCTCATTCCCGTGGCCTCGGTGGGGCCGTAGAGGTTGGTAAATCTGGCCTGGGGCAGGGCCTCCCGCCACAGCTTGAACTGCCGGATGGGAAATACCTCGCTGCCGAAGGCGATGGTATGCAGATATTGGGGAATGTTTTTCTTCAGCGCCCCCAGGCCGGAGATCATGGTCAGGGCGGATACCACCCAGCATACCGTGTTGATTCTGTACTCATTAAGGTATTCCACCAGCTTTGCCGGAAAGAGAAACAGACTTTTCGGGATCAGATAGGTGGTGGCCCCGAACTTGATGGTGGGGTACAGCTCCTTCAGGCAGGCGTCGAAGTACAGCGGGGTCTGGTTGCCGAACACGGTGTCCTCCCCAAACCCCAAGGTGTCCGACAGCTGCTCGATGTAGTCGATGACCGAGCGGTGGCAGGCCGCCACCCCCTTGGGCACTCCGGTGGAGCCGGAGGTAAAGACGATGTACAACGGATCGGTGTCCAGCTGAGCGGCCCGGATCCGGTCCAGAAGAGGCTGGTCAGGCAGGCAGGCAGCGGCCTCCTCGTAGTTGTAGAGCCCGCCGGTACAGCCCAGGTCCTCCGCCGCTTTCCGGGTCTTTGCGTCGCAGAGGACAGCTCTGGGATTGAGGGTCCGAAAGATCAGCTCCACCCGGTACAGGGGCATCTCCTCATCAATGGGCACATAGAAGCAGCCGGAGTAGACCACCCCGAAAAAGGCTGCCACTGACTTGGGGTGCTTCTCCATAAAGACCACCACCGGCTCCCGCTCCAGGCCTCTTTGGGCCAAAAAGGTGCCGATCCCTCTGGCGGCCCGGGAGACCTGCCCGAAGGTGAGGCCCTCCGTCCCGTTGTGAAAGGCGGTCTTGTCAGGCAGACGGGGGACAGTGGCCTCCAGATACTCCAAAACGTTACGCTGCAAGCTGGCCATCCCCCTCTCCGCTCTGCTCAGGCGGCATAGTGGGATTCCAGCCGCCCGCAGGATTTTCCTCCGCCCCGGACTGGCCGGGGCGCGGGGCTGTGGGGTCCGTTTCGCCGTCGGTGACAGCGCCCTCACCGGGCCGCAGGCCGGTAACCGGGTCCTGGGGGCCGGGCTCCTGAGAGGGAACGGGGTCCTGGGGGACGCCCGGCTCCCCCCCGGCGGGGGGCTGTCCGCCTTCGCCGGGAATCTCTTCGGGCGGCAGCGCTCCGGGCTCTTCGCCCTCGGCCGGCGGCTGCTCTGGCATGCCCTCCGGCTGCACCGGACAGGCGGCGTAGTCGTAGACGTAGTAGTTTTTCCGGACGCCGGCTGCCTGTTCGGTATAGGCCCGGGCCTGCGCCTCGGTAATCATAAAGGCGTACAGCGGATAGCCGTTGGGATGGGGGCAGGTGTCAAAGTGATACCAGCCGTCCCCGGTGTTTACCAGCTGCCAGTAGTGGCGGGAGTTGCCCCCCACCCGCTGCAAGTCCACATTGGGAATGCCTGCCCGGGTCAACAGGGCCTTGGAGCAGGCGAAGTAGTTATAGCAGTCCCCCCGGCCCCGGGTAAAGCCCACATAGGCTCCGATAAGCCAGCTGCTTTTGTCCGAGCTGCCCACATATTTGACATGTCCGTTCACATAGTTGAAAATGGCCTTAGCCTGTTCCCACTGGCTCATGCCCGAGTTGGTAATCCTCCCCAGAATCTGATCGGACAGCCTGTCCACCTCCTCCTGGGTCACCTGATCCAGGGAAATTCCGCCGCCGGCCCCCTCCGAGGGGTCGTGCTCCGTAGGCTCGTCGCGGCCCTGGTCCACCGTAGCGGTCTCCACCACCGTTACGATAGCGGTCTGTTCCACCCGATTCCCCGCCGCGTCCCGGGCGGAGTAGATGACTGGATACTCCCCCGGAGCAGTCAGGTCCACCGCAGCCGCGTCAATCTGAACGACTACTGGACCGTCCACATCGTCCTCGGCAGACACGCCGTCCCGGTAGGAGACGGTCCCGTTCAGGGCCACGGTCAGGTCCCGGACGCCCAGCAGCCGGGGCGGAGTCACGTCGGGGGCGGGCGCGCTGCTTCCGGAGCTCCCGCCGCCGGAGACATCGCTGCCGGAGGCGCCGCTTTCATCCGGCGGCGCCCCGATCCCCTTCCAAAACAGGGCCGCGCAGACCAGCGCCACCGCAGCCAGACAGGCCGCCGCGGCAGCCCATATCTTTAGCTTGCGGCCGGAACCGCCGTCCTGTCCCGCGTTCCCCATATCCGACACAGCAATCACCGCCTTTTTGTCCGCCGCTCCCGGCACTGGCCGGGAGCGCACGCAAAAACACCGCACTTTCGTGCAGCGTCCATATTGCCGAAGGCAGTATATCATATAGAATAAGGGAAGTCAATTCGAAAAGGGGACAAAACAGCGGGAGTATTTTAGGCGTTTCCAAAGAAAACGCTCCAAAATACCCCCGCCATTTCAAATTCAGGTATGCGTCAGCTCCCGCGCGGGCTTTCGGAGCCCGCGCCTGAAATTACTTGAGCACGGAGGCCGCGATGGCGTCGGCCAGCGCGTCAATTTCCGACTCGTTGTCGGCCTTGAGGGAGGAAGTGACCGTCATCTCCTCGTCCAGAACGGTCATGTTCTTCAGGCTCTCGATCTCCTCCTTCATCAGCGCGCCG
Source organism: uncultured Bacillota bacterium (assembly GCA_947426945.1). Classification (GTDB taxonomy): domain Bacteria; phylum Bacillota; class Clostridia; order Oscillospirales; family Oscillospiraceae; genus Lawsonibacter. The sequence goes on from CANEFX010000027.1 coordinate 11,909, forward strand.
GAGCGGGGCGCCCAGGAGCCGCTGCCCATAATGGCCACGGTGCGCTTTTGCAGATTCAGGGCCTTCATGTCCATGAGGAAGTTGTGCATGGGCGGGAAGATGCCCAGGTTGTAGGTGACGGAGGCCAGCACCAGATGGCTGTACTTAAACAGGTCGGAGATGAGGTAACTGACGTGAGTGGAGGACACGTCGTACAGCCGGGTGTTTGTGATCCCCCGGGCGGTGAGCTTGGCGGCCAGCACCTCGGCGGCAGCCTCGGTGTTGCCGTACATGGAGGCGTAAACGATCATCACGCCCTTCTCCTCAGGCTCATAGGTGGCCCAGTGGGTGTATTTGTCGATGATATAGCCCAGGTCCTTGCGCCACACGGGACCGTGGAGGGGACACAGGTACTTGATGTTTTCCAGGCCCACGACGGAGGCAGCCTTGTTCAACAGTGCTACCACCTGGGGACCGTACTTGCCCACGATGTTGGTATAGTACCGCCGGGCGTCGTCAATCCACTCGCCGGCAAAATCCACCTCGTCGGCGAAGAGCTTGCCGTCCAGAGCGCGGAAAGAGCCGAACGCGTCGGCGGAAAAGAGGACGCCGTTGGTGGTGTCGAAGGTGACCATAGCCTCGGGCCAGTGAACCATGGGGGCATAGACAAAGGCTACGGTGTGTTTGCCAAAGCACTTGGTGTCCCCCTCGGCCACCTCCTCAATGGCGTTGGGGTCCAGGCCGAAGCCGAACTGGTTCAGCAGGGTGACCGCCTTGGGGGTGGTGATGATCTTCACCTTGGGCCAGCGCAGAAGAATCTCCTCAATGGAGGCGGCGTGATCGGGCTCCACGTGGTTGATGACCAGATAGTCCAGGGGGCGGCCATCCAGAACGGCCTTCACGTTGGTCAGGAATTGCCGGCCCACCGCCCAGTCGGCGGTGTCGAAGAGGACGGTTTTTTCATCCAGCAGGACGTAGGCGTTGTAGGACACGCCGTGGTACAGAGGGTGGATGTTCTCAAACAAGGCCAGCCGGTGCTCGTCCGCGCCTACCCAGTACAGGTCGTCGGTGACCATGCGGTAATTATACATAGGGGTTTCCTCCTTTATGTTATTGTCGTTAGTCGTAAGCCTCCTTTTGAAAGGAGGTGGCATCCGCAAAGCGGATGACGGGGAATTGTATTTGGCCGCAGGCGAAATGTGCGCAGCATACAAGGTTTACTTTGTATAGTTTGCTTTGCAAAATGCAATCCTCACCCGGCCCCGCCGGGAGCCCCTTTCCAAAGGAGCCTTTTTCTAAGCCGTTTACGCCTCGATTTCAATAAACGCGTCCACGGCCTCGCCGCAGTGGGGGCAGGTCCAGCCCTCGGGCAGGTCCTTGAAGGCAGTGCCGGGCTTGACCTCGTTCTCCGGGTCGCCCTGCATGGGGTCATACTCGTGGCCGCAGCCGTTGCAGATGTAAAGCTTTCGGGGCTGGTAGACCTTCTTGGGAGCCATGCGCTTCATCTTGGTCATGGGCGGGGCGGGGAGCTTCTCGCCGGTATCCAGGGCCTTGGTAAGCAGAGGAAGGATTTCCATCACATCGCCCACGATGCCGTAGTCGCAGTTTTTGAAAATCTTGGCGTTGGGGTTGGTGTTGATGGCCACGATGCAGGAGGCATCCTTAATTCCCTTCAGGTGCTGGATGGCCCCGGAGATGCCGCAGGCGATGTACAGGTTGCCCTTGAACTTCTGGCCGGACATGCCCACATAGCGGTTGATGGGCACATACTTCAGCGTCTCAGCCACGGGCCGGCTGGAGCCGACGGCCGCCCCGGCGGCGCGGGCCAGATCCTCAATGAGCTTCATATTCTTCTTCTCGCCGATACCCTGCCCGGCGGAAACTACCCGCTCGGCCTGGGTGATGGGGGTATCCATGGGGATGCCCACGGTGAAGTCGTGGCCGTCCTTTTTCAGGTTGGCCACCAGGACCTCCACCTTCTCCTGGGCGGTGCCGTCCTTGAGAATCAGGCGCTTCCGGGCGCCCGTCTCGGGCCCCCGGGGGCCTGCCGCGGCGGCGGCGGGAGCCTCCTTGGCTGCCTTGCCCAGAATGTGGGAGGCGATGACCACCCGCTGGATCTCGTTGGTGCCCTCGTAGATGGTGGTGATTTTGGCGTCCCGGTAGAACCGCTCCACCTCCATGCCCTTCAAATAGCCGGAGCCGCCGAAGATCTGCAGGGCGTCGTTGGTGACCTCCAGGGCAATGTCGGAGGCGTACTGCTTGGCCATGGCGGACTCCATGCCGTAGGGGACGTGGGCCTGCTTCAACTCGGCGGCAGAGTAGACCAGGAACCGGGCGCAGCGCAGCTTGGTGGCCATGTCGGCGATCTTAAAGGCAATGTTCTGCTGCTGGCAGATAGGTTTGCCGAACTGGACGCGCTCCTTAGAGTACTCCACGGCGGCCTCATAGGCCCCTTGGGCAATGCCCAGAGCCTGAGCGGCAATGCCGATGCGGCCGCCGTCCAGGGTAGCCATGGCGATCTTGAAGCCCTGGCCCTCCTTGCCCAGCAGGTTCTCCTTGGGAATCTTGACCCCGTTGAAGTTCAGCTGGCAGGTGGCGGAGGAGCGGATGCCCATTTTGTCATAGTGCTCCTCAAAGGTGAAGCCCTCCCAGCCCTTTTCCACGATGAAGGCGGAGATGCCCCTTGTTCCGATGCCGGGGGTGGTGACGGCAAACACCACATAGGTATCGGCCTCGCCGCCGTTGGTGATGAAGATCTTTTCGCCGTTGAGGAGATAGTGGTCCCCCATGTCCTCGGCAGTGGTCTCGGTGCCGCCGGCGTCGGAGCCGGCGTTGGGCTCGGTCAGGCCGAAAGCGCCGATCTTTTTGCCGGAACACAGGTCAGGGAGATACTTTTTCTTCTGTTCCTCATTGCCAAAAGCATAGATGGGGTAGGTGCCAAGGGAGGTGTGGGCCGACAGGATAACGCCTGCTCCGCCGTCCACCCGGGCCAGTTCCTCCACAGCGATGGCATAGCTCAGCGCGTCCAGTCCCGCCCCGCCGTACTCCTTCTCATAGGGCAGGCCCATCAGGCCCAGTTCCCCCATTTTCTTCACCTGCTCAGTGGGGAACTGGTTGTTTTTGTCCAGCATGAAGGCAATGGGCTTGATTTCAGCCTCGGCAAATTCCCGGACCGTGGCCCGCAGCGCCTCATGCTCCTGGGTGGTTTGATACAGCATACGATTTGTCCTCCTTTATTCTGAATCCGATTGGAAAATTGCACGCAAAAGGTGTTGTCCGCCTCCCGGCGCTCCGGCAGGGACTGTCCTTCCGCAGGAAGAGAGCCTTTAAAAAGCATTATAGCATATTTGTTGATTTTGGTCAATCAATTCAAAAATAAATGGCGTAACTTTTGCGTTTTATACAATATCAGGTCAATGAGACAGTTTTTCGCCCTTTTTGTCCAGAACCGTTCAGAAATAAAGGATATACAGCCTCAATCTATCGTGCAGAATCGCAAGAGTTTGCTGCAGGAAGGTCCTCCAAAAATAAAAGGTGTACTTCAGTGTGTACCCGGGTAAAAGGAAAAGCCTTGTACCTATTGCGGTACAAGGCTTTTTGTGTAATAAGTGGTGAAAAATGTTGCACCTTTGAGAACACACTGTAAGTAAATAAATAGTTTAGAATGACGAACTGAGCTTACCAACTAGAAGTTGGTTAAGAGAAAAGTAGCCCGCCGATTTACGGTTTATCCAACTGCGCTCTGAAGGACTCTTTAATCGCACTAATTACATCGCTAACGTCCTCGTCACTTAACTCACTGCAATCCACAGTTTTAATGGCATTTGTTTTTACAATCTGATCGAATATCTCTGAAAACTCAGATGCAACTTTTTGTTCCCGAACATGAAGGGTTGAAGCAATCAGAATCTCCCGTCGGTCGGCCCGTCGGAAATGAATGAATGCTTCTTCATCATCGATTACAACAATCTCGAAGCTGTACTCGATGTCAGTAAAAACAATGGTCAAGTTTTTGCCTACATTATTGATCACCAATTGGTTGGCCTCTTTTAGTTTCTCCGGACTATTAATGGCCAAGATCCTGTAAAGGCCTTTTTGTAGCCGTCCCGTTGCCGACAGAACTGCTGAGAAGAACTCATCATGGCGTCCAACCACGGAGTAGGGAGAAAACCGAGTTGTTTTTACTGATTTTTTTGCGCGGTTAATTGCGTCTGTTAAGGCAGCAAAAGCAGGCCCCTCGCCGTCTATGAACACAGCGTTAAAGCTCTGTTCCCCTTTCATGATATGAGAAAAGACGTTATCGACCTCGTCCTTGATGGCATCCAGCCTACTGCACAGGTCGTTATCCATCCGGTCCACTTTCTTTCCCAAAATAGACTCGGTCCCTCTCACTTTAGCGTCAATATTCTCTTCCATTCTCTCTAATTTCTGGGCTAAAGTTCTATGTTGTTGTACATAGGGAAGGGCACGTTTGTACACTAGAATTTCCGGATTTTCCAGAGCTCTTTGGATTTTCTTTTTCAAGTCAGCCCTTAACCTATTCAAAATATGGGCATCCATCTCTCCATCAATCCCATCAGCATACCGGATATGGGTTTGATGCTGTATATCAAAAGGCAAATGCTGAATGCTCGCAGGTGCGATATAGATAGGGGCAATTCCCCATGCAAGAGCAATACCAACCTCATGAAGTACATTAGGGTTGATCCCATATAAATCCGCAATCAGAACCTTCGAGTGGGCAATATACTTATAAATATCCTCAATTTTCTCCGGATCATCCAATGTCTCGTCGCCCCGGACAGCCTCTAAGCCAAGTTCCTCAGCAACAGGCTGAAGGATTTCCATCATCATTTTATCCGCATGTAATCGTGCGGCAGAATCCTTCCCACCAATAGGCGATATAAAAAAGAGCGTCTTTTCTAACTCCATGAATATTTCCCCCTCTTCAAACCATTCTTGCTTTACGGTGTCCATCCAAACGTTACTTATTATATTTATTATAACGCAGATTATAAGAATATACAAGAGAAACAGTCTATTAATTTACTATTGAAGTGTGAAAGGTCGAAAGGCCTCGATTCATTTCAATGCTTATGTTTTGGGAAATATGGGCAGAAAACTCTGCTATCTCGGGCCGAGTGGCATTTATCACTGCGTAGATGCTTAATTTCTCGTCCCAAATAATGCCTTTATCTTCCACGTGTTTGATGGCGGAATGCTGACTGCGTTTTACCAATCAACATCTCCCATGTGGACCTCGTGGAGGATGTAGGCGGTATGTATGATTGTGGAGTTGATTGACCACATTGATGTGTACCACGCCGAGAAAAGGACGGTATTACCACCCAGAATATCACAATTTAGTACTAACTGTATCGGCGCTTTCTCCGTCCCCGACCACCGGTTACGCAAATCATTACGGGGACGAGAAAGGGAATAGCCGTCAGTTACTCCCCGGATAAAACCGCTTAATATAATTTTGAGCAATAAAAATGCGGAGTGTCCTCAACAGGTACTCAAACCCCATAAGAACACTCCGCATGGCACGCCCGAAGGGACTCGAACCCCCAACATTCAGAACCGGAATCTGACGCTCTATCCAATTGAACTACGGACGCACATCTCAAAGATGCTATGTCAGTATAGCACCTTTGAGTTGGTTTGTAAAGAGGGAAATTTCCGACCAAGGCCAAAGGGGAATCAGGGGCGAATATCCCGGTAGGGGGCCAGCTCCTCCGCGTCCGGGTCGTCAAAGACCTTGGCAAAGGTGCCGGCGTCCATGGTCTCGTGGTCCAGCAGGTAGCGGGCGGTGACTTCTAGCTCGCGGCGGCGGAGCTTTAAAATACGCTCACAGTCGGCATAGGCCGCGTCAATCAGGGCGCTGACCTCCCGGTCGATGAGGGCGGCCACCTCCTCGGAGTAGCTCTTGGCCTGGGCCATGGAGCGGCCGATAAACACCTCGTCGTGGCCCGTTTCAAAAACCACGCTGCCCAAGGTCTCGCTCATGCCGTAGCGCATGACCATATTCCGGGCGATGGCGGACGCCCGCTGAATGTCGCTGCCGGCGCCGGTGGAGATGTCCCCCAGCACCAGCTGTTCGGCCGCCCGTCCTCCCAGGCAGCGGGTGATCTGCTCGGTGAGCTCCTTTTTGGACTGATAGGCCGCATCCTCCTGGGGCAGGGAGATGGTCATGCCTCCCGCCTGTCCCCGGGGAACGATGGTGATTTGATGGACCGGGTCGGCGGTGGGCAGTTCGTGGATGACCACCGCATGGCCCGCCTCGTGGTAAGCGGTAAGCCGTCGTGTGTGCTCGGTGACCACCCGGCTGCGCTTCTCCGGGCCGGCAATTACTTTGAGCATGGCTTCGTGGAGGTCCGTCCGGGTAATGAAGCGCCGGTCCTGACGGGCGGCCAGCAGGGCTGCCTCGTTGAGCAGGTTCTCCAGGTCCGCCCCAGTAAAGCCGGAGGTGGCCCGGGCCACGTCCTTGAGTACCACATCCTCAGCCAGAGGCTTTTCCCGGGCGTGGACCTTTAAAATGTCCTCCCGGCCCTTGATATCGGGCAGACCCACGTAGATCTGCCGGTCAAACCGGCCCGGCCGCAGCAGAGCGGGGTCCAGAATATCCTGTCGGTTGGTGGCGGCGATGACAATCACACCCTCGTTGGAGGCAAAGCCGTCCATCTCCACCAGCAGCTGGTTCAGGGTCTGTTCCCGCTCGTCGTGACCGCCCCCCAGGCCGGTGCCCCGCTGGCGGCCCACGGCGTCAATCTCGTCAATAAACACAATGGCCGGTGCGTCCTTCTTGGCCTGATCGAACAGGTCCCGGACCCGGGACGCGCCCACGCCCACATACAGCTCTACAAAGTCAGAGCCGGAGATGGAGAGAAACTGCACTCCGGCCTCTCCGGCCACCGCCTTGGCGATCAGGGTTTTGCCGGTACCCGGAGGGCCCACCAGCAGCACGCCCTTGGGGATACGGGCGCCCAGGGAGGTGAACTTCTGGGGGTCCCGGAGAAATTCCACGATCTCCTGGAGCTCCTCCTTCTCCTCCTCCGCCCCGGCCACGTCCCGGAAGGTGACCTTCTTCCCCTGATCGGACAGAGTGCGGGTGCGGGCGTGGCCGAACCGGGCTGCGCTGGGTCCGCCACCGCCGCCGCCTGCGCCGCGCTGGCGGATCAGGAGAAAATAAAACAGGCCCAGCACCGCCGCTGCCACCAGATAGGGGATCAGGTTATACCACCAGGAGCTCTCCATCCCGGGGGGATAGTCACAGCCCCTGAGCACGCCGGAGTCCAGCTGCTCATTGATGGTCTCCCTCATGTCGTTGTAGAAAAGGGCGGGGTCGGCCACCTGATAGGTGAGCCGGAGAGACTCGCCTTCGTTCCGGCCCCGAAGGGTCAGAGTAAGCGTTTTGTCCTCCAAGGTAAAGTACTCCACCTGCTCCTGCAGAAAGAGTGTCCTGATCTGACTGTATGTGGGGACGTCCTTTTTGTCCATCTGCTGGAGGGCGGAGAAGGTAAAAAATATCATCAGTGCCAGCAGAATATAAAAAGTGATGTCCCGGGGGCCAAAGCGTCTCATAGGCATAGTCCTTTCGCTTCAGAGGCGCCGCTCTCGGCGCTCCGCATTGACATAGCGCGCGGTCCGTCCGGGGACGGCCCTGATTTATTATCCCCCGTATACCTCCGGCTTTAAAATGCCGATATAGGGCAAATTGCGGTACTTTTCCGCGTAGTCCAGGCCGTAGCCCACCACAAAGGCGTCGGGGATAGTAAAGCCTGAATAGTGCAGGTCCACCGGCCTGGTCCGGCGGTCGGGCTTGTCCAGCAGAGTGCACAGCCGGACGGAGGCGGGATGGCGGTGGTTGAGGATTTTCAGCAGATAGCTCAGAGTATTGCCGCTGTCCAGAATATCCTCCACCACGATGATGTGCCGGCCGGTGATGTCCTCTGTCAGGTCCTTGGTAATCTGCACCTGGCCGCTGGAGGTGGTGCCGGTTCCGTAGGAGGAGACGGACATGAAATCCAGGGTGCAGGGCAGATCGATGGCCCGGCACAGGTCCGCCATAAAGATGAAGGAGCCCCGCAACACGCTGATAAGCATGATCTCCTTGCCGGCGTAGTCCGCCTCAATCTGCCGGGCAATCTCGTTTACCCGGTTTTTTAACTGCTCCTCAGTAAATAATATTTCCTGAATGTCCTTCTCTAACATGAAAATTTTCTTCCTTTCATTCAATGTTGGACACAGTAATATGCCAGGCGCTCTTTCCCTCCCGGGCGGCAAAGATTCGGTCAGGTCCCAGCCCGGCTACGGCGGCGATCCGTCCCCCGCAGTCAAAGACGGGCAGGACTCCCCGCTGGAAGCGGGGCAGTTTTTCCTCGATCATCCATTTTTTTACCGTCTTGCCCAGCCGCCCTGGAGGAGTGAGCCGATCGCCGGCACGGCGGGCTCGTATCTCCAGTACAGGGGCGGCCTCCCTGTGCAGCCAGAAGTCCCAGGGACCCTGGGGCTGTCCGCAGTAGTCCTCCCGGGTACAGGCGATGTGCCAGGGGCCCCGGTCCAATCGGCCAGGGAGGGAAAGCGGTCCCTCCTCCAGAGGAATGGGACCCAGGCGGGGGATCAGCAGCAGGCAGTCATAGCTGCGCCGGGCATTGGTGCCGTGGGGCAGGTAAATTTCAGCGGAGGGGTCGTCCCCCCGGCACAGCTTCAACAGGGCGCTGAGATGAGCGGAGGAGCAGTTCTGGTCGCCTCCCCACAGCCGGCCCAGCAGCAGCCGGAGGCAGCGGCTGGCGATGGGGTCGGGGGCGGCGGCGATGACAGCTGCGTCAATGGCCAGGCCGCCCTCCCGGGGGACCGCCCGGTCCGCCAGCTCCCGGGCCTGTCCGGTGAGACAGACCTCGTCTGCCCGGAGAAGCGCGGCGGTATCCGCCATTCGGGCGGGAAAGCCGGGGGAGATATCCTCCAGCACAGGCAGTATCTGGTGGCGGATGCGGTTGCGGGTGTAGTCGTCGCTGAGGTTGGAGCTGTCCTCCATGTGGGGCAGGGAGAGGTCCCGGAGATAGTCCTCCACCTCCCTCCGGGTGGCGGTGAGGAGAGGGCGGATGATCTCCTCTCTTCTGGGGAGGATCCCTCCCAGTCCCCGCAGTCCGGAACCCCGGGCCAGGTGAAACAGGATGGTCTCCGCATTGTCGCTGGCGGTGTGGGCCGTGGCAATGAGGTCCGCCTTCGCCTCCTTCGCCGTTTGACGGAGGAAAGCGTAGCGCATGTCCCGGGCAGTCTCCTCAAGGCCCGTTCCCCGGAGGCGGGCCTGACCGGCCACGTCGCCGGAACCGGTGTACAGGAGCACCGGGGGAAGGACGCCCCCGCCCCTTTGCCGATGCGCGCCGCAGCACAGCTGGACAAACTGCTCCACAAACCGTTGGTCCCGGTCAGACTCCGCCCCCCGAAGCAGGTGGTTGTAGTGGGCGGCGGCCAAGGTAAAGTCCAGTTTATCCCGCAGCCGATAGAGGATGTGGAGCATGGCGATGGAGTCCGCCCCGCCGGACACGGCACACAGCACCGCGGAGCCGGGGGGGATCAGGCCCTGCTCCCGGATAAAGTTTTCAACGGTTTTCAGCATGGCGGGACCTCATTTCTATGTTTCCCAGCTCGCCTTTGTGAGCTTCAAGTCGAAAATTCCCTTTCCCATTCCCGCAGGGGACAGAAACGCGAAAAGAATCGTGACTTCTGCAGCATGAGCGGCTATGGGCCGCTCATGCGATCATTCCTCCCGCCGCCACTCCATGTCGGTAAAAGTGGTGAATTCAGGAGTCCACTGCAGCTCCACCTTGCCCGTCTCGCCGTGGCGGTTCTTGGCGATAATGCATTCGGCCAGATTGGGGTTCTCGGTGTCGGCGTTGTAATAGCCCTCCCGGTAGAGGAAGAGGACAATGTCCGCGTCCTGCTCGATGGCCCCCGACTCCCGCAGATCGGAGAGCATGGGCCGCTTGTCCTGCCGGGACTCGTTGGCCCGGGACAGCTGACTCAGACACAGCACGGGCACATTCAGCTCCTTGGCCATGATCTTCAGGCTGCGGGAGATATCGGACACGATTTGCTGCCGGTTTTCCCCCCGGCTTCCGGACTTGCCCCCGGCAGACTGCATCAGCTGAAGGTAATCCACAACAATAAGCCCCAGATCCTCCACCCGGCGACACTTGGCGTTGATGTCCGCCACGGTGACCCCGGAGTCGTCGTCAATAAGGATAGTGGAACGGTTGAGGGAGTCGGCGGCGGCGGCTACGCTCTCCCAGTCCTGGTCGGACAGCTTGCCCGTGACCAGCTTTTTGTTGTCCACAAAGCACTCGCTGGAAATCAGCCGCAGGGCCAGCTGCTCCCGGCTCATCTCCAGAGAAAAGAAGGCTACCTTCTTGCCCGACTTCTTGCCCGCGTCCAGCAGGATGTTCAGGGCCATGGAGGTCTTGCCCATGCCAGGCCGGGCGGCCAGAAGGATCAGGTCGGAGTTGTTCAGGCCGGAGATGGCCCGATCCAGGTCCCGCAGGCCGGTGGACAGTCCCGGAATGGCCCGGTCGCTGGCGGCCAGCTCCTCCAGCCGGTCATAGACGTCGATGATGACGTCGGAAATAGGAATCAGCCCCCGGGCGGCCCGGCCCTGGCGGATGGCGTAGATACGCTGTTCCGCCGCTTCCAGAATGTCCTGGCCGGTGGCGGTGCCCTCCTGAATCATGGCGGTCAGGTCCCCCGCCGCCTCGGCTACCCGGCGCAGCAGGGTCTTGTCCTTGATAATCTCAATGTACTCCCCCACGTTGGCGGCAGTGGGGGTGGCGTCCATCAGCTGGAGCATGTAGCCCCGGGACTGGCTTTCGTCATAAAAGCCGTTCTGCTTCATATTCTCCAGCACCGTCACCGGGTCAATGGTGAGGGAGTAGTTGAACATGGAGTAGATGGTCTCGTAAATTTCCCGGTTCTGGCGGATATAAAAGTCGTCGGCACGCAGCTTGTCGATTACCTCGGAGACGCACCGGGGGTCGATGAGCATGGAGCCCAGCACCGCCTGTTCCGCCTCCACGCTGTGGGGCAGCTGCCTGAGCAGCAGCTCGTCGGTCTCTGTGGGCATAATCAGCCCTCCGTCACCAGCACGTTTACCGTCCCGCTGATCTCATAGCCCAGCTTGGCCCTGATCTGATAGCTGCCGCAGGACTTGATGGGCTCGTCCAGCACCAGCTTGGCCTTGGGAATATTGATGCTGTGCTGGGCGGCCAGGGCGTCGGATATCTCCTTGCCGGTGACAGCGCCAAACAGGCGTCCCCCCTCGCCGGCCTTGGCAGAAACCCTCACCATAATGCCCTCCAGCTTTTTGGACAGAGCCTCGGCCTCCGCTTTCTCGGCGGCCTCCTGGGCCTTTTTGGCCTTCTCCTGCTGCTTCATGGTGTTCAGGTTCTCGGCGGTGGCAATCACTGCCAGCTTTCGGGGCAGGAGGAAATTGCGGGCGTACCCGTCGGAGACCTCTACCAGTTGGCCCTTCTTCCCCTGGCCCCTTACGTCCTGCTGTAAAATAACTTTCATTGCAATCAAATCCTTTCGGTTTTTTATTCTTCATTCAAATACTGGTCGATGGCCCGGGCCAGGTCCTGGGCCACCTCGTCCACCGATTTGCCAGAGACCTGTCCGCCGGCGGCGGCGGCATTGCCGCCGCCCCCCAGCTTCTCCAGAATGAGCTGTACGTTGGTGCTCCCCATGGAGCGGCCCGAGATGTTCACCCGCTCCCCGTCGGGGGAGATGACGAAGGAGGCGTCAATACCGATGATATTCAGCAGTTCGTCGGCGGCCTGGGCGGCGGTGACCCGGCCCACAGGGCGGTCGGCCACGGCCACGGCGATGCCGTCCCGGTAGAGCTTTGCGTTCTGTATGATGGAGTATTTGGCGATAGTGCCCGCCAGATCATTCTGAAAAAGCTTTTTCACCTCGGCGGTGTCGGCCCCGGAGCGGCGCAGGAAAGCGGCAGCCTCAAAGGTGCGCCCGCCGGTACGCATGGTGAAGTTTTTGGTGTCCAGCACAATGCCGGCCAGCAGGGCTTCCGCCTCGGCCCGGAGGAGGTGGTTGGGCTCCATCACATACTGGAGCAGCTCCGTAACCAGCTCCGAGGCGGAGGAGGCATAGGGCTCGTGGTAGTTCAGCGCCGCCCCCTCGATGTAGGTGGCCGCCCGGCGGTGGTGGTCGATGACCGCCACCCGGTTGCAGGACTGGAGGACCTCCAGCGCCTGGACCTGCTCGGGGCGGTTGGTGTCCACCACCACCACCAGAGAGCGGTTGTCGGCGATGAGCAGGGCCTCCTGGGCAGAGAGGAAGCAGTCGTGGTACTCGGGCAGCTGGGTAAGCCGGTCGATCAGCTCCTGGGAGGGGGGCGTTCCCGCCTCCCGGATGATGTGGGCGGGAACGCCGTTCTTCCGGCACAGAGCGCACACCCCGGCGGCGGCCCCCACCGCGTCGTTGTCCGGCGCCTTGTGGCCCATGATAAACACCTGGGAGGAGTCGGATACCAGAGAGGACAGGGCGTTAGCCATAACCCGGCTCTTCACCTTGGTTCGCTTCTCGGTCTCCTTGGATCGGCCGCCGTAGAATTCAAAGGTAAACTTGTTGCGGATAACCGCCTGATCGCCCCCCCGGGACAGGGCCATGTCCACCGAAAGGTTGGCGAAGTCCAGCAGCTCCCGGAAGCTGTCGCCGTCCGTCCCCAGTCCGATGGACAGGGAGGCGTTCATGCCGCTGGGGTTGACTACCTGGTGGATGGCGTCCAGAATGTCAAATTTGCTCTCAATGAATTTGTCCAGGTGGCGCTGCTCAAAGATGAACAGATACCGTTCCCGCTGGTAGCGGCGCAGGATGCCCCCGGTGTCGGCCACCCAGCTCTCAATGCGGTTGTCGATCTCGGCCATAATGGTGGAGCGTTCATTTTCCGAGAGGTTTTTCAGCAGATCCTCATAGTTGTCCAGCAGCAGCACCGCCACTACCGGGCGGCTGGCCTGATGCTTGTCCCGAGTGAGGGCCAGTTCGGTCACGTCCACCCAGTAGGTGGTGGCCAGGAAGCCGCCGCTCCGCCCCCCTGTGCGCACCAGATGGCCGTAAACCAGAAAACGCCGGCCGGCGTAATCCACCTCGCCGGGGCACTGCCGCTTGCCCTCCATCAACCACCGGACGTCAAAGCCGGGGATCAGCGCAGACAGCTTTGCGTCGTACAGGTGCTCCCGCTGGCCGGTGAGCTGAAGGAAGCGGTCATTGGTCCAGACAATATCGTCGCTCTCCGGACGGAAGAGCACCATGGGTAGCGGGGAATTGACCATGGTGTCCTTGGTGGCGGTCTCCACATTGCCGGTGTAGCTGTCCAGATATTTGTTGATCTCCCTGCGCCTGCGCCGGGAGGCCTCCCGGCTGTAAAGGCCCAGACAGGCCACCACTGCCAGCTCGGCCCCGGCCAGCGGCCAGGAGAAGGCGGCGGACAGCAGAGCAAAAACAATCAGGCACAGAAAGTACAAACGGAAGCTGGGCTGCAGCAGCTTGTTCAGTTTGCGGTTCAATACAGACGGCCTCCTCTCTCCAGCGTCCAGAACAAAGGTATTTTATTATATCAAATAAGTGTGGGAAGTACAAGCATAAAATCAGGCCTTGACCGGAGGAAAAATGCTGTTATAATAGAGGTTATCCTAAAATGGAAACAGGAGTGATCTGCTATGGAAATCAAAATCACCCGTGCCGCGACCCTGAAGGAGAAGCCCGATTCCGCTACTCTGGTATTCGGCAAGGCCATGACCGACCATATGTTCATCGTGGACTACGACGAGGGACAGGGCTGGCATGACGCCCGTATCGTCCCCTACGGTCCCCTTCAGATCGACCCCGCCGCCAAGGTGCTCCACTACGGCGAGGAGATTTTCGAGGGCCTGAAGGCCTACCGCACCGCCGACGGCTCCATCCAGCTGTTCCGGCCCCGGGACAACATCGACCGGATGAACAAGTCCGCCGAACGCCTGTGTCTGCCCCAGATTCCAGAGGAGCTGGCCCTGGCCGGCATCACCGAGCTGGTGCGCACCGAGCAGGACTGGGTGCCCCATGAGAAGGATACCTCCCTGTATATCCGGCCCTTTATGATCGGCCTGGACGCCGCCCTGGGAGTCCACTCCTCCAAGCATGTGCAGTTCATCGTAGTGGTGTGCCCTGTGGGCGCCTATTACCCCGAAGGACTCAACCCGGTGAAGATTTATGTGGAGGAGAAGGATGTCCGTGCCGTCAAGGGCGGCATGGGCATGGCCAAGACGGGCGGCAACTACGCGGCCTCCCTCCGGGCCGGTGATCTGGCCGAGAAGGCCGGCTACAGCCAGGTGCTCTGGCTGGACGGCGTCCACCGCAAGTATATTGAAGAGGTGGGCTCCATGAACGTGATGTTCAAGGTGGCCGGCAAGATCCTCACCCCCGACCTGAACGGCTCCGTGCTGGACGGCATCACCCGCCGCTCCTGCATCCAGCTGCTGAAGGACTGGGGCTACGAGGTGGAGGAGCGCCGCATCTCCGCCGAGGAGCTCTTTGAGGCCGCCGAGAACGGCACCCTGGACGAGGCCTGGGGCACCGGCACCGCCGCCGTGGTCTCCCCCATCGGCGAGCTGGCTATGGGCGACAAGAAGGTCACCGTCTCCAACAATCAGATTGGCGAGATCACCCAGAAGCTCTATGACGAGCTCACCGCCATCCAGTGGGGCCGGGCGGCCGATCCCCACGGCTGGATCATGAAGCTGTAAGCCGCTGTGCGTAAAAATCCGGAAGCGTCAGCTTCCGGATTTTTTGTCCTTGCGGCCCGCACCATCCTGTGATACAATAATCTGCCGAAATGAAACAATGGGGGGATGGATCGCTATGAGCAGACAGGGGAAGCGCCGTGCCTCTGCGGTGTGGTCCGTCCTGTGCGCTCTGCTGGCTGGCACCGCCGTCTGGCTGGCGGCCACCGCCCTCTGGGAGGCCAGGAACTGGAGTGACCTGAAAATGGAGGAAGTGGTCTACCAGCTCTCCACGCTGGAGGGCGTGGGCGGCCATATGGTCAGGGAGTATCTGCTCACCGCAATCCTGCCTGGCCTGGCGGCGGCGGCCGGGGTGGGGACCGTCCTGTTCCTGCGCAAAAATCCGAGGGCGGCCCGCATCGGAGCGCTGTGCTCCCTGTGCGCCATTGCCGGACTGCTGATTTACGGCTGGAACCTGCTGGACGTGGGGGAATATCTGGCCAATATCAACACAGAATCCGAGTATATCGAACACAACTATGCCGACCCGGCCCAGGTGGAGCTGACTTTTCCGGAAAAAAAGCGGAATCTGATCTACATCTGGCTGGAGTCGGTGGAGTCCACCTTTACCGACCAGGAGCACGGCGGCGCGTTCCCTTACAACACCATCCCGGAGCTCACCCGGCTGGCGGAGGAAAATATCAGCTTCACCGGGACCCGGGGAGGCGTCAACGGCGGCCGCTCCCTCACCGGCTCCACCTGGACGGCGGGCGCCCTGTTCGGACAGACCACCGGCCTGCCCCTGAAAATTCCCATCGCAGAGAATGCCATGGGCAGCCAGGCGCAGTTTTTCCCCGGGGTCATCAGCCTGGGGGACATTTTAGCGGAGCAGGGCTACCGTCAGGCGCTGCTCATCGGCTCCGACGCCGACTTCGGCGGCAGGAGACAGTATTTTACCCAGCATGGCAATTATGAGATGTGGGACCTGCTCTACAGCCGGGAGACGGGAGAGCTTCCCCCGGACTATTACGTGTGGTGGGGCTATGAGGACGAAAAGCTGTTCCGGTTCGCCCGGGACCACCTCATTGAGCTTTCGGCTTCCGGGGAGCCCTTCAACCTGTCCATCCTCACGGTGGACACCCACTTCTCCGACGGCTACGTCTGCCCCCTGTGCGCCGACGAATTTGGAGGAGACCAGTACTCCAACGTGATGGCCTGCTCCAGCCGGCAGGCGACGGACTTTGTGGCCTGGATTCAGCGGCAGCCCTTCTACGAAAACACCACTATAATCCTCTGCGGAGACCACACCACTATGGATGTAGACTACTGCGACAACGTGGATAAGGACTACCCCCGGCGGGTCTATGCCACTATCATCAATCCGGCGGCGGAGGTTGCCGATCCGGAGCGCTACCGGGAATACACTACCTATGATATGTTCCCCACCACCCTGGCGGCTATGGGGGTGAAGATCAAAGGGGACCGGTTGGGGCTGGGGACCAACCTGTTTTCCCTGAAAAGCACCCTTCTGGAGCGGGACGGCGCAGAGCTGATGGAACAGGAGTTGAAGCGGCAGTCGGAGTTTTTGAACACCCGCTCCGGCATCGACCCGGAGATGTACCGCATCTCGGAGGAATTTGCCGAAACCTATGTCCAATTGGATGTGGAGTTTCAGGAGGAATCTCTGGTCTACACGCTGCGCGGCCTGGAGGAGATTGAAAAGGACTTTACCAAGGTAGAGGTCTTTGCCGAGCACATGAACGGCGACCTGCGGACCTCCCTGTGGTTCCGGACGGCCCAGCGTCAGCCCGACGGCAGCTATGTGATCGACATGCCCGTCTGGGTACTGGGAGACCAGCCGGTTTTCCACGTTCACTTTTACGGCACCACCGCGGGCGGCCGGATTAAGATCGACACAGGCTATGTGTGCGACGTATCCAGCCAAACGCTGACCAGAGAAGCTGAGGCCGCAGACTGACCGTCCCTGTGGCGGCGGCTGAACGCTTCTGTGCGCGGCAGGAATTTTTTCTTGCTGCCTGCGGCAACTTATGGTAAAATGACCTGCCAGACAGAAAATAATATACAAGGGAGTGGACCCTTTTGTCGAAATATGAAGCGGAAATCAAGCGCAGGCGCACCTTTGCCATTATCTCCCACCCGGACGCGGGCAAAACCACCCTGACAGAGAAATTTCTCCTCTACGGCGGGGCCATCGCCCAGGCAGGGCAGGTGAAGGGCAAGAAAAATACCCGGGCGGCCACCTCCGATTGGATGGAGATCGAGAAGCAGAGGGGCATTTCGGTCACCTCCTCGGTGATGCAGTTTCAGTACGAGGGTTTCTGCATCAACATTTTGGACACCCCCGGTCACCAGGATTTCTCCGAGGACACCTACCGCACCCTCATGGCGGCAGACTCTGCCGTGATGGTCATTGACGGAGCCAAGGGCGTGGAGGCCCAGACCCGGAAGCTGTTCAAGGTGTGCGCCATGCGGGACATCCCCATCTTCAC
>CANEFX010000028.1 GCA_947426945.1 uncultured Bacillota bacterium
CCGCCAAGGATCTGGGCACCGGCAAGGAGCAGCACATCACCATCACCTCCTCCACCAACATGAGCAAGGAGGAGATCGACAAGGCCATGCGGGAGGCCGAGCAGTTTGCCGCCGAGGACAAGAAGGCCAGAGAGGCCGCCGATATCCGGAACGCCGGCGATCAGACCGCCTACCAGGTGGAAAAGACCCTGGGCGAGGTGGGGGACAAGATTCCCGCTGAGGACAAGGCCAAGGTCCAGGCCGCTCTGGATCGGCTGAAGGAGACCCTGAAGGGGGCCGATATCAACGCCATCAAGGACGCCACCGAAGCCGTCAACAAAGAGTTTGCCGAGGTGGGCTCCAAGATCTACGGTCAGGCCGGCCAGGCCGGTCCCGGCCCTGATATGGGCGGCGGCTTTGCCGGCGGCCAGCAGCAGCCCGGGCCCGCCGGCGACGGCGTGGTGGATGCTGACTATGAGGTCATCGACGACGACCAGAAATAAGAAGCGCGGAGCCGTCGTGAGCAGCGAGCCTGGACCGGAGCGAGCTTTGCAAACCAAGAAACGCAGAGCGTTTCTGTTTGTGAAGCGAGTCGGAGGGAAGGCAAGCGTCGCGAACAGGCGTAGCGTGACAGGAGGTAGAGCGGGGTCTTATCATCCCGCTCACCTTCCATGTCAAGAGGTGATAACATATGGCGGAACAAAAACGAGATTATTACGAGGTCCTGGGCCTGTCCAAGGGGGCCGGCGAAGAGGAGCTGAAAAAGGCCTACCGCAAGCTGGCCAAGAAGTACCACCCGGACGTGAACCCCGGGGACAAGGAGGCCGAGGCCAAATTTAAGGAAATCAACGAGGCCTACGGCGTTCTGTCCGACCCGGAGAAGAAGGCCCGGTACGACCAGTTCGGCTTTGCAGGAGTGGACCCCAGCTATGGGGGGGGCGGCGGCTTTGGCTTCGACATGGGAGATATCGACCTGGGCGATATCTTCGGCTCCTTCTTCGGCGGGGGCTTTGGCGGCGGCTTCGGCGGAGGCGGCCGAAGGAACGGTCCCCAGAAGGGAGAGAGCCTGCGGGTCAACCTGGCCCTCTCCTTTGAGGAGGCGGCTTTTGGCTGCACCAAAGAGATAGAGCTCAGCCGGACCGAGGCCTGTGAGGAGTGCCACGGCTCGGGCTGCGCGGCGGGCACCACCGCCGAGACCTGTCCCGACTGCCGGGGCGCCGGTCAGGTGCGCATCCAACGGGGAGCGGGGGGCTTTGCTTTCTCCACTACCACCACCTGCTCCAGATGCAAGGGCACCGGCAAGATTATCCACACCCCCTGCAAGAAGTGCGGCGGCGCGGGGAGTGTACGGAAGAAGCAGAGGGTGTCCGTCACCATTCCGGCAGGTATTGACGACGGGCAGGCCGTCTCCCTCCGGGGTCAGGGCAACGCCGGGAGCGGCGGAGGCCCTGCCGGCGACCTGTTGGTGCGGGTCCAGGTGAAGCCACACTCCCGGTTCCAGCGGGAGGGCACTACCGTGCTGTACGAGTGCCCGGTGAGTTTTTACCAGGCGGCCATGGGGGCTGAACTGGAGATACCCACCATTGACGGCAAGGTGAAGTACAACCTCCCTGCCGGAACCCAGACGGGCACCACATTCCGGCTGCGGGGCAAGGGGATCCCCGAGCTGCGCAGCAACCGCCGGGGCGACCAGTACGTCACCGTGCAGGTGCAGGTGCCCACCTCTCTCAGCGCCGAACAGCGGGAGGCCCTTAATGCCTTCGGAGCAGCTATGGGAGAGAAGGTCCCCGAGGGGGGCTTTAAGGGACTTTTTGACAAGAAAAAACGGAAGAAATAGCCGAATCAGGATCAGCCCCGTGGATTGGGCTGATCCTTTTCCGGTTCTGGGCCGGTTTTGAGAAAGAATCAGGAAATTGACTCTTGCCTTTCCCCGGGGAATAGGTTACAATAAGGTTACAAAGATGACAAAGCAGTTAAAATCAACAGAAGGGTAAGGAGACGGTCTGTTTGTTCACAGATTATACATGGTTTACATATTTACATCATACGGGGACTGTGGTAAACTGAATGTTCAAAGTCTCTGACCCTTGCGAGCAGACAGAAAAATTGGCTGAGCTAAGGAGCGGGTCACATAATGGTACGCTTTATTGATGTACATAAGGAATACGACAACGGCACCAAGGCGCTGAAAGGGGTCAGTGTACGGATTGACGACGGGGAGTTTGTGTTTCTGGTGGGGCCCTCGGGCTCCGGAAAGTCCACGCTGATCAAGCTGATTACAGCGGAAATTGCCCCCACTGACGGACGGGTCATGGTGAACGGATTTAATCTGAACACCATTACGCCCCGGCAGGTTCCCCTGATGCGCCGTACCTTGGGCATCATTTTTCAGGATTTCCGCCTGATTGAGAAGAAAACGGTATACGACAATCTGGCTTTCTCCATGCGGGCCATTGGCGCCTCCAACCGGGAACTGCGCCGCCGCATCCCCTATGTGCTGCAGTTGGTGGGACTGGACCAGAAGGGAGACCGGTTCCCCGGGCAGCTCTCCGGCGGTGAGCAGCAGCGGGTGGCTATCGCCCGGGCGCTGGTGAACAACCCCAGCATGATTATTGCCGACGAGCCCACGGGCAACCTGGACCCCCAGCGCTCCCTGGAGATTATGATGCTGCTGGAGCGCATCAACGAGCTGGGCACCACCGTGCTGGTGGTCACCCACGAGAAAAACCTGGTCAACCGCTTCACCAAACGGGTGGTGGCCATTGAGAACGGTCGCATCATCAGCGACGGAACAGGCGGTTACTATCATGGCGAGAAGATTTGACGCGGGATACTATGTCAGCGAGGGCTTTCACTCCATCTTTACCCACGGCTTCATGTCCTTTGCCGCAGTGTGCATGATTGTGGCCTGTCTGATTATCATGGGCTCCTTCACCCTGCTGGCGGTGAATCTGGACAACATGCTGGGAGACCTGGAGAACGAGAACGAGATGGTGGTCTACATAGACGACAGCCTCAACGAGGAGCAGGCCCGGGTCCTTCAGCCCAAACTGGCCCAGGTGGACAACGTGGCTCAGCTCACCTTCATTACCAAGACCGCGGCTTTGGAGGAGTTCAAGTCCAAACGGGGAAACAATGCCCTGCTGGACGATCTGCCGGAGGATACTCTGCGGGACCGCTATACCGTCCATGTGACGGACATTGAGCGGATGGCCCAGACCAAAGCGGCGCTGGAGGCGGTGGAGGGAGTGGCTTGGGTCCGGGCCGCCATTGAGATCGCCAACGGCTTTGTGCTGGTGCGCAACATTGCCACCGGCGTGGCCATGGCCCTGATCGGCGTGCTGCTGGTGGTGTCCCTGTTTATCATCGCCAACACCATCAAGCTGGCCACCTTCTACCGCCGGGAGGAGATCGCCATCATGAAGATGTGCGGCGCTACCGACGGCTTCATCGAGTGGCCCTTCGTGGTGGAGGGGATGATCCTGGGGCTGACCGGCGCCTTCATCGCCTTTTTTGTCCAATGGGGGCTGTATCAGCTGGTGGCCAAGCTGGCCATTCAGGGAAACGGGCTGTCTCTGGTGACCATGATCAGCTACAGCTCTATGGCAACTACTATCCTGGCCGTGTTCTGCGCTGTGGGCGCCGTCATTGGTGTGGGCGGCTCTCTGCTGGCCATCCGGAAGTTTTTGCAGGTTTAATATCAAAAAAAGGAGAGCTCAATATGAAACGGCAGAAAAAACAGAAAATTATGATGTCGGTGATGGCCGGGTTTCTGGCCCTGCTGATGCTGCTGCCCATTCTGGCCAATATCTTTATCCGGTAGGCCATGGAGAACGGAAGGAGCCTCCTGCGCCGGGGGCTGAGCCTGCTTCTGATATTGGCTTTGTTCCTGCCCCTGGCCGGCCGGGAGATGGTGTTGGAGAGCTCTGCCGTTACTCAGGCCGAGATCGACGCGCTAAAGGATAAATCCAGCACCCTGGCCAGTCAGAAGAAGGATATCCAGGCCCAGCTGAAGGCGGTCAAGGCGGACAAAAACGCCGCGATGAACAAAAAACTGCTGATTGAGGATCAGATCGACGTCATCCGCCAGGAGATTGCCAACATTAATGAGCAGATCGCCATGTATGACCAGCTGATCGCCGAGAAAACGGCGGAGCTGGAGCAGGCGGAGGCAGACGAGGCGGCCCAGTTTGACCTGTTCTGCCGGCGGATGCGGTACATGGAGGAGCAGGGGGAGGAGACCTCCTACTGGGCCATCCTGTTTTCCTCCAGCAGCTTTGCCGAGCTCTTGGACAACTACATGATGATTGAGGAGATTATTCAGTACGACAACCGGGTGATGGACGACCTGGTCGCCCTCCAGGAGCGGGTGACCGCCGACAGGACCGCCCTGGAAGAGGCCCAGGCGAAGCAGGAGGAGGCCAAGGCCCTGCAGCTGGCCGCCCAGGACGAGCTGAAGGCCCAGGAGGCCGAGGTGGATAAGCTCATCGCCGAGATTAACGCCCACGAGGACCAGCTGGAGGCCATGGAGGAGGAGCTGAACAAGGCCGCCAAGGAGCTGGACGCCCAGATCAAGGCCAAGGAGAAGGAGTACGCCGCCCAGATCGCCCAGGTACCCAGCGAGTCAGGCTACCTGTGGCCCCTGCCGGGGGGGTATAACCTGATTACCTCCTTCGCGGGCGGGCGGGTGCACCCTGTCACCGGCAAGTACGGCAACCACTCCGGCGTGGACATCTCCGCCCCTGGAGGCACCAAGATATACGCCGCCATGAGCGGGGTGGTCATCCACGCCGCCAAGGGCACCGGCAGCAGCTGGTCCTATGGCAATTACGTCATTGTGGCCCACAGCAACGGCACCAATACTCTCTATGCCCACATGAGCCGCATCGGGTGCAGCAAGGGCCAGACTGTCAAGCAGGGGGACGTGATCGGCTACGTGGGCTCCACCGGCCGGTCCACCGGCAACCACCTCCATTTTGAGGTCCGGGTGGGGAGTACGCGGAAAGACCCCCTGAATTACTTTAAGGACAAGGCCCTCTACGGGCTCTATGAGGGCCAGCGCAGGGCCGTGTGGGACTGGATGAAATAATCGGACTTTGCCCTGTTTTGGGAGGGAACCGCTATGGATAAAAAGAGAAAACTGTTCCGCCGGGCACTGAGCCTGGTTCTGGTGCTGGCCCTGTTCCTGCCTCTGGCCGGCCGGGAGATGGTAATGGAGAGCTCCGCCGTCACCAAGGCGGAGATTGATGCCCTGAAAGGGGACGCCAGCGCCCTGGCCAGCCAGCGCAAGGATATCCAGGCCCAGCTGAAGTCCATCCAGTCGGACAAAAACGCCGCCATGCGGAAAAAGGAGCTGCTGGAGAGCCAGATTGACGTAATCCAGCAGGAGATTGCAAACATTAATACCCAAATCGCCATGTACGACCAGCTGATCGCTGAGAAAACGGCGGAGCTGGAGCAGGCGGAGGCGGACGAGCGGGCTCAGTTTGACCTGTTCTGCCGGCGGATGCGGTATATGGAGGAGCAGGGAGAGGAGACCTCCTACTGGGCCATTCTATTCTCCTCCAGCAGCTTTGCCGAGCTGCTGGACAACTACATGATGATTGAGGAGATTATTCAGTACGACAACCGGGTGATGGACGACCTGGTCGCCCTCCAGGAGCGGGTGACCGCCGACAGGACCGCCCTGGAAGAGGCCCAGGCGGAGCAGGAGGAGGCCAAGGCCCGGCAGCTGGCCGCGCAGGATGAGCTGGAGGCGCAGGAGGCCGAGGTGGATAAGCTGATTGTGGAGATCAACGCCCGGGAGGACCTTCTGGAGGCCATGGAGGAGGAATTGAACAAGGCGGCCAAGGATTTGGACGCCCAGATCAAGGCCAAGGAGAAGGAGTACGCCGCCCAGATTGCCAGCGTGCCCAGCGAGTCGGGCTATCTGTGGCCTCTGTCCGGCAGCTACAATGTATTGTCCTCCCTATTTGGTCCCCGGCTCCACCCGACCACCCACAAGCCGGGTAACCACTCCGGCGTTGATATCCCCGCGCCCTCCGGCACCAGGATTTCCGCCGCCATGAGCGGGGTGGTTATCCATGCCGCCAAGGGCACCGGCAGCAGTTGGTCCTATGGCAATTACGTCATCGTAGCGCATAGCAACGGTACCAGTACCCTCTATGCCCACATGAGCCGCATCGGCTGCTCCAAGGGCCAGACCGTGAAGCAGGGGGATGTGATCGGCTATGTGGGCACCACCGGCCGTTCCACCGGCAACCACCTTCACTTTGAGATCCGGAAGGGCAGCACACGGGTGGACCCCCTGAACTACTTCAAGGACAAGGCCCTGTACGTGCGCGACAGCGGCAGACTGGTGTCCGTCTGGGGGTAGAAGAAGTAATACAGAATGCCGGACAGGCCCCGCAGCCGCGGGGCCTGTCCGTTGAAAAAACAGGAAAAGCACGGGAAAAGTAAAATTGGGCTTGATATCTGAGGATTTTTGTTGTAGAATAGGTGCGCTGATATTTCAACAGGCGTATTATGCCCAAAGGTGCGGAGAGGGGGGAGGCCAGTGGCGGAGAACACTCCTGTAGAAGGACCCGTGGAAGCCACGCCGCAGTATTCGGAGGAATACCAGCCTCCCCAGGAGGGAGGCTATTGGGGAAGCGTCCGGTTTTTCAAGCACCTGATCCTTACCGTTCTGGCGCTGGCGATCCTGATTCCCACCTGCCTGTCTATTGTGTTCGGCGTGCTTTGGGGACGGACGAAATCTGAGGTGAAGCAGCTGCGGCAGACCGTCAGCCAGCAGCCTGCCCCCGGACAGCCGTCCCCCGCGCCCTCCCAGCCGGCGGGAGACGGCGCACAGCAGACGGGAGACAGCTTACAGCCGGAGGAGGAGGGGCCGGGGCCCGAATTCCCGGCCTATCAGGCGCTCTACCCCGATTTGTATGCCCAGCCGGCAAAGCTGAACAGCATCGATCAGGAAAAGACCGTCTATCTTACCTTTGACGACGGACCCTCTGCCCGGACGCCGGAGCTGCTGGCGATTTTGGAGGAGTACGATATCAAGGCCACCTTCTTTGTGGTTGGCAAGGAGTCGGAGGAGGCTGAGCAGTGGATGCGGGATATCGTGGCCGCCGGCCACACCTTGGGTATCCACACCTACTGCCACGACTATAATAGAATCTATCAGTCGGTTGAGGCCTATCTGGAGGACTTTAACGCCATGTACAATGTCATTCTGGAGGCCACGGGCACCGCGCCCCAGATTTTCCGCTTCCCGGGAGGCAGTGTCAATGCCTATAACGGCGCAACCTACCGGGACATTATCAGTGAGATGGTGCGCCGGGGGTTTGTCTACTTCGACTGGAACCGGATGTCGGGAGACGCGGTGCGGGGCAATGTGCCGGCCGAGACCCTGGTGGAAAACGCCCTGGACCGGGCGGACACCATGCGGCGGGTAATCCTCCTGATGCACGACAGCACCCGCTTCACCAATGTGGTGGAGGCGCTCCCGCAGATTATTGAGGGTTATCAGGAGGCCGGCTTCAGCTTCGCGGCGCTGACCCCGGAGGTCAAACCGGTGATATACAGCTACCCAGAATAAAAAGGAGAAGAATAATTATGGGATTGAGAGATAATTTCAGACAGGCTGCGAAGGAGCTTATGGACGGTCCGGAGGCCTCCCGCCCCCGGAGCTATGCTCCGCCCAAGCCGGAACCAATTCAGGAGGAGACGCCTATGTTTGTACCTACGCCGGAACCCGCCCCCGTCTATACCCCGGAGCCCGGACCTGTCTATGCGCCGGAGCCTCCCCGCATGTCGGAATCCGTGTTCAGTCGGAGCTATGAGCCCGTTGCGCCCCAGGAGCTTACCACCATTATTGCGCCGGGCACCGTGATCCGGGGTTCCGTGGAGAGCGATACCAGCATGGAGCTGTATGGTGAGGTCCAGGGCGACATCATTACCACCAAAGACCTGAAGCTGAAGGGGAAGATCCAGGGCAACGCCACCGGCGGAAACGTGGAGCTGTACAGCATCCATATGACGGGCAACATCACCGCCACTGGCACCGCCATGCTGGACGCCGAGTCTGAGGTAGAGGGCGATGTGACGGCTGAGTCCCTGATTTTGAACGGCAAGATTCAGGGCGATGTGCAGGTGTCCAAGCGCCTGTCCCTGGAGGGCAGCGCCATGATCTGCGGCCGCGTGGCTGCGGAGCGCCTGTCCGTGGATGAAGGCGCCATTATTCAGGGCGAGATTCTGATCGGCAAAAGCGTTCTGCCGCCCAAGCAGCAGCCCGCTTACGCGCCCCCTGCCCGTCCCGCGGCCCCGCAGGGAGTCCGGCCCGCCATGCCGCCGGTACCCCCGGTGCAACCCCGCCCTGTGGCGCCCCGCCCCGCTGCCCCCAAGCCCCCCGTGGCTGCGCCTAAAGCTCCCGTCGCCCCCAAGGCTGTGGCCAAGCCCGCCCCCAAGGCGGAGGAGAAAGACGCCGGGGAGAAGAAAGAGGACTGACGTTGTTCAAAGCGCCCTCCGCTGGAGGGCGCTTCTCTTTGCCGCAGGATTTTTCTCTCCGGTTTGAAAAATAAGGATTGATTAAATGGGGAGAATATAGTACAATTGCATTCAGATTTTGCTCCGTCTCGGCGCGGAGCAAGGCCGCACTAGTTGGGGAGATAGCGGTGCCCTGTACCCGCAATCCGCTATAGCGGGGATGAATCCCGGCCCCCGGACGTGTGGATGTGCCGTCTGCCCTGGAAAAGCAGTGATGATAGACCGGTCCCGCGCAACGCGGCTGGCGTGAACCGTGTCAGGCGGGGAACCGAGCAGCACTAAGCGTTTGGACGCGTGTGCCGCGGGTCCACTGGTCTTGAGCCGGCTGTCCAGGTAACGGGTATATCCTGCGCTTCAAAGGCCGGTGTGCGGTCTTGCTCTGCGCCGGGATTTATCGAACTATGAGAGTTTGTAGAGGTAAGCAGAATGAGAAAATGTAAAATAACAATATTAAAAACCACCTTACAGGAAGATTTAGCAAAAGAATATGGTATCCCCGGATTTTCTGTCTGCCCTCTCATGAAAGAGGGCCAGGTTTTTTATTCTGATTACGGAAAGCCGGATGGCTTTTGCGATGAAGCCTGGAAGGCGGTTTATCAGTATGTATTTGCCTTGGCCAACGGGTCAGACGGCTGGTATGACAACACCTGGATTGATCCGAAGCATAAGGGAGTGGCAATCTGTTCCTGCAATGACGGGTTGCGTCCAGTGATTATTAAAATTGAGCGGATGGAAGAACAGTAGAGTACTTATCGTGATCGTTGATTATATTTTAGACGGATGGATTCCGTATTCAGCCAGGAGGTGAACAGAATGTACCAGGCGCTATACAGAAAATGGCGGCCCCGCACCTTTGACGACGTGGTGGGCCAGAGCCACATCACAGACACCCTGAAGCGCCAGGTGGCGGCGGGGCGGCTGTCCCATGCCTATCTGTTCACCGGCACCCGGGGAACGGGCAAGACCACCTGCGCCAAAATTCTGGCCCGGGCAGTGAACTGTGAAAATCCCCGGGACGGCAGTCCATGCAATACCTGCCCGGCCTGTCTGGGTATTGAGAACGGCTCCGTTCTGGATGTGCTGGAGCTGGATGCCGCCTCCAATAATGGAGTGGACCAGGTCCGGGCCCTGCGGGACGAGGCGGTATACACCCCCGCCGCCGTCCGGATGCGGGTATATATCGTGGATGAGGTCCACATGTTGTCTACCGCCGCCTTTAACGCCCTGCTGAAAATTCTGGAGGAGCCGCCGTCCCACCTGCTCTTCATTCTGGCCACCACCGAGCTGCACAAGGTGCCCGCCACCATCAAGAGCCGGTGCCAGCAATTTGCTTTCAAGCGCATTCTGCCTATGCAGATCGCTCAGCGGCTGGAGTATGTGGCGGAACAGGAGAAGATACCCCTTACCCGGAAGGGGGCGGCTCTGCTGGCCCGTCTGGCAGACGGCGGCATGAGGGACGCCCTGTCCCTGCTGGACCAGTGTGCCGGAGGCGGGGAGAGACTGGACGAGCAGGACATTCTGGATACTCTGGGTCTGGCGGGAAACATAGAGACCGCCGCCCTGATGGGCCGGGTGGCCGCCCGGGATACCGCCGGGGCGCTGGATATCCTGGCCGGGCTCTACGCCAACGGCAAGGACGTGGGCTCGGTGCTGGGAGAGCTGTCCGCTCTGGCCCGGGACCTTCTGCTGCGCAAGACCGCCCCCCGGGGCGGGACCGCTCTGATGGCCGGGGGCTATGACGAGGCTACCCTGCGCGGGCTGGGGGAGCAGCTGTCTGCCCAGCGGCTGCTGCAGATGCTGACACAGCTCCAGGCGGCGAGGGCCGAACTGCCCCGAAGCGCCAGCCGGCGCACCGACGCGGAGTTGTGTCTTATCCGCCTCAGCGATGAGGGGCTGGACGAGTCCTTTGCCGGGTTGTCCGCCCGAATTGCCCGCCTGGAGGAAAGGCTGGCCCAGGGAATACCGGCCGCGCCTCCTCCAACACAACAAAAAGCGGAGCACGGGAAGGCCGCTCCGCCGGACGACGCGCCCCCCTGGGAGGAGGAACGGCCTCCTCTGCCCGACGAACCTCCCGAGGAGCCGGAATATGTCTTTGACGAGCCAGCGGATTTGCCCAAAGCAGAGCCGGACAAGATATCTCCCTCCGCGCCTCACCCCACGGTGGCTCAGAGCGGCGGTGACAGCGCTTTCTGGCCCTCCTTCGCGGCGGGGCTGCGGGGCAAAGTGCCCCCCACGGTGATACCCTATCTGAACAACCCGGCCAAGGTGACCGGCGTCTGGAAAAACGGTATGCTGACCCTGTGGGTGGACAGCGAGTTTACCCGCTCTATGCTGAACAAGCCGGCGGTGCTGGAGAAGCTGTCCCAGGCGGCGGCCGGCGCTTTCGGAGGCCGGCCCCAAGTGAGCGTGGTCACAGGCACGCCGCCTCCGGAAGATGGAGGAGGCGTCCCCGCGCCGGCTGCGGAGCGGGACCCATTGGACGATCTGCTGTCCTTCGGCGGACAGTTTGACAACATTACCATACAGTAAAGGAGTTTTAGCATGGCGAAGGGATACGGCCGGGGAATGCCCGGCATGGGCGGCGGCATGAATATGAACATGATCAAGCAGGCCCAGAAGATGCAGCAGGACATGCTGCGGATGCAGCAGGAGCTCCAGGAAAAGGAGTACTCGGCCGCCTCGGGAGGCGGGGTGGTGACCGCTGTTGTCACAGGAAAGCACGAACTGAAAAGTATTGCCATCGACCCCGAGGCGGTGGAGCCAGACGATGTGGAGATGCTCCAGGACATGATTGTGGCCGCCGTCAACGAGGCCATGCGGGCTGCCGACGCCGATGCCGCCAATACCATGCAGTCCATTACCGGCGGGCTGAACCTGGGCGGACTGGGACTGTAAAATTGAGATGTTAAGAGGACCGTTCTGCGGAACGGCCCTCTTTTTATGCCGTGGAGCTCCCCAGTATGGAGGGGCGGTGAGATGATGTATGGAAGCGTGCAACATTTTTTTAATATTCTCCAGAATTGAGGCGTGCCAGGGGGAGGAGCGCCCCAATCAACCGTATAAAGGAGGAACGCCTATGAGTGAAACATGCGTCAGCAGCCCGGGGCGGGAGTGCCGCAGCGCGACCCGGCTGGCCCTGCTGGAGCAGCGTGTGGAGGCGCTGGAGACCGGCCAGGACCGGGAGGAGCGTTTCCGGAAAGACTACTACAAGGATCGGGAAGAGCGAAACCTGCGGGAACAGCGGCTGGAAAGCAAGATCACCGAAATGGACGGCAAGCTGGACAAGGTGGTTTCCTATCAGGAGGACCAGAAGATCAAGCCCGGCCGTCTGCTGGACAAGCTGAAGGAGAATTCCATCTGGCTGGTGCTGGCAGCCGTGCTGGGGATGGTGCTGGGGAGGCTGGGACTGTGAAACGGCTGAAAGCCGCATGGCGGAGGCTCATGCGCATCCCGCACCTGTTCGCCAAGGGGATGGTGTTCTGGTGCGTGGCCTGCGGCACCGCCGCCAGCGCTTACGCCTTGCGCATCCTCTCCCGCACCGGCCACGACCCCGCCGCCCTGCTGGGGGTGATCCTGACCTTCTTCGGCGGGGAGCTGCTGTTGATGTGCCTGAAAACTGTATTGAAAAACGGAAAGGATGAACGCAATGAATAATGTGATTGTGAAGCGCCTGGGGGCGCTGATGAGCGTCAAATCTCTGGTGACGCTGGTGCTGACCGGCGTGTTCGCCTACATGGCCTGTACCGGGCAGATCAGCCAGGACTTTATGACCATCTATGCCGTGATTATCGCCTTCTACTTCGGCACCCAGAGCCAGAAGGTGCAGGACGTGGTGGACAAGCAGTCCGGGGGCGGTGAGGCATGATGACCGCCCGGGAGCTGGTCCGCCGCTGCGTGGACGTGGCGGAGCACTATAAGACCCTGTACGTCATGGGCTGCTTTGGAGCGCCCATGACTGCCGCCAACA
This sequence comes from uncultured Bacillota bacterium, assembly GCA_947426945.1. GTDB lineage: Bacteria > Bacillota > Clostridia > Oscillospirales > Oscillospiraceae > Lawsonibacter. The sequence goes on from CANEFX010000028.1 coordinate 12,485, forward strand.
AGAAGCGGTATACGAATAACCACGACTATAACAAGGCCGCCGCCCGCACCCGGATGATCAACGCTGCGGCGGAGGATACTTTCGGCTTTGACTGTGTGAACCTGATTAAGGGTATTCTGTGGGGCTGGAGCGGAGACCGTACCGCAGGCTACGGCGGAGCGCGGTACAACGTCAACGGCGTGCCCGACGTGAGCGCAGACGGAATGATCCGGCTGTGCAGGGGTGTGACCGACGATTTCCGGGAGATTGTCCCCGGGGCGGCGGTGTGGCTGCCGGGACACATTGGGCTGTACATCGGGGATGGGCTGGCCGTGGAGTGCTCCCCCAAGTGGGCCAACGGGGTGCAGATCACCGCCGTAGGCAACATGGGAAACAAAACCGGATACAACACCCGGATGTGGAAAAAGTGGGGGCTTTTGCCCTATGTGAGCTATGAGGAGGAAGAGATTGTGACCTATGAGCAATGGAAGGAATTTATGGACCGCTATCTGAAGGAGCGGGAGGAGAAGGACGTGCCCGCCTGGGCCCGCAGCAACGGGGAGTGGGACAGGGCAAAGGAGGCAGGGATCATCACCGCCTCCACCCGGCCGCAGGCGCTGTGCACCAAAGCAGAGGCCGCCGCTTTCGCGCTGCGGAGCCGGAGGTAAGCGGCATAGCTTCAACATAAAATAATTTCCCCGCCCGGAGGCGGGGAGACTGGGAAAAACTTATGAAGTATTTGTCACGTATTTACAGCGCAGGAATAACTTATGTCAATCTGTTTTCGAGCCAGACCAGCAGATCATGAAAGACCTCCTGTCGATTGATCTCGTTGAACATCTCATGACGGCCGCCGGGGTAGAGCTTCACCGTTACATCTTTGCACCCGGCGGAGCGGAACATACCCTCTACCTTCCGCACCCCCGCCCCCATGGAACCCACCGGGTCCTGATCCCCGGACAGAAAATAGATGGGGGTGTCCTTATCCATCCTGGACAGGTTGGACTTGTCGGCGATAAATTGCAGGCCCCCCATCATGTCCCGGAACATCCCCACTGTGGGGATGAAGGTGCACAGGGGATCGGCCAGATAAGCATCCACCGCCGCCTCGTCCCGGCTGATCCAGTCAGAGGAGGTGCGATTGGGCTTAAAGGCCTTGTTATAGGCCCCCAAAGACAGGTCGTTGACCAGCTTGCTTACGTGGTCCGGGCCTTTAAGTCTGCACAGGCCTCCGGCCAGGGCCTTGCCGGAGGCCACTGCGGCGGCGGACTCCTGGCCTGTGCCGGACAGGATGGCGGCGCTGAGAGTGCCCGGCCAGCGGATGAGGTAGGTCCGGGTGAGGAAGGAGCCCATGGAGTGGCCAAGAATCACATAGGGCAGCTGAGGATGCTTCTCCCCCTCCAGTTCCCGCAGGCGGCGGATATCCTGAGAGACAAGCGCCCAGCCGTTTTTGGGACCAAAATAGCCGAACTTGCCCCCGGCGGTCAAACCGTGGCCCAGGTGGTCCTCGCCGCATACCACATAGCCGTGGGCGGCCAGGAAACGGGCTACAGGATCATAGCGCCCGATGTGTTCTGCCACCCCATGGACGATCTGAACCACGCCCCGGGGGCTGCCCTCGGGTGTCCATTCCCGGGCGTGGATGGAGTGGAAGCCGTCACAGGAGGGGTAGGAAAGGTCAAAGGTCTGGATCATAGTGCACCTCTTTCTTTGGTAGAGCGGCCGGCTTCAGCGGCCGGCTCTGTTTTGATGGCGCGGGCCGGCGGGTGTGCCGGCCTGCGCCGGTTCGGCGGTATTTGAGCAATGGAAATATGCACAGCGGTATTTGAATAACAGTTTACCCCCAAAAGCGCCGTTCCGTCAACCCATCTGTTCCAGAAGAGAGCGGATCGTACCAGCGTGGAAGGCTCCCTCCTGGGCAAGCTCCAGATAGAGTGCTTTCAGACAGGGATCAGAGGTGTTCTGGGCTGCCTGACGGTTTTTCTGTTCCCATCTCTGCTCCCAGACGAACTGCTGCCGCAGGGCCAGAGGAAGATAGGAGGGCAGGACGGGAGCGAGGCATTGAGGTGTGTACCGCTTGCCGGTAATAAGGAAATAGGCGGCGGAGAGCCGGCGGAAGGCCAGGCGGTGATTCTTGGCCAGGAGGGACATGGCTTTGGCGGTGGGGCCGTTGGAGCGGCGGACCAGGGTGCGGGCGGCCAGTGTCCCTGCTTTGGCCAGGGCCATCAGCTCCTCCAGCCGGCCGGCGTCTGCCTTTGACGCCTCCCCCAGACAGACAGCTGCCGGACAGGAGGGACAGCCGGGGACAGAGGGCCGGACCGGGCAGTCGGGAACAGAGGGCAGCTCCTGGGCCGGACAGTCAGGGACGGGAGACAGCTCCTGGGCCGGACAGTCAGGGACGGGAGGCAGCTCCTGAGCCGGACAGTCAGGGACGGGAGGCAGCTCCTGGGCTGGACAGTCAGGGACGGGAGGCAGCTCCTGAGCCGGACAGTCAGGGACAGGAGGCAGTTCCGGCTGGACAGCAGAGGGTACGGTGGGTACGGCGGGTACGGCGTTATCGGGAAGAGCGGCCTGGTCGGGCATGACCCGGTTCCAGACCCGTTGGAAGGTATTGGGGTCAATGTCCTGCCCGGCCAGGGCGGGACGGTCAACTTTCAGTTCCATCATGTAAGACTCCTTTGCCAGAGAAAATAGTGTGGGGAACTATCCCATCCTATGCCTCCGGATGGGCTTTGGATTGCGAAAGAGAAAAAGATGTGGTATAATGCCTGAAATCTGCAGGGAGGAGAAGGAGAACGATGGTGCGAAAACAGCCGCTCGAGGATATTGTCAACAGCCCCGGCCAGTTTTCCTATGAGAACGGGATTATAGTGACCCGCATTGAGCCCGGCCTGGCCCAAGGGAAGCTGCGTGCGGGACCTAACTGCGCCAATCCACATGGGATGGTCCACGGCGGGGCCATTGCCGCCCTGGCGGATACGACGGCGGGCTGCTGCGCCTGTTCCCGGGGCGGCAGCTGTGTCACCGCCTCCAGTTCCATGGAGTTTCTGCGCCCCGCTCAGGGGGACCTGTTCTGTGAGGCTGTGCCCAAGAAGCTGGGCCGGCAGTTGTCGGTCATTCAGGTGACGATCACTGACATGGCGGGTAAAACCGTGGCTACCGGCACATTTACCTTTTTTATGACAAAAACGGCAGATAAGATTGAGTGATATGCCAATGATTTTGTCTTGACATATTTGCAGGGCTGTGCTAGGATGATTGCAATTCAATAAGAGGATAGAGGCGCGGCGCTCATGCGTACCGCGGGACAAGGCCAGGCAGCCGTCCCACGGGAGAGGGTGCGCCGCCGAAGGTCGGACGGTTTGCCTGAACCGCCGGTCCTGGGCCGTTGGGAAAATATCTCGCGGACTGTCACGAAAGTGGAGCGCTATCCAGAGGTTCCCGGCCAAAGGCTGGGGGCGTCCGGTTTTGCCGTGGAGCGCGCTGCCGCGCACCACGGTTTTGTTTTGCGCAAACGGGGCTGTGTGTGGCCCCAACGTTACTTCCCGTGTCTCTGTGTTCTCCGTCTGCAGGGGCGGAAAGTACAGGATTGGGAGAATTTTTAGGAGGGAATACCAATGAGAACCAGAAGATTCTTCGGCCTGCGGACCATTGTCCTTGCGATGATGCTCCTGGCCATGATTACCACCGCCTTTGCCGCCAGCGACCCCACCGAACTCAGCGGCACCAGGTACATCGAGTGTCCCGACTGCGGCACGCTGGGCGTGGTCCTGTCCGACGAAGGGGAAGCCGTCCCCTGTGAGACCTGCGCGGACAGCGGCTATGTGGGCTACGTCCAGTCCTCCAGCAATTTTTTCAACACCCCAATGTCCCTGCTGCCCCCGGTGATCGCCATCGCCCTGGCCCTGATTACCAAGGAGGTGTACTCCTCTCTGTTCATCGGTATTCTGGTGGGCGGGCTGCTTTACTCCAACTTCTCCTTTGAGGGCACAGTGCTCCACGTGTTCAGCGACGGTATTGTGGCTTCGCTGTCCGACGGCTACAACGTGGGTATTCTGATTTTCCTGGTTATCCTGGGCGTGATGGTCTGCCTGATGAATAAGGCGGGCGGCTCCGCCGCTTTTGGCCGCTGGGCCAAGAAGAACATCAAGTCCCGGGCGGGAGTTCAGCTGGCCACCATCGTTCTGGGCTGCCTTATCTTCATCGACGACTACTTCAACTGTCTCACCGTAGGCTCCGTGATGCGCCCTGTCACCGATAAGCAGAACGTCTCCCGGGCCAAGCTGGCTTACCTGATCGACGCCACCGCCGCTCCCATCTGCATCATCGCCCCCATCTCCTCCTGGGCGGCCGCCGTGGCCTCTTTCGCCGAGGATGGCCAGGGACTGAACCTGTTTATCCGGGCCATCCCCTACAACTTCTACGCTCTGTTCACTGTGGTGATGATGGTGGGCATGGTGCTGATGAATGTGGAATTCGGCTCCATGGCCAGATTTGAGAAGAACGCCCGGGAGAACGGCGACCTGTTCTCCGGCTCCAACCCCTACGCCATGCTGGATGAGGAGAACGACGAGTCCAAGGGCATTGTTCTGGACCTGGTGCTGCCCATTATCGTGCTGGTTGTGGCCTGTGTCATCGGCATGATCTACTCCGGCGGCTTCTTCTCCGGCGCAAGCTTTGTGGAGGCCTTCTCCAACTCCGACGCCTCCGTGGGCCTGATGCTGGGTTCCGCTTTTGGCCTGCTCTTTGCCTTTATCTACTATTTCTTCCGTAAGTCCATGTCTTTTAAAGAGATGATGGGCTGTATCCCCGAGGGCTTCAAGGCCATGGTCCCCGCCATCCTGATCCTCACCTTCGCCTGGACCTTGAAGGGTATGACCGACTCCCTGGGCGCCAAGTACTTTGTTCGCGATTTTGTGCGTACTGCCTCCGCCCTCCAGATGTTCCTGCCCGTCATCGTATTCGCGGTAGGCTGCCTGCTGGCCTTTGCCACCGGTACCAGCTGGGGCACCTTCGGTATCCTGATTCCCATCGTGCAGAGCGTATTTGATATGGGCAATCCCATGGCCATTATCTGCATCTCCGCCTGTATGGCCGGCGCCGTCTGCGGCGACCACTGCTCCCCTATCTCCGACACCACCATTATGGCTTCCGCCGGCGCCCAGTGCGACCATGTGAACCACGTGTCCACCCAACTGCCTTATGCCGTCTCCTGCGCGGTGGTGGCCGGCGTTACCTATCTGATTGCCGGTATTCTGGTAATGGCCGGCGCTCCCGGCATCCTCTCACTGCCCATCGGCGTCGTTCTGATGCTCGGCTTCCTCTTTGTGATGAAGGGCCGTCAGAGAGCCGCCTGAGCTTTCCATGTAAAATAAAACAGAGGCCGCCCCGGCCGGGGCGGCCTCTGTCGATTATTCCTGCGGCTTCACATATCCGATTGTAACGTCCGGATTTTTGGCGGAGATATGGTCCAGGCAGCGCTGCCCCGACGCCTTGTCGATCACCTGTCCCCGGCGTTCCTGGCCGTCGGTGCAGGCCATCACCAGGTAGAACTGGTCGAAATTAGCGGTGGCGCAGCACATCCGGGCCCTGACCTCCTCCTGGCGCAGCCAGGCTTTGACGATCTGGCCGTAAGGGAGGTAGGAGATCCCGGAGAACCTGCGCAGGAAGAGGCACTGCTCTCCCAGATGGATCTTTCCAAAATTCTGCGCCTGGGAGTAGTCCGGCTCCAGTGTATCGGCGGACAGCCGGGAATCAGGGATTTCAGGTTTGAATTTCATGTTGACTGCCTCCTAAAGGATAAAATCCAGGCTATACAGCCACGGCAGGACTATTATAGCTTATTTTTTCCCTTGCCGCAAGTTTTGCCGTTCCGAGGAGCATTCACTGAGAAGATTTGTTTGCGCCTTTCCTCCGCCAAAGGCGGAGGAAAGACAGGTGAAATCTGCGTTTGGGATACTCTCCCGTTCCGAAAGCGAGGGTTTTTCCGCAAAATCCTTCTGACATCTTTACCCGCTTTCCTGTTTGTGGTATACTAACTGTAACTGAGCGAAAATTCCGTAAGGAGGAGCAGCTATGGATCTGTCAGAAAAGACGGTAAGCAGTCAGACAATTTTTGAGGGAAAGATTATCAAAGTAACTCTGGACCAGGCCAGGCTCCCGGACGGCTCTCTGGCGGCCCGGGAGGTGGTATACCACCCCGGCGGGGTGGCGGTGCTGGCCCTGGACGGGGACGGCACGGTCTATCTGGTCAAGCAGTTCCGCTATCCCATCCAGCAGCTGCTGCTGGAGCTGCCTGCCGGCAAGCTGGACCACGGGTCGGAGGAGGACATCCTTCTGGGGGCCAAGCGGGAACTGAGCGAGGAGACCGGACTGGAGGCGTCGGAGTGGACCTATCTGGGTTGTACCCTGGCCTCCCCTGGCTTTTGTGACGAGGTTCTGCATATGTATCTGGCCAGAGGGCTGACCCGGAAGAAGCAGCACCTGGACGAGGATGAATTTCTGGATGTGGTCACCATGCCTTTTGACCGGCTGGTAGAGCAGGTGATGAGCGGCGCCATCACCGACGGCAAGACGGTGTCCGCCACCCTGAAGACCAAGGTCCTGCTGGGCCTGTGAAAAAAGAAACGGAGGCCGTTCTATGGGGAAGACCATCTTGATTGTTGAGGATGAGCAGAGTATTGTGGATATCCTGTCCTTCATTCTGGTGAAGGAGGGGTACGATACCCTGGAGGCGCTGGACGGTCCCACGGGACTGCAGCTGGCGCTGGAGCAGAACCCGGATCTGGTGCTGCTGGATCTGATGCTGCCCGGAATGAGCGGATTTGAGGTTTGTGAGAAGATTCGGGCGGCTGGCTGCGCGACGCCCATTGTTATGCTTACCGCCCGGGAGGAGGAAGACGACAAGGTCCGGGGCCTGGAGCTGGGGGCGGACGACTATATTACAAAGCCCTTTAAGAACCGGGAGCTGCTGGCGAGGGTGAAGGCCAATATCCGCCGGGCGTCCATGCCGGGTGCGCCCGCGCCGGTCCCGGCGGCCGATCTGCCCCTGGGAGAGCGGATGGCCGTGGACGAGGAGCGGGCCACCATCTTTAAAGACGGGACCCCGCTGGACCTGACTCAGCGGGAATACGACCTGATCCGCTTTCTGGCCGCCCGGCCGGGAAAGATATTCTCCCGGGAGGCCCTGATGGAGCATGTGTGGAATTATGAGGGCTATGTGGGCGATGTGCGTGCCGTGGACGTGGCCGTCCGCCGCCTGCGGGAGAAGATCGAGGACGACCCCGGCTCTCCCGTATTTATCAAGACCAAGCGGGGCATGGGATACTACTTCGGGGAGTGACCCTGTTCTGCCGCAGCGAAAGGGCTCCTCTGCCAAGGAGCTTTGACGCACTGATACAAGAGAAGGGAGGAAATCCCCATGCTGCGCAGCCTGCATATGAAGCTGGTAATGATTCTGGTTCTGCTGATCCTGTCGCTGATGATGGTGGTGGGGGCCTTCCTCATCAACTCGGTGACGGCTTTCTATCTGGAGGATTTCTACAGCCAGATGTCCGATGTGTTTCAGGACTCCCTGCTCTACCACGACCTGACCACCCCCTCCGAGGAGGAGGAGGGAAACGGGGCGGAGCAGCTGTCCCGTGTGCTGGACGCATATGCCGGCGAGCTGGGGGTGGACAACCGCAACCGCAAGCTGTACATCCTGGACGGCGGCGGTGTGCCTCTGGTCTCTCCCGACGGGGAGGAGGGACGGCTGGAATATACGGAAAATCTGCTTTTCGCCCTGAATACCGGACTGGTGACCAACCAGGCCGGGGATAAGAGCAACCTGGCCCTGGACTATATGGACGTGGCTATCCCCATCCAACGGGGGGAGGAGCGCTATGTCATCTACATTCTGGACAACAAGGCCACCTCCAACGACCTGACAGACCAGATGCTGGTGCTTATTATCGAGGCGCTGGGCTTCGGCCTGGTCATCTCGGTGTTGCTGTCCTTCCTGCTGTCCAAGACCATGGTCACCCCTATCCAGAGGCTGACAGAGGGGGCCATGCGAGTGGCGGAGGGGGACTTCTCCCGAAAAATTGAGGTGCTCTCTCAGGACGAAATCGGCGTGCTTACCGATACCTTCAACGACATGGCCGGGCAGCTTCAGGACACCCTGCGCCAGGTGGAAAACGAGCGCAACAAGCTGGACACCCTGTTCCTCCATATGACCGACGGGGTGGTGGCCTTCTCCCGAAAGGGATATGTGATCCACTCCAACCCCGCCGCCGCCCGGATGCTGCGGCAGGCCATCGGTCCGGACACCCCCTATGAAGCGCTTTTTGGAGCTACGGCTTCTCTGGAGCAGGTGCTGTCTGCCGCCGACCATCTGGAGGGAGAGCTGCAGGTGCGGGAGCGCTACCTCCAGCTGCTTATGGCCCCCTTTGACCGGGGCCGGGAGGGAGGCGGCGCCCTGGTAGTGCTCCACGACGTGACCGAACAGCGCAAGAATGAGGAGATGCGCCGGGAATTTGTGGCCAACGTCTCCCACGAGCTGCGCACTCCTCTGACCAACATCCGCTCCTACGCCGAGACCTTGATTGACAATGCGGGGGAGATGCCCTCAAATATGGAGAAAAAGTTCCTGGGCGTCATTCTGGGGGAGAGCGACCGGATGACCCACATCGTCCAGGACCTGCTCACCCTGTCCCGGTTTGACTCGGAGCGCAGTGAGCTGAATCTCTCCCGCTTCCCCTTCGGAGAGGCGGTGAGGGATATCTACAACGCCGTATATATGGAGGTCCAGAAGCACGACCATACCCTGACCCTGGCCCTGGAGCCTCACCTGCCCGAGATTATGGCCGACCGGGAGCGGGTGATCCAGGTGATGATGAATATTGTGTCCAACTCCATCAAGTACACCCCTGACGGGGGCCATATCTCCATCCGTGCCGGCCGGGCGGGGGAGAAGGTGTGGATGGAAGTGGACGACGACGGCATCGGTATTCCGGAGGAGGACCGGCCACGTATCTTCGAGCGGTTTTACCGGGTGGACAAGGCCCGGTCCCGCCAGTCCGGCGGCACCGGACTGGGGCTGTCCATCGCCAAGGAGATTATGGAGCGCCACCGGGGCCATATCACCCTCCTGGACAAGGAGGGGCCGGGCCTGCTGGTCCGGCTGGAGCTGAATATTGAGGGACCGGGAAATGAACGAGAATAGAAAGCGCCGGATAATAGAGCTGGCGAAGGACGCGCTTATCGTTCTGCTCAGCTGCTCGGCCCTGTGGCTGGCCGCCCGGACGCCTCTGACGGCGCCGCTGAGGGGTCTGTTTCAGGAGGAGAGCCCACAGGTGGTTTATGGACAGAATCAGGCGGGCAGCCGGGATTCCGGTGCGCTGCCCATGGCAATGGCGGCCAATCTGCCGGGGGGAATGGGCTCTCCCGAGGGGGCCGAGGGCACGCGCTACGGGGTGTGCTATGACCAGGCAGCCTGTCAGGAGCTGTTTCAGAAGGTGGCAGGCTCCCTGGCGGAAACTCTCTCCAGTGCCGAAGCGCCGGAGGCGGTGAGCCGCGAGGAGTGGGAAAAGGCGCTGACGGCCCGGCTGGGGGTCTATATGGATTTTCAGGGGGAGATTCCCCTGCCCGTGCTGGTGGGCTGGCTGTCTGGCGGAGAGAGCGAGCTGACCGCCTCCGTCCGCCGGCTGGTGCTCACCCAGTGGGAGGGGGGGACCGACGTCTACTACCGGGACGAGGGGGACGGGGGCTTCTACCGCTGCCGCTCTGAGGTGGCCGATTCCTTCTCTCTGGCGGAGGCCCTGGCCGGGCTGACGGACAACGGAGCCTTTTTTGCCTTTGAGTCGGAGCTGTACGCCGGTCTGGCCCCCGATACCCTGCTTTTGCCCGACGCCCCCGCTCCGGCGGTGTACAGCGCCTCCAACCCCATGAACGCAGGACAGGGGACTCTGGAGGCTCTGGTTCGGGATCTGGGCTTTTCTCTCAATTCCACCAGCTTCTACTCCACCGACGAGCAGGTGGCCCGCAGCGGAGACGACAGCGTCCGCTTATCCAGTAGGGGCGTGGCCCAGTATCAGTATGAGGGCCGCACAGGGGACGGACTTTTTCCTGTTCTGCGCCAGGGAGAGGCGGGAACGCTGTTCGACCGGGTGGAGACCTGCCGGCAGATCGCTCTGTCCGCCATGGGGAGCCGGTGCGGCGAGGCCAGACTGTACCTCCTGTCTATAACAGAGCGGACGGAGGGACTGGAGATCGACTTTGGATACAGTCTCAACGGGGTTCCCGTTCTGCTGGATCGGGGCTGTGCCGCCCGTTTTCTGGTGGAGGGGGACCAGGTGGTCCAGTTCTCCATTTATCTTAGAAATTATACCGCCGGCGACGGGGTGAGTCTGGTCCTGCCTCCCAGGCAGGGGGCGGCCGCCCTCGCGGCCCGGGGACTGGAGGGGGAGGAACTGCTGCTCACCTATGCCGACGGCGGCGATACCCTGACCGCCGGCTGGTCGGCCAGGGGTGACCGGAGGGACTGACGCCATGGAGTGGACAAAGCTGAAAAATATCATTCTGGCCATTTTGGCAGTGACCAATCTGTGTCTGCTGTTTCTGGTGGCGGGCCCCGCCATTCAGAGCCGCCGCCAGGTCAGCCAGACCCGGGAGGAGGCCGTCCGTTTCCTCCGAAGCCGGGGGATCCAGGTGGAGGAGGATGTGATTCCCCAGTCCATGGATCTGGTCCCCCAGACGCTGGAGCGGGATATGGAAGCGGAGGCACGCGCCGCTGCTGCCCTGCTGGGCGGTCCGGTGACCTCCCAGGCCAGGGGAGGCGGCGTATACCGTTACAGCAATGAGAACGGCTCCATCCAGTTTCACAGCGACGGCACTGTGTCTGCCCGGGTCAGACCGGACGCATTCCCTCTGGGAGGAGACCGGAAGGCGGGCTGTCTGCTCCTGATGGAGCGAATGGGCTGTGAGGGAGCAGTGTTGGAGGAATTGGGGGACGAGCTGATTTTCCGCCAGAGCTGGAAAGGAAGTCCCCTGTTTACCCAGCAGGTAACCCTGGTCTGCCGGGATGGGGGACTGGCCTCCATCACAGCAGGCCGCCAACTGGTGGGCAGTCCCCAGGAGGACCCCGGGCGGAATGTCCTGTCGGTGGCTACGGTAGTCATCGACTTTATCAACGAGGTGAACGCCCTGGGAGATGTGTGCAACCGTATCGACAGCGTTGAGCCGGGGTATATTACGGCAGCCTCCCTGTCCGGCCCTACGATCCTCACCCCGGTCTGGCGAATTACCACCGACGCCGGCGCCTACCAGATGGACACCGTGACCGGGGAAGTGACCCGGGTGTCCTGAGTTGTGCTCCGCGCTGGAAGATAAGGAGTGTTTTCCATAGAAAAGCTGCAATTTGCCATTCCGACCCTCTTCGGACTGGAGGGAGTCTGTGCCGACGAGGTCCGGCGGCTGGAGCTGCCCCAGGTAAGGGCAGAAAACGGCCGGGTGCTGTGCATGGGAGAGGGCAGGGACCTGCCCAGACTCAATCTGAATATCCGCACCGGGGAGCGGGTGCTGCTGGTGCTGGGTACATTCCCGGCCCGGGATTTCGACGCCCTCTTTGAGGGGACGAGGGCCCTGCCCTGGGAGCAGTTCATCCCCCGGGAGGGCCGGTTTCCGGTGAAGGGCCACTGTCTCAACTCCGACCTCCATTCGGTGCCCGCCTGCCAGTCCATTGTAAAAAAGGCTGTTGCCGCCCGGCTGGGGAGCAGATACGGGCTGAACACCCTTCCGGAGACGGGGGCGCTGCATCAGGTGCAGTTTTCCATTATGGGGGACGAGGCGGCCTTGATGCTGGATACCTCCGGTGCGGGCTTGCACAAGCGGGGGTATCGGGCCCAGGGGGTGGCCGCCCCTCTGCGGGAGACCCTGGCCGCCGGAATGGTGCTTCTGTCCCGGTATAAGGGGAAGGACCCTCTGTGCGACCCCTTCTGCGGCTCGGGGACTATCCCCATTGAAGCTGCCCTTATAGCCAAAAACCGTGCCCCCGGCCTGAACCGCTCCTTTTCCGCCCAAAAGTGGGGCTGGCTGGATAAAAAGCTGTGGATGTCCGCCGCCGACGAGGCGGAGGACCGTGAGTTTGACGGCGCGTATGAGATCTGGGGCGGGGATATCGACCCGGACGCCGTGTTCCTGGCCCGGCACAATGCGGAGCTGGCCGAGGTGGAGGACGTGATTCGGTTTGGTGTGGACGACGCCACCCGCTTTCACTGGGGCGGGCTCTGCGGCCGGGTGGTGACCAACCCGCCCTACGGCGAGCGGGTCATGGAGCGCAAAGAGGCCGAAGAGCTGTACCGGGCCTTTGGAAGGGCCTGGGACAAGCTGCCCGAGGGATGGAAGCTCTATCTGCTGTCCTCCCACACCGAGTTTGAGCGCACCTTTGGCAAAAAGGCGGACAAAAAGCGCAAGCTGTACAACGGGATGCTCAAGTGCGACCTGTTTATGTATCTGTGACGGGCTTGCCGCAGGAGCGGACGGCGTTTCCGCGACACGTTTGTAAACAGTCCAAGGGAGAGAGGGACTGTCCATGAGACATTTATTCATTATCAACCCCGCCGCCGGGAAGAGAGGGGCCACAGTGCAGCTGGAGGCCCTGCTGGAGAAGCTGTCCTTTCCCCATGAGGTAGTCTATACGCAGGGAGAGGGGGACGCCCGACGGTTCACCGAGGAGGCGGTCCGGGCCGGAGAGCCGGTGCGGATTTACGCCTGCGGGGGGGACGGCACCCTGAACGAGGTGGTCAACGGCGCGGCGGGGTGCGGCCACGCGGCGATTACCAACGTGCCCAAGGGGACGGGGAACGACTTTTTGAAAATATTCGGCCCGGATTACCGCAGGCTGTTCTACGATTTGGAGGAGCTGGCCGCCGGCCCTCAGACCTCCTTCGACCTGATCGACTGCAACGGTCATCTGGGTATCGACGTGGTGTGCGCCGGGGTGGACGCCCGCATCGCCGCCGACGTCCACCGGTATAAGGACTGGTGGTTTGTCTCCGGCATGGGGGCCTATGTGCTTGCCCTGATCGAGAACATCTTCTTCAAAGGAATTGCACGGTCCATGACGGTACATATGGGGGATATCCGGTGGGAGGACAAGCCGGCCTCCCTGCTGTGCGTGTGCAGCGGCCGCCACTACGGCGGGGGATTTATGCCCGTGGGAGAGGCCATGCCCGACGACGGAGTGCTGGATATGCTGCTGGTGCGGAAGGTGAGCCTGTTTACCTTCCTGCGGCTGGTGGGGAAGTACGCCAAGGGGCTGTACAGGCAGTATCCGGAGCTGATTCTGGACTACCACGGCCGGGAGGTCTCCTTCTCCGCCCGGGAGCCCATCACCGCGGTGGTGGACGGAGAGGTCATGCGCGCCGCCGCCTTTACCGTCCGCCTGTCGGAGAAAAAAGTGAATTTCTTTTATCCCGCCGGGGCCTGCTACCAGCGTGAAAAGGCCGCTGTGCCCGGGACGATTTAGCACTCTTTCCGTCTGTTTGTGAACGAAATGTAAATCCTTTCAAATTAACCCCTGATTTTTTTAAATTAGGGGTTGATTTTTTTGCCGGAAACGGTTATTATCTTAACAGTGCTTAGCACTCTGAATAATTAAGTGCTAAGCTCGAGGTTGTTAATCCTAAAAAATTAAGTAATATAAGGAGGAACCCGTTATGAAACTCAAACCCCTGGCTGACCGCGTCATCGTAAAACTGGTGGAGGCGGAGGAGACCACCAAGGGCGGCATCATCCTCACAGGAGCCGCAAAGGAAAAACCCGAAGTGGCCGAAGTGATTGCCGTCGGCCCCGGCGGCATGGTGGACGGCAAGGAGGTCGTCATGACCGTGAAGGTGGGCGACAAGGTCATTACCAGCAAGTATTCCGGCACCCAGGTCAAGGTGGACGGCGAGGAAGTTACCATCGTCCGTCAGAACGACATTCTGGCTATTGTTGAGTAAAAGAGAAGCGTTCGAGCCGTCGTGAGCAGCGGGCCAAGGCCGGAGCGGAGGGAAAAGCTCAAGTAGGGGCTATAGCCCCGTATGGGTTTTCCCGGAGTCGGAGGACTTAAAGCCGCGTCGCGAACAGGCGAGGCGTGACAACTGTGTAAAACATTTTTATTTTTGGAGGTAATGCTTTATGGCTAAAATCATTTGCTACGGCGAGGAGGCCCGCAAGGCCTTGGAAAAGGGCGTCAACCAGCTGGCCGACACCGTGAAGATCACCCTGGGCCCCAAGGGCCGCAACGTGGTGCTGGACAAGAAGTTCGGCGCTCCCCTCATTACCAACGACGGCGTGACCATCGCCAAGGAGATCGAGCTGGAGGACCCCTTTGAGAACATGGGCGCCCAGCTGGTGAAGGAGGTCTCCACCAAGACCAACGACGTGGCCGGCGACGGCACCACCACCGCCACCCTGCTGGCTCAGGCTATTGTCCACGAGGGCCTGAAGAACCTGGCCGCCGGGGCCAATCCCATGGTCATGAAGAAGGGCATCGCCAAGGCCTCTGCCGCCGCCATCGAGGCTATGAAGGCCAACAGCCAGAAGGTCAACGGCTCCGACGATATCGCCCGGGTAGGCACCGTCTCCTCCGGCGACGAGACCATCGGCAAGCTGATTGCCGAGGCCATGGAGAAGGTGGGCCACGACGGCGTGATCACTATTGAGGAGTCCAAGACCGCTGAGACCTCCTCCGAGGTCGTGGAGGGCATGGAGTTTGACCGGGGCTATATCACCCCCTATATGGTCACCGATACCGAGAAGATGGTGGCCGAGCTGGACGACGCCCTCATCCTCATCACCGACAAGAAGATCTCCAACATTCAGGAGCTGCTGCCCATTCTGGAGCAGGTGGTCCAGTCCGGCAAGAAGCTGCTGATCATCGCCGAGGACGTGGAGGGCGACGCCCTGTCCACCCTGATTGTCAACCGCCTGCGCGGCACCCTGAACGTGGTGTGCGTAAAAGCCCCCGGCTTCGGCGACCGCCGCAAGGAGATGCTCCAGGATATCGCCATCCTCACCGGCGGCGAGGTCATCTCCGCCGACGTGGGCCTGGAGCTGAAGGAGGCCCAGATGAACATGCTGGGTTCTGCCCGCCAGGTGAAGATTACCAAGGAAAACACCACCATTGTCAACGGCGCCGGCTCCACCGAAGAGATCAAGGCCCGCATCGGCCAGATCAAGAGCCAGATTGAGATTACCACCTCCGACTATGACAAGGAGAAGCTTCAGGAGCGGCTGGCCAAGCTGGCCGGCGGCGTGGCTGTCATTAAGGTGGGCGCTGCCACCGAGGTGGAGATGAAGGAGAAGAAGCTGCGCATCGAGGACGCCCTGAACGCTACCCGCGCCGCTGTGGAAGAGGGCATCGTGGCCGGCGGCGGCACCGCCTACCTGA
>CANEFX010000029.1 GCA_947426945.1 uncultured Bacillota bacterium
ACCTCCATCTCGCCGAAGCGCTGGCCGCCGAACTGGGCCTTGCCGCCCAGGGGCTGTTGAGTGACCAGGGAGTAGGGGCCGGTAGCCCGGGCGTGGATTTTGTCGTCCACCAGGTGGTGGAGTTTGAGGAAGTAGACATAGCCTACGGTGACGGGGTTGTCAAAGCGGCGGCCGGTACGACCGTCATAGAGCCAGTTCTTGCCGTCGATAATGCGCAGCTGGCCCCGGCTCTGCCAGAGGGCAACCTGGGCGGCGTCAGCCATCTCCTCAGGGGTGAGGGGACGCATGGCCGGGCCGTCGGCCCCGCCGATGGGATTGGCGACGGGGGCCTTTTCCGCGGGCTCACCCTCGGGGACCAGATAGAGCTGCTTGCCGATCAGAGGCTCATCCCGGCCCACGGTCCGGGACAGCCCGGCCAGCTGCAGGCAGTCCTGAATATCGGCCTCGGTGGCGCCGTTGAAAATGGGGGTGGCCACCTTCCAGCCCAGGGTCTTGGCGGCGTAACCCAGATGGACCTCCAGCACTTGACCGATGTTCATACGGGAGGGCACGCCCAAGGGATTCAGCACGATGTCCAGGGGGGTGCCATCGGGGAGGAAAGGCATATCCTCCTGAGGCAGGATGCGGGAGACCACACCTTTATTACCGTGGCGGCCGGCCATCTTGTCGCCCACAGAGATCTTCCGTTTCTGGGCGATATAGACCCGGACCACCTGGTTGACGCCGGGGCCCAGTTCGTCACCGTTGTCCCGGGTAAAGACCTTTACATCCACCACGATGCCAGCCTCGCCGTGGGGCACCTTCAGGGAGGTGTCCCGGACTTCCCGGGCCTTCTCGCCGAAAATGGCCCGGAGCAGCTTTTCCTCGGCGGTGGCCTCAGCCTCGCCCTTGGGGGTTACCTTACCCACCAGGTAGTCGCCGGCGCGGATCTCTGCGCCTACCCGGATCACGCCGTGCTCGTCCAGGTCCTTCAAGGCGTCGTCGCCCACGTTGGGGATATCCCGGGTAATGGTTTCAGGGCCCAGCTTGGTATCTCGGGCCTCGGTCTCATACTCCTCGATGTGGATGGAAGTAAACACGTCGTCCCGGACGATGCGCTCATTGAGCAGAATGGCGTCCTCGTAGTTGTAGCCCTCCCAGGTCATGAAGCCCATCAGGATGTTGCGGCCCAGGGCCACCTCACCGTGGTCGGTGGAGGGGCCGTCAGCCAGTACGTCCTGAAAATCTACACGCTGGCCTGCGTCCACAATGGGCCGCTGGTTGATGCAGGTGGTGTGATTGGAACGCAGGTATTTGGTCAGGCGGTACTCTTTGGTCCCCAGCTTGGGGTCATCGTAGGCCACGGTGATATACCGGGCGGACACCTTGGTAACGGTACCCGTCCCTTCGGCCAGGATGGCCACCTCAGAATCGACGCAGTTCTTATGCTCTTGACCGGTGGCTACAATGGGAGCCTCGGGGCGGAGCAGAGGAACGGCCTGGCGCTGCATGTTGGCGCCCATCAAAGCGCGATTGGCATCGTCGTTCTGGAGGAAGGGGATCATGGCGGTGGCCACCGATACCATCATCTTGGGGGACACATCCACATAGTCCACCCGGCGCCGATCCACGGAGATGGTCTCGTTGCGGTGGCGGCAGGTGACACGCTCATTGACCAGACAGCCGTTTTCATCTACCGGCTCGGTAGCCTGGCCGATGATGAATTCGTCCTCCATGTCGGCGGTCATATAGGTGATCTCGTCGGTGAGCCTGCCGGTCTCCTTGTCCACCCTGCGGTAGGGAGCCTCGATAAAGCCATACTTGTTGATGCGGGCATAGGAGGCCAGGTAGGAGATCAGGCCGATGTTGGGGCCCTCGGGAGTCTCAATGGGGCACAGACGGCCATAGTGGGAGTAATGGACGTCGCGCACATCGAAGGAGGCGCGGTCACGGCTCAGGCCGCCGGGGCCCAGGGCGGACAGGCGGCGCTTGTGGGTCAGCTCGGCCAGAGGATTGGTCTGGTCCATGAACTGGGACAGAGGGGAGGAACCAAAGAATTCCTTGATGGCGGCGGTGACGGGCCGGATGTTAATCAGGCTTTGAGGAGTGACAACATCCAGGTCCTGGGTGGTCATACGTTCCCGGATGACCCGCTCCATGCGGGAGAAGCCGATGCGGAACTGATTCTGAATCAGTTCGCCCACGCAGCGCAGGCGGCGGTTGCCCAGGTGGTCGATATCGTCGGGGGTGCCGATGTTGTAGGCCAGGCAGTTCAGGTAGTTGATGGAGGCCATGATGTCAGCCACGGTGATGTGGTTGGGGATCAGTTCCTCCCTGGCGCGGCGGATAGCCTCCTTCAGCTCCTCTCCCTGATGCTGGTCCAGCAGTCGGCACAGTACAGGGAAGGAGACCATCTCGTCGATGCCCGCCTCGGCGGGATCAAAGTCTACAAAGTCCTCCAGGCGGACCATATTGTTGGCAAAAATCTTGACGTTTTTGCCGTCTACGTCCGCCACAGCCTCATTCACGCCCCTGCGGTCCAGCTCCTGGGCTCGCTCCCGGGTGAGGACCTCGCCGGCCTCGGCCAGCAGCTCGCCGGTGCGGGGATCGGCAATGGGCTGGGCCAGCTTCTGTCCGGCCAGCCGGGTCCAGAGGGCCATCTTTTTGTTGAACTTGTAGCGGCCCACGGTGGACAGATCGTACCGCCGGTGGTCGAAAAAGGTGGCGTTAATCAGGGTCTCGGCGGAATCCACCGTAGGGGGCTCGCCGGGGCGCAGCTTGCGGTAAATCTCCAGCAGGGCCTCCTCATAGGTCTTGCAGGCATCCTTCTCCAGAGTAGCCAGTATGCGCTCGTCTTCGCCGAACATCTCCAGAATTTCCGGGTCTGTCCGGGGACCCATCACCCGGATCAGACAGGTGACGGGCAGCTTGCGGTTTTTGTCAATGCGAACGTAGAACACGTCGCTCAGATCGGTCTCATACTCCAGCCAGGCACCTCGGCCGGGGATGACGGTGGTGGCATAGGTCTTGTTGTCAGCCTTGTCCACCTCCCGGGTATAGTACATGCCGGGGGAGCGGACAATCTGGGAGACGATGACCCGCTCAGCTCCGTTGATAACAAAGGTGCCCGAGTTGGTCATGATGGGGAAATCCCCCATGAAGATCTCCTGTTCGTTAATCTGGTTGTTCTGGGTGTTGCGCAGCTGCACCTTCACCTTGATGGGGGCGGCGTAGGTAGCGTCCCGGGCCTTGCACTCCTCCACGTCGTACTTGGCTTTCTCGTCCATGGAGAAGTCCACGAAAGACAGCTCCAGATTGCCGCCGTAGTCCACGATGGAGCCCACGTCCTTAAATACCTCTTTCAGGCCAACGTCCAAAAACCACTGGTAGGAAGTTTTCTGCACCTCCAGCAGATTGGGCATATCCAGAATCTCCTCGTATCGGGCGAAGCTCTTCCGCGGGGTTTTGCCGTACATTACGTCCTTGACGACCATGCTGAAATATCAACTCGCTTTCTTCAGAATTAACGGTTGGTTGACACTTTTTCTTGGCGAATTTTGGGGAAACAGGGGAAAACTGCCGTCAGTATGCACAAAACAGGGGGCTGGAGAGAGAACGAAACACCCGGATGCGTGGACGTTTTTGTGATCCCCGCGCTTGCCTTTCCGCGCCATGTGTGGTAAACTGACGGTGTAAAACTGGAGAAGTGTCCGATTTTGGATGAGGACACAAAAGCATTTTATTCTACCATAATCAGGATAGGCTGTCAAGGCCTATCCTGATTTTTTTGAAATTTCTGCAATATTTCCAGGGCATTTGAAGAAAGCGCATTGACAGGGCAGGAAATATAAACTAAAATGAGAGGAACTTGGGAGAAAAGGGAGGATTCCTTTATGGAACTGAGAGAGAGAAAACCGAGACAGAATCCGGCGGCGCTGCTGCCCATCCTGGTGTTCCTGGTGCTGTATCTGGGCATGGGTCTGGTGTTTGAATACGGCCTGGGGGTGGAAATGGCCTTCTACAACATCCCCATTGTGGTGGTATTCATGGTCGCCCTGCTGGTGGCCTGTCTGCAGAACCGGGAACTGAAATTTGACGACAAGCTGGCCGTCATGGCCCAGGGCGTTGGAGATAAGAACATCATGACTATGATCCTTATCTTCCTGGTGGCCGGCGTCTTTGTGGGCGTCACCGGGCGCAGCAGCGCCGAGGCGGTGGCCTACTTCCTGCTGTCCGTCACCCCGGCCTGGACCTCTGCGGCGGTGCTGTTTGTGGCCTCCTGCTTTGTGTCTACCGCCATGGGCACGTCAGTGGGCACCATCACCCTGATTACCCCCATTGCAGCGGCGGTGTCCAACGTGTCCGGCTTCTCTATGGCCCTGTGTGTGGGCTCTGTCATGGGCGGGGCCATGTTTGGGGATAACCTGTCCTTTATCTCCGACACCACCATCGCTGCCTGCAATACCCAGGGATGCGAAATGCGGGATAAATTCCGGGCCAATTTCAAGATCGCGCTGCCCGCCGCCGTTGTGACCCTGGCGGTGATTCTGGTTCAATCTCTCAACGCCGGAGTGGGGCAGATCGACATCCCAGATTACAACCTGCTGCTGCTTATTCCCTATGTGCTGGTGCTGATTGGCGGAATCGCCGGGCTGAACGTATTTGCGGTGCTGCTGGTGGGTATCCTGGCCGGTATCGCCATTGTGCTGCCTACCGGAACCATCGACTTTATGGGACTGCTGGGGAGCATGGGATCCGGAGCCTCCGGGATGTTTGAAACCATTATGGTTACCGTGCTGGTGTCCTCCATGTGCGCCCTCATTCGGGAGTTCGGCGGTTTTGAGTCCCTGCTGGCCTTCATCCGCCGGGTGTTTAAGGGACGGGTGGGCGGCCGGCTTGGTGTGGGCCTGCTGGTGGGCGCCATGGATATTGCCACGGCAAACAATACGGTGGCCATCGTCATGGCCGGCCCCATCGCCAGAGAGATCAGCGAGGAGTACGGCATTTCCCCCAAGGAGTCGGCATCCCTGCTGGATACCTTTTCCTGCGTGTTTCAGGGGATTATTCCCTACGGCGCTCAGATGCTGGTGGCCATTACCGCCTCCGGCGGCGCAGTGTCTGCCTTCCAGATTATGCCCTGTCTGTATTATCCCTACCTGTTGGCCGCAGCCTGCGTAGTCTATATTCTGGTGGGCGCAGGAAAGAAAAAAGTGTGAGAGACATGGCTCTGCTCCCGCCGCGGCTGGTCTGCGGCGGGAGTTTTTCCGTCAGGAGGAGTGCAAAAAAATTTTCAGAAAAAAGAGGAATCCGGGAAGTTATTTCGTATAAGTAATCGTGATCAAATATATATTGGGGAGGGACTGCTCGTGACGCTGCGGGAACAGGTGCAGGAGCGGGAGAAGACTGCGCTGTCTCCGCTGGCCTGCAAGTCGTCTCAAAGCAGGGGCCGGGTCCGGCCGGAGGAGGAGTGCGATGTCCGCACCCCTTTTCAGCGGGACGTGGACCGCATTGTCTACTCCAAGGCCTTCCGACGCTTAAAGCACAAGACGCAGGTGTTCCTCCAGCCGGAGGGGGACCACTACCGTACCCGGATGACCCACACCCTGGAAGTCAGCCGCATCGCCCGCACCATAGCCAGGGCCCTGTCTCTCAATGAGGATCTGGCTGAGGCGGTCGCCCTGGGCCACGACTTGGGGCACACACCTTTCGGCCACGCCGGAGAGCGGCTGCTGGACGAGGTGATGCCCGGCGGCTTTGCCCATTATAAGCAGTCAGTCCGGGTGGTGGAGCGGTTGGAGAAGGGGGGCGCGGGGCTCAACTTGACCTGGGAGGTGCGTAACGGCATCGTCTGCCACACCAAAGGAGCTCCGGCCGCCACCCTGGAGGGACAGATTGTCCGTCTGGCTGACCACATCGCCTACATCAACCACGACATTGAGGACGCCATCCGGGGTAAGATTATCTACCCCTTGGACATTCCGCTGGAGATATCCCAAGTGCTGGGCTTTACCCACAGTCAGCGGATCGACGCCCTGGTGACAGACGCCATTCAGGCCAGTATGGGACAGGAGGAGATCAGGCAGTCCCGGCCGGTGGGGGAGGCCATGCTGGCCCTGAAAAATTTCATGTTTGACAGCGTATATACCAATCCCATGGCCAAAGGGGAGGAGGGCAAGGCCCAGGATATGCTCCGTCAGCTCTTTGAATTTTATCGGAAGAATCCAGACGAGCTGCCCGATGATTTCCAGAATATCCGGGAGCGGGATGGGATCGACCGGGCGGTGTGCGACTACATCGCCGGTATGACCGACCCCTTCGCGATGGAGCGGTTTAAGGCGCTGTTTATCCCCAAGGGGTGGACAGTGCTGTGATTGGGATAATTTGCCCGGAAAATGGATACAAATAGGGGGGAAAACCTTTGCCCTTGCCTGATCAGTTTTTGGACGAGCTGCTGGCCCGAACCGACATTGTGGACCTGGTGTCCGAGTCGGTGCGCCTGACCAAGAAGGGAAACAGCTACTGGGGCTGCTGCCCTTTCCACAGCGAAAAGACTCCCTCCTTCCATGTGGTGCCCGACCGGCAGATGTACAAGTGCTTCGGCTGCGGCAAGGGAGGAGGCGCCATCAACTATGTGATGGAGCTGGAAAACCTGCCGTTTAAAGACGCTGTGGCAGTGCTGGCTCAGCGGGCAGGGATGCCTGTGCCCGAGTTTGGGTCTGCGCCGGGAGCCCGGGAGCGGCGGGAGAAGATTCAGGAGATGAACAGACAGGCTGCCCGGACTTTTCACCGCTGGCTCAACGGCCCGGAAGGGGCCGAGGGGCTGGCTTACCTCCAAAGGAGAGGGCTGTCCCGCAGGACGCAGACCAATTTCGGGTTGGGCTTTGCACCCAACAGCTGGGACGCGCTGATTCAGGATCTGTCTGCCCAGGGCTACGATAAGCGGGACCTGCTGGACGCCGGTTTGGCCGTCAGCAATAAGGACGGCCGCATTTACGACCGCTTCCGCAACCGGGTGATGTTTCCCATTATTGACGTGCGGGGGAACGTGATCGGCTTTGGCGGCCGGGTGATGGATGACTCCACTCCCAAGTATCTCAATTCCCCGGACACCCCAGTGTACAACAAAAGCCGTAATGTCTTTGCTCTGAACATCGCCAAAACCTCCAAGGCCGGGCGGGTCATTCTGACGGAGGGATATATGGACACCATTGCTCTTCACCAAGCGGGATTTGACAGCGCGGTAGCTTCTTTAGGCACCGCCCTCACGGAGGAGCACGGCCAGCTGCTCGCCCGGTATTTCAAGGAGGCCATTATTGCCTACGACGGAGACGGAGCGGGAGTGGCCGCCGCCCAGCGGGCCATCCCGCTTTTGGAGAAGGCGGGGCTGAAGGTGAAGGTCCTGCGGATGCAGGGGGCCAAGGACCCGGACGAGTTTATCAAGGCCTACGGCCGGGAGGCCTTCGCCAGGCTGCTGGACCAGAGCGAGAATCAGGTGGATTACCGCCTGGCCCAGGTACAGAAAAAATACGACCTTACCGACGACGCGCAGAAGGTGGCCTTCCTTCAGGAAGCGGCCCAGCTGGTGTCCGGCCTCAACAGTGCGGTGGAGCGGGAGATATACGGCGGCCATGCCGCCCAGGCGGCGGGAGTGACTTCTGAGGCTATGAAGCTGGAGGTGGAGCGGGCTCTGAGGGGCCGGCTGCGCAAGGCAAAGAAACAGCAGGAGCGCCGGGACCTGGCTCCGGCCAGCCAGCTCCAGCCCAGGGCTCGGACCCTGCGGTATGAGAACCTCCGCTCCGCACGGGCGGAGGAAGGGCTGCTCCGGCTGCTTATGCTGGACCCGGGTCTGGCCGGGCAGATGAGCGGCATTACGGGGGAGGAGTTCTCTTCTCCTTTGCTGGGCCGGGCGTTCGACAAACTGCTCCAACGGGCGGAGGAGGGACTTTCCACCCAGCTGGCCGCCCTGGCGGAGGATTTTTCCGGCGAGGAGATGGACCATCTGGCTCAGGTGGCCGCCCAGCCCCAGGCAGCGGCTCACAGCGGTCAGGCGATCCGGGACTACATATCCATGATCCGCGGCGAGAGGCTGCTGCGGAGCGGTGGAGAGCAGGGGGATGACCTGCTGCTGGCCGCGCAGAAAAGATATCAACAGAAGAAAGCATATATGGAGGAGAAGACATGAAAAAGAAAGAGACCGAAGCCCCCCAGGAGAAGGACGAGAAGCAGGGTGATATCCGGGCCCGGATGGAGACCGGAAAGATCGAGATCATGAAGGTGGTGGAGGGCGTCGCCGGAGCGGAGAAGCTGGGCGAGCTCATTGAGAGGGGCAAGAAGAAAGGGCATCTCTCCTCCTCAGAGCTGCTGGACGTGCTGGAGGACATGGACTTGGGCGCGGAGCAGATGGACAGGATATACGACACCCTGGAGAATCTGGGCATTGAGACGGTGGGCGAGGACTATATCCCGGACCTGGCAGACAATGTGGAGCCTCCGGCGGAGGAGATGGAGGAGATCAGCGAGGAGGAGATTGTCGATCCAAACACCCTCATCGACACCTTCGGCACCGACGACCCGGTGCGCATGTACCTGAAAGAGATCGGCAAGGTGAACCTGCTCACCTCTGAGGAGGAGGTGGAGCTGGCCCAGGCCATGACTGCCGGCAATGCCGCCCAGGAGCAGCTGGACGAACTGACCGCATCGGGGGAGGAGATTCCCGGGGAACTGCGGGCTGAGCTGGAAAAGACCATCAAACAGGGGGAAAAGGCCCGCCAGCGGCTGGCCGAGGCCAATCTGCGGCTGGTGGTGTCCATTGCCAAACGGTATGTGGGCCGGGGAATGCAGTTCCTGGATCTGATCCAGGAGGGCAACCTGGGCCTGATCAAGGCAGTGGAGAAGTTTGACTATGTGAAGGGCTTTAAGTTCTCCACCTACGCCACCTGGTGGATTCGTCAGGCCATCACAAGGGCCATCGCTGACCAGGCCCGCACCATCCGCATTCCGGTGCACATGGTGGAGACCATCAACAAGGTTATCCGAGTCTCCCGCCAGTTGCTCCAGGAGCTGGGCCACGACCCCACCGCCGAGGAGATTGCCGAGGAGATGAACATGCCGGCGGACCGGGTGAGAGAGATTTTAAAGATCGCTCAGGAGCCCGTCAGCCTGGAGACCCCCATCGGTGAGGAGGAGGACAGCCATCTGGGGGACTTCATCCCGGACGAGGACGCCTCCGAGCCCGCCGAGGCCGCCTCCTTCACCCTGCTGAAGGAGCAGCTGATCGAGGTGCTGTCCACCCTCACCCCCCGGGAGGAAAAGGTGCTCAAGCTCCGCTTCGGCATTGAGGACGGCCGCACCCGTACCCTGGAAGAAGTGGGCAAGGAGTTCAACGTCACCCGGGAGCGCATCCGTCAGATCGAGGCCAAGGCCCTCAGAAAGCTGCGGCACCCCTCCCGGAGCAAGAAGCTCAAGGACTTTTTAAACTGAAAAAACGCCTCCCCTGTCCGGCAGGGGAGGCGTTTGTCATTTGTCAAAGCGGATGATTTCAGCGTTGGTGTCCACCATGATTGTGGAGACGGCCTTGATCGGATCGGTGACCGCCGCATCAGACGCCTCAATGTAGAGCCATTTCATTTCGGGGAGTTGGGCGTAGGTATTTCCGTCAAAGACCTGAGAGTATTCTTTACTGTATACGTCAATTTGGACCAGGTCCGCCCTGGAGAAGGCGAAAGTGTTGTTCCGCACGGCCAGCGTCCCGTCGTGGGCGCAGGGGCCGCCCTGCATGATGAAGGCGGCGCAGTCCAAATCCTCATGCCATTTGTGATTGAGAAAGTTGTTCTCTCCGCTGTACAGGACGATGTTGTCCTCAAAGGTGATATTTTTAAAGATATGGTTTTCGTTTACCTCCATATCCCAGTTGCACACCATGAGAGACTGAACGCAGTGGGTGACCAGATTCCCGGAGACAGTAACACCATTGATAGAAGGGTCTCCATGGAAAGTTTCAATTGAAATCCCGTCTTGAAACACGTTATGAATATAATTATTGCGCACGATATAGTCATCGCCGTTTATGCCAATCGCGCCGCCCATGCGCCCAAAAAGGCCGCCATTCAGTTGTACGCGGGTATCGCCCACCTCCATACCGGTGGCGTAGTCGGCGACATGGCCGCCCATCCAGCTGAGTTCACAGTTCTGGATCACGCCGTGACAGGATACAAAATCATCGCCGCTGCCACTGGTCAGAGAACAGGCGGAAAAAGAGTAGTGGAGATTATCATATACGGTGTAGTTAGCGAAGACGTCTGAAAAGGCATAGGGTTGAATGAACTCGATACTGTCGTAGAGATCGCCGGGGTTTCCCTCATCGCAGCGGAAGTAAAGTGGGCCGGTCACATAGTCATACGTTCGCGTATCCTCATTCCAGCTTCGGAAAGCGTGGCCGTCCTCTAGGTCTTGCTTTGAGTACTCCAAAAAGGGAAAACACCACATATCCTGCAAATGCTCCTCCACCCGGTAGTCGTCCTGCGTCAGCTCGTCCATCTTGTTAAGCCTGATGTATTTGCTGCCGTTCCAGTAGGCCACGTCCCGCTTGACGGGGGTGTCCTCCCCGGCCACAATGGCCCCGCACTCGGCCATATCCTTATAGTAGACCCATATTTTTTTGCCGTCGCCATCTTCATAGTATAGCGACCACTTTTCCCCGCCGGCCCCGTTTTCCGAGGAGGCGTACAGCCTGGGCTTTTCTCCCTGGCCGTAGGCGGAGTATGTAATGCCCTCCGTCCACAATACGTCTACTGGTATCTCACAGCTTCGCCACAGGCCGCCCCGCTCAAAGAAGATGGCGTCGCCGAACTGCATTTCGATGTTCCGCAGGGGCTCCACAGTGGCAAAGGGAGTCTCGGGGGAGCGGCCGTTATTCTTGTCGTCCCCGCTGTTGGAGATGTAGTAGGCCGTGCCGGTGTAGGTCTCGCCCATGATATAAGTGTCGCTTTTGACGATGGCGGTCTCACTGCTTAAAATGGCCTGTTTGCGCGCCTCCGCCGCAGAGAGGATTTCCTGAATGCGGGGGTTCTCCGCCGCGGTGTCCGGGGTGGCGGTTTTGCCGCATGCGGCCAGGGAGAACAGCACGGCCAAGACTAGGATCTGTGCGGTAAATCGTTTCATTTTGACAGACTTCCTTACTGGTTTTAAGATGGTACAAATCATACCATAAGCTGTGCCGCAGCGCAAGCTGATGTTGATTGACAAAAGGGAAAAGGTGTTGTAATATAACAGTCAAGACGGATTGAATCAGATAGAAAGGAAGCGAATCGCTATGGCGGAGGAGCAGAGCAAGAACCCGGAATTTTTTGACCAGGACTCGATGATGATTTACATAGACCCCAAGCTGATGAGCAGCCTGAACGATATGGCGGAGAAGAAGCAGGAGGACCTGAAGGCCCTCCAGGCTTCCGCCGAGGACGGCGACCTGGACGCGCAGTACCGTCTTGGTCGCAGCTACTACTACGGCGAGGACGGCGCACCAAAGGACGGGGAAAAGGCCTTCGCATGGTTCAGCCGGGCCGCCGAGGGGGACAGTATTGCTGCTCAGTATTATCTGGGGCTGTGCTACAGCCGGGCAGTGGGGACGGAGAAGGACCTGAACCGGGCGGCAGAGCTGTTTACGGTGGCGGCGGACGAGGGCTATCCCCCCGCCATTACCGAGCTGGGCCTGTGCTACGAACTGGGCCACGGTGTGGAGATGGACAAGGGCCGGGCGGCAGAGCTCTACCAGGAGGCGGCCGACCAGGATTACGCCCCCGCCCAGTGCAACCTGGGATATTTCTACTACCAGGGCATCTATTTTGAGGAGAACAATGACGCGGCGGCAGAGCTGTTTGCCAAGGCTGCCCAGCAGGGTTATCCCAGAGCTCAGGTGCTGATGGGGGAGTGCTTTGAAAACGGCTACGGCGTGGAAAAGGACCTGGAAAAGGCCTTGGAACTTTACCGGGCCGCTTATGACCAGGGTTATCCCGACGGGGCCTGCACCCTTGGCCTGTGCTATGAGTCGGGCACCGGCGTGGAGGAGGACAAGATCAGAGCGGTAGAGCTGTATCGCCAGGCCGCGGAGCAGGACTTCCCCCCGGCCCAGTGCAATCTGGGCTTCTGCTACTACATCGGCATCGGCGTGGAAGAGGACTCCAGGCTGGCGGTGGAGTGGTTTGAAAAGGCCGCCGAGCGGGAGTATCCCCGCGCCCTGTTTCTGCTGGGAGAGTGCTACGACCGGGGCTACGGCGTGGAGCAGAACTACGACCGGGCGGTAAAGCTGTATCAGCGGGCGGCAGATAAGGATTATACCTCCGCATTCTGCTCTTTGGGCCTGTGCTACGAGTTGGGACAGGGGGTGGAGGAGGACAAGGAGAAGGCCGTGGAACTGTATCGCAAGGCCGCCGAGCGGGGGATGCCCCGGGCCCAGTGTAATCTGGGCTTCTGCTATTACACCGGCATTGGTGTGAAGGAGAGCAACGACGAGGCCTTCCAGTGGTTTACCAAGGCCGCTGAACAGGGATATCCCAGGGCCATGCAGCTGTTGGCCGAATGCTATGAGAACGGCTACGGTACCGAGAAAAATGACGTCAAGGCCGTAGAGCTTTATACCAAGGCCCGGGAGGCGGGCTACCCCCCTGCTGCCTGTGCCCTGGGCCTGTGCTATGAGTTGGGCACCGGCGTGAAGGAGGACAAAGCGAAGGCCGTGGAGCTGTACCGGGAGGCCGCTGAGAAGGGAGACACCCGGGCCCAGTGCAACCTGGGCTTCTGTTACTATCAGGGCATCGGCGTGGAGGAGGACGACGCTGAGGCGGTGAAATGGTTTTCCAAGGCCGCAGAGGAGGGCTATCCCCGGGCGCTGATGCTGCTGGGGGAGTGCTACGACCGGGGCTACGGTGTGGAGCGGGATGTTGATAAGGCATTTCAGCTTTACAGACAGTCCAGCGACAAAGGGCATGTGCCCGGCGTGTGCGCCCTGGGCCTGTGCTATGAACTGGGCCAGGGCGTGGAAGAGGATAAGGATAAGGCCAGAGAGCTCTATTTCAAGGCAGCGGAGCGGGGCTATCCTCGAGCCCAGTGCAATTTGGGCTTTTTCTACTACCAGGGCATTAGCGTAGAGGAGGACGACGCCGAAGCAGTGAAATGGTTCACCAGAGCCGCTGAGCAGGACTATCCGAGGGCACAGCAGCTGCTGGGCGAGTGTTATGAGAACGGCTACGGCGTGGAAAAGGATCTGGTCCGGGCGGCGGAGCTGTACCGGAGGTCCCATGAGGCGGGCTATGTTCCCGCCACATGCGCCTTGGGTGTCTGCTACGAGTACGGCGACGGCGTGGAACGGGACTTGGCCCGGGCGGTGGAGCTGTACCGCCAGGCGGCGGAGCGGGGGCTGGTCCGCGCTCAGTGCAATTTGGGCTACTGCTATTACCGCGGCATTGGTGTGGAAGAGAACGACGATGAGGCCTTCCGGTGGTTTTCCCAGGCGGCGGAACGGGGTTACCCCCGTGCTATGAGTCTGTTGGGCGAGTGCTGGGAAAACGGCTACGGGACTCAGCGGGACGACGCAAAGGCGGCGGAGTGGTACCGCCGGGCCGCAGAGGAGGGCTATCCCCCCGCCATCTGTTCCCTGGGCCTGTGCTACGAGCTGGGCACCGGCGTGGAGATGGACAAGAAACGGGCTATAGAGCTGTATCGTCAGGCAGCGGAGCGGGGGCATGCCCGTGCCCAGTGCAATCTGGGCTACTGCTTCTATCAGGGCATCGGTGTGGAGGAGGACAACGACGAGGCCTTCCGGTGGTTTGAAAAGTCGGCCGCGCAGGGCTATCCCCGAGCTCTCTATCTGTTGGGCGAGTGCTATGAAAACGGCTACGGCGTGACAGAGAATATCCAGAAGGCCGTGGAGCTGTACCGCCGGGCCCATGAGGATGGGAATGCCTCCGGCACCTGCTCCCTGGGCCTGTGCTATGAGCTGGGGCAGGGTGTGCCCGAGGACAAGAGTAAGGCGGTGGAGCTGTACCGTCAGGCGGCGGAGCGGGGATTGTCCCGGGCGCAGTGCAACCTAGGCTACTGCTATTACGAGGGCATTGGTACTCAGAAGGATGACGATCAGGCTTTCCACTGGTTTGCCAAGGCGGCGGAACAGGGAAATTCCCGGGGTCAGTGTATGCTGGGTCTTTGCTACGAAATGGGCCGGGGCGTGATGGAGGATAAACGGAAGGCCACCGAGTATTACCGCCAAGCGGCTGAGAACGGCAATGTCACCGCCATGTGCAACCTGGGCTACTGCTACTATCAGGGCATCGGCGTGGAGGAGAACGACGGGGAAGCCGTGAAATGGTTTGAAAAGGCCGCCGGTCGAGGTCAGCCCCGGGCGCTGTTCCTGCTGGGCGAGTGTTATGAGGAGGGGCATGGCGTTCAGGCAGACTTGCAGAAGGCGATGGAGTACTATCAAAAGGCGGCCGACAAGGGTTACAAAAGCGCCCAGGAGGCGGTCGCGCGGCTGAACGGGCAGCCCTCCGGCGCGTACAGCTATATTCCGCCCAAGCCGGCCGGCCCTGCGCCAGCGCCGGCCCCGCAGCCGCCCAAAGCTAAGGAGAAGCCTAAGAAGGGCGGGCTGTTCGGATTTTTTAAGAAGTAAATATACAACTGGAAAGAGGCTCCCCAGCGGGGAGCCTCTTTCCGACTGTGAGAATGTATCAACCTGCCAGCCTGTGTTGGACTGGCAGGTTGAATGTCTGACGATAAGAATCAGTATTTGCCGGGCTGCGTTTTCGGTGTTGGAATTGGGAAAAGATAAAGGAACCCTTGCCAAGTGAAATATTAGCAAAGGAAACCTGTTTTCTCCTGGTTAATCCGACATTTTTTGGTATCCCTTTGATAGAGTGATAACTTCCTGTTGCAATGTCTCCCCTTTTGTATTCTTTCGACTCGTACATCTTCCGCGCACCCGTGATACTGTCATTGCCAAAAACATAGATTCTCAAGGTTGCGTTTGGATACGTCTGGAAAATATCATCTATAACCAGTGTCCTCTTTTGCGCTTTCTCTCTGATAGCTTGATTATAGATGACTTTAGAATATTCGTTGTAAACTTCATCGTTGGAGTGTATAGCATACATATATGTAAAATATTTTAAATACTTTTTTGTTTCGCTACTATACCTCTTCTGATTACAGGCTTCCCGCCAACTGATCCTGCCTTTTAGTTGCGGAAGCAGCTCCGACGGCCTTGGTATCATTTATAAAACGGAAGCTGAACCTTAAATGAACCTTAACAATTCTTGCTTTTTATAATCGTACTTTGTCAGGCTTTGCGTATAGAAAAACCCCGGAACCGTTGCGGCTTCGGGGTTTTACAGGAATATCAGCGCTTGCTGAACTGAGGCGCGCGGCGGGCGGCCTTGAGACCGTACTTCTTGCGCTCCTTCATACGAGGGTCGCGGGTGAGGAAGCCGGCGGCCTTAAGGGCGGGGCGGTTCTCCTCGCTGACCAGCAGAAGGGCACGGGCAATGCCGTGGCGGATAGCGCCGGCCTGGCCGGTGACGCCGCCGCCGGAGACAGTAGCCACAACGTCAACCTTGCCCACCTGATTGGTGGCGACCAGGGGCTGACGGACAATCAGCTTCAGGGTCTCCAGGCCAAAGTAGTCGTCGATATCACGGCCGTTGATGGTGATGATGCCGGTGCCGTTCTCGAACAGATGAACACGAGCCACGGAGGACTTCCGGCGGCCGGTTCCATAGAAATAAGGCTTTTTGCTCTTATACATGATTCAAATCCTCCTCTTACTCGGCGTCCCAGGGCTGGGGCTTTTGAGCGGCGTGATCGTGCTCGCCACCGCGGTAGATGTGTAGGCGAGTCAGGGAGTCCCGGGACAGGGAGTTCTTGGGCAGCATGCCCTTAACGGCAAGCTGCATAGCCAGCTCAGGCTTGGTCTGCATCAGGGTGCGGTACTTGGTTTCCTTCAGGCCGCCTACCCAGCCGGAGTGAGTGCGGTAGTACTTTTGGTCCAGCTTTTTGCCGGTGAGTACCGCTTTCTCAGCGTTAATGATAATGACAAAGTCGCCACAGTCGGCGTTGGGAGTGAATTCGGGCTTGCGCTTGCCCCGCAGCAGGTCGGCGGCGATGACAGCGGTCTTGCCCATGGGCTTGCCGGCGGCGTCGATCACATACCATTTCCGCTCGATGCTGCCCTTCTTGGCCATGAACGTGGACATAGGTAAAACCTCCAATTTCCTCTTCTTATCTAAACCAAAACGGTTTGCGATAAAACATTTTGCCCGGCTTTTGCACAAGCGGAGCGTGTTGTATTATAGTACGCCGGACTTCGGGTGTCAACGGTTTTTTTGAGAAATTTTGAAAAATTCTTTTATATCTCGTGTTTACTCTTGATATCTCATATTTACTCTTGATATCTCGTGTTTGATTTTTGTTTTTTACTTGCAGATAACCAGGGATTTGTGGTAGAATGCGGGTATTCAAGGGAGGATGTGGGATGAACAAAATATTATCTCTCGCGCGCCGCTGCGTAGAGGACTACAATATGATAAGCCCAGGCGACCGTATCGCGGTAGGAGTGTCCGGAGGAAAGGACTCTCTGATGCTGCTGACGGCCCTGGCCAGGCTGAGGGAGTTTTACCCCGTACCCTTCACGGTGGAGGCCTTTACCTTGGATATGGGCCATGCAGACGGAGTGGAGCCGCTGGATTTTTCACCCATTGGGGCGCTGTGTCGGGAGCTGGACGTCCCATATACCGTTTTGAACAGTGAGATTCAACACATTATTTTCGACCTGCGCAGGGAGAAAAATCCCTGTTCCATGTGTGCCAAGATGCGCCGGGGCGCCCTCCACGCCGCCCTTCAGGAACGAGGCATCGCCAAAATTGCTCTGGGGCACCACTATGACGACGCAGTGGAGACTTTTTTCATGTCCCTGATTTTTGAGGGACGGCTGTCCTGTTTTCAGCCTGTCACTTGGCTGGACCGGACGGGGATTACCCAAATCCGCCCCCTGCTCTACTGCGGAGAAAATCTGATCCGCCACACCGCCCGGCGGCTGGGGCTGCCTGTGGTGGAAAACCGCTGTCCCGCCGACGGCAACACTAAGCGGCAGGAGATTAAGGAGCTGATTTACGAGCTCCAGGGCCGGTATCCCGGCCTGAAAGCCCGGGCCTTTGGGGCCATGCAGCGGCTGCCTCTGCCGGAGTGGGGGCCAGTGGAGCATCGCCGCCGCCCTTTACCGGAAGAATGGGAGGAATAAGCTGTGAGTCGAAGAAAACAGAATCGTCAGCCCGGCTGGATCCTGCCGGCGTTGATTGCGGCGGCGCTGGTAATTACGGTTGTTCTCGTCCTGTCCAGCCGCCGGGAGCCGCCTGCCCCGCCTGTGGAGGAGGGCGGAAGCTTTCAGGTCCACTTTATCGATGTGGGCCAGGCGGATTCCGCCCTGGTCGTCTGCGACGGGCACTACATGCTGATCGACGGCGGAAACGCGGAGGACTCCGATCTGGTGTACGCCTATCTGGAGCGCCATGGGGCCAGTCATCTGGACTATATGGTGGCAAGCCACGCCCACGAGGACCACATCGGCGGGCTGTCCGGGGCGCTGAACTACGCTGCGGTGGATGTCGCCCTCTGCCCGGTGACGGAGTACGGCTCCAAAGTATTTCAGAATATGGTAAAGTATCTGGAAAAACAGGGGAAGATCATCACCGTCCCGGAACCGGGAGATCAATTTGACCTGGGCTCTGCCCAAGTGGAGATCCTGGGCCCGGTGCGGGAA
This sequence comes from uncultured Bacillota bacterium, assembly GCA_947426945.1. GTDB lineage: Bacteria > Bacillota > Clostridia > Oscillospirales > Oscillospiraceae > Lawsonibacter. Next base: position 17,777 of record CANEFX010000029.1, read on the forward strand.
TATGACGGCACTAACGATACCTCCATCGTTCTGCGTATTGATTACGGAGAAACTTCTTTTCTCTTTACCGGGGACATGGAGACAGGAGCGGAGAACGACCTGATTGATTCCGGAGCGGATGTAAGCGCCACCGTTCTGAAAGCAGGCCACCATGGCAGCGATACCTCCACCGGCTACCGCTTTCTCCGGGAGGTCATGCCCCGGTATGCGGTGATTTCGGTGGGGGAGGGGAACAGCTACGGCCACCCTTCCGGCGAGGTTCTTAGCCGCTTCCGGGATGCGGGGACAGAGGTCTACCGCACCGATATGCAGGGCCACATTATTGCAGAGAGTGACGGAAAAACCGTTACATTCCGCACGGAAAAGGAGGCGAGTACTGCCACAAATCCGACAGGAAATTCTTCTTTACAGATATACGTGGGCAATGCCGGAAGTAAAAAATTTCACCTGCCGGGTTGTGCCTCCGCTCAGAATATTCAAGAGGGCAAGCGGGTGGAATTTGATTCCCGCATCCAGGCTGTGGCGGAGGGCTACGAGCCCTGCGGCCGGTGCAAGCCATAAATGGCGGAGAAATCAACGCCTGACCGGAAAAGGGCCGGCGCCGGAGAGGAGAGAGATTCCTATGTTCAAGCTGTTGATGGGCCGTGCGGGCGCAGGGAAAACCGCAGCGGTGCTCAGTCGCCTGTGCGGGGCAGGGCGGGAACGCTTCCAGGTGCTGCTGGTGCCGGAGCAGATGTCTCACGAGATGGAGCGGGCTTTGTGCGCGGCGGGCGGGCCTCAGATTAACCTGAGAGCAGAAGTACTGTCCTTCAGCCGGCTGGCTAACCGCATCTTTCAGAATGCCGGCGGCCTGGGAGAGGAGGAGCTGGACGCGGGCGGACGGCTGCTGTTGATGTACCGGGCGGTGCAGCACGCGTCCCCCAGCCTGAAGGTCTATGGCCGGCCCTCCAGGCGGCCCGCTTTCCTTACTGCCCTGATTGCTACGGCAGATGAACTGAAAAGCAGTCTGGTCCTGCCTGAAATGCTGGTTCGGGCGGGGGAGGAAGCCGGTGGCCCCGAGGGGGACAAACTGCGGGACCTGGGGCTCATTTTTGGGGAGTATAATGCCCTCACCGCTCGGACGGCTCTGGATCCCCGGGACCGCCTTACCCGGGCGGCGGATGCGCTGCGTGCCTGCCGCTGGGCGGAGGGGATGGATTTTTGGCTGGACGGTTTTACCGATTTTACCCCCCAGCAGAGGGAGCTGCTGCGGCTGCTTATAGCTCAGGCCAGTTCCATGACCGTTACCCTTACCTGCGACCACCTGGAAGAGGACGAGGAGGGAACCGGGATATTCTCTCCGGCCCGGCGGACGGCCGATGCCCTGCTGCAGCTGGCCAGGAGGGAACATGTTCCATGTGAAGTGGAACACCTTGTCACCAAGGCAGAGGGGAAGGCAGGGCCGCTGGTTTATTTGGAAGGAGCTCTGTTTGGGGAGAGCGGCTCTGTCCCTGAGCCGTGTGGAAAAGCGGTGGAGCTGTTTCAAGCCTCCACACCCCGCAGTGAGGTGGAGTGGGCTGCCGCCCGCATTTTGCGGCTTGTCCGGGAGGAGGGATACCGCTTCCGGGATATCGGCGTGGCGGCCCGGAACTACGGAGCTTACCGGGACCTGGTGGAGTCGGTGTTCGGCCGTTACGGGGTGCCGGTGTTCTCCTCCGCCATGACGGATATTCTGGAAAAGCCTGTGCTGGCTCTGGTTACAGCCGCTCTGGAGACGGTGGCGGGGAATTACCGCTATGACGACATGTTCCGCTACTTAAAGACCGGGCTCACCGATCTGTCCCAGGCGGATGTGGATTTATTGGAAAACTATGTTTTGAAATGGGACATCCGGGGCAGCCGGTGGACACAGAACAAGGACTGGTCCTGGCATCCAGGAGGCTATGGGGTGCAGTGGACTGAAGAGGACCGGGCCCTTCTGGTCCGGGTGGACCGAGCGCGGCGGCGGGCGGCAGCGCCCCTGGAGGCGCTGCGAAAAAATCCGGATCGGACCGGAAGGGGACAAGCGATTTCACTTTACAACTTTTTGGAGGGAATTGGACTGCCCGAGCGGCTGGAGGAGCGGGTGGAGCGGTTGATTCAGAGAAGGCAGCTCACCCTGGCGGAGGAGTACCGGCAGCTGTGGGACATTCTCTGCGGCGGACTGGAACAGTGTGCCCGGCTGCTGGAGAGCATTCCCATGGAGCTGGAGGAATTTGCACTGCTCTTCCGGCTGGTGCTGTCTCAGTACGATGTGGGCACCATCCCCGTGTCCCTGGACCGGGTGACGGCAGGAGAAACCACCCGTCAAACCGGACGACGGGTAGAAGCGCTTTTTCTCCTGGGTGCGGACGACGCCTCCCTGCCCCAGGTGGGGACAACTCCGGGGCTGTTGTCCGACGATGACCGCTCCCTGCTGGCAGGCTACGGTCTGGAACTGGCCCAGTCCCAGCGGGAGCTGCTTTACCGGGAAATGACTACCATCTATCAGATCTGTGCCCAGCCGGAACAAAAGCTGGCGGTGACCTGGTCTGTTCAGGGTCCCGGAGGAGAGGAGCGCCGGCCCAGCTTTTTGGTAAGCCGTCTGCGGTTGCTGTTTGATGATTTGAAGCCGGTGCGGGAAGAGGAGCTGAGAGGCGCTTTCCGGCTGGAGGCTCCTCTTCCCGCTCTGGAACAGGCGGGACGGGATCTGAACGCCCGCCGGGCGCTGGAGGAGCTCCCTGGCTTTGAGGAGCAGGTGGCCCGGCTGGACCGGGCGGCCGCCTGGGAGCGGGGACGGCTGTCCCGCCAGGCGGTGGACAGGCTGTATGGCCGGCGGGTTGCTATGTCCGCCTCCCGGATGGACAAGTATAAATCCTGCCATTTCTCCTACTTCATGCGCTATGGCCTGGCGGCGGAGCCCCGTAAGCCGGCGGGCTTTACCGCCCCGGAGTATGGTACCTTTGTCCACTACGTTCTGGAGCATGTGCTTCAGGATGAGATGTTTTTCCAGACCACTATCCCGGGTATGGAGAAGGAGATCCGGAAGCGGAGGCTGCGCCGTCTGACGAAGCAGGCGGTGGATCGCTACACGGCCGAGGAGCTGGGGGGGCTGGAGGGGCAGAGTCCCAGGTTTCAGTATCTGTTCCGCCGGCTGCTCCGCTCGGTGCAGGCAGTTGTGGACAATGTGGCCGAGGAGCTGCTCAGCTCCAAATTCAAGCCTATCTCCTTCGAGCTGGGGTTCGGAACGGGGAAAGACGGGGAGGAACCGCCCCTGCCGCCGGTGGAACTCACGCACGGCGGGGTTACCATCAGCATTACCGGCTTTGTGGACCGGGTGGACGGCTGGATTGACAGCGACGGCCGGCTCCACCTGCGGGTGGTGGACTACAAGACAGGCCGCAAAACCTTCGACCTCACCGAGGTTTGGAATGGTTTGGGGCTGCAGATGTTGCTGTACCTTTTTACGCTGGAGGAGAAGGGCCGGACGCTCTATGGCCTGCCTGTGGAGGGGGCCGGAGTGCTCTATCTGCCCGCACGGGAGGCCGTCATCCGGGGAAGCCGGTCCATGAGCGATGAGGAACTGCAAAAAAAGGTGGACCGGGAACTGGTGCGCAGCGGCCTGGTGGTGGATGACCAGAAGGTACTGGACGCTATGGAGGAGCAGGGGGAGAAGGGGTATCGCTTTCTGCCTCTGAAGGTAAGCAGGACCACCGGGCAGATCACCGGCGAGGCCCTGGCCTCCGCCGAGCAGCTGGGCAGGCTGGGAAAGCACGTACAGAAAGTGCTGGAGGATATCTGTCAGGAGCTGGCCGGGGGCAGCATCGCCGCCGACCCCTTCTGGCGGGGGCCGGAGAAAAACGCCTGCCGCTTCTGCGACTATGCTGCCGCCTGCCATTTTGAACCGGGGCGGGGGGGCGACTGCAAACGCTGGCTGCCCCACGTGAGCGCGGAGGAGTTTTGGGAGCAGATTGGCGAATAGGAGGCAATTTTGGACATTCAACTTAACTATACAATCGCCGGACAGGGGTTTCCACTGATTATGCTCCATGGAAACGGGGAGAATCATACCTATTTTAAGCATCAAATGGAACCCTTTTCTGAGAAATATCAAGTGATTGTTCCAGACACTCGGGGACACGGACAGTCCCCGCGGGGGACGGCGCCCTTTACTTTGGAGCAGTTTGCCGAGGACCTGAAAGCCTTTCTGGACAGCCGGGGGATCCGGCGGTGCCACCTGCTGGGCTTTTCCGACGGAGCCAATGTCGCCCTGATTTTTGCCCTGAAGTACCCGGAGTATGTGGAAAAGCTGGTGCTCAACGGGGCGGACCTGTACCCCGCGGGGGTGAAGCTGTCCATCCAGGTGCCCATCGTCTTGGGCTGGGGGCTGCTGCAAGTTATCCGCCGGTTTGACAAGAAGGCACAGCCAAAGTGGGAGCTGCTGGATCTGATGACCACCCAGCCTCACATCCGGCCGGAGGCCCTGACCGCCCTGTCCATACCTGTTTTGGTCGTGGCGGGGGAGCGGGACATGATTCGGGACAGCCACACCCAGTTGATTGCCAAATCCATCCCCGGCAGTCAGCTGGCGATCCTCCCCGGCGACCACTTCGTGGCCCGGCGGAACTGGCAGGCCTTCAACCCCCTTGTCCTGAAATTTTTACAATCGTAAAGAAGGTAATTTCTATGGAAAACAGCAAAAATATTTTAACCATCGGGGATGTGCCCGGCTATGCCAAGGTGGGCCTGTCCGCCGTCTGGCCTATTTTGTCCAACATGGGCCACAGCGTCTACAATCTGCCCACCGCTCTGGTGTCCAACCCCTTTGAGTATGAAAAATTTGCGATTTTGGATACCACGGACTACATGCGCCAGACCATCCAGGTTTGGAAAGAGTTGGGCTTTCAGTTTGACTGCATTACCGCCGGCTTTCTGGCCTCGGCGGAACAGGTGGGCATCATCCGGGACTTTATCGCCAGCCAGAAAAAGGAGGGGCTGCTGGTGATGACCGATCCCATCATGGGGGACGACGGCAAGCTGTACAACGGCGTGGCGGAGGAGACGGTAGAGAATATGCGCCGGCTCATCGGGGTGGCGGATGTAATTGTCCCCAACCTGACGGAGGGGGAATTCCTTACCGGCCTGTATCAGGGCAGAGAGACCCTGACCAGAGGGGAGGCCCGCCGGATTGTGGACGGCCTGCTGGCCTATGGGCCCCGCTCGGTGGTGGTCACCAGCGGCCGGGAGGCGGAGACAGGCCGACACGTGGTCTGGGGCTTTGACCACAAGTCGGGGGAATATTTTACCCTTCCCTACCGCTTTATCCAGGTCCACTTCCCGGGCACCGGGGATATGTTCTCCGCGGTGCTGACCGGAGAACTGCTGGCAGGGAAAGCCTTTCCCCAGGCGGTCAAACGGGCGATGGATGTGCTGGAACGGCTTATTTTTCTGGAGCAGGACGAGATTGAGAAGAACAAAGGCATCCGCGTGGAGAAATATTTGAGCGTATTGGCGGAATAAAGGAGGTGGTTCCATGCCCTTCCCACTGACGGACGAACAACAGAAAATTGTAGACGACCGGGGCGGCGAGCTGCTGGTGTCGGCGGCGGCGGGGTCGGGCAAGACCCGGGTGCTGGTGGAGCGGCTGCTGGACCGGGTGACAAAAGAAGGAATCGACATTGATCGCTTCCTGGTTATCACTTATACCAAAGCCGCCGCCGCCGAGCTGCGGGGGCGCATCGCCCAGGAGCTGTCCGACCGTCTGGCGGAGGCTCCTAACGACCGCCACCTGCGCCGTCAGACCGCGTTGGTCTACCGGGCGCAGATTTCTACTATCCACTCCTTCTGTGCCGCACTCCTCCGGGAGAGCGGACACCTGCTGGATCTGGACCCGGACTTCCGCCTGTGTGACGAGGGGGAGGGTCACGTCCTTATGGCCCAGGTGCTGGAGGAGATGCTGGACAAGCGGTACGAGGATCTGACTGAGGACAGCCCCTTTGCTCTGCTGGTGGACACCCTGTCCATCGGCCGGGACGACAGCCGACTGGCCCAGATTGTGGTGGACATCTTTGGACGGGTGCAGAGCCATCCGTATCCTGCCCGGTGGCTGGAAGGGCAAAAGGCGCTCTGGCGGCTGGAGGACATCTCCGATCTGACCCAGGCGCCATGGGGAGCCCCGCTGCTGGAGGACGCCCGGCGCCAGGCCAGCGCCTGCCGGGACCTCCTGCTTCAGGCGCTGGAGCTGTGCCGGAAGGATGAGCTGCTTCAGGTCAACTACGCCCCGGGCCTTGTGACTGTGATAGAGGAAGTGGAGGGCCTTTTGGGGGAGAGGACCTGGGACGGGGCCTGCGGCCGTCTGCCTATTCCATTCCCGGCGGTGGGGCGGAAGCGGAAACGGACCCTGGTGGTCAGCCCTTTTGAGGAGGAGCAGGCCGAATGGGCGAAGAATCGGATCAAGGTTCTCAGAGACCGATGTAAAAAGACGCTGGAAAAAATGGCGGAGATTTTCATTGGGGACACCGCTGCTCAATTGGAGGAGCTGACCTTGTCCGCTCCGGTGGTGGAGGCGCTGATGGACCTGGTGCTGGACTTCCAGGCCACCTTTTCCCGGGAAAAGGCCCGGCGGGGGCTGCTGGATTTCTCCGACCTGGAGCACTTTGCCGTCAAACTGCTCACCGACGGAGAGGGAAACCCCACCGAGCTGGCCCAATACTGGGGCGGTCGGTTCGACGAAGTGCTGGTGGATGAATACCAGGACACCAATCAGGTCCAAAACGCCATCTTTACCGCCATCTCCGACGGGGGGCGGAAGCTGTTCCAGGTCGGGGATGTGAAGCAGTCCATCTACCGCTTCCGTCTGGCCGATCCGTCCATCTTTCTGGATAAGTACCGCCGTTTCCCGGACGGGGACCGGGCGGCGGAGAGGGAGCCCCGGAAGCGGGTACTGTCCCGAAATTTCCGATCCCGGCCTCAAATACTGGAGGGGTGCAACGACCTGTTTCGAAATATTATGTCAACTGAATTTGGTGAACTGGATTATACCGATGACCAGGCCCTGGTGCCTGGAAAGCCCTTTGCTGCTGGTGTGTCCGGTGGAGCCGACGACCCATACGCCCTGGAGCTGGATGCCATTGATTTATCTTTTCTGGGAGAACAGGAGGGAGAAAAGGCAGACAAAAACCTGCTGGAGGCCCGGTTTTCGGCTCGACGAATCCGGGAGCTGCTGGATATGCCCCTGATGGTGGAGGAGGGAGAGGAACTCCGGCCTCTGCGGCCCTCTGACGTAATGATTCTCCTGCGCAGCCCAGGCCCGGTGCTCCACCACTACCTTCAGGCCCTCAGTGAGGAGGGGATTCCCTGGACCGCCGACGGGAGCGGCGACTTCTTTGAGACCACCGAAGTCAACGTGGCCCTGGCTATCCTCCAGGTTGTGGACAATCCCCGGCAGGATGTGCCCCTTATTGCGGCCCTGCGCTCTCCGGTGTACGGCTTCTCCGGGGACAAGCTGGCCCTGCTGCGGGCGGACTGTAAAGGCGGTGACTTTTATAGCGCTGTGATCCACGCCGCAGAGAAGGGCGATCGGGAGTGCCGGGACTTTTTGGCCAGTCTGGAGGAGATGCGGTTTGACGCGGGGGACCGGACCTGCCGTCAGCTCATGTGGCATGTTTTCGAAAGGACCAACCTGCTGGGAGTGTTCGGAGCCATGGAGGGAGGCGGAGAGCGGCAGAACAATCTGTTGTCGCTCTATGCTTTGGCCGGTCAGCTGGAGGACAGCGGCTGCCGCACCCTGTTCCAGTTCCTCCTGCGGCTGGAGCGGTTGAAAAATGCCGGTTCCCGCCTGGGGGCCCCCGCCGGGGACGGCCGGGAGGGGGAGGGGGTGTCTGTTCTGTCCATTCACCGGTCCAAGGGGTTGGAAAAGCCGGTGGTACTGGTGTGCGGACTGACCCGGCGGCTCAACCGAGACGATTTGATGCGCCCGGTGCTCTTCCACCCGGAGCTGGGGGTGGGCCCCCGGGGCCTGGACCGGGAGCGGATGGTGGAGTACCCAACCCTGGCCCGGCGGGCGGTGGCACGCAGGCTGGAGCGGGAAATGCTGGCCGAGGAGCTGCGACTGCTGTATGTGGCCATGACTCGGGCCCGGGAGAAGCTGGTCCTTACGGCGGTGCTGCCTGAAGGGGCGGACGCTCTGACCCGTCTAGGGGGGAGCCTGCCCATTTCACCCCTGTCCCTGGAACAGCAGCAGAGCGTGGGGGCTTGGGTGCTTCTTCATGCGCTGACCCGTCCGGAGGGAGAGGCGCTGCGGGCTTTGGCCGGGGTTCCGGGACAGTTAGTTGATGGCCTGGGGCCTGCATGGGATATCCGCTGGGTGGATGGAGCCTTGTTGGGCAAGGAATATAAAGCTAAAAGACATTACAGCAATCTGTCTCAAAAGGAATCTTTGGACGACGGGCTGAATGCCCGTCTGGCCTGGGTATATCCCCATATGGCGGCAGCCGACCTGCCTTCCAAGCTCACTGCTACCCAGATCAAGGGGCGCGCCTTGGATCAGGAGGCGGCAGAAAATGCCGCGCCGCCCTCCCGCAGAGGGCAGCCTATTTCCAGGCCCAGCTTCATTGTGGAGGAAAGGGGGCTTACCCCTGCCCAGCGAGGGACGGCCCTTCATCTGGCCATGCAGTACCTCCCGCTGGATGGAGACGGAAGTCAGGAGGCGGTGTCGGCGGAGCTGGACCGGTTGGCAGAACGAGGCTTTCTTACCAGGCTCCAGCGGGAGGCGGTGGAGCCTGAACGGCTGTCCGCTTTTTTGGTCAGCCCTCTGGGCCGAGCTATGGCGGCGGCGGGGAAAAAATGCCGCAGGGAATTTAAATTTTCGGTGCTTGTCTCCGCTCTTGACTATTTTCCCGAGGGCAGAGGGGAGGAGATTCTTCTTCAGGGGGTCATCGACGCATGGTTTGAGGAAGAGGACGGGACCGTTACTGTGGTGGATTTCAAGAGCGACCGGGTGTCCTCCGGCGGAGAACAGGCCCGGGCGGAGGAGTACCGCCCCCAGTTGAACGCATACAGCCAAGCCTTGTCCGCTATTCTGGGAAAGCCTGTCAGCCGGCAGGTACTGTGGTTTTTTGCAACTGACAAGGCGGTAGAGGTGTAAATAAAAATTTTGGGCGTCCCGCAATGGGACGCCCGGGTTTTAGTGAGTTTTGAGAGAAATCCTGCAATTAGAAGATACCCTGAGCCATCATGGCGTCGGCGACCTTCTGGAAGCCTACGA
>CANEFX010000030.1 GCA_947426945.1 uncultured Bacillota bacterium
TTACCTGAATTCTTGGAGGTTTTTGAGCGTTTTGCCATTTTCAGGCTTGTGCCACACCTCTGCCCCGGGGTAAAAAAGTTAAGAAAACAGGAGGAAATCTCCAAGAAACGGGTAGTATCAGTGTAAAAAAGTAAAATTGGTAGACATTTGGTAGACGTCCTAAAATATGGAAAGCCTCCAACCCCCTGGGGCACAGGGGATTGGAGGCTTTTTTGGTAGACATTTGGTAGACATGAAGAAAAACTGCTCTCCCTGACGGGGGTTTCTGCGGCAGGGGAGGCAGACCCTTATTCCGACACCCGGGCCTGGACCTGGGATATAAATTCAGACGGGTCCGTAGTCATGTGAATATCCTGCCAGATTACGTCCAGATAGGGCGGGCACAGGGTAAGTCCACGATCAGCAGCATACTGCTGCAAAAGGCGCAGATATTGGTGGCTGGCGGTGCCGCCGCGGTAAAAGACGGACAAATAGTCCCCCGCCGGGAGGACAAAATCTCCTGCCGGGTCGAAAATGACCGCCCCCTGGAAGAGATATTTTCCTTCCTCCGGGGAGATGACCGAGGCCATGCGGCTGCTCCCGATCATCTCAATGCTGCCGCTGCTTCGCTCGACCAGGCGCTTCATCAGCAGGTCCATGTCCTCGTCCTGATTATAGGGCTCCTCAATCAGAAAGGCCGTTCTGGCCGGAAAACGCACTCTGTTTACGGTCTCAAACTGAAGGGACTTTGTCTCCTCCAGCGCTTCCAGCTGTTGGAGGACTGAGCTTTGAAGCCGGTTCAACTCGTCCAGCCGTGTCCGGATCAGTGCCAGCTCATCGTTCAGAAGGGCCGCGGTGCTCTTTGCAGAACGATTTTGAAAGTAGTCACGAATGCGCTCTACGGAAAACCCCAGGCTGCGCAGGCTGACAATCATATTCATGCGCCAAATGCTCTGACTGCTGTAGTAACGGTATCCGTTTTCTCCGCGTATGGGCTCCAAAACTCCTTTTTTTTCATAATAACGGATGGAATCCGGCCCAATATGGTAGAGCCTGGAAATATCCCCGATAGTATAGTACCGGCTTGTGTCTCTGCCGCCGTCATATTTGCTGATGGACATGTTATGGCTCCTCTCCGCCTGTTTATTGTCTGCTTACAGGATATCAAAGGGTAATATAAAAGTCAATTGGCCGAAAAAGACGCTCCGTTGGCCGGAAGCCTGAGAACACCCGTATTTTAACAAAACCTTCACAATTTCCACCTTGACAGGGAGTGGTCTCCTTTCGTATAATTTGTGACAGCCTGTCACAAAGCGACAACCTGTCATAAAAGGAGGGAGATTATGCCCACCGCGACGTTTTACCGCCTGCCGGAGGAAAAACGGCAGAGGCTGATTGAGGCCGGCTGGGCGGAGCTGACTCAGGTGCGGTTTACGGAGATATCCATCAACCGGATAATTGCCGCCGCCCGCATTCCCCGGGGCAGTTTTTACCAATATTTTGAAGATAAAGAGGACCTGATCCGTTATCTGCTGGCGGATATGCGGGAATATTTCGTCTCGTTGCTGCGCGGCATTTTGATGGAGGCCAAGGGCGACCTGTTTGCCCTGCCCCTGATGGCCTACGACAGCTTTATCGGCCGTCAGGGACATACAGATCCTATGCTGGTTCTGTTTATCAAACTGCTGCGGCTGAATCAGGGGATCGACCTGCAGAGCTTTATGGCCGGTCCCGAGCACTTTCTGCCCGATCCGCTGTGGGAGGCGGTGGACCCCTCCGGATTGCGGCGAAGGGACCGGGAGTATGCCGATCAGGTTTTTCATCTGGCCTGCGCGGTGCTGGCCTTTGCCATTGTAGAGACGCTGCACGACCCCGCGCAGTCCGCCCAGGTGCGGGAGCGGACACGGGTGCGTATGGATCTGCTCCGCTACGGCGGCATGGCAGACGGATATAAGGAGGAGATCACATGAAAAGACGGACCCTGTCCCTGGCCCTGGCCGCCGTTCTGGCTCTGTCCCTGCTGGGGAGCGCGGCACTGGCCGCGGAGGGCGGCGCTCCGGCGCCGGAGGATCCTCAGCCCCCGGCGGAGGAGTACATACCGGACCCGGTGGGGTCCATCACCTTCGGAAATCTGTCCCGGCGGATGCATGAGAACAACCTCCAGGTGCGTTCTATTCAGGAGAGCATCGACATGCTGGAGGAGATCAACTACGACGACCTGAAGGAAGAAATGCGGGACCAACTGAACCAGATGGCCCGGGCCCAGTGGATGATGGTGCAGCTGGGGCAGAGCGGCACCCTGGCCTATGAGCGGATGGACCAGGCCTACGACGCTGTGCGGGAGCAGTTCGATGCCATTAAGGACGGCGATATGCAGGCGGACAACGCCGACACTGTGCGGCAGCTGAAAAACCTGCAGAACCAGATCGTCATGGCCGGAGAGGCCACCTATATCGCTCTGGCCGCCATGGAGCTGCAGGAGGAGGGGCTGGAGCGGCAGCTGGCGGCTCTGGACCGGCAGCTGACCGAGCTGGAGCTGCGCTACAAGCTGGGCCATATCTCCTCCATGACGCTGAAGCAGGCCCAATCGGGCCGGGCGGCCCTGCACAGCGGCCTGTCCACTCTGGGAATGAACCTGAACACCTACAAGGGGCAGCTGGAGCTGCTCATCGGGGCGGACATCACCGGAAATATCTCTCTGGGCTCCCTGCCCGCCGTCAGCCAGGCGGACCTGAACGCCATGGATCTGGAGAAGGATCTGGAGCGGGCCAAGGCCAACAGCTGGAGCCTGTACGAGGCCGGTGAAACCTATCAGGACGCCCGGGAAGAGTACAACGAGCACGGCGGGGACTACGGCGTGAACTACTACGGCGACAGGCCATACTACACCCAGGCCCGGCACACCTATTACTCCGCCAAATACAACTATGACAACACCGTACAGAACTTTGAGCTGGGCCTGCGCAATTTGTATCTCAAAGTGAAGGACTGCCAGCAGATCCTCTCCGCCGCCAAGACCGCCCTGGCGGTGGAGCAGAACAGCTGCGCTGCTGCCAGGCTGAGGCAGAGCCAGGGCTCCCTCTCCCGAAACGGCCTTCTGGAAGCCGAGGACAAACTGAAGGAGGCACGGGACAAGGTGGCCGGGGCAGAAAATGACCTGTTTTCCTCCTACAACACCTACCGCTGGGCCGTGGACTACGGCATTTTGAATTAAAGGAGACCGAGCCATGAAGCAGAAAAGAATTTTTGCCGCCCTCCTGGCCGGCGCTGTGCTGATGGGCCTTGCCGCCTGCCAGTCCGGGGAAGGGGGCGGGGACAGCATCCAGGACGGGCCCGCCGCCGGCGTGGCCGTCCAGGTCCAGGAGGTGAAGGTGGACACCATCTCCACCGAAAACAAGGTATCCGGCCGGGTGGTCACCGACGGGCAGGAGTCCGTCTTTGTGGCCGCCAACGCCCAGTGCACCGCCGTCTATGTGGAAGCGGGGGATGTAGTGATCGCCGGACAGAAGCTGTGCACCCTGGATATGGCCAGCACTCTGTCCTCTTACAGCGCGGCCAATATCAGTTATACCTCCGCCGTCCAGAGCTATCAGGACCAGCAGGCCATTTTCGACGCCCAGATCGCTCTGGCGGAAAAGAACGTCAGCGATTTGAAGGCCCTGTTTGAAATTGGAGCGGCCTCCCAGCTGGAGATCGACCAGGCAGAGCTGTCTCTCCAGACCGCCCGAGCCCAGCGGGACGCCACCCTGTCCCAACTGGAGGCGGGGATGCAGAGCTACAAGTCCAATGTGGAGCAGCTGTCCGCCGTGCTGGAGAATGTGGACAGCCAGGGCAACGTGATCGCCCCCGTCTCGGGCACGATTCTCACTCTGAATGCGGCGGAGAGCAGCTATGTTACCCCCTCCATGCCCGTAGCCGTCATCGACGGGGCGGACCGGATGGAGATTTCCGTCTCAGTCTCTGAGGCGCTGGTGCCCAAGCTGGCTCAGGGGGACGAGGTGGACGTGTCCATCAGCGCCCTGAATGCCCGGCTGGTGGGCTCTATCAAAAAGCTGGAGCGCAGCGCCAGCATGCAGACCAAGCTGTACAATGTGACTATTTCCATCGACGAGGATGTGGACGGTCTGCTGTCCGGCATGTTTGCCGACGTGTCCTTCCGCACCGATACCTCCGCCGATACCATTGTCATTCCCACCGAGGCCATCCTCACCAGCAACGGAGTGCAGTATGTCTTTGTGGTGGAGAACGGCGCAGCCCGCTATGTGGAGATCGGCACCGGCCTGACGGGCAGCGGCGTGACCGAGGTCACCTCCGGCCTGGGGGCCGGGGACATGCTGGTCACAGTGGGCCAGGCCTATCTGTCCGACGGCGACGCTGTGCGGATCGTATCCGGGGAGGACTGAGGCCGGTGGATAATATTGCAAAATTCTGTATAAAGCACAAGGTGACCACTCTGATGGCGGTCATCATGATCTCCATCTTCGGCGTGGTTTTTACCACCCGGCTGCAGCTGGCCCTCCTCCCGGATATGGAGGCCCCCGCCGCCATTGTCATGTGCTATTTCAACGGCGCCACTCCCTCCGACATGGAGGAGCTGGTCACCCGGCCCCTGGAGTCGGCCATTATGTCGGTAACCGGAGTGGACGGGGTGAAGTCCACCTCCTCCGACGAAGTGAGCCAGGTGCAGATCACCTATGTGGAGGGCACCAATCTGGACATCGCCGCCACCAAGCTGCGGGAGCAGTTTGACCGGCTGTCTCTCCCCGACGGAGCCATGGACCCCATTATCGTCAACATCAATATCGGCGACCTGATGCCCTCTGCCATGATTGCCCTCCAGGGGGACGACCTGGCCGACCTCCAGGCCTTGGCTGAGGACACGGTGTCCCCCGCCCTGGAGCGCATCGACGGGGTGGCCCAAGTGACCATCTCCGGCGGCGTGGAGCAGCAGATTGCCGTGGAGGTGGACCCCACCCGGGCATCCGGGTTCGGGCTGTCCAACTCCTACATTGCCCAGATTCTTACCGCGGAGAACCTGCTTTTCCCCGGCGGCGACATGCAAAACGGTTCTCAGACCCTCACCGTCACAACAGACGCCAAGCTCCAGACGGTGGAGGATGTAGCCAATGTCATCATCCCCCTTCAGACCGGCGGCACCGTCCGCCTGTCCGAGGTGGCCAATGTAGCCCTGGAGACGGGCGACCCGGAGGCCGTGGCCAAGACGGACGGCTCGGCCTGTGTGGTGCTTCAGGTTTCCAAGCAGTCCGGGGCCAACGAGGTGTCCACCGCCGACGCGGTGGTGGAGGAGATGGCCAAGCTCCGGGCCAAAAACGGCGCGATAGAATACACGGTGCTGTATACCGCCTCCGACTACATCAACATGGCGGTAAACGCCGCAGTGAGCAACATTGAGATGGGCGTGGTGCTGGCCGCCGTGGTGGTATTCCTCTTCCTGCGCCGCTGGGGCGCCACCGCCGCCATCGCCGTATCCATGCCGGTGTGCATCCTCACGGTGTTCGTGCTGATGAATGTGTTCCACCTCACCCTGAACATGATGTCTCTGGGAGGCATCGCCATGGGCGTGGGCATGATCGTGGACAACTCCATTGTGGTGCTGGAGAACATCTACCGCTACTCCGCCGAGGGGCACAGCCGACTGGAGTCCTGCGTAGAGGGCACCAAGGAGGTCTTTACCTCCCTCACCGCCTCCACCCTCACCACCGTGGCCGTCTTTCTGCCCCTGGGGCTCACCGGGGGAATGGCAGGGATGCTCTTTGACGACTTCTGCCTCACCATCTCCTTCCTCATCCTGGCCTCTCTGGTCATCGCTGTCACTCTGGTCCCCCTGCTGTGCTACTTTCTGCTGGACGAGAAGAAGGTCCGCCAGCACGCCCTGAAAAAGGCGGAGAAGAGGGCCAAACGGCACGCCGCCGGCCAGCTTGGCCTGGGACACCGGCTCAACGAGGTTTACACCCGCCTGCTGGGCTATTTTGTCAACCACCTGTGGGTGGGAATGCTGGCCTCCGTGGCCCTGGTGGCCGTCTTTATTATCGCCTGCATGTCCACCAAAATGGTGCTGATGCCCGCCATGGACCAGGGCATGGTGTCCATTGATGTCAGCACCCCCGTGGGCTCGGAGGTGAAGGATACCACCATAATTGCCGACCGGATCGTGGACCTGGCTATAGAAAACGTGCCGGAGCTGGAGTCAGTCTATCACATCACCCAGCCTGAGTCCTCCAATGTGAATCTGGTGCTGTCCGACAAGGAGAAGCGGGAGCGCAGCTGCGACGACGTGGCTCAGTCCATGCGGGAGCTGACCCGGGACATCGCCGGGTGTGAGATTACCATCACCGCCTCCGACATGACCGCCCTGCTGGGCAGCGGCGCGGAAATCAGCGTGGATATCAGCGGAAACGACTATGACACCCTGGTCATGATCGCCCGGGATCTGGCCGGTCAGATCAGCCAGCTGCCTGACGCGGTGGACGTGACCACCTCCATTGCCAAGGAGGTCAAGCAGGTCAAGATTACCATGAACCGGGAGGCTGCCTCCCAGTACGGCCTGACCGCCGCCGCCGTGGGGGCCGCCGTGCGGTCCGAGCTGTCCGGCTCCACCGCCACTACCGTCACCATCAACAACAAGGAGCTGGACGTGGTGGTCCGGGGAGACGGCAAGTCCGCCGCCAGCCTGGATGCGCTGAAATCCATGCCCATTCCCTCCGCCTTCGGCGGGACGGTGCCTCTGGCCTCCGTGGCCGATGTGAACATTGAGCTGGCACCCCAGAGCATCACCCGGGTCAACCAGTCCCGGCAGATTTCGGTCACCGGCTCCACCGTCAGCGGCGACACCACGGCCATTACCGCTCAGGTCCGGGAGATTCTGGACGGCTACACCCTGCCCGACGGCTACACTGCCGCTATCTCGGGAGCCTATGAGGACATGATGGACAGCTTTGGAGACCTGCTGCTGGCCCTGGTGGTGGCTTTGGGTCTGGTGTACTTCGTGCTGGCCTCCCAGTTTGAATCCTTCCTGATGCCCGTCATCGTTATGATGATCCTGCCGGTGGCCTTCACCGGAGCTCTGTTCGCCCTGCCCCTCACCGGGCGGGACCTGTCCATGATCTCCCTGGTGGCGCTTATCATGCTGGCCGGTACGGTGGTCAACGCCTCCATCATCCTGGTGGACTACATCCGCCAGCGACGGGAGCGGGGGGAGAGCCGGACGGAGGCTATCCTCCACGCCTGCCCTCTGCGTATCCGCCCCGTGCTTATGACCACCCTGACCACTATCCTGGCCCTGGTGCCCATGGCCCTGGGGCTGGCCGAGGGAGCCGCCGAGATGATGTCCGACATGAGCATCACCATGATCTCCGGCATGGTCGTCTCCACCGTTATCACCCTGCTGTTTACCCCGGTGTACTACTCCGTCATTGACGATTTGAGCCACATCTTTTCCCGGAGAAAGAAAAAACAGCCCCCCGCCGGGGAGGAGACCGTACCCGCAGCAGCGGAATAGACGCAAAAAGGCCCCGCCGCCGGCGGGGCCTTTATCTTTGTTTTAAAGGGTTTTCAGCTCCTTCATCCACAAGGAACTCACCGCATCGCTGGGCATCCGCCAGTCGCCCCGGGGAGAAAGGGCCAGAGAGCCCACCTTGGGGCCGTCGGGGAGGCAGGAGCGCTTGAACTGCTGAGCGAAAAAGCGGCGGTAAAAATTTTCCAGCCATTTGAGGATGGTCTCCCGGCCGTAGTCCTCCCCCAGGGCGGCCAGGGCCAGGCGAAACACCTTCCGGGGTCCAAATCCCCAGCGCAGGGCGTAGTAGAGGAAGAAATCATGGAGCTCGTATGGCCCTACCAGATCCTCGGTGCGCTGGGCAATCTCCCCCTCCTTCGGAGGGAGCAGCTCGGGGGAGACGGGGGTGTCCAGAATATCCCGGAGGACGGCGGCCAGCGCCGGGTCGGACTGGTCATTCTCATCCGCCGCGTAGGCGGTGAGGTGGCGCACCAGGGTCTTGGGAATAGAGCCGTTCACCCCGTACATGGACATGTGGTCGCCGTTATAGGTGGCCCAGCCCAGGGCAAGCTCACTGAGATCGCCGGTGCCGATGACCAGCCCTCCCCGCTGGTTGGCCAGATCCATCAGCACCTGGGTGCGCTCCCGGGCCTGGCCGTTCTCAAAGGTGATGGACAGGTCTTCCATGGACTGGCCAATGTCCCGGAAGTGGACTCGCACCGCCTCGCCGATATCCACTGTGCGGAAGTTGGCCCCGATGCGCTCGGCCAGAATCTGGGCGTTGGACTTGGTGCGGCTGGTAGTGCCGAAGCAGGGCATGGTGACGGCCAGAATGTCGGTCCGGGGCCGGCCCAGCAGGTCCATGGCCCGGGCGGTAATGAGCAGGGCCAGGGTGGAGTCCAGCCCCCCGGACAGCCCCACCACGGCGCAGGAGGCGTTGGTGTGCTCCAGCCGCTTCTTCAGGCCCAGAGCGGCGATGGTGAAAATCTCCTCGCACCGCGCCCGCCGGTCCGCGCCGTCCTGGGGGACAAATGGGTTCTTCGGAATGGTGCGGGTGAGTTTTGTTTCCTCCAGTTTAAAGGAGAAGTAATTGGGATATACGTCCCGACCCGCTGGACGGAACGTGGTCATTTTACGCCGCTCATAAGACAGACGGTTCACATCAATCTCTGAAATGGTCAGTCCGTTGGAAAAGCGCTGTTCTGCCAAAACCGTCCCGTTTTCGGCGACGATGTTGTGCCCGGCAAAGACCAGGTCGGTGGTGGACTCCCCCTCCCCGGCGTCGGCGTAGACGTAGCCGCACACCAGCCGGGCGGACTGCCCCGCCACCAGGGAGCGGCGGTAGGCCGCCTTGCCCGCCACCTCGTTGGAGGCGGACAGGTTTAAAATTATTGTGGCTCCCTCCTGAGCCAAACGGATGGAGGGAGGCTGCGCCGCCCACAGGTCCTCGCAGAGCTCCACAGCTAAGGTAAGCTCGGGAATGTCCTGGCATCGGAACACCATCCCGGCGGAAAATTCCACGCACTCTTGTCCGGCAAAGGGAATGCAGAAGTCAGTTTCTCCCATGTCACCCCCGGAGGCAAACCAGCGCGCCTCATAAAACTCTCCATAGTTGGGGATATAGGTTTTGGGAACCAGCCCCAGGATGCCGCCGCACAGAACCGCTGCGCAGTTGTAGAGCTTGCCGCGATAGCGCACAGGAACTCCTACTGCTGTGACCATATCTAAATCAGAGGTCTCCTCCACAATGGTTTTCAGGGCATCCTCCGCCCCCTGGAGGAGCGTGTCGTGCAAAAACAGGTCGCCGCAGGTGTAGCCCGTGACGCACAGCTCGGGCAGGCACAGCACCTTTACCCCCTGCTTCGCCGCCTCCTTCATCAGGGCAATGATCTGCCCCGCGTTATAGTCGCAGTCCGCCACCCGGATCTTCGGCGTCCCCGCCGCCACCTTGATAAAGCCGTCCCGCATAAGAGGGCCCCCTTTGTCCGTTTTCTCTATCATATCCCAATTTTTCCCGGATTGCAAGAAAATGATGCGGGCGGCCGGGTCTCCTCCGGCCGCCGCGCTACTTTCTCTTCTTTTTTGGGCTTGCCCAGCCCTTCTTCCGGACCGGCTTGGGCGGAGCGCTCTTTGTTTCGGCCCGTTTTTTAGGCCCCTCCGCCGGGGCCCCGGCCTTGTCCGGCCTGATCAGGCAGTGCTTGCCGTAGCCGATCAGGTCCTCGCGGCCGGTTTTATGGAGGGCCTCCAGCACCAGTCTGCGGTTCTGGGGCTTGCGCCACTGCATCAGGGCCCGCTGGAGGGCCTTGTCGTGGGGGGACCTGGGGACGAATACCGGCTCCATGGTCCGGGGATCCAGGCCGGTGTACCACATGCAGGTGGCCAGGGTGCCGGGGGTGGGGTAGAAGTCCTGGACCTGCTCGGGCATATGGCCCTGCCGATTCAGCCATTCGGCCAGCCGGACGGCGTCGGCCAGGGTGCAGCCGGGGTGGGAGGAGATAAGGTATGGCACCAGGTACTGCTCCTTGCCGTAGCGGCGGTTGAGCTTAAAATACTTCTCCCGGAATCTTTCGTAGACCTCAATATGCGGCTTGCCCATATAGTCCAGTGTATGGGCCACGCAGTGCTCCGGGGCAACCTTCAACTGACCGGAGATGTGGTGCTGAACCAGATCGGTGAAAAACTCCCCGCTGGGGTCCTTCATCAAATAGTCGAACCGTATTCCGGAACGGATAAACACCTTTTTCACCCCGGGGATGGCCCGCAGCTTCCGCAGAAGCATCATATAGTCGGTGTGGTCGGCGTCCAGATTGGGGCAGGGCTCCGGAGCCAGACAGGCCCGGTTTTTACACATGCCGCTTTTAAGCTGTTTTTGGCAGGAGGGGCGGCGGAAGGTGGCCGAGGGGCCCCCCACGTCGTGGATATAGCCCTTGAAGCCGGGGTGCTCCGTGAGCAGGCGTACCTCCCGGATGACGCTCTCGTGGCTGCGGCAGGAGATGGTCCGCCCCTGGTGAAAGGCCAGGGAGCAGAAATTACAGGCTCCGAAGCACCCCCGGTTGTGGGTGACGGAGAAACGCACCTCCTCAATGGCGGGTACGCCCCCCATGTCGTCGTACATGGGGTGAGGCTCCCGGACGTAGGGCAGCTCGGCCACCCGGTCCAGCTCCGCCGTGGTCAGGGGGAAGGCCGGCGGGTTGACAATCAGAAACCGGCTGCCGTGTTTTTGGAGGATGGCCTTTCCGGACACCGCATCGTGCTCCTGGTACTCCACCATGTTGGCTTTGGCATAGGCCGTTTTGGAGGCGGACACCTCCTCAAAGGAGGGCACCTCCACCCTGGGGTAGGCGCACAGGCCGGGGTATTTTCCCACGACGCAGGTGCCCCGCACGTCGGTAATCTCAGAGACGGGGGTCCCGGAGGCCAGCCGGGCGGCGATCTCCAGAGTGGCGGTCTCCCCCATGCCGTAGGTCAGAATATCCGCCTGGGCATCGAAGAGGACAGAGCGGCGCACCCTGTCCTCCCAGTAGTCGTAGTGGGCAAAGCGGCGGAGGCTGGCCTCCAGCCCGCCGATGACAATGGGGATGTCCCCAAACGCCTCCCGGACCCGGTTGGAGTAGACGATGGTAGCGCGGTCGGGGCGCAGGCCCGCTTTCCGTCCGGGGGAGTAGGCGTCGTCGTGGCGCCGCTTTTTGGCGGCGGTGTAGTGGGCCACCATGGAGTCGATGTTCCCCGCCCCGATGAGCACCCCCAGCTGGGGCCGGCCCAATGACCGGAATGCTTCTGCCGACCTCCAGTCCGGCTGGGCCAGGACGGCCACCCGGTAGCCCTCCGCCTCCAGAACCCGCCCAATGATGGCCGGGCCGAAGGAGGGGTGGTCCACATAGGCGTCCCCGGTGATGAGCAGGAAGTCGTAAAAATCCCAGCCCCGGCGGGCCATGTCCTCCCGGCTTACGGGGAGGAACAGATCGCGGTCAAAGGGCATGGCGCTCCCCTCCTGTCTCACCAGTCATATCCGATGTATTTCTCCATGTGCTCCAACGGCACCCGGCCGCCGACCTCGTCCCCTGTTTTGACGAATCCGTATTTTTTATAGAAGTGCTGGGCTCGGTAGTTGTAGGGGGCGCAGCGCAGGCGCAGCTTATCCCGGCCCAAGGGCCGGTAAAAGGCCACCGCCTGTCCGATCAGCTGTACGCCCAGGGAGTGGCCCCGGCGTTCCGGGACGATGTAGCACAGGGGGATGTATCCCGCGTTGTCCTCCTGATAGCGCGCCGGGTCCAGCTCCAGCATGCCGGCGAACTGATCTCCGGAAAAGGCCAGCGTGACGCCCCAGGGGGTGCGGGACAGATAGGTCTCAGCGTTGGCCAGGAAGCCCTCGCCGTCAAAGGGAATTTTTTCGCCGTGGACGGTGAGCCAGGTGTCCCTGCGGGCCTCCAGGTAGAGCTCCCGCTCCGTCTCCCAGCGGATGGGCCGGTACCAAAGGTTTACGTCCTCCGCCTTGCCGCTCCTGCGCCACCAGGCCTGACGGGCAAGGGTGGAGATATTCTCAGGCAGGTGGGAGTTGTCCAGCTCCAGCTCCAGGGAAAAACGCGCCCCGTCGAAGGTGAGACGGGTCACCGCCGTGTTGTCCCCGTGAGGGACGGAGCGCCACTCCTCCGGGGGAATATGCTTCACCCGGGCCAGAAACTGCCGGATGACCATGCCGTGGCTGAACAGGGCGACAGTCCGGTCCGGGTGGCGGGCCGCAATAGCGCGGACCGTCCGCTCCATCCGCTCCCCCAGCTGATGAAAGCTCTCCCCGTTGGGGGCCTGCCAAGTGGGATCGGTGGCGTTAAAACGCGCCAGCTCCCCGGGGAAACGGTGCCGGGCCTCCCCCCAGGGCAGATCCTCCCAGTCCCCCAGATTCATCTCCCGCAGGCCGGGATCGGTGTTCAGGGGCAGACCCTTTGGGACATAAACGGCCCGGGCAGTGGTCATGGTGCGGAACAGGTCGCTGGAGTACACCGCGTCGATGGGGATATCCCGGAAGCGCTCCTCCAGAGCCTCGATCTGACGGCGGCCGTTGTCGGTAATGAGCGAGTCGTACCAGCCGTGAATGCGGCGGTACAGGTTGCCCTCCGCCTCGGCGTGGCGGATCAGGTAAATTGTGGTCATATCAGGCCTCCTTATTCTGGTCTTCTTGGGGAGCGGCGCGCTCCCCCTTCATTTCAATGTGGATCAGCAGAGACAGCAGTGCCCGCAGCAGGATAACCGCCCCCAGCACCATCAGCTCGTTCAGGTCCCGGACCAGCACGGTCTTTAAAATCTCGGCGGCCATCTTGAATTCCAGGCTGGTGGCCAGTCCCTCGGCCAGCTGAAATTTGATGTTGCGGGGGGTGCGGGTGACCATCCCTACACAGTACAGCCAGAAGGCGTGGACGGCGGTGACGGCCACCACGAAGATGCCCATCAGTTCACAAGCGGAGATAATGGTGGGCAGGCAGAGTTCAATTACGTGCTCCAGCAAAATACTCTCCTCCTTTTACCAGGGGCGCACCCCTCCGGTCAGCTCCGACACAGCGGACAGGCCCTGTCTTTGGGCGATCTCTGCCAGACCGTCCCGGACCGCCAGCGGCGCAAAGGGGTCGGCGAACAGGGCGGTGCCCACCGCCACGGCGGAGGCCCCTGCCAGCATTAGCTGAGCGGCGTCCTCTCCCCTGGACACGCCCCCCATGCCCAGAATGGGCAGTCTTACAGCCTGGAAAACTTCCCATACCATCCGCACCGCCACGGGCAGCACGGCGGGTCCGGACAGACCTCCGGTGTTCATCCGCAAAACGGGCCGGCGGGTGTTTATGTCGATGCGCATCCCCCGGATGGTGTTGATGAGGGACAGAGCATCCGCCCCGGCCCCTTCCACCGCCCTGGCAATTTCGGTGATATCCGTCACATTGGGGGACAGCTTTACCATCACCGGCACGTTTCCGGCGTGCTTTTTGGCTGTCTCGGTGACCTCAGCGGCCAGCTCGGGCCGGGTGCCGTAGGCCAGTCCCCCCGCCTTCACGTTGGGGCAGGAGATATTTACCTCAATCATGTCCACCCCGGCGTCAGAGAGCTTTTCGCACATGATTCCGTACTCCTCCGGGGTGTTCCCGGAGATGTTGGCAATCACCTTTGTGTCAAATTTTCTCAAAAAGGGCAGTCCCTCGGCGATAAAGGCGTCCACCCCTGGGTTTTCCAGGCCTACGGAGTTCAAAATGCCCATGGGGGTCTCGGCAATGCGGGGGGATGGGTTGCCCATTCTGGGGTGGAGGGTGAGGCCCTTGGCGCAGATGCCGCCCAGCTCCCCCAGGCTGTAAAACTGGCTGTACTCCCGGCCGAAGCCGAAGGTGCCGGAGGCCACGACGACGGGGTTTTTCAGGGTAACCCCCGCCAGATCGACCTGCATGTTTACATCAGGCATTCCAGTCCACCTCCTGCGCGGCAAACACCGGGCCGTCCTTGCACACGTGCTTCACGGTCCCGTCCTTCATGGTGATGGCGCACACCAGGCACGCCCCTACGCCGCAGCCCATCCGCTCCTCCATAGACACCTGGCAGGGCACGCCGAACTCCGCCGCCGCCGTCGCCACGCTTTTCAGCATGGACCTGGGTCCGCAGGTCAGGACGGCGGTGTAGTTGCTATCCTGTTCCAGTATGTCACGGACCTGGGCGTCCACAAAGCCGTGGCGGCCTAAGGTTCCGTCGTCGGTACAGATGTAGGTCTGTTCACAGTGGTCCTGGAAGCGGCTGGTGATGGCGGGGAAGGCCTTGTCCTTTGTGCGGAAGCCCAGCACCGCTGTCCGGGGCCATTCCATGCACTCCCCGTACTGCATCAGGGGCGGAATGCCAATGCCGCCCCCCACCAGAAGGTAGCGGCCCGGTTGGGACGCGTCAAAGCCGTTGCCCAAGGGGCCGATCACGTCCAACTCGTCGCCCACCTTCCGCCGAGACAGCCAGGCGGTGCCCTCCCCCCGGACCTCGAAAATCAGGGTGGCCAAATCCTCCGGCTCGTCCCAGCCTGCGTAGGCCACCGAAATGGGACGGCGGAGCAGCTGGCCGCCGCCGCATTTGATGTGCAGGAATTGTCCGCCCCGCAGGCCGTCCCGCTCCACCATCTTACCGACCTCCAGCACCATCCAGAAGGTGACAGGGTCTAGCCGGTTCAGCTCCACAATTTTGCACTTGCGCTCTACTTTCATTGGTTCACCGCTTTCTATTTTTCCCAGGGCGGCTTTTACCGGGCTGGAAAGAGATACGCTCCGACTCCTGCTCCGGGACCTGGAGCGGGAGGGTGGTCTCCTCCTCGGAGGGGGTATACTCCAGGAAAGAGGCGTCAAAGAGCTTTATCTGGCCGCAGCAGTCACAGCGGAACATAACCATCGTGTCAGTATAGGTCTGAAACAGGCCCATCTGGCTGAGAAAGGAGACCTCATCCACTTTGGTCATCCGCTGGCCGCAGCACATCAGGGTATTCTCCTGGCATTTCCGGCGGGCCTCATCCCTCTTCTGCTGCTCCTCTGTCTCCTTCAAAAAGGCCTCCATGCGCTCCCGGCCCTCCGCCCGACCCGTCTCCAGGGCCAGAATGGCCCGCTGGCGGTGAGACAGATTCATATATCTCTCCCCACACTTGCCGCATACCTTCTGAGGTACGCCGCCGCAGGTGAGCTGATCCGCCTGCCAGAATTTAATTTCCTTGCCGCAGAAAATGCAGGTTTCCGCCATAACGGCCTCCTTCCCATATTTACACGATGGTGACAAATTGCCGGATGTCGTCCCGCATGTTCAGGGCCGCGTTCCGGGCGGCCTGAGCATAGTCATGGCCGTCCCCGCCCGTTTTCTGCCAGGCGCACATGATTCCCCGGGAAGAATTGACGATAGCCCCGTGGCCGTACTTGTCAAAGGCATACTGCACGTCGTCCGCCGTCCCCCCCTGAGCGCCGTAACCGGGCACCAGGAAAAAGGTGTGTTCCAGCCGTTTTCTCAGCGCCCGAATGTCGGAGGGGTAGGTGGCCCCGGTGACCGCGCCCGCCATGGTGTAGCCGTACTTGCCCTCGGTGCCGGCGGCAATGCGCTGGTTGAGATCGCCCACCACCTGATAGACCAGCCGGTCCCCGGCTACGATGTCCTGCAATTCCCCGGAGCCGGGATTGGAGGTCTTGACCAGTACAAAGACGCACTTGTCCTCTCCCCTGGCCGCCTCCAGAAAGGGCTTTATTGAGTCGGAGCCCATATAACCGTTGAGGGTGACGCAGTCGGCGTCAAAGGACTTGCAGACCTCTCCCTCAATTTTTGCCCCGGACAGCCAGCCCTCGGCGTAAGCGGCGGCGGTAGAACCGATGTCCCCCCGCTTGATGTCGGCGATGACAAAAAGGCCCTTCTCCTTGGCATACCTGATGGTGCGTTCCAGCACCTCCATGCCCTGCCAGCCCAGGTTCTCGTAGTAAGCCGACTGGGGCTTTACCGCCGGGACAATGTCGCACAGCGCGTCAATGAGGCCTGCATTAAACTGCCAGACGGCCTCGGCGGCCCCCTTCAGCCCCGTGCCGTGCGCCTCAAAGGCGGCCCGGCGGATGTGCTCGGGCACATACTCGATCCGGGCGTCCAGCCCCGCCACTGTGGGGTTCTTCATGGCACGGATCTTATCCTGTAAAACATCGAATGACATGATATAACTCCTTTCTTGCTCCAAAGGAGGCTCACAATCCTACACGCTGTCCTGATAGATGACCTCGCCCCTGGCGATGGTATACTTCACCCGTCCCTTCACCCTCCGGCCGGCAAAGGGGGTGTTGCGCGCCTTGGAGGCAAATTTTTCCGGGTCGATGGTCCACTCCTCGTCCGGGTCGAAGATCACCAGGTCGGCCGCCGCCCCCAGAGACATATGCCCACGGGACAGTCGGAGCAGGTCGGCTGGATTGGTGGACATGCGGCGGAAAATACCGGGCAGATCCAGCTTTTTGGTGTGGTACAGCTGGGTGAGGGCCAGAGCCAGGCTGGTCTCCAGGCCGATCATGCCGCTGGGGGCCCGGCTGAGGGGACGGGCTTTCTCCTCGGCGGAGTGGGGGGCGTGGTCGGTGGCGATCACGTCGATGGTACCGTCCTTCAGGCCGGCAATAATGCCGTGGACGTCCTTCTGGGTGCGCAGGGGCGGGTTGACCCGGGCCATCGCCCCCTGGGTAAGCACCTCGTCCTCGGTGAGAGTAAAATACTGGGGGCAAGTCTCACAGGTGATGGGCACCCCCTTTTTCTTCATTTTCCGGATGATCTCCACGCTCCGGGCGGTGGACACGTGACAGATATGCACCCTTGCCCCCGTCTCCTCGGCCAGCATGGCGTCCCGCATGACCATGATTTCCTCGGCAATGGCGGGCCGCCCCTCCAGCCACAGCTGGCGGGACACGCTGCCCTCGTTCACCGCCCGGCCGGCCACCATGGAGGTGTCCTCACAGTGGCACAGCACAGGCAGCTCCAGCTGCCGGGCCCGGATGAGCACATCCCGCATCAGGTTGGCGTTGTCTACGTTATTTCCGTCGTCGGACAGGGCCACGGCCCCCGCCGCCTTCAGCGCCTCGGCATCGGTGGGCTCCTCCCCCCGCAGACCCAGGGACAGAGCGGCGACGGGATAGACCCCCACGCCGTTGGCCTGCCCGGCCCGGTCAAGCACGTACTTTACCTGTTCGGGGCAGTCCACCGCCGGACTGGTGTTGGCCATGCAGGCCATCGAGGTGACGCCCCCCCGGGCGGCGGCGGCACAGCCGGTAAAAATATCCTCCTTATAAGTAAGGCCGGGGTCTCTCAGATGGACGTGCATATCCACCAGACCGGGGGCCACCGACAGACCGGAGGCGTCGATGGTCCGGTCGGCATCGCAGGTCAGCCCGTGTTCCATCAGGCTGATCCGGCCGCGCTCCAGCAGCAGGTCCTGAAGCTGGATATTTCCTGTCACCGGGTGGACCACCCGGCCATTTTTGATCAAAAGTCGCATAGATTCCTCCGCAGTGTTTCCGGCGCGTCAGCGCATGTCGTTTTCTTCCCGCCTCCGGCGGATGGATTTCAGGGTATAACATTCTAATATTAAATTATAGCGGAAGATGCAGGATTTAGCAACGAGTTTTTCTGATTTTCGGGACATGCTATGGACAACGGAGAAATTTTGGGACAAACTCTTGGAAATTCTCCGGAAAAAGGGAGGGAAAACGATGTGCAATAACTCCTACAGCTGCCGCGGCACAGGTGCGTTCTTGATGGGCGCGGTGGCCGGAATGGCTGCCGGCGCGGCCCTGACCGCCACAATGACGCCGTCCTCCACCCGGCAGATTAAGCGTGCCGCCCATAAGGCCGCCAAACGGGTCAACGAGGCCGTGGACCATCTGGCCGACGCCATGGACATGTGAATGCAGCAAGGCCCCCGGCGCAAGCCGGGGGCCAATATATTTGAAAAAGGCGCCGCTATGCTATAATATAACCGCCCGCCGGCAGGCGGGGCAGAAGGCGTTTGCTGCATAAAGCGGCAAATGCTCTTCTGTTTTTATTATAGCATATGAAGCCGTTTGGTCAAACGCGGCAAGACGGCCTTTTAATACAGCCCGTCCAGAATGTCCACAATATCCCCGATCACGCCGTCGTCGCAGTGGCAGAGGACGCGGGCGCCCCAGTCCCTGACCTCCGGGGCACAGTTGGCGGGGGCGAAGGGGATGGCGGACAGCTCCAGCATAGGGATGTCGTTCTGGTTGTCCCCCACACAGTAGACCCGGCCGGGGGCGATATGCAGCAGCTGGGCCACCCGGGCCACCCCGCCGCCCTTGTTGCTCCCTTTGCAGGTGAGCTCAAGGTAGCACGGATTGGAGAAAATGGCCTCATACCGGTCCCCTAGGCACTCAAGCATCCGGGCCTGAACGGGAAGGAGCACCTCCCGCTCCTGGTGAAAGATGGCTTTCACCCAGGGGGTGGGCATATCCGCGATGGGGCGCTCCGTATAGTCGCAGTTCACCTTTTTCAAGTGGGCGAGGGTGATGGCGTTGGGGTGGCAGACGTAGATGTCCTCCCCGTGGTAGACCTCCAGAGACAGGGAGGGAAACTCCTCCATCAGCGCCGCCAGATCGGCGGGGGCGCTGTCCGGCAGGAGCGTCTGCTCCAGCATCCGGCCGGCCTGGAAGTCGTAGATGGCCGCCCCGTTGGACAGCACCGCCGGGGCGTTCATTGGGACGCCGGGAGCGTGGGGAGAGAAGGTGCGGTGGGCCCGGCCGGTAGAGACGGTGAAATATCCCCCCTCCCGGATCAGGTACCGGATGGCCTCCAGGTTGCGCTCCGGAATGCGCAGGTGATAGTCGTACAGCGTGTCGTCAAAGTCGCTGGCTAAGAGTATGCCGTCGAATTTCCCCATGGGGCCTCCTTTCGCCCCGGTGGGGCTTACTTCAGATCTTCGCCCTGATAGTATTTCCCCATAGCCTTGGCCGCCAGGGCAAAGATCGCCAGACAGAGGATCAGGTCAACGCCGATATAGCTGATGTTATAGATGAAGGAATAGAAGTACGGGTCGTCGAACATCATGCCCATCAGTTCAGTGGGAGCCAGGATGCGGTAAACGGTAACGCCGCTGATAAAGTGGACCATAAACCGTCCGGCGGCTCCCAGCACGCTGCCCCAGTAAATGCCGCCGGGCTTTCCCTTGCCCAGGCCTGTCAGGGCAATGGGGATGGGCGCCACAATGTAGTCCAGAATAATGGAGACCCAGCCATAGCCCACCGCCCCTTGGACAAAGACCTGGAGCACACCGAAGGCGGTGCAGGTCACCAGACCGGGGCCCACGCCCCAGCGCACACAGAACAGGAACAGGGGAAGCATCTCCAGAGAGATCGAGCCTCCGTTGGGGAACTCGTAGGGCTTGATCATCCCCAGCACAAGGGCTAGGGCAATCATGACGCCGGCCTCCGCCAGCATACGGGTGGCTTTCGTTTTTGTCATTGTCGTTTCCTCCCATAAAGTGAGATACCGCATTACATCCGGACGGGTGTAGTGCGGTCTTAGAGGAGACGACGGCAAGATCTCTCTTCCACTTCCTACGCCGGCATTACCCGGATCAGGTTCAAGGGACCGGAGACAGCTGTGTTTGTCTCTGCATCTCAGCCGGGAACTTTGCTCCCAGCGCCCCTGTGTTCGATTGTACTGCGGTTCGTTCTCTATTCTAGGCCCCGGAGGACGGTTTGTCAAGTCTTTTCCTTGACATTCCGCCATATCGCCGATATACTGTACCCCACAGAAAAGGGAGATGGAGTATCCCGATGAGGGGATATATTTGCGTATTTTCCCCGCCGGAGGCGGGGGAAATACAGGTAATATCTCTGCGTTTGAGACGCTCACAGGGGAGGAAAGGCCTTTGACAAAAAAAGAGCTGCTGGACCGCTGCGCCCGGGACGGAGGAGAGCGAATGCTGCTGGCCCGGGTGCTGGACAAGCTGGAGCTGTCCCAAAGCCGGGGCGTTCCCGCGCATACCGGCTTTCTCTCTCCGGGGGAACAGGCGGCGGTGACCGATTTGCTCAATGCCTGGGGGCGGCCCCGGCATCTGTTCTGGGGAGGATATCCGGACAGCGAACGGAATATCTGCTTTTTTCCGGCCTGCTGGCAGGAGGAGGACGGCGTCCGCTCCGATCCGGAGGGCCCTCTGGCCGCCGTTCAGGCCGGCTTTCCAGAGTCCGCAGCCCTGACCCACCGGGATATCCTGGGATCCCTTATGGGGCTGGGCATCACCCGGGAGCTGGTGGGAGACATTCTCCTGCCCGAACCGGGTCTGTGTCAGGTAATCGTCCTGCGGGAGGCGGTCTCTATCCTCCTGTCTCAGTGGGCGGGAGCCGGACGATACAAGGCAGACCTGTCGGAGATATCCTTACAGCAGCTCACCCCCAGCCCTGCCCGGGTGAAAGTGATTCGGGATACCGTGGCCGCCCTCCGGCTGGACGCGGTGGCGGCCTCCGGCTTCTCCCTGTCCCGGAGCAAGGCCGCCGCCCTTATCGCCTCCGGGAAGGTGTCTCTCAACCATCGGGAGTGTCTCAAGGCCGACCGCCAGGTGGGCGATGGGGATGTGCTTAGCTGCCGGGGACTGGGAAAATGCGTAATAAAAGAGATTTCGGGGCAGTCTAAAAAGGGCCGGACCATGCTGGTATTGGAGAGGTATATGTAATGGAACAGATCAAAATTGACCGTATCAACGAGCTGGCCCGCAAGTCCCGGACGGACGAGGGACTTACCCCGGAGGAGCAGGCGGAGCAGGCCGCCCTGCGCAGCGAGTATGTGGCCGCCGTCCGGGCCAGCCTCACCGCCCAGTTGGACAGCACCGTCATCCAGTATCCGGACGGCACCCGGAAGAAGCTGAAACGGCGGCGGTGAAATTTAATTCTTTCTTAATTTGACAAGCCGGCCGTTTTCTGACATAATGGCTGTGTTTTTCAGCAGGAATTTTCCGGGCCGCCGCCCGGCGGATAAAGGAGGCCAATCTATGGCGCGCATCAAGTTTACCACTGACTCCGCGGCCGATATCCCCGCCGCCCTGCGGGAGGAGTTGTCCATTCAGGTGCTTCCCTTCCCCATCGCCATGGGAGACAAGGAGTACGCCGACGGTTTCGATTTTACCCCGGAGGAGTTTTACGGCATGCTCCTGGCGGCCCCCCAGATCCCCACCCACGCCCAGCTCAATCCCTATGTCTTTACTGAGCTTTTTGAGCAGGCATGGGAGGAGGGGTATACCGACCTGATCCACACCTCCATCAACTCCAAGGGCTCCGCCACCTGCTCCAACGCCTTCCAGGCCCGGGGGGATTTCTATCGGGATCATCCGGAGGCGGAGGAGACCTTCCACATCCATATTATC
Source organism: uncultured Bacillota bacterium (assembly GCA_947426945.1). GTDB lineage: Bacteria > Bacillota > Clostridia > Oscillospirales > Oscillospiraceae > Lawsonibacter. The sequence continues at coordinate 21,372 of CANEFX010000030.1, forward strand.
GACGCGCTGAACTACACCATGGGCTACGGTTGGGCAGTGGTCCAGGCGGCCAGGATGGCCGCCGGCGGCGCGGAGCCCCAGACGGTGACGGACTTTATTCAGGACTGGGTGGACCATGTGCGGGTGATATTTGCCCCGCTGGACCTGCGCTTTGCCAAAAAGTCAGGCCGGGTATCCGCCGCGGCCGCCTTTGTGGGGGAGGCCCTGGGCCTGAAGCCCATTATGACCTTCACCGACGGGGAATCCAAAATTCTTGCCAAGGTCCGGGGGGAGAAGGCGGTTGTGGCCAGGCTGGCGGAGCTGTGCAGAAGTGAGCGCCGGCCCGGGACCCCCTATCTGATGATTCAGGGCAGTAACGCCGAGCAGTCGGCCAGACTGCGGGACGTCTGCCGTCAGGAACTGGGGGAGGAAGCTGCCCTCAGCTACCAGATTGGCGGCGTGATTGCCATTAACGCAGGTCCCAACCTCATTGGCATGATTTATCGCGTCTGAGTGTGTGCTCCGGCCGTTTTTTACGGCCGGAGCTTTTTATTTTACAGATTATTCACAGAGGTTTGTGGTATGCTATCAAAAAAGACACCCCAAGGGACATTTTTCCTGCGGGGATGAAAGAGGCGATTAATATGAACAACAAACAGCTTACATGGCTCCAGCGGGGGCAGCTCTGGCTGCGGCTGGGCCTGCGGCTGATTCTGACGGCACTGGCGATTTGGCTTGTAATCAAGTTTGGACGGCCGCTGCTGTCCCTCTTTGCTCCCTTCCTCTTTGCCCTGGCTGCGGCCGCTCTGCTGAACCCCCTGGTGAAGCGGCTTCAAAAGGCCCTGGGCTGGAACAGACAGCTGCTGTCCGCCCTGGTGCTGATTCTCCTCTTCGGATTGGTGGGGGGCGGGCTGGCCCTGCTGGTCTACGCCGCCGCAGGGCAGTTGATGTCCCTGGCCCAGAACTGGAGCGGTCTGTTGGACAGCCTCCAGGCTGCGCTGGACCAGGTGGAGACCCTCTTTGCCCGCTTCCTCGCTCTGGTGCCCCCTCAGGTCACCGAGATCGTGGAGTCGACGGGGGACGAGCTGTTTCAATGGCTGTCCGACGCAGCCCCCGCCGCCTTGGCCAATTGGGGAGTGGAAGCCGGGGAGAAGGCCATGGGCCTGCCCTCCTTCCTGGTGGCTCTTATCATCTTTGTCATGGCCACTTTCCTGCTCACGGCGGACTATCCCTACCTGCGCAGCCGGGCCGTTCAGCACATGGACGAAGGACTGCTTCGCTTTCTGGGCCAGCTGCGGACCACCGCCCTGGGAGCCTTCGGGGGCTATCTTAAGGCGGAATTCCTCCTGTCGGTGGGAGTCTTTTTCATTCTGCTTGCCGGCTTCTTTGTCATCCGGCAGCCCTACGGTCTGTTGCTGGCCCTGGGTCTGGCGGTGATGGACTTTATTCCCATCATTGGGGCGGGCACCGCCATGGTCCCATGGGCCTTTATCGCCCTGTTTACCGGTGACCTGCCCACAGCCGTGGAGCTGATGGCGATCTGGGGGATTATCGCATTGTTCCGCCGGGTGATGGAACCCAAGTTTGTAGGCGACCAGACCGGGCTGTCCCCCCTGCTGTCGCTGGCGTCCATCTATGTGGGGATGAAGCTGGCCGGCGTACTGGGCATGGTTTTCGGACCGGTGGTGCTGCTGGTAGCCTTGAACCTGGCCGGTATGGGCATGTTCCGGGGCTTCCGGCTGGATCTGGAAGGGGCCGCCAGGGATATCGCCGCCATTCTCAGCGGACGGCCGGAATAGGAATCTTCCCTGCGTCGGCGTTCACAATTTCTCCTCATTTCCTCAATAAAGTTCAAAAAGATATTTGTTTTTCTTCACGCCTACTTCATAATTTTGCAGTATGATGGCCACAGTCAGGGAAACACCCATATTGATTCCGTTTCAAAAGGAGCGTTTTATCATGGACGAATTCAATTTCTACAACAGCGAGAACGATGGCTACCGGGGCAGTTTCGGCGGCTATGTGGACCCGGAGCCGGTGATGCCCGGCACCCCCTTCTCCTCCGGTGGGATTCAGCCGCCCAAAAGGAAGAAGGGCGGCGCGGTCAAAATTGTGGCCCTGGTTCTGGCCTGCACCATTGCCGGGGGCGGCGCTGGAGTAGGCGGAGCTTATCTCTACAACCGGATGGCCGGGTCTCAGAACGCCACTACCATCTATGAGGAGGAGCGGCCCCAGATACGGACAGTGGTCAACACCAACAACGGCCAGCCCATGACCCCGGAGCAGCTCTATGCCGCCAACCTGGCTTCCTGTGTGGGCATTACGGTGAACACCACCCAGAATATCTGGGGGCAGACCACCACCTCCGCCGCCTCAGGCTCTGGCTTTGTCCTCAGCCGAGACGGCTATATCGCCACCAATTACCACGTCATCGAGGGTGCCGTGAAAAACACCTCCGTCACCATCCAGGTTTCCTTTGCCGACGGCACCAAGTACGACGCCAAGCTGGTGGGCGGTGAGAAGGACAATGACGTGGCGGTCCTGAAGATTGAGGCCGACGGCCTCACCCCCGTTACTCTGGGGGACAGCTCCAAGCTGGTGGTGGGCGAGAGCGTCTATGCCATCGGCAACCCCCTGGGCGAGCTGACCTACTCCTTCACCGACGGCATTGTCTCTGCCCTGGACCGGCTCATCACCACTACCGACACCGACGACAGCGGCCGGCAGACCAGCACCACCCTCAATGTGCTCCAGACCAACTGCGCCATTAATCCGGGCAACTCCGGCGGTCCGCTGTTTGACAGCTACGGAAACGTCATCGGCATCACCACCGCCAAGTACACCCAATCCTCCTCCGGCGTCAACGCCGAGGGCCTGGGCTTTGCCCTGCCCATCAACGACGTGAAGGAAATTCTGGCCGATCTTATCGCCCACGGCTACGTCACCGGCAAGCCCTATATGGGGGTCCAGGTGATGAACGTCTCCTCCGAGGCCCAGCGCTACGGTATCACCGCCGGCGCGGCGGTCAGCTATGTTGCCGAGGGCTCCTGCGCCCAGAAGGCGGGGCTTCAGGTCAACGACATCATTACCGCCATTGACGACACCGCCATCGACTCCTCCCCCGCTCTCACCGCCGCTCTGGCCACCGGCTACAAGGCGGGCGACACCGCCACCCTTACTGTCATCCGCAATCAGCAGGAGCTGAAGCTGACCATCACCTTTGACGAGAAGAACGCCGAGACCGAGGCCAACAATCAGCTCCAGCAGAACAGCCAGCAGCAACAGCAGCCCTCTCAGGGCAACGGCTATTACTACCAGTGGCCCTTCGGCGGCTTCCCCTGGTAAGCCGGGCTGCGCATAAAGAACAGATATATTAATTTCCCCGTCCTTATGTGGACGGGGAAATTGATATATCCTGTGGAAAAACCCGGGCGTCCCGCAATGGGACGCCCGGGTTTTTGTGAGTTTTGAGAGAAATCCTGAAATTAGAAGATACCCTGAGCCATCATGGCGTCGGCGACCTTCTGGAAGCCTACGA
>CANEFX010000031.1 GCA_947426945.1 uncultured Bacillota bacterium
ATCATCTTTACATGAAAAAGTCTGCCATACGGCAGACTTTTTCGACAGGCTGAGGCCACCCGTATAAACGGGTGGCCTGACTTTAGGTTTCTTTTACTTCAGTGCCGTCGACTGTGCCAGAAGCCCGCCCAGCGCCTCGGTGGGGATGGTGAACTCCGGCGTGCCCATGCTGCCAGGGGCGACCTCATACTCGGCGAACACGATGACCAGCCGGCCGCTTTCGTCCACATAAAAGTCCTGCTCCGGGTCGATGGACTGGAAGCAGACCTCCTCGGGCCAGATACCGCCGGGGAGAAAGTAGTTGGCCTGGCCTGCGTTCATCTGCTCAGCCATCTGGGCCTTGATCTCCCGACTGATGGGGAATATATAGTTGGCCCCGGGTTGGAACAGGTCGGACAGGGACAGTACCTGTCCCGTGCTCTTGTCCAGAACGACGTGTTGGTAATAGTCCACCGAGCCGCCGGCGTTGAGGGTGGCGCTGAAACGGAGGATAAACAGCGCGTCGTCATCCCGCGTCACCTCGTAGGTAATATCCCCGGCGGTATAGCCCTGGTATTTCTGAGCAGCCTGACGGACGAAAGTCTCCTCCATCCGGCGGATAAAGTCGTCTCGCGCTGCCTCCGCCTGGTCCACGGCTTCTTCGTCCCCATCCAGCACCGGATACTGAACGGAAAGGCCTGTGTCGCCCCAGAACCAGGAGTAGGAGCGCAGGTCCACGATGCGCACCGCCGCCCCCAGCACGGGGATCTGCTCCAGGGCTAAGGCCAGGGTGGGCATGCAGTTCAGAAGGAACAGGCAGAGGAACACCCCTGTGCACACCGCCGGTATCCGGCGAATCCGCCGTTGCTCCGGGACAGAGTCCGGCAGCACCACCCAGAGGCCGAAAATGCCGTCGGAACAGCTGTACCGGAACATGCCGTGGTACTTCTCCGCCACCGCCGCGATGCTTCTGAGGCCTTGGCCGTGGCCCTCTCCGCGCCGGGTGACGGGAAAGCCGTCGGCGTCCAGTTCCACCGTCCCGGAGCAGGAGTTCTCTACGTGGAGGGTGAGCCGGCGGCCCGCCGGCACCAGCTCCAGGCTGAGCTGCCGGGGCGCACCCTCTGGCATCTCCCGACAGGCGTGCAGGGCGTTTTCCAGGGCGTTAGCCAGTACTACGCACAGGTCCAGCTCCTCCACAGGGAAGGTCTCCGGCAGGGATACTTTCGCCTCCAGGGTGCATCCCGCCTCCTTGGCCTGGGAGAAATAGGAGGAGAGCACTGCGTTGACCGCGGCGCTGCGGCACCAGCTCCGGGACTCAATCTGGGTGAGCTGGCCCTGCCAGTTTGACACATAGTCCAGTGCGGCGTCCAGCTCCTTTTGCTGAAGCAGGGCGGACAGGGCAAGTATATGGTGACGCATATCGTGGCGGTAGCTCCGGCCCAGCTCCAGCTTTTTCTGCAGCAGCTCATAGTCCTGGCGCAGGGCCTCCATCTGAAGCTGAGCGGCCCGGGCCTGGGCCTCCTCAGCCAGGGCAGTCATCAGCTGCACCAACGCCCAAAGGGCCGCCAGGGCGGTGAGGAGCAGCAGGAGCAAGACGGTGGGGTATACCGCGGCGGACAAAAACCAGGAATGGAGCATCAGCAGCATGATTGGCAAGCAGAGCAGCGGAGCCCAGTTTGCGTCCATTCTGCCGGCGCAGGCCTGGAAGGGCTTTTGCATGGACCAGAGTACAACGGCTGTCAGGACTACCGCCGACAGCAGAAGACACCCGCCTACAACCCAGTCCAGGGCCGCTCCGCTCAATTGGCTGAAGAGCAGGATCAGCAGCTTCCGCGCAGTCAGCAGCAGATGCTGGCACAGCAGGGCCAGCAGCCAGCTGACGGCGGTAGGGACAAAGGGGAGGCCGGACAAAAGGTGTGTAAGTACGATAGCGGGGAGATAGAAGGTCAGGGGCAGCAGGGTCAGGACCAGCTCAAGATTGCCGCCCAGAGCCAGCACCGCCCACTGCGCCGCTCCCTCGGCTGCCAGAAAGCCCGCCGCCGCCCGCCGGGCGGTTTGGGGAGAGCACCTGGGCTCCAGCAGGGCCCAAAGAATCAGCAGAAAGCTTGCCGGCGGGACAACGCCTCCAAGACATGTGGGAATGGACAGATTGTTCATAAAAGGCCTCCTCATATCGGGCGCAAAATTACATTCATGCTATTATAGCACAGCTCCGGCAAAAGGGAAACCCGATTTTACGCATAAAAAATATATTTTAAACAGGGGTCAGCCCGGGTTTCGGAGTTTTCCTTATGATGAACGGGCGAAATTGTCACGGCGCGAGGACTGTAAATCCATGCTGTTCCCGGTCCTTTTCCATGGAGTTCCGCTCCTGCGAATCCGCTGCAATCCCCAAAAAAAATATTGCCATTGCGGGAAGAGCAGTGTATAATTATTTTATCATTGAGTTTGTATTTGCTTTTATTAAGGGAGGGCGGCTGTGATTGGATGACACCAAAACAAGAATCCTCTCCGCGACGATGAAGGCCGTGCGGCAGTATGGGCTGGAGGGGACGCGCATCCAGAATATCAGTAAACTGGCGGAGCTTTCCCCAGGGGCACTGTACCGCTACTTCGAGGGTAAGGATGATTTGATGGTCGCCTGCTTCACCTATATAGACCAGCAGGCGGCTGCAGTTTTTGACTGCCTGAAATTTGACCCGCAGGCCATGCTCAGCGACCCCATGGGCGCGGTGAAAAGCCTGTGGCTGCCCTATTTTCGGTTTTGGGTGGCCCGCCCGGACGAGACCATTTTCTATTACCGGTTCCGGGACAGCGCCTTTTTCCAAAAGTATGACAAAATCAGAGATTTCAGTTATTTCGGTTCCTTTATTGAAATGGTGCACGCCTTTATGTCCGCGTTTCCCCTGCTGCGCCGGGTTAATCAGGATCTGCTGTGGCTCCATGTGCTTACCAGCACCGTGATGTACGCCAAATATGTGGTAGAAGGATATCTCCCCGACAATCAGGAGACGGAAGACACCGTATTCCAGTTTTTGACCATGGGTCTGAGCGGCTATCTCAAGTCCGGCGCTCTTGAAGCCAGAGAGCAGTAACGAACCGTCAAAAGACGGTTCGTTTTCGCTGTATAAAAATGAATATTTATTTGCTGCCTGCCTGCCGCCGAACCGTTTTTTCGGGCGTGCCGACCGGCATAAGGAAACTTAGATGGTATTATTTGGAGACTCTCTTCCCGCCGTGCAGGAAAGAAAACTTGGTCTCGGAGCAGAGCACCCCCACGAAAATGAGGGTAAAGCCCACCAGCAGGCGGAGAGTGAGGGGGTCGCCGTAAAAGATGACGGCCAGAGCCACTCCGAATACCGCCTCCAGAGAGAGGATCACCGCGGCGGGGGCAGGCTCCGACCACACCAGTCCCACGTTCATCAGAGCCATGCAGACGGCGGTGGCAACGACGCACAGGTAGAGCATAGACCCCAGCACCTCCGGCCGGGCCAGGGCGGAGAAATCAAAGGTCTCGGTGGTCAGGGCCAGCGCCCAGGCACACAGGGCCACAGTAGATAGTTGAACTGTGGTAAAGAGCATCACGTCCTTGCCCTGACCCAGCCGGGCCACGGCGATGATGTTGGCGGCGCATAAGACGGAGCAGCACAGAGTGAGCAGGTCGCCGCCGCTGATGGTGAACGTCTCGGTGAGGGAGACAAAGCCCACTCCGGTCAGACACAGCAGAGCGGCGGCAATGTTGTACCGGTCGGGCCGCTCACGGAAGAGGACCCAGGTCATAAAGGGGACGATCACGCAGTACACCGCCGAGAGAAAGGCGCTGTTGGAGGCGGTGGTGGTCTCCAGCCCCACCGTCTGGGCCCAGTAGACCCCGAAGAGCAGCAGGCCCGCCAGACCGCCCCGCCACAGGTAGTCGGGAGTGAAGCACTTCCAGCGCCGCCAGCTGATGAGGGCCACCAGAGGTGCGCCCGCCGTAAAGCGAATGGCAATCAGGTGGCCGGTGGGGATGCTGTCCAGGGCTCCCTTCATCAGCATAAAGGAGGCCCCCCAGAAAAAGGCGGCGGCGAAGAGCATGGGCTTTGCCAGCATGCGCATGGTTTTTTCGGTCACTTCATCCACTCCAGTAGGGGCCGCCCATCCCGGGCGGCTACATTTTTTTATGTAAAAAGGAAAATTTAGTTTCTGAGCAGACCACCGCTATAAAAATAAGGGCAAAGCCGGCCAGCAGGCGGCCCGTCACCGGGTCGCCGTAAAAGACCACCGAGGAGGCTACTCCGAACACTGACTCCAAAGAGAGAATTACCGAGGCGGAGGCGGGATCGGACCAGACCATGCCCACGTTCTGGAACAGCAGGGCTACAGTGGTAGCCATGACGCACAGATAGAGCATGGGCCAGATTACCGCCGGGTCGGCGAGGGCGGCGGCGGGAAAGGTCTCGGTCAGTCCGCCGCACACCCAGGCATACAGGGCGGCGAAAGCGAACTGAAACACGGTAAGCAGGGTGATGTCCTTCCCCGGGGACACCTTGGCCACCGCCACGATGTGGGCGGCATAAAAGATGGCGCACAGCAGGGTGAGCAGGTCGCCGGCATTGATGGTCAGATCGTCGGTGAGGGACACCAGCCCCACTCCAGTCACGCACAGCAGGGCGGCCAGGATGTTATACCGGTCGGGCCGCACCTTCACCACCGCCCAGGTGAGGAAGGGGACAATGACACAGTACACCGCTGTCAGAAAGGCGTTTTTGGAGGGGGTCGTCTGGGCCAGGCCAAAGGTCTGCACAGAATAGGCCAGGAACAGAAAGCCCCCGATAACCGCCCCCCGCCACAGGTAGTCGAAGGTGAAGGCCTTCCATCGTTTCCAGGCGATGAGGGCCAGCAGCGCCGCCCCGGCAGTGAAGCGGACGGCCAGCAGGAAAAACACCGGCATTACGTCCAGGGCGTTTTTCATGATAAAGAAGGAGGTGCCCCAGATAAGGGCGGCGGCAAAGAGCATGGGCTTTGCCAGCATGTGCATGGTTTTGGGGGACAAGCTATCAGCTCCCGAGTAAAAATACCGTATGCTTCCGTTATCCCCTGTTTTTGGTGGAGAACGGCAGCTTTCTTGACTATACTACAGCAATTCGGCCCTGTCAACCCGGCGAAAGGGTTCGCTGTGAAAATAATTTTTCCCGGACCGGAACTTTTTTCCCCGGGATACGTCTATATAAAAAAGGGCCTTGAGGGCCTTAATAAAATCTTAAGGCAAATTGTAACCGCTTTGTAGTTGATACCCCGGGAACTTGCGCCTATAATAGAGCCTATGCAAAATGGGGTCGTCCGGCCAGCTGGACGGCCGTCGGAAACAGGAGGAAGCCGCTATGCCAGACGTAAAAGAAACTCAGACTGCCGTCCCCGCTCAGGAGGAGTCTAAAGCCCCCGCCGCGCCGCCCAAGCCGCCGGCGAAGCCCAACCGAAACGGGAAGAAAAAGATGATCAAGCGCCTGATTGCCCTGGCCGTGGTGCTGGGTATTGTGGGCGGAGCCGGCTTCGGCATGTGGTATCTGGTTTTCCGGGAGGACAAGAGTGTGGGCAAGCCGCTGACCGACATGGCCCAGATTAACACCATCCAGAGCGTGGTCCAGGGCTATGGCAACGCCGTGCCCAAGGAGTCGGCGGCCATCACCCTCAACGCAGCCGGCACGGTACAGGAGGTTTACGTGGAGGTGGGCCAGACGGTCTACGCTGGCGACCCGCTGTATACCATCGACAGCCAGACCGCCCGGGACAACCTGCAGAAGGCCCAGGACGAGATGAACAAGCTGCTGGAGGAGGCCAACAACCTCACCGTCCGGGCCCCCTTTGCCGGCAAGCTGATGGAGGTAAAGGAGTTCCAAACCGATGACGAGGTGAGTGTGGGAACTCCGGTGGCCAGGCTGGTCAACGACAAAAAGCTGAAGCTGTCCCTCTATTTCAGCTATGCCTACGAGAACGAAATCCGGACGGGCCAGTCCGTTCAGGTGACCGTCCCCGCGGTGATGCAGGCCTTCACCGGCCGGGTGGAGAAGATTAACAAGGTCAGCTTCATATCCCCCGAGGGGGGCGTCTACTTTGAGGCTGTCATCGTCTTTGACAACCCGGGCACCCTCACCGAGAAGATGGACGCCTCCGCCGTCCTCACCTCCGCCGGCGGGGAGGATATCTACCCCTATCAGAACGGCCAGACCCAGTTCTACGAGACCCGGGAAATCCTGACCAAGGCCGGCGGCCCGGTGATCGGGCAGGGAAATCTGCTCAACCACGCCAATGTGAGCGAGGGGGAGGCGCTGCTGTACTTAGGGTCCTCCACCATCGACGAGAAGATCCGGAACCAGCAGGAGACGCTGGACAAGGCCCTGGAGTCCATGGACAATTTCAACGCCGTGGCCCCCATCGACGGGCAGGTCTTTTCCTGCACGCTGGAGCCCGGGCAGAACGTGAAGGAGGGGGATACCGTTATCACCATCTCCAACACCACCACGATGGTGGTGGACATCCAGGTGGACAGCCGGAACATCGGCTTTATTCAGGCGGGCATGACCATGGAGCTCACCGACGACTACGGCAACCCGGTCATGGGTACCGTCACCAACGTGGCCATGCAGGGCGAGGTGGGCACCGGCACCACCACCTACCCCGTCACCCTGGAGGTGGACAACTCCATGGGCACCATCTACAACGGCTCCTGGCTCAACTACAAGCTTGTCACCGCCGAGTCGGTGGACTGCGTCACCGTGCCCAACCAGTGTATCAAGCGGGTCAACGACGTGAACGGCGAGAAGCGGACGGTGGTATTTATCCAGGCCGACTCCAAGCCGGACAACGCCGTGGAGCTGGACCCGGCCAGCCTGGGAGAGGGTACATCCACCACCGACCGTATGCCCACCTCTGCCGAGGGCTTCTGGCCTGTCCCCGTCACCACCGGCTTGTCCGACGTCTATAATTGCGAGATTACCGAGGGCCTGGAGGCGGGCACCACCGTCTTTACCGGCTGGGGCTCCGGACAGGAGGACAACATGGGCGGCGGCATTATGATCGGATAAGGAGGCCGCGCCATGCTCATTGAGATACAGGATATCTTCAAGATATACAACGAGGGCAAGGAGAGCGAGGTCCGGGCTCTGGACGGGGTGTCCCTCCAGATCGACCGGGGGGAGTTTGTGGCCATCGTGGGCCAGTCGGGCTCGGGCAAGTCCACCATGATGAACGTGCTGGGCTGCCTGGATGTCCCCACCTACGGCACCTACCTGCTGGACGGCACCGAGGTTACCGATCTCAGCGACCGGCAGCTGGCCCGCATCCGCAACCGGGAGATCGGCTTCATCTTTCAGGGCTACAATCTGATTCAGGAGCTGGACGCCCTGGAGAATGTGACGCTGCCCCTGATTTACCAGGGTATCTCCGTCTTTGAGCGGGAGGACCGGGCCATGGAGGCGCTGGAGCGGGTAGGTATGGCTGATCGGGCCCACCACCGGCCCTCTGAGATGTCGGGCGGCCAGCAGCAGCGGGTGGCCATCGCCCGGGCCATCGCAACCCATCCGCCCATCATCATGGCCGACGAGCCCACCGGCGCTCTGGACTCCAAGACAGGCCGGCACGTGCTGGAGATTCTCCGCCAGCTCAACAGCGGCGGCTCCACCATCATTCTCATCACCCATGATGAGGGCATTGCCGCCCAGGCCCACCGCCGGGTGCGGCTGACCGACGGCAGGATCGTCTCGGACGAGCGGGAAAAGGAGGCGGCCACAGTATGAATTTAGTACAGGCCTTCAAGATGGCGTTCAAGTCCATCGCCATGAAAAAGACCCGGTCCTTCCTCACCATGCTGGGTATCATCATTGGCGTGGCCTCGGTAGTGGTCATGGTGTCGGTGGTGGCCGGTCAGAACAAGAAGAACATGGAATGGATGGAGGCCATGGGCAACAACGTCGTGGAGGTCAGCGCCTACTCCTACACAGGCCAGGACATGGACGCCGTCGTCAACGAGTATGTGGCCGCCCTGGACAAGAAGCTGGTGGTGGGTATCTCCCCCGTGGTCAACCTGTGGAGCGAGATGATTGTCCGATACGGCGGCAAGACCTACTCCACCGAGAACTGGGATGATTACAGGGACCGCATCCAGGTGGTGCTGGGCAACGAGTCCTATGGCGTGTGCAACAACTACGAGCTGGCCGCGGGCCGGGAGCTGTCCTTCCTGGACATCGAGAAGGAGAACAGCGTCTGCGTCCTGGGGGGCGGCCTGAAGGAGAAGCTGTTCAACTACACCGACCCTGTGGGGGAGACCATCACCATCAACGGTCTGCCCTTTCTGGTCATCGGCTGGTATCAGGCCAAAAACATTGAGGACGACTGGTCTGCAATGGACAACGTGCTCCTCCTGCCCTACACCGTAAACCGAACACTGAATAAGAATCAGCGCATTTCCGAGTGGAAGATCAAGTGCACCTCCAGCTCGGCCACCGGCGAGGTGACCAGCCGGGTCCAGGGGTTCCTGGACGGCATGTTCCCCGTGGACGAGAATGGCAACCAGATGAGCGGTTGGGGCAACGCCTACAGCAATGAGGAGTACCGGGAGGCGAGCCAGGAGCAGGCCAAGATGCGGGCCATGGTGATGGGCGGCATCGCCGCCATCTCCCTGCTGGTGGGCGGTATCGGCATTATGAACATCATGCTGGTCACTGTCACCGAGCGCACCCGGGAGATCGGTATCCGCAAGGCCATCGGCGCGGAGCGCCGGTCCATCATTGCCCAGTTTTTGATCGAGGCCGCCGTTATCTGCGGCATCGGCGGCATTTTGGGCATCATCATCGGCTGTATGGGTTCCCTTATCGCCGGGAAATTCCTGCTGAACGGTATGATCCTATGGCCCGACCAGGGCATCGTGCTGGGAGCCTTCCTCTTCTCGGTGGTGCTGGGCATTATCTTCGGCATGTATCCAGCAGTGAAAGCCTCCGGCCTGCAGCCGGTGGTGGCCCTGCGGGCGGAATAAAAAGGAGCGTGAACGAAATGAGAGTGAAACGACTTTTTGCGGCGGTGCTCACCGCTGCACTGGCCCTGTCGCTGGCTGTTCTGCCCGCTTCGGCGGCTCAGTCCTCCTTCGGCGATGTGAACGACCAGACGACCGCCCTCAATGCCGATATTCTGCGGCTGATGGGGGTGGTCAGCGGCACAGGGGGCAACCAGTTCAACCCCGGAGGCACCCTGACCCGGGCCCAGTTCTGCACTATGGTGGTCAACTTCCTCCAGAAGGGAAACGAAGCCCGGCGGTATGCCACCCAGACCATTTTCAGCGATGTGACCGGCACCCACTGGGCCAGGGCCTATATCAACTACGCCGCCAGCTATACTGTGGGCGGCTCCAGTGAGGGCGAACCCGGCGTGCGGCTGATCTCCGGCGTGGGGGACGGACGATTCCTGCCCAACCGGAATATCACCATGGGCGAGGCGGTGACCATCCTCCTGCGGGCCATGAAGTACACCGGAAAGGATGCGGGAGCGGTGTGGCCCCAGGGCTATCTGGACCTGGCCGCCTCCATCGGCCTGACCAAAGGTCTGTCCATCGGGGCCTATGACAGCATCAGCCGCGCCCAGGCCGCCCAGCTCTTCGTCAACGCCCTGAAGTGCAAGGACGCTGGGGGAGAGGTCTACTACAAGTCCCTGGGCGGCAGGGTGGAGTCCGATGTGATTATCCTGGCCGTCAATGTGGAGACCGACGACGGCAGCGCCGGCGGGGCCATCCGTACCAGCAGCAGCAAAAACTCCGAGGCCTACCTTCCCGCCCAGGGGTCGGGCAATCCCGTCGCCCTCCAGGGCAGGCGGGGAGACCTGGTGCTCAACGACAGGGACGAGATTGTTACCTTCGTCCCCGATGACAGCACCGACGTCACCGTCACCCTGTCCGGAAACGCCCAGGCCGGCTATCTGAAGGCCAGCGGCGGCAAGCAGTACACCGTCTCCGGCTCCACCCCTGTGTACACCTCCGCCGGAGGGGCGAGCAAGAATTACTCGGAGGCCTACTCCACCCTGGTGTCCGGCACCAAGGTGACCATGTACATCGATAAGGGCAAGATTCAGGCCATTTACGCCACCGGCGGCGCTACGGAGGCCAGCACCGACGCGGTGGTGGTCATGGGCAATGCCACCGCCGCCGATTTCCACCAGCTTACCGGCGGGGTGAGCGACTTTGCCATTATGAAAAACCGCCAGTCCATCCGCATGTCCGATATCAAGGAGTACGACGTGGTCACCTATGACAGCCTGTCCAACACCCTGATCGTGTCCGACCTGCGGCTGTCCTGCGTCTACAGTGAGGGCGCCCCCAACATCAAGGCCCCTACAAGCATTACCGTTACGGGGGGACAGAAGTTCGACGTACTGGAGAGCGCCTGGAACACCTGCGGCAGCTTCAAGCCGGGGGACAGTGTGGTCCTCCTGCTCACCGCCGACGGCAAGGTGGCCGGTATGGCCTCCTCCTCCAGCAAGGCCAGCTCCACTGCCATCGGCTTTGTGGAGGGCGGCAAGGTGGAGCTATTCCTGCCCAACGGCCTCACCATGCCCTTGTCCGGCACGGTGTTCGGCACCAGCCTGGACAAACAGGTGGTCACCATCTCCATGACCAAGAGCGGCATCAGCCTGGGGCGGCTGACCTCCCGGGGCGCGCCCGGAGCCTTCCAGGTGGGGAGCATGAAGCTGGGCAGCCACACCGTCACCGCCGGGGTGCGGGTCTATGAGCAGGTGAGCTCCGGAGCCATGGTGAGCGTGGAGCTGGGCGACCTGACGGCGGCTTCTATTCCCGCCGACCAGATAGCCTGCTACCACCTGAACAGCGCCGGCATGGTGGACTATATCATACTCAGCGACGTCACTGGAAACGCCTACATCTACGGTATGATGGTAGGCGGCCGGGTAAGCAATGAGGGCGACGAACGGTATGAGTGGTATCTGCGCAGCGGGACCCAGGAAATCGCCTTTAGTCCCATCACCATCTACAGGGGAAACAGCGGCGATATGGTGGGCGTTGTGGTCGGAAAGGACCGGGAGGACCGGAACACCATCCGCAGTGTGGTTCAGCTGACGGAGGTCCGCGGCGTGAAGGCCAGCGACTTCTTCGAGAGCCAGGGGATTCCCCATGTCACCGCCGGCGGCCGGACCTACCGCATCGCCGACGGGGTGGAGTGCTTCCAGGCTGTCAGCGGAAACCTGGTGGGCAGCGCCAACTGGCTCACCGGCACCGGCGCGGAGCGCCTGTCGGCCATCAAGTCCTACGGCGACAGCTTTACCCTCTATGTCGATCCTGTGGGCAGCCAGGTCCGCATCATCAGAGCCAACTGAACATAAAAATCAGGCCCCGGCGGGGCCTGATTTTTTATTCGTACCAGAAGCGCCAGGGGAAGTCAACCGCCTCCTGGGCGTAGTCGATGCCGATGCGCTTTCCAACCTGAATACAGGCGGGGGCGGGGGGCTGTCCTGCGCATATATAGAGTCCGTTCTTGGACTGCGTCAGATCCAGGCCGTTTTGGGCCCGGGTGAGGTCCAGCCCCCGGCACAGCTTCCCCGGGCCGTTGAGGAAATTCTTCCGCTGATAGGGAGTCAGCGCCTCCAGCCCCCGACCGAAGCGGTTTTGGGCGATCCTGTCCCCGTTCGCGGTGGGGACCGCCCCCCGGAGGAGGACGGCGGCGGGTTCGCCCTCCTCCTCGGTAACGAAGTTGAGGCAGTGGTACATGCCGTAAATCAGATAGATATAGGCCGTCCCCGGCGGGGCGAAGAGGGTCTCGGTCCGGGGGGTGCGCCGGTAGCCGTAGGCATGGCAGGCCTTGTCCAGCCGGCCGATGTAGGCTTCCGTTTCGGTGATCCGGCACCGCAGCTCGGTCCCGTCGGGCAGCACCCGCACAATCTCCCGGCCCAGCAGGTCCCGGGCCACGGCCAAGGTGTCCCGGTGGTAAAAATCCCGCGTTAAAATATCCACAGCAGCCTCCTCTAGGATTCCTTCGACATATGAGCGGCGGCGGCCTTGAGCATCAGCCGCTTGGTGCCCACGTTGTCAAAGGCAATCTCCACCAGGGCGTCGCCCCCCATGGGCTGAACGGACAGCACCATCCCCCGGCCGAAGGCCTTGTGAGTCACCATGTCCCCTTTGGAAAGCCGGAGGGAAGCCTGAGCTGAACCGCCCTGCAGGGACCGCTCAACTGAGCGGTCGGCCATCCCCGGGCTGTATCCTGAAGGCGGGGCGGCCGCGGTCCCTGCGGCGGCCCTGCCGCCTCCGTAGCCCTGCCGTCCCGCGCCGTAAGCGGGGCGCTGGCCGTAGCCGCCGTAGCCAGAGGCCCGACTGGGCATGCCGCCCCAGCCGCCGTCTCCCAGGTCGGACAGGAAAGACTTTCCGGACCGCTCCAGGTGTTCCGGGGGGATCTCCTCCACAAAGCGGGAGGGCCGATTGGCGCTGGTGCGGCCAAAGAGCATCCGCTGGCCGGCGCAGGTGAGATAGAGCTGCTCCTTGGCCCGGGTCATGGCCACATAGCACAGCCGGCGCTCCTCCTCCATCTCCTCCGCCTCGCCGATGGCCCGGATGCCGGGGAAGATGCCCTCCTCCGCACCCACCACAAAGACCACCGGGAACTCCAGCCCCTTGGCGGCGTGCATGGTCATCATCACCACGCAGTCCTGGCTGGGGTCGTGGCTGTCGATATCGGTGTACAGGGCGATCTCGTCCAGAAAGCCGTGGAGGGCGTCGGCCAGCGACTCCTCCGGATCGGCCCGGTTTTCCAGATAGCTGTTGATGGAAGTGAGCAGCTCCCGCACGTTCTCCAGCCGGGTGCGGTCCTCCACGGTATTTTTGCTCTCCAGCATCACGGCATAGCCGGTACGGGCGAGAAGCTCCTCATAGAAGTCGGGGAGGGTCATCCGGTTGTCGGCCAGTAGCTGGTAGAGCTCCTGAATCATCCCGGTGAAGGCGGACAGCCTGGGGGCCGCCTTCTTCAGCTCGGGATACATGACAGCGTTGTCGATGACCGCGTAAAAGGAGGTCTCCTCCTGCCGGGCCAGCTCCTGGGCGGCCTCCACCGTCCGGGCGCCGATACCCCGGGGGGGATTGTTGATGATACGGGTGAGACGCAGATCGTCCTCCGGGTTGTCCAGTACGGCCAGATAGGCCAGCACGTCCTTCACCTCTGCCCGGTCAAAGAACCGGGTGCCCCCGATGATCCGATAAGGCACGCCGTTTCGTTTGAAGGCCTGTTCCATCTGGTTAGACTGGGCGTTCATCCGGTAGAGGACGGCGTGGTCCCTCCATTTCCGGCCCTGTCCATAGTTGGCTAAAATTCGATCGGCCACATACTGGGCTTCATCGTTCTCGTTCATGGCGGTATACAGATGGAGGGTCTCCCCCGGGCCGGCCTTGGTCCACAGCTCCTTGCCCTTGCGGCCCTGGTTGTTGCGGATGACAGCATTGGCCGCGTCCAGGATGTGTCCGGTGGAGCGGTAGTTCTCCTCCAGGCGGATGGTGCGGCAGCCCTTGTACTGTTTTTCGAAGGACAGGATGTTCTCGATGGTGGCCCCACGGAAGCGGTAGATGGACTGGTCGTCGTCACCCACGACGCAGAAGTTCTCATATCCTCCCGCCAGAGTGGAGGCCAAAAGATATTGCAGATTGTTGGTGTCCTGATACTCGTCGATGAGCACATAGCGGAATTTCCGCTGGTAATATTCTCTCACGTCGTCAAAGCCCTGGAGCAGCCGGACGGTGTGGAGGATGATGTCGTCAAAGTCCAGGGCGTTGGCCTCCCACAGCCGCCGCTGGTACTCC
The DNA here is from genome assembly GCA_947426945.1 of uncultured Bacillota bacterium. Taxonomy (GTDB): domain Bacteria; phylum Bacillota; class Clostridia; order Oscillospirales; family Oscillospiraceae; genus Lawsonibacter. Next base: position 13,796 of record CANEFX010000031.1, read on the forward strand.
ATGTAGATATTGGCGATTCTGGTCAGCCGGAAATCCTCCGCCGCCTTGCACTCGGCCAGGTACTCCGGGGCCAGCTTCATGGCGTCCTTGGCCCGGGAGATGTACCCCAGCACCGACCGGGGCGGAAACTGCTTGTCGTCGATGTTCTGCTCCTTGAGGATCTCCTTCACCACCCGCAGGGAGTCGTCGGTATCGTAAATGGTGAAGGAGGAGGAGAAGCCCAGCTTGTCGATATCCCGGCGGAGGATGCGCACACAGGCGGAGTGGAAGGTACTGGCCCAGACGTCGTTGGCGGAGGGGCCCAGCATGGCGGCCAGACGGTCCTTCAGTTCCCCGGCGGCCTTGTTGGTGAAGGTGATGGCCAGGATGGTCCAGGGGGCTGCGGGCTCCAGCCGGCACAGCCGCTCCTGTCGGGCTCCGTCCCCCTGTCCGGTCCGGGCGTACTCCTCCAGAAAGGTCAGGTCGTCCTCCGTAACGGACTCCGGAACCTCATCACAGTCGGAGCCCCGGCCGTATTTCATCAGGTTGGCGATGCGGTGGATCAGCACGGTGGTTTTGCCGCTCCCCGCCCCCGCCAGCAGCAGCAGCGGCCCCTCAGTAGCCAGGACAGCCTTGCGCTGCTCCGGGTTCAGCCGGCCGAACTCCCGGGAAATGGTTTCCCGGCGGGCTTTACAGAATCGTATTTCCTGTTCGTGGTTGAGCATATGTATAACATCCTTTATATTGTGGGTTGATTGTACAGGGGCGCATATTGTGCGCCCGCCTATCACATCTCCGGCTTATTTGTGCGCCTTTACATTGTAATCCAAATAAACCACCTGGTCAACCGGAGAAAAACAGGGGAGTGTACACCGGAAAGATCGGTTGACGTGTTTTCCGCCGGAGGCAGGAGAAACACAGATAAAATCTCTGTGTTTGGGAGAATCTCAAAAACAGGCATGTCCTGTCTGCGGTCCGCATAAGTTACAAACAGGGACGGGCCCTGGAAAAATGCAACTGAATTGTAACCCTTTTTTCACTGTCCCGTAACGGCTTCGATAAGACGGTAACAGAACAGACGTGCTAAAATAATAATACAAACGAGAAAGGAGGTCTCCTTATGTTAAAAAAGTTACTGACAGCGGCCCTCATCACGTCGATGCTCATTTTACCTGTGAACAGCGTGGGTCCGGCAAGCCATGAGGAGGCTTCGCTTCCAACCCAGGACTACCTTCCCGGCGATCTTCCCGCTCAGACAGACGCTGTGGAGTCTATGAGCCCCGTCCTTCATGCGATGCTGCTGGCCATGCTGAACCAGGAGCGGGACAGCTTCAATTTTGAGAACGGCGGACTGGTTTGGGAGGGGCTGTACAACATGCTCTCTCTTTACGGGCAGATGGACAGCCGCTGTGACGAAAAAAACGGCGAGCTGTATCTCCCCGAGGAGACTGTGCGGGACTACGCCGCCGCCTTGACGGAGGACTTTGAGGCGCTGGGCGCCCTGCCCGCCGGGCTCCGGGACCGGATGAACTACGACAACGTGTCCCGCAGCTATCTTCTGGTCTGCGGAGAGGACGATATGGTGCATGTCCGGGTTGACAACCTCCGGACGGAGGGGGGCGCCCTCCTGCTCTCCGGTGCGCTGGTGGACGAGGTGGAGGACGAGACCCTGGTGCGGTTCCAAGCTGTGCTCCAGCCTCGAGACAATATGTTCGGCTACACCGTCTCCGCGCTGTCCATAGTGGACTGAGGACCTCTGATGAAAAAGCATCCCCCCGGCTGAGAGGCCGGGGGGATGCTCTGTCCTTACCGGGACTGCCTGGTGAAAAGGCCGCCCATTTCCTGAAAGCACTTGGGACACACATTCTTCCCATGGAACTCAATAATGTCTTTTTCACTGTCGCAGAAGATGCAGGCGGGCTGGAACTTCTTCAACACGATGGACGGACCATCCATGTAGATCTCCAAGGAGTCCTTCTCCTCGATATCCAGAGTGCGGCGCAGTTCGATGGGCAGTACGATGCGGCCCAGTTCGTCCACCTTTCGGACAATGCCAGTGGATTTCATAAAATGCCTCCTTTTTATCTGTTCCAAAATCCAGGGCGGACGGGCCGTCCCGGAGCCGTCTATTCTCACTTATATTGTAACGGTAAAAAAATACCCTGTCAACTGTTTCTATCGGGCAAAATAGAGTAAAAAATGTAGAATTTTTGTGGAAATAGGGTTATGAGCTGGATTTTTTTGTAAATTTCTGGTTTTTCCGCAGACATGATTTTCCAGTTGCCTCCGTATAGATGGACAAGAGGGGGGAGAAGTCTTGACCATGACGGTAATTTGGACGGGGATGGTCGCGGCGTCCATCCTGTGTGGGCTGGCCACGGGGCAGGGTCCGGAGGTGGCGGCGGCGGCGGTGGAAGGTGCGGCGGCGGCGGTGCAGCTGGCGCTGTCCATTGCAGGGATGCTCTGCCTGTGGACGGGAGTGATGGAGGTTATGCGCCAGTCGGGACTGGCCGACAGGCTGTCCCGGCTGCTCTCGCCTGTTCTGCGCCGGCTTTTTCCCCAGGCGGCAAAAGATCGGGAGGCTATGGACAGCATTTCGGCCAATGTGTCCGCCAACCTGCTGGGGCTGGGCAGCGCAGCCACTCCTTTGGGGCTGGAGGCCGCCCGCCGCCTGGCCCGGCGCAGTCCCGGCACGGCTTCGGACAGCCTTTGCATGCTGGTGGTGTGCAACACCGCCTCTATCCAGCTTATCCCGACCACCGTGGCCTCGGTCCGGGCGGCGGAAGGCTGTGCCGCCCCCTTTGATATCCTTCCGGCGGTGTGGCTGGCCTCCGCCCTGTCTGTGGGGGTGGGGATTCTGGCCTGTAAGGTTTTTTCCCGAGTTTGGAGGGCGTAAAAAGGCCCCTTGCCAAAGGGACCTTTTGGGAGGTAACTTATGGATTTGTTCTTTACCATGCTGGTCCCCTTCACTATTGGGGCCGTCGCAATTTACGCAGCTTTCCGGCGGGTGGACGTCTACTCCGCCCTGGTCCAGGGGGCGGGATCCGGCCTGGAGACCCTGACCCGTATCATCCCCGCTCTGGTGGGACTGATGACGGCGGTGTACATGCTCCGGGCCTCCGGCGCGCTGGAGCTTTTGGCCCGGGCGCTGTCCCCGCTTCTGGACCGGCTGGGCCTGCCCTCCGAGCTGCTGCCCCTGATGCTGGTGCGTCCCATCAGCGGCTCCGCCGCCCTGGGAGTTGGAGCGGAACTGATTTCCACCTATGGCCCTGACTCTCAACTGGGCCGCACCGCTGCCGTTATGCTGGGCTCCACCGAGACCACCTTTTATACTGTCGCTGTCTACTTCGGTGCTGTAGGGATTACCAGGACTCGCTATGCTGTTCCCGCCGCCCTGTGCGCCGATCTCACCGGCTTTCTGGCCGCCGCCTGGGCGGTGAGGGTGTGCTTCGGATAGTGCAGCACGCCTGAAAATCTGTGGAGCTCGGCGATTAAAATGGTGCAGGGCGGCTGCTGTCGTCTTTTATTTCTTTTCAGGTGTGCCGGCTGCAAGAACCGCCCCAAGGGGCGGTTCTTATTCTTCCTCCTTAATCTCGTGGGGATCTGGAGGGATGACGGGACGGTCGCCCTCCAGCTGGTCGAAATAGTCCTCCTCCTGAAGCACCGGCTTGCGGTGGCGGGCAATGGCCATAATGGTGGGGTAGAGAACAATGGCGATGAGTCCGCCGGAAAAGCCGTTGTTATACAGATTCATCCCCGCCACGGGGGAGCCGGTGTACAGCACCACCGAGGAATGGAGAAATCCGGCCAGCACCCCATAGCCCCAGCCGAAATATCCGGCGACGGGAGCCAGTGTGGTGCAGAACAGGCAGGCCAGCTGGACGGAGGAGTCAGTGAGGGACCAGTCCATCACTACGCTGCCCAGAGCCACCCCGGCCATGACGGGCAGAATGTTGAAAGCGTGCTTGCCAAAGGCAGAGAAACCCATAATGGTGAGGATGCCCCCTACGGTGGGACCGTTCAGGTCTCCGCCGGACAGAAGGATAAAAGCCATCCCGATCAGGCCGTTCACCCCGGCGTTGACCACCACTGGGGCGGGACCGAACATGCGCAGGTAGTCGCTGGGTGCCCGGCCGCTGGTCTGGAGCAGCCGGCGGTAACCTGCCCAGGCCGCCCACAGGGGTTTTCGAGCGAAAAACAGGCCGCCAATGACCAAAATCACGCACAGCATACCCAGCATAACGCCAAAGTGAAGGTTATAGCCCTCGGCCCAGCGGTAGTAGGTGGTGGGGTCCGCCCCCAGAGAGGCCATCAGGGGTACGCAGATCATAGCCGTCAGCCCACAGGCAAAGCCTACGTTGTACAGGTTCATGCCGTTCTGGATGCGGTAGGTGTAGGTGGCCAGGGGAGGCATGATAAACCCGATGGCCAGCCCCACCAGCACGCCCTCGATGGGTCCGCCCCAGCCGTTGTCCAGGGCGATATAGCTGACGATGGGGGCCAGGGCGGTGGCCATCAGGCCGATGCCGATATTGCCGGCAGCCGGCTGTCTGCGCACCTTGGTATACAGCCAGGTTCCAGCCAAAATGGGCCAGATGTTGACAAAATTTTTTCCAAAGAGGGAAAAGCCGGACATCAGTCCCATCTCCACCAGGGTCATGCCGTTGAGAGTGTCCCCGGCGGCATAGAGCACGCAGATGCTGATGGCGGTGACAATGGCGGAGTTCACCAGCGCTGCCCCCGGCCCTGCCACCAGAACATAGTCGGTGATCAGGGCATCCTCGGTAGTGACGATGGTGTACAGTCCCCGCAGAATACCGGCGGGGCTGTCCATAACGAAACCGCCCAGAGACAGCAGGATGACATAGGCCCACAGATATGGGAACATCCTGTCGTACCGGGCTTGGTGCTCGTGGTGCAGCAGGTGAAACATCCCCATCATTCTCCTCCAAAATATTCCCTTGTCTGGGCAGCGTTCCTTTTGATCTCCCGGGCCAGGGCTTCCATAGAGGGGAACTTCCGCTCCCCCCGCAGGCGCTTATGGAACTCCATGCGCACCTGGTGGCTGTAGAGGTCGCCGTCAAAGTTCAGGATGAAGCCCTCCACTGTCACACGGCCGTCGTTGTCCTGCACGGTGGGGCGTACGCCCACGTTGGTGACGGCGGCCCGGCTCTGGCCGTCGAACCAAACCCGGGTGGCGTAAACGCCGAAGGCGGGGACGATTACCCCCTCGGGCACCCGCAGGTTGACGGTAGGAAAGCCCAGAGCGGAATGCCCGATACCTTTGCCGCGGCTTACCTTCTGGGTGAGAATATGGGGGTGGCCGAGAAACTGGGCGGCCCGCTCCACCTCCCCCTGGGCCACCAGGGTGCGGATGTAGGTTGAAGAGATGGTTATGCCGTCCCGCTCCACCTTTTGGATAATGTCGCAGCCCATCCCCAGCTCCCGGCACTTGGCCTTCAGCCGCTCCGGGTTGCCCTTGCCCATGTAGCCGAAATGGAAGTCGTGGCCGGCCACCACGTGGACCGCGCCCAGTTCCTCCGCCAGGTATCTGGCGACAAAGTCTTCCCAGTCCATGCGCTGCATGGCGTCAAAGGGGGCGACCACCACCTCCTGAATTCCATAGCACTCCCGCATGAGGAGAATGCGGTCCTCCACGGTGGACAACAGCGGGACATTCTGCCCGGTGATGACGGCGGTGGGGCTTTTATCAAAGGTAAAGGCGCAGGGAAGGACCCCCAGCCGGACGGCTGTCTCGCTCACAGCGTGCAACAGCGCCCCGTGGCCCAGATGCACCCCATCGAAGAAGCCTAGGGCGATCACGCGTTTGGATTTGGTCATATGTCACACCTCAAAAAAGCTCTTGATCGTAGTCAGCTTTCCGCCCTCTGCCCGGCACAGGGCTAGGAATATTTCATCCTGAGAATACACTCTGTATTCACCCGGGGCCAGACTGGGAAGCACCACTGTCATGCCGTTGCGGATCTTTTTCTCCGCCTCGACGCTTTTCAGCATAAGTACCGGCCTGCCGGCAAAAAAACAGTCCACCGGAAGTAGCAGGGACGCCGGGTCTGCCGATTCCTGGACCTGTTCCAGCGTTACAGTACTCTCCAGTGTAAAGCCGGCGGCCATGGTCCGCCGCAGGGAGGCCATGCATCCCCCGCAGCCCAGGGTCCGGCCGATATCGTGGCAGAGGGTGCGGATATAAGTGCCCTTGGAGCAGCGCACCCGGATTGTGTAAAGACCTTCTCCTTGCTCCTCCAGAGTTTCCAAGGCGCTTATAGTCACAGGCCTGGCAGGGCGTTCTACTTCACGGCCTTTTCGGGCCAGCTCGTAAAGCTTCTTGCCGCCTATCTTGATGGCGGAATACATGGGGGGTACCTGGAGGATGTCCCCCCGGAACTGTTCCAGAGCCTTCTCCAGCTGTTCCCGGCCGACCCGGACGGGATGCTCCTCCAGCACCTCACCGGAGATATCCTGGGTATTGGTAACAACACCTAGTTTTAAACCGGCAATATATTCCTTATCGGACTTTTCTGCAAACTCCACCGCCCGGGTGGCCCGGCCGATAAATACAGGCAGCACACCGGTGGCCATGGGGTCCAGAGTGCCGCCGTGGCCCACTCGCTTCTCATGGAAAATGCCCCGAAGTTTGGCGCACACGTCCATGGAGGTCCAGCCTTCCGGCTTGTCAATAATCAGGACGCCGTTAGCCATTGCGCACCTGCTCAATAGCATGGATGACAGCCTGGCGGACCCGCTCCATAGGTCCCTCCGCCATAGCGCCCGCGGCAGCGGCATGGCCGCCGCCTCCCAGCAGGGCGCAGACGGCGGAGGCGTTCAGGTCTCCAGGATCGGTACGCAGGGATATCTTCACGTGGCCGTCGGCAGTCTCCTTCAGCGTGACGCCGTTTTTGACCCCTTCAATCTGGCCCACAAAGGCGGAGATATCGTCCATATCCCGCTCACCGGCTCCCACCTCGTTCATCATCTGGCGGGTGAGAAAGACCAGGGCGGTCTGACCTCCGTCCCGCAGTTCCATGCCCGCGGTAAGCATCCCTTCCAGCCTGAGACGCTTGAAGGTCTTGGTGCGGAAGAATTTCCGGTTCACCGGGTAGGGATTAAAGCCGCTCTCCATCAGCTCTGCCGCCGTCCGGTGGGCGCAGGCGTCGGTGTTGCTGTACTGGAAGCAGCCGCAGTCAGTGGAGACGGCTACATAAAGGGCCTCTCCGATCTCCGGGGTAATTTGGGCAAACTGCTTGACGATTTCATGGACAATCTGGCCGCAGGCGGCCCTTCCGCTGTCCAGACAGGTGGCCCGAGCAAAAAACTCCTGGGAAGGGTGGTGGTCTATGGCCAGATCTACCCGGTCCAGATACTGCGTTGCCCCCTCCGGAAAGAGAGAGCGGGCGGCGATGTCCACTGACACCACCGTGTCCGGCGCAAAGCCCTCAGGTGCGGTGAGACCCTTAAAATAGGGAGTGAAGAGCTCGGTGGCCTCAGGGTTTTCCAGCACATGGGCGGTTTTGCCGGCCTGCCGCAGGGCGCGGCACAGCCCCGCCGCGCAGCCAATGGTATCCCCGTCGGGGCGGACATGAGTCAGGATCAGATAGCCGTCATGGGCCTGGAGAAATTCAGCCGCCTGGGCTATTGTGATGGTATTCATTCCTCATCCTCCAAAATGATGTGCTCGTTGGCCGGGTTGGCGGGCTTGACCACCTCCGGATCCTGGAGCATCTCCAGAATCCTGGCTCCCTTGGCCATGGAGTCGTCCCGAAAGAAAGTGAGCTCCGGGGTGTGACGCAGGTTCAGGGCCCGGCCCAGCTCCCGGCGGAGATAGCCGGCTGCGGATTTCAGGCCCTTCAACACCTGCTCACTGTCCCCCTTGTCCAGCACCGAGATATAGACCTTGGCGAATTTCAGGTCGGGGGTGACATCCGCCGCCGTTACCGAGATCATTCCCGTTACCCGAGGATCTTTCACCGTGGGAATGAGGGCGGCCAGCTCCCGCTGCACCTCCTCGTTGATGCGTCCGATTCGATTGTTTGCCATAGTTTTCTCCTTATATCGTGATGTCGAAACAAATTTCTTCTGCGGACAAAAACTGCTCCAGTGTGTCCATGTCAAAGTCCGACAGCCTGCCTTGGAACCGGGGCGGGCGCTTTTTATTCACGTCGCCGCTCAGCCAGACACTCCACAGCTCTAAAACTTCCCCTGAAGAAAAGTTTTTCTCCAAATAACCCCGCAGATTCTCAAGATCCTTCTCAATCTTTTCCAGCGCAAACTCGTACTGGAAGGGCTTCATGGGCCAGCCCAGCTCCTCCACCGCCTGACGGTAGTAGTTCAGCGCCTCCACCTTAAACCCCTGATCGAAGGTAGCGGTATACCCTCCGCTCTGTGAGGTGCAGGGCTCCTGGAAATCACATAGCGGCAGTTCCTTGTCGGCTGCAATGACCAAAACACGGCTCATAATTTTCCTCCACAAGCAAAGCGGGACGGGCGAAAGCGCCCGCCCCGTCGGCTGAAAACTTATACCTCGATCTGCTCCATGAGGAACGCCTCGATGATGTCCCTCTCCTTGATATCCTGGAATTTCTCAAAGGTGATGCCGCACTCATAACCGGCGGCCACTTCCTTCACGGAGTCCTTAAAGCGCTGGAGGGAGGCAATGGCCCCGTCATAGATAACGATATTGTCCCGGAGCAGGCGCATTTGGGCGTTGCGCTGCATCTTGCCGTCCAGCACGTAACAGCCGGCTACCATGCCCACGCCAGTGATACGGAACACGTTTCGAACCTCGGCCCGACCCAGGTCCACCTCTTTGAACTTGGGGGCCAGCATGCCCTTCATAGCCGCTTCGATCTCGTTGATGGCGTCGTAGATGACCCGGTACATCCGCATATCCACCCCCATGCGGACGGCGGAGTCCTTGGCGTTGTTGTCCGGGCGGACGTTGAAGCCAACGATGATGGCTCCGGAGGTGCCTGCCAGCATTACGTCGCTCTCGCTGATGGCGCCAACGGCGCAGTGGATAACCCGGACCCGGACCTCCTCGTTGCTCAGCTTCTCCAGAGAGGCCTTCACCGCCTCGGCGGAGCCCTGGACGTCGGCCTTGACGATGACGTTCAGGTTCTTCATCTCCCCGGCCTGGATCTGACTGAACAGATCCTCCAGGGTGACCTTGCCCACATTGCTGGTGAGAGCGTCCTTCCGCTCGGTTTTCCGCTGCTCCACCAGTTCACGGGCCATACGCTCGTCGGCCACGGCGTGGAAGTCGTCGCCCGCGCCGGGCACCTCCCCCATACCGATAATCTCCACCGGGACGGAGGGACCCGCCTCGGTAAGCTTCTGGCCGCGGGCGTCGGTCATAGCCCGGACACGGCCCACGGCGGTGCCGGCGATAATGACGTCGCCCTGCTTCAGAGTGCCGTTCTGCACCAGCAGGGTGGCCACCGGACCCCGGCCCTTGTCCAGCCGGGCCTCGATCACCGCGCCGTGGGCGGTGCGGTTGGGATTGGCCTTCAGCTCCTGGACCTCGGCGGTGAGGACCACCATGTCCAGCAGGTTGTCGATGCCCATACCCGTCTTGGCGGAGATGGGGCACACGATGGTCTCGCCGCCCCAATCCTCGGGGACCAGGGAGTACTCGGTGAGCTGCTGCATGATCCGGTCGGGGTTGGCCGCCGGCTTATCCATCTTGTTGAT
>CANEFX010000032.1 GCA_947426945.1 uncultured Bacillota bacterium
TCTTTGCGGCCTGTCTGGATCTTCTCCAAACAGGCCGCTTTTCGACAGGCTGAGGGGCGGTCCCGAGGGACCGCCCCTTACATTATTCCGGTCTCCGGATCACTTCAAACTGGGCGTTTTTGTCGATATAATCGTCAAACATGATACCCTGGGCCAATACGTCCCGAAAAGCCTTCTGCAGTCCGGGGATATCGGCTCCGTGCCGATACACGGCGGACAGGAAATTGTCATAGTGCCGGTTGTCGCCGCAGGAGATCAGCTTGGCGTCCTTCTCATGCTCCGGCCTGACATCTGTAATTCTGCTGTCCTCCGTGCAGACCGAGTTGATATAATATGTCTTTGCCTCAAACTCGCTGCCGTTCCAGCCGCAGACCAGGCTGAACACATCACACTCGCCCTGTTCCACCATCTCCCGGTATCTGGCGGCCACCTTTTCAAACACTTCCTCCAAGCTGTCCGGGCAGCCCTCCTTCAGAGTGAAGTCCACGTTCAAATAGTCCTGAAACAGGTAATAATTGTCCTCAACCATGCCAGACAGGCCGATAATTACATTGTCGTTCACTCTAAAAATTTTTCTGAAATTGTGCAGTACGCCGCCGTTGTTCAGATTTAACTGCTGCTCTCCGCAGACAAACGCAAACTGGTCGCATATGACAGCTTGAACTAAGCTCATAATGTTCCTCCCTTAAAAATGGTACTGCCCGGTTTTCCCCAGGCAGTACCGTTTTGATGAGACTCTTACGCCTGCGTTGGCGCCTCTCCGCCAAAGGCCTCAATGGCCTGAGCAGTCTCGGCCCGTTTTTCCTGGATGGCCTCTTTCAAAATCATGTCCTTCACCTTCATGAGCCGGATGGTATTGGCGCGCTCGTTTTCATCCAGCTTCATGGTGATATACTTGATGTTGGCCTGCATCTCGGGAATCTTGACATACTCCAGGGCGTTGACCCGGCGGCGGGTTTTCTCGATCTCCTCCGCCAGCAGCTGGGAAGTCTTTTCCACCTCAGCCAGCCGCAGCATGTCGGAAAGCACCCGGGACAGGGCGTCCACCGCGTCGTCCAGCTCTCCGCTGGTCTGGGCGAAGCCGTAGGGATAGACCTCACCCGGGTCCTGGCTGCTGGTGCGGAACTGGTACTGGGGTACGTCTACCGACATGATATTCTGGAAGGTCATGTCCAGCTCCACATTCTGCTTGGGATAGAGCAGGGACTGCTCCAGCATCTCCGGGGACATGAGGGCGGCGGCCACAGTAAAAGCGCCGTGGGCCTTCATCAGGCCCTCCTCCACCCGTTTCCGAAGGGCCCGGTTCTCCCGCACCACATCCATGAACTGTTTCATCAACTCGTCCCGCTTGTCCTTGAGCAGCTTATGGCCGCGGATGGAGGTGCGCAGACGGTTTTTCAGACGGTTCAGCTCCTGTCGGGTGGGGTTAATCGTTGTGGAAGGCATTTATACCCCCCCTTGTTCCTTCTTGGACATATACTTGGCGATAAATTCCGGCTTGATGCGCTTCAGCTCGCTGGTGGGCAGGATGGACAACAGGTCCCAGCCCAGATCCAGGGTTTCGAAGATGGATCGGTTTTCGTCCGTCCCCTGGGAGACGTAGCGCTTCTCAAACTCGTCGGCAAATTTGGCGTACAGCAGGTCGGTGGGGGAGAGGGCCGCCTCGCCCAGGATGGACATCAGCTCCTTATTCTCCTTGCCGGTGGCGTAGGCCGCGAAGAGCTGGTTCATGGTGCCGGAGTGGTCCTCACGGGTCTTACCCTCGCCGGTGCCTTTGTCCTTCAGACGGGACAGAGAGGGCAGCACGTCCACCGGGGGGTTGACGCCCTTGCGGAACAGCTCTCGGGACAGGATGATCTGCCCCTCAGTGATATAACCGGTCAGATCGGGGATGGGGTGGGTTTTGTCATCCTCGGGCATGGTGAGGATGGGGATCATGGTGATGGACCCCTCCTTGCCGATCTGACGGCCCGCCCGCTCATAGAGGGTGGCCAGGTCAGTGTACAGGTAACCAGGGTAGCCGCGGCGGCCCGGGACCTCCTTCTTGGCGGCGGAGACCTCACGCAGAGCCTCTGCGTAGTTGGTGATGTCGGTGAGGATGACCAGTACGTGCATCCCTTTCTCAAAGGCAAGATACTCAGCTGCAGTGAGGGCCATACGGGGAGTGGCAATACGCTCTACGGCGGGGTCGTTGGCCAGGTTGGTGAACAGCACGGTGCGGTCAATGGCGCCGGTGCGCTTGAACTCCTGGACAAAAAACTCGGATTCCTCAAAGGTGATGCCGATAGCGGCAAAGACCACAGCGAAGTTGGACTCTCCGTCCAGCACCTTGGCCTGGCGGGCGATCTGGGCGGCCAAAGCGGAGTGGGGCAGGCCGGAGCCGGAGAAGATGGGCAGCTTCTGGCCGCGGACCAGGGTATTCAGTCCGTCGATGGTAGAGATGCCAGTCTGGATAAACTCGTTGGGGTAGTTCCGGGCGGCGGGATTCATGGCCAGGCCGTTGATATCCCGGTACTCGTCGGCCAGGATAGCGGGGCCGCCGTCAATGGGCTGGCCCATGCCGTTAAAGACCCGGCCCAGCATGTCGCCCGAGACAGCCAGCTGAAGGGGATGGCCCAGGAACCGGATTTTGGATTCGGCAAGGTTGATGCCGGCGGAGGCCTCAAACAGCTGAACCACGGCGGAGTCGCCGTTGACCTCCAGCACCTTGCAGCGGCGGATGGTGCCGTCGGTGAGTTCCACCTCGGCCAGCTCGTCATAGGTGACGCCCTGGACCCGCTTGACCACCATCAGGGGGCCGGAGATTTCTTCGATTGTCTTATATTCCCGAATCATACTTCATCCGCTCCCTTCTCGGCGATGGCGGTGATCTGCTCCTCCATCTCCTTGTTAATGATGTCGTAGGCGGCCTGATACTCGTCTGCCACCACAGACTTGGCACGGCCGATCTTTTCCCGCACAGGGATGGAGAAAAGGTCGTTCAGGCTGCCGCCCTTGGCGGAAGCATCCCGGCACAGGTCCTCGTAGCGGCGGATCATAGCCAGCATACGGGCCTGGCGGTCATATTCGGAGTAGCAGTCGATATCCACGAAAGAGTTCTGCTGGAGGAAGTCCTCCCGGAGCATCTTGGCAATCTCCAGGGTGATCTGGTCCCTGGCGGACAGGGAGTCCTTGCCCACCAGCTGGACGATCTCGTTCAGGTTGGCCTCCTCCTGGAGGGTGGACATGGCCCACTCCCGGTTGAGCAGGAAATCCTTGCCCAGATTTTCGTCATACCAGGGGCGCAGGGAATCCAGATACAGGGTGTGGGAAGTGAGCCAGTTGATGGCGGGGAAATGACGGCGGTAGGCCAGGGAGGCGTCCAGAGCCCAGAACACTTTCACGATACGCATGGTGGCCTGAGAGACGGGCTCGGACAGATCGCCGCCCGGAGGAGAGACCGCACCCACGGCGGTCAGGCTGCCACGGCGGTCCTCCTCGGAGCCCAGGCAGGAGACGGAACCGGCCCGCTCGTAGAACTGGGCCAGACGGGAGGACAGGTAGGCAGGGTAGCCCTCCTCGCCGGGCATCTCCTCCAGACGGCCGGACATCTCGCGCAGGGCTTCGGCCCAGCGTGAGGTGGAGTCGGCGATGACGGCTACGGCGTAGCCCATGTCACGGAAGTACTCGGCAATGGTGATGCCGGTATAGATGGAGGCCTCACGGGCGGCCACCGGCATGTCGGAGGTGTTGGCGATGAGCACCGTCCGCTTCATCAGGGTCTCGCCGGTGCGGGGGTCGATCAGCTCGGGGAACTCCCGGAGCACGTCGGTCATCTCGTTGCCCCGCTCGCCGCAGCCGATGTAGATGACCACGTCCACGTCAGAGAACTTGGCCAGGGCGTGCTGCATCACGGTCTTGCCGCTTCCGAAGGGACCGGGGATGGCGGCGGTGCCGCCTTTGGCCACGGGGAAAAAGGTGTCTACAATCCGCTGGCCGGACTGGAGGGGAATTACCGGGGGGTACTTATGCTTGTAGGGGCGGCCCACACGGACGGGCCACTTCTGCATCATGGTCAGCTCATGCTTCTCCCCCTTGTCGTCCACCAGAACGCCGATCTTGTCCAGCACGGTGAAGCAGCCGGACTCAATGGACTCAATGGTGCCGCTCATCTTGGGGGGGATCATGATCTTGTGGAGAATGGAGGGGGTCTCCTGGACGGTGCCGATGATGTCGCCGCCCACCACCCTTGTTCCGGGCTGGACAACGGCGGTGAAGTCCCACTGCTTCTCCCGGTCGAGGGCGGGCACCTCCACGCCTCGGGGCAGATTGTTGCCCTGAACCTTCTGCATGATGACCTCCAGCGGGCGCTGGATGCCGTCGTAGATGTTCTCGATCAGACCGGGGCCCAGCTCCACGGACAGGGGAGCGCCGGTGGTGACCACGTCGGCGCCGGGGCCCAGGCCGGAGGTCTCCTCATAGACCTGGATGGAGGCGGAGCCGCCCGTCATGGTGAGGATCTCACCGATCAGGCGCTGCTCGCCCACACGGACCACGTCGGCCATGTTGGCCTCCTCCATGCCGGTGGCTACCACCAGCGGGCCGGAGACCTTAACAATTTTTCCCATAGGCTTTGCAAACCTTCTTTCTGGGTTAATTTCTTGGATCCACTTCTGAACGGCCCCTTTGGCAAAGGGGCTCCCGGCAAAGCCGGATGGGGATTGTATTTCGCCGCAGGCGAAATACAATCCTCCGTCATTCGCTTCGCGAATGCCACCTCCTTTGCCAAAGGAGGCTTGTGCGCACGTCTTACAGTATATCTGCGCCGACCGCGCGCTCTACGGCGGTCTTGACATTGGCCATGCCGATGCCCAGGGAGCCCTCCTTGCCGGGGATCAAAATGATAGCCGGGGTAAGGGCGTCCTTATACCGGGCGATCTCCTGGGGGAGCTGGGCGGCCAGCTGCTCGGTAATATAGATGATGGCGTAGTTCTCCTTCGCCATGCGGTGGAGGGCCTCCCGGCCTTCCTCGGGGGAGTCCACAGGACAGACCTCCAGCCCCAGAGCCTTGAAGCCCAGAACACTGTCCTTGTCGCCCATGGCGGCAATTTTATACATATCTGCCTACCCCCTTACACATAGGTTTCCCGAAGCCGGGCACGGATAGTATCTCCGTCCAGCCCCGCCGCCCGTCCGGCAAAGATGGCCCGGATGGCGGTAAACTCCTGCTCTTTGGCGTACAGGTAACCGATGACCGTCTCCTCCCCAAAGGGAACGCGGCGGGCAGCGGACAGATAGGCGGTAAGAGCGTTGTCGCACTCCCGCTCAAAGGCGGTGAGGGCTTCCCCTCCGGGCGCGGCAAGCCTGGTCCCCAGGTCGGCCGCCTGGGCCAGAGGTCCGGAGCGGAACACCTCGCCCAGAGCGTCTCCCCGGGCGGCGGCGATGGCCTGTTCAGATATGCTGCCCCCGGGCAGCAGCACCTGGCGCAGGAAATCGCCCTCCTTTCCCATGCGGTGGACTCGAACGGCGGCGCGCAGGTTGGCCACGTCCACCGACAGGCGGACATAGCCCTGGAGGAAGGAACTGCCCAGTTCTCTGGCCAGCCCGGCCATCTCATTGTAGCAGGCCCGGTCCAGAATCAGGTCGGCCTGCTGGGGGTCGCCCCCATCAGCCAAGGCGGCTGCCCCCTGTTCCATAGCACGCTTGAAGGTCTCGCTGACCCCGCTGAGAGCCTCCCGCTTCCAGCCGTCCCACAGCTGGGCAGGGTCGTACCGGCCGCCGGAGAGCAGCAGGCGCTCCGGATCGGTACCCATGGCCTGACTCTTCAGGATGGTTTTAGCGTTGTGGTAGTCGTACTTGATCTGAAAGACCTCCACAAGCCGGGGATCGGGCGCGCCATGCTTCATGTCCCGAAAGACCTCGGCGCGAGCCTGGGCCAGGCACGTGTCCAGACCGACGGCGTCGTTGTAGCCGCACTCAGCGAGGATCTTCATGGCCTCAGCATCGTCCCGGGCTTCGATCATCCGATCCATTCGCTCCCGGGTGAGGAGCTTGTTCTCCATGGCCCGGATACGGGCGGAGATGGCCAGATAGTCGGTATCTTTTTTGCGGTGGGACAATTTAACTGCCCCCTTCCTTACGATTGAAACAATGTGTCGGCGACCTTCTTCTCCATCTGCTCCCGCTGCAGGCGGACCAGTGTCTCAAAGGCGCAGTTGATCTCCACGTCGCCGTCCACCATGATGAAGCCGCCCCTGATGTCCCGGGTCTCCTCGGACAGGGTGAGCATGCCTGCGCCGGTGACCACTGCGGCAGTGCTGTGGACCAGCTTATCCACCAAGGCGCCCACCTTGGACCTGGTTACCTCCTCAGGCAGGGCAGGAGCCCGCCCCTTGACCAGGGCCTCGTTGGCGGCAATGACCACCTGCTTGCCTACGGTGACCCGGTCCTTTTGGGAGAAGATCAACTGCTCTTTGCCGGAGGAGGAGGCCTCCAGCACCAGCTTGGTCAGCAAGGCGATGTACTCCTTCTCGGGCAGGCTGCACAGCTTTTCCAGGGCCAGGGAAAAGGCCTCGCCCAGTACCTCCTGCTTGGCGGCCAATTCCAGCTTGCGCCGCTCCATCTGAGAGGCAGAGCTCAGCCGCTGCAGCCGCTCGCCGGCGGCGTTCCGGCCCTTCTCCACGATCTCGTTGGCCTCCTGCTGGGCCTGATGTTCGGCGTTGGTCTGAATGGCCTTCACCTTCTCGTCCGTTTCAGCCGTCAGGGCGTTGATCTCAGCCTGGGCGTCCTGGGCGATTTTGGCGGTGATTTTTTCGATTCCTTCCATTGGCCTTCACCCGCCTTAGGCGCTGATGTTGATGATCATCAGCATGGAGGCCAGCAGAGACAGGATGGCGTAGAACTCCACGGTGATGCACAGCACCATGCCCTTGGACCAGTCGTCAGGCTTCTTGGCCAGGATGTTGATGGAGCCGGCGGCCACGCGGCCCTGGGCGATGGCGGAGAACAGTCCGCCCAAGGCCATGGGCAGGCAGGCGGCGAAGTACTGGCAGCCCTGGGCCACGCTCAGCATGGGCAGGGTGCCGGACAGCAGACCCATGCGGAACACGGCGAAGAACCACACCACCAGGCCGTACAGACCCTGGGTGCCGGGGATAACCTGAAGGATCATGACCTTGCCGAATTTGCTGGGATCCTCACACAGCAGGCCGGTGCCGGCCTCGCCGGCGATGCCGGTGCCTTTGGCGGAGCCGATGCCGCTGAGCACGGCCGCCAGGCCGGCGCCCAGCAGGGCCAGCGCCAGGCCGCCGAAAGCCCCGATAAAGGAGCTGGCTGCCGCGTTCTGCTCGATGGCTTGGATGAGTTCTGCATTCATAGTTTGTTCCTCCTCTTATTTCACTACTTCGTAGTATTTGGTATTCAGGTCCAGGGGACGGAAGGGCCTTCCGCCGTCCTGATAGAACTTGCCGAAGTACTCCAGACACTGAAGTCTCAGGTCATGGACGTAGCAGCCCAGCAGGTTCAGGGCAAAGTTCAGGGCATTGCCCGCGAAGGAGATGATCAGGAAAATCACGATGTTGCCCGGGATGGCCCCCAGCGTGTTGAACACCTGGGCGATAACCGAGCCGGCCAGCATCAGGGCCATGAGACGGGAGTAGGACAAAATGTCTCCGAAGTAGCCCGTCACATGGTTGTACAGGGAGCCGAAGATGCCGGTGACCTTGCCGAAGCCCTGGTTCTGGATTACGGGGCCGGCTACCACCATCACCAGGCCGACGGCCAGCACGATGGGGGTAATCCCAAGAATCATCATGCCCAGGCCGGCAAAGACTACCCACCAGGTGACCTCCTCAAACACGGCGTCCAGTACCTGGCCGTTTTTCAGTTTGCTCACGAAGCTGACGGCCATGCCGGTGATAATCTGCACAAAGCCCAGGCACATGGCCCCGACGAGGATCATCATAGTGTCCTCCAGGGGGGTGAACAGGGCGGGCAAGGCAAAGTCGCCGCCGGTGGTCAGCTTGACTACCTGGGTGAGGAAGTCGCCGAAGAAACCGCCTGTCAGCGCGCCCATAATAAAGGTGGTCACGCCGCACAGCACCAGCAGGCCGCACAGGTGGCCGAAGGTGCCTCCGGGTTTCTTCTTTTTCAACACAATGGCTCCAGCCAGCATCATAAGAAGGCCATACCCCATATCCGCCATCATAATCCCGTAGAACAGGATAAAGAAGGGGGCCATCAGGGGATTGGGGTCCAGCGTGCCATAGGCGGGCAGGGAGTACATCTCAGTGACCATGTTCAGCGGCCTGGTGAGGGCGTTGTTTTTCAGCCGTACCGGCACCTTTTCATACTCCTCGGGGGTGGGGTCAATGACCTCACAGGCACAGGGGTACTTGTCCAGCTCCTGTTTCAGGGCGGGCCAGTTCTCCTCCGGCACCCAGCCCTCCAGCAGGAAGGTCTGCCCCGTGTCCATCAGCCGGCCGCGGCATTCCTCCCGGCTGGCATCCACGCCGGCCAGATCAGCCAGTCTGCGCAGCTCGTGTGCAGACTGCCCCATACTGGACAGCCGCTCCTCAATGGAGGCCGCCTCCGCCTTCAGAGTCTCAGTCTCCCGGTCCAGACGGGCCAGATTTTCCGCCGCGGTTCCCGTCCAGTCCCGCAGGCTGGAGCGGGACCAGCCCAAGGTTTTCAGGACCTCCAGGGCCTCCTCTGTCCCGCTGGTGTGGCACACCAGAGTACAGTAGCGGGCGTCCCGGTCTGAAGATACCTCGGTCAGCTGGGCCAGCTCGCAGGCGGCCTGAAGTTCTCCTTCCGCCTGATTCATGGACAGGGCGGCGGGCAGGGTGCCCAGCTGGATGGTCACCTGGGCGGTGGAGCCGGTCTCCAGAGGCATGTCCAGATCCTTCCAGGGGAGCAGCGCCGCCCGCTGGGTGTCCAGCTTGTTTTCCTCCGCATGGATGGCGGCCAGCCGTCGGTCCAGGTCGTTGATCTGCTTTGCCACATCTCGGGCGGCTCGAGCCCCGTCCTCATCGAAGAGGTCGCCCTCCCGCACGCTGGGTTTGGGGGACAGAAAGCCCGTCTTGGGCAGGGCCTTGTACCGCTTGAGGACCTCCAGCGCCCGTTCGGCCTGTGTCTTTTCCTCGTGAGCGGCGGCCAGTCCTCCCGCCTCAGGGCGGGTGAGGGCGGTCCATGTGGGATCGTCCGGGTCTGCCTCAGGCTGAATGACCTCCACGCAGCCTATGTGCTGCAGCTGGCGCAGCAGCGCCTCTCTGTCCCGTGCCATGGCCACCATGCGCAGGCGCTTCATTTTTACGATAGCCATTACCGTTCCACGACCCTTCCAACAATGAGCTGCGCGGCCTCCTCCAGCCGCCCCCGGGCATTCTGCTTCAGCGCTTCGCAGTCCTCAGCGGCCTGCGCCAGCGCCTCCCGGGTGGCCTGGGCGGCTTTTT
Organism: uncultured Bacillota bacterium; assembly: GCA_947426945.1. Classification (GTDB taxonomy): domain Bacteria; phylum Bacillota; class Clostridia; order Oscillospirales; family Oscillospiraceae; genus Lawsonibacter. The sequence continues at coordinate 9,432 of CANEFX010000032.1, forward strand.
CCTCCGCCTGAGCCATCATCTGCCGGGCCTCCTCCCGGGCCTGCTGGCGGGCCCGCTCCACGGTCTGCTTCGCATCCCGCTGTGCGTCGGCCAGCCGCTGCTTGGCCTGGGCCGCCGCCGCCTCCCGGTCAGCCTTGGCCCTGGCCTCGGCCTGGGTCACTGTCTGGATAGCTTCCAATGCCATGTTTTCACCACCTTTTTCGGATGCAAAAATGGAGATATCTGCTACCGTACTATTGTAGTAAATATTTCGTAAAAAATCAAGGCCTTTTTCCGGCGCATTTAGTGGACACTTCCCTTGATTTGACTGATTTTTTTGCATTTTTCTGATTCTGCCAAAACGCCGCCCGGCCGCGAAAGCGGCCGGGCGGCGCCGGGAGCGCTATGATTCCGCCGGAAAGAGCACAGCCTGGGTGACGGGGCCGTCCTCTGTGTAGGCGGCAGTGATGAAAACCAGCCGGTCCGTACCGCCGGTAATCCCCGCCGGCTCCAGCAGCTCCTGGGGCGCCGGAGACAGGCCGTCGTCCTCTATCCAGATCCGGTGGGCGTATTCCTCCAGCAGCCGGGGGTTCACGCCGCTGAGGGTCTCTGACCCGGTAAGGGTGTCCCGCCCCACCCGCAGGGAAATTTTTGCGCCGTATGGCTCCACCGCCGCCCGGGCCTGGGCGAGAAAGTCCTCCATCTCGGTGGTAAGGGCGGCGGGGTTGTAGCTCTCCCCCCGGTTGATGCGGTCCACTTTCCCCAAGACAGGAAAAGCGAAATCCTCCAGCACGATCTCGTCGAAGCCCAGCCCGGCCAGCTCGCCGCACAGGCCGGCAATATAGGCCTGGGATCTGTCGTTGGCGGGACTGAGCCACCGCAGGCCCAGCTCGTCCCGCCAGTTGCCGTTCCCCTGGCGCAGGGCCATAGCGTTGTTGTAGTAGGGGGCGCTGTCGTCCCGGAAGCAGCATACCCGGGCGATGGTATAGACGTCACCCTGGTTCCATTGGCGCAGGGAGTCGGTGGTCTGTTGAGTTCCGTTTACCCCGGATCGGACGGCCGTCGGCTGCTCTGACAGCCAGGCCAGCTTTCCGTCCTGCCCCTTCACCGTCAGAATCAGCTCGTCTGCACCCGCCTCCTCCAGCTTGGCGGCGGCGGAGGAGGAGGTTACGTCGCCCACGGGGAGGGCCAGGGCGAAGCTGGCTGGCTCCTTCCTGCCGGGCTGCGGAGGTTCTGACTGACTGCCATCCGGCTCGACTACCACGCTGACGCTGCCCGGGTCGGGAAGTGAGGCGGAGCCGCCGGGCTCTTTGGAGGAGTCCTCCCCCCGGAGCATCTGGAGGAAGGGTGGCAGCTCCAGTTTGACCCCGTCGTCGGTGTAGACCAGATACCGCTGGAGGTAGAGCATTCCGGCCACTGAAAGGACCACCAGCACGCCCAGGATGATGGCGACTAATTTTAAAATGTCCGTTATGGTCCTGCGGCCCCGGTAGCCGCCCACGTCTTTACTGCCGCGTCCCATGGTCTCCCTCCCAGCTTTTTGGAAATTCCTGGCTGAAATAATTCTGTAAGCGATTTATTATACCAAGTTTTAAGCCGTTTTACAACCGCAAATCGTCCGTCTAAAGCTTAAAATTCGACGAATTTTTTGTTAAATCACCATGCCTCCGTCTACCTGGAGCACCTGACCGGTGACGAAGGAGGCGCGGTCGGAAGCCAAAAAGAGGATAGCTTGAGCGATCTCCTCCGGAGTGCCGATGCGGCCCAGAGGGGTTTCCTCTTCCAGAGCGGACAGATCTCCGGAGGAGAGACGGGCGTTCATATCCGTGCCCACCACCCCGGGGGCCACACAGTTTACACGGATATGAGAGGGACCCAGCTCCTTGGCCAGGGCTTTTGTCAGCCCGATTACCCCTGCCTTGGCGGCGGAGTAAGGGACCTCGCAGGAGCCCCCGGTCACCCCCCACATGGAGGAGACGGTTACGATGGCCCCCCGCTGTCGGCGCACCAAACCGGGGATGGCCGCTTTTAGGGTATAAAACATCCCGTCCAGATCGACGGACATCAGATCCTGCCACTGCTCTGCTGTGGTATCGGTGAGCAGCTGCTGGCGCAGGGCGATTCCCGCATTGCAGACCACGGCGTCCAGTCCGCCCAGGGCGGTCTCCGCCGTCCGGACCAGCTCCTCCGCCTGGGACGGGTCGGACACATCCGCCCGGATGGGGAGGGCCCGCACCCCCAGAGCGGTCAGCTCCCGGGCCAGTTTCTCCGCCTCGCGCCGGCTGGAATTGAAGTTGACGGCCACGTCCCAGCCCTCCCGGGCGAACAGCCGGGCCGCGGCTGCTCCGATTCCCCGGGAGGCGCCGGTGATAAGCACATTGAACATGGATGCCCCTCCTTACACGAATATTCCCTGGACCAGAACCATGTACAGGACGGTGGCCCCGAAAATGGAGATCAGGTCGTTGCCCTTCCACAGGTGGAGGAGGACGGCGGCCAGTCCGGCAATCAGGGGCGGGAGCCAGCCTCCCAGGGTGGTGAAAGTAACCCCCTTGAGGCAGTAAACGATAAGCATGGCAATAATGGCTGGAGGCAGGACCCGGCCTAGGTAGAGCACCAGCTTGGGGGGATGGTCTCCCCGGTCGAACAGGAGGAAGGGAAGAGCTCGGGTGAGAAAGGTTACCACGGCCATGACGGCGATGGAGGCCAGGGCCTGAATTGGGCTTAGGGGCATGGGGTCTCCTCCTCTCTCTCATGGGTCCCCTCCAGCCGGGGCCGGAGCAGGGTCAGGGCAATTACAATAATGGCCAGGGCGGGCAGAAGCATGTCCTCCGCCCCCGCCAGCAGCAGGCTGGCCAGGGTGGCCGCTCCCCCCAGCAGGGCGGGAATGTGGCTGCCCGCCGCCCTCCACTGGCCCACGGCGATGACCAGGAACAGGGCGGTCATGGCGAAGTCCACCCCCGTGGTGTCAAAGCCCAGGGCTGCCCCCAGCAGAGCGCCGGCCACCGAACCCGCGATCCAGTAGCTGTGGTTCAGCATGGCCACGGTGAAAAAAAAGTCGTGCTCGTCCACCCCCTCCGGGGCCTGGGCGGAGGAGAGCAGGGCATAGGTCTCATCAGTGAGGGAAAAAATCATATAAAACTTGCGGCTCCCCATCCCGCGGAATTTTTCCAGCATGGACAGCCCGTAGACCAGATGGCGGAAGTTGACCATCAGAGTCATGAAGGCCACGTGGGGCAGAGGAGCCCCGGCGGCCAGCAGGGATACCCCCAGGTATTGGCCAGAGCCGGCGTAGATGACAAGGCTCATCAGCAGGGCCCAGTGCGCGCCGTAGCCGATGGACTGAAGCATCAGGCCGAAGGCCATCCCAATGGCTAAATAGCCCATCAGCACGGGTACGGTCACAGGGAAGGCGGCGGCCAGCGTTTTTCGGTTCATAGCGGAAATCCACCTCGACAAAAGCAGTTTGAAGTATATTTTACTCGTTTTTTCCCGCTAAGGCAAGTCCTATCCGGCCCGCGCTGTTAAGAATAAATAAAGTTTTCCGCCTCGGCTTGATTTTTCTCCTCCGCCCGTTATAATGGTATTCAAAATCATTTTGCCCGGAGGCTCCGCCATGAATCAGCTTTTGTTTATCTTTAACCCGACTTCGGGCACCGGCCAGGTGAAGGGGGCGCTGGCCCCCATTCTGGACGTATTTACCAAGGCGGGGTGGCTTACCACCTCCTACCCGACCCAGTGCAAGGGAGACGCCGCACGGACCGTCCGGGAGTTGGGGCCCGGGTTCGACCGGATCGTGTGCGCCGGCGGGGACGGCACCCTCAGCGAGGCGGCATCCGGCCTGACACGCCTGAAGGATCCGCCTCCTCTGGGGTATATCCCCTTCGGCTCCACCAACGACTGCGCCGCCACCCTGAAGCTGCCAAAAAAGCCCCGGGAGGCCGCTCTGGTGGCCGCCGGCACCGGCGTGCCCATCCCCATGGATATCGGTCTGCTCAACGGCAAGCCTTTTGTCTATGTAGCCGCCTTCGGCGCCTTTACCAAGGTTGCCTATGACACCCCCCAGGACCTGAAAAACACCTTCGGCCATCTGGCCTATATTATCGCCGGGCTCGCCTCCCTGCCCACGATCGTCCCCTACCACATGTCGGTGGAGCACGACGGGCAGACCCTGGAGGACGACTTCTACTTCGGCATGGTGAGCAACTCCTACTCCGTGGGCGGCCTCAAGCCTCCCAAGGCAGACCGGGTGGTACTGGACGACGGGCTGTTTGAGGTCACCCTGGTGAAAAAACCTCTGGGCCTGACCGACCTTACCGACGCGCTCCAGGCTCTGGTCAATCTGTCCCCGGCGGACCGCTCCGGCTCGCTGGTCCAGTTCCAGGCCAGCCGGCTTACCTTTACCTGCGACCGGCCCATTCCCTGGACTCTGGATGGGGAGTTCGGCGGAAATCAGACTGTCAACCATGTGGAAAACTGTCAAAAGGCGCTGCAGATCATTGCGCCGGCAGAATGAAAAAACGGCCCACAAGGGGCCGTTTTTCTCATTTCAGGGCCTGAGAGACATCGATCTCCTCCGCGTCGCTCCACAGCCGCTCCAGGTCGTAGAATTTCCGGGCCTCGTCGGTGAACACATGGACTACCACCGCCGAAAAATCCATCAGCAGCCACGCGCCGCCCCGGTGGCCCTCAATGTGGTGGGCCCGCTCGCCATTTTTCTCGGCCGCCTCCTCGCAGGCGTCGGACATAGCCTTCACCTGGGTGTTGGAGGTGGCGGTGCAGATGACAAAGTAATCAGCCAGGGTGGTAATCCCTTCCGTCTTTAATACCTTGATATCGCCGCCCTTTTTGCTGTCCAGCGCTCTGGCCAGCAGGATTGCCAGATCATAAGATTCCATTTTTATGTCTCCCTTCTTTCAATGGTTTCAGGCCGCCGCCTGGACGGTATCCGGACGCTCCAGGCCCATAATGTCCGGGGAGGGATCGGGGAAGATATCGCCAGGGTCGATGGCGCCGATGTCCCCGGGGGTGGTCCCGGAATCAGAGGCAGTTCCAGGGTCGGCGGTCGTGCCGGGAGCGGTGACGGTTCCCGGGTCCTCCGGGCTGGTGGCCGCAGGATCGTCCGGCTCCTCCGGCTTGGGGGCGGGGCGGCTGGCCACTGCCGGGTCGGCCAGAGTCCCGTTGGTCACCCCGAAGCCGCCCCCCGATTTCTTATACATCAACTGCAGATCGCTGCTTTTAATCTCGTCCAGGTAGGGATTAAGCCCGGCGTTGAGCAGCTCCAGCAGCTCCTTCTCCCGGGCGCAGACCAAGGCGTCCCCGGTATACGACACATTGTCATAGGGCATGGAGACGAAGGTTACGTCGTTCTCCACATTCATGCCAACCGCCAGCTGGGCAAAGGCCAGAATGTTGCCCACCGTCAGGTCGGTATCCACGTTGTCCATAAAGATGTCCGTCAGGGTGGGAAGCTTGAGCAGGATTTCAGGGGTGAGGCACTTTTTCAGCGTGGCGGTGAGGAAGTCCCGCTGGATCTGGGTGCGGCCCGCGTCGCCTAGTATAACCTTGTTGGGATCGTCTTTGTTGCTCTTCCGGAACCGAATAACCTCCATAGCGTCCTGGCCGTCCAGCAGGCGAAGGCCCTTCTTCTGATGGATGTGCAGGTCCTGGTAGGGGTCGTCGTAGTTCATATCGAAGGGAACCTCAAATTCCACTCCTCCCACAGCGTCCACCAGCCGGCCGATGGCCTCCCACTCCACCATCACGTAGAAATCGGGGTAGATGCCGGTGAGGCGGCTGACCTCCTTTTTCAGTGCGGTCATGCCGTTTTCAATGCGCTGCTTTTCGCTCAGCTTTCGGTCCCCCATGTTTCGGACAAAGGTTACGTTCAGCCTCTTCTGGGCTCCCCGCTTGCCGCTGCTGTTGGTCATGGTGTCCCGCAGGAGACTGATGGCGTCAATTCGCTGTCCCCTGGTGTCGTAGGTAATCAGCATCATGGTGTCCGTCGCTCCGCTGACCACGTCCCGGCCCACCAGCAGGAAGGTGTAGTATCCGTCCTTCCGGCCGCTCCGGGTCACGTCGGGCAGCTCGGCCCCCTCATAGGACACGTCCCCCGGCTGGCCGGGCTGGTTTTGGGAAGTGTTCCCGCCGGGAGAGGGGACTACTCCAGGGGGCTCGGGCACGTCGGGCAGCCTGATCCAGGAGAGCAGGAACAGCGTAATCCCGACGATTAGAACGGCCAGCACCGCCAGCGCCTGGAACAGCCGGTAACGCAGCTTCGCTTTTCGGTCCAGGCCGGCCAGCCAGAGCCGATACCGCCTCCACCAGTCTGCCGGGGAATTTCCGCCGCCGGGGGCCTCCCGACCACCCTTTTGTCTGTTATATTCGCTCATGAATCATCTATCCCTCTGTCGTCACGCCGTGTCCCCGCAGCCAGGCCCGGGCGCGGAGCGTACTTGTGTGTACCGGAAGACTGCGGTCCTTCATCTCCTGGATAGTGGTTTCCACCCCCAGAAGCAGGGCCTTGTCCAGATCGCTGTAGGCCAGTTCCCGCAGCCGCTCCACCCCGTCGAAGGTCCGGTTGGGTTCCATGTAGTCGGCCACATAGAGGATTTTTTCCAGAGTTGTCATGTTCTCCTTGGCGGTGGTGTGCCAGAAGATGGCCTCATACACCTCATCAGGTTCTCCAAAAACATGCCGGGCGATACACGCCCCCGTCTTGGAATGGAGCAGTTTTACCGCCCGCTGTTCCAATTCGTCCAGCTCCACGCCGTACTGCCGGCAAATGGCCACATGCTCCTCACCGGGCAGGTACTTGGTGCAGTCGTGCAGAATACCCGCCCGGCGGGCCTGGTTTTCGTCGGCCCCCCAGCGCTTGGCCAGCCGGACCGCCTCCTCTTCGGTGCCCCGGATGTGGCGCACCCGCTTCTGCATTACCATGGAATAGGAGCAGGCCCGCAGCGTGGGGATGTCCAGATGCTTTAAGTCGGTATGAAAGCCGTAGAGGCCGTTCATCAAAATGTAACCGTAGACGGAGGGAAGGAGATAGTCTGCGCCCTCCCCCTTTGCCAGCAGCTCCCGCAGCCGGGTGGAGGAGATATCCACCAGCCCGGGCAGGGTGATGGTGGTGATTTTGGCTCCCGGGAAGGTCTTTTGCAGGTGCTCCCGCTGAGGGGAGAACACCTCCTCGCCGTCCTGTTCGGTGCGGCCGAAGGCGCACACGCCCGCCAGCTTCAGGATGCGCTCCGGCTCATGCCACAGGTGGAGGGTGAGGAACATGTCCGTCCCCATGAGCAGCCACAACTCGGCATCCGGGTACTTCTGCTTCAGCTGGGCCAGAGTGTCGGAGGTGTAGCTTTTCCCGTCCCGGTCCAGTTCCAAAGTGGATACCTTCACCTTTTCGGGCAGAAGCAAGGCGTCGGCCAGCTTATCCGCCATAGTCAGCCGGTGCTCGGGAGACGGCGTGCCTTCGGGCAGCTCCTTATGGGGCGGGATGGCCGCCGGGATGATAAGCAGCCTGTCCAGGTCCAGCACGTCAACGGCAGCTTTCGCCGCCGCCAGATGCCCCAGGTGGGGCGGGTTGAAGGTTCCGCCAAAAATTCCGATTTTCACAACTGACATCCCCTGTTCAGAAAATTTCAGTTCCGCTTTTTCTTGTCACTCACCAGCACGATCTTATCCTTTTTGTCCTTCTTGTGGCTTGGACGATATAATACGAATTTTGTTCCGATCACCTGGACAATTTCGCTCCGGGTCAGGGGGGCCAGCGCCTCCGCCGCCTCCCGGGGGGAGAGGAGGGAGTTCTCCAGCACCCTGCCCTTGATGAGCTCCCGGGCCTCCAGGGCGTCGTTGGCCTGCTTGACCAGGTTGTCCCCGATGCCCTCCTTACCTACGATCAGGATGGTGTCGATGCTGTTGGCCAGGCCCCGCAGCTGGGAGCGCTGTTTGCTTGTCAAGTCCATTTAAAAATCCTCATTTATTCAAATATTCTTCCAGCTTTACCTTGAAAGCCTCCAGCGCCTTCCCCCGGTGGGAGATGGCGTTTTTTTCCTCAGCCGTGAGCTGGGCGAAGGTCTTTTTCAGCTCCGGGACGAAGAACACCGGGTCGTAGCCGAAGCCGCCCTCCCCCATGGGGGCGTAGGCAATGGTGCCGGGGCACTCCCCCCGGGCGGTGAGCACGTCGCCGTTGGGGAAGCAGCAGGTGATCACCGAGACGAATTTCGCCGCCCGGGTCATCTGGCCCCGCATGTTGTTCAGCAGCAGGCGGTACCGGGCCGCGTCGTCCAGCCCCTCACCGCCGTAGCGGGCGGAGTACACCCCCGGGGCGCCGTTGAGGCAGTCCACGCACAGCCCCGAGTCGTCGGCGATGGCGGGCAGACCGGCGGCCTCCATCACCGCCTTGGCCTTGAGCAGGGAGTTTTCCTCAAAGGTGGTCCCCGTCTCCTCCACCTCAATGTCTACCCCGGCCTCCGCCTCAGAGCAGACCTCGATCCCCAGCTGAGACAGGATATCGTTCATCTCCGTCAGCTTTTTCTTATTCTTACTGGCCAGCACCAGCTTCATACAATCTTCCCCTTTATTCTACCATATTTTCTCTGCGTGTCTATTGATATTGTGTTAAATTTTCAGATCAGCGCCTGGGCAAATTCCAGGGCGTCGAAGGGCCGCAGGTCGTCGATACCTTCCCCTACGCCGGCGTACTTTACGGGGACTCCCAGCTCCTTGGCGATGGCAATGGCAATGCCCCCCTTGGCAGTGCCGTCCAGCTTGGTGAGGACGATGCCGGTGATGCCCGCCGCCTCCTTGAACTGCTTGGCCTGGATGAGGCCGTTCTGGCCGGTGGTGGCATCCAGGACAAGGAGAGTCTCCCGGGCACAGCCGGGACCTTCCCGGTCGATGACCCGGGAGATCTTACTCAGTTCGTTCATCAGGTTCTGCTTGTTGTGCAGCCGGCCGGCGGTGTCTACCAGGACAACGTCGGCGTTCCGGGCCTTGGCGGCGGACATGGCGTCAAAGACCACGGCGGCGGGGTCGGCTCCTTCCTGCTGCTTGACCAGATCTACCCCAGCACGGTCGGCCCAGATCGTCAACTGGTCGGCGGCGGCGGCCCGGAAGGTGTCGGCGGCGCAGAAGAGAACCTTTTTTCGCTGGGATTTCAGCTGGCGGCCGATTTTGCCGATGGTGGTAGTCTTGCCCACCCCGTTTACCCCGATGAACAGCACCACAGAAGGCTTGGTGGACAGGTTCAGAGCGGCGTCGCCGGCGCTGAGGGCGCTAGCAATGATCTGGACCATTGCCTCTCGGGCCTCCTCCATGGTCTTGATCCCTTCCGCCTTTACCTGGCGGCGCAGCTCCTCCACCAGCTCCAGAGTCACGTCCATTCCGGCGTCGGCCAGAATCAGCGACTCCTCCAGTTCGTCGTAAAAGTCGTCGGTGAGCTCCGAGCCGAAGCCGGAGAATATGTTGATTTTTTTCAGCTTGTCAAAAAAGCCCATGCCGCTTACTCCTTCTTTCCGTCCCAGTCGATTTTCGCGCCGCAGTATCTGCAAAACTCCCCCGGATGCTGCTCAATCCACTCATTGCATTTGGGGCAGTGCACCATGGTGATATTCCAAACAAATCCGGCGGCGAGCAGCGCAATGCCCGCAATATCCTTTCTCAATAAAAACATAAGAAAAATCCCACAGGCCATTAACGCAAGGCTGAGATAACGCTTTTGCCTGAGCGTCATATTATCCTGCCCCCTCCATTTTTTCTCCACACCAGGGGCAGAACTGCCCCCACCGGAAGCTCTCGGGCAGAGTCTTGCCGCAATGGACGCAGAAACTGGGGGTGTCCGTCTCGCTCTGGCTCCCCGCCGGGGCGCTCTGGCCGGCGGAAATAGAGGGTGCGTCGTGCAGGTGGGTCTGGGGGACGGCCTCCCCCAGGAACCAGAATACAAATTGTACTCCTGTGAACAGCGCGATAATCAGAACAATTCCCCCGATTATCATTTTCCAGTCGCCGAGCTTTTTTTCGTTTTCCTTCACAATTTTCCTCCAAATCTCTCGTCCCACGCAGGGCCAGGGCTCCTTTGCCTAAGGAGGCTTTCCCCTCCTGCGCAGTACGGCATTTATCGGATATTCAGCTCTTTCTCCACATCATTCAGGTTAATGGTCAGCATCCGGGAAACCCCCTGTTCCTGCATGGTAACGCCGTAGAGGACGTCGGCCTCCTCCATAGTGCCCCGGCGGTGAGTGATGACGATAAACTGGGTTTTGGCCGATATGCCGCGCATGTACCGGGCAAATTTCACCACGTTGTTGTCATCCAGAGCGGCCTCAATTTCGTCCATGACCACGAAGGGAGTGGGCCGGACCTTCAAAATTGCAAAGTACAACGCGATGGCAACAAAGGCCTTCTCGCCGCCCGAAAGCAGGGTGATAATCTTCAGTGCCTTGCCCGGGGGCTGGACCTTGATCTCAATGCCACAGTTGAGGATGTCGTCCGGGTCCTCCAGCTCCAGGGTGGCCTTGCCGCCTCCAAAGAGCTCCAAAAACGTCTGGCCGAAGGCATCGTTGATGGTGGAAAACTCCCGCTGAAAGATGGTTTTCATCTCGCCAGTAATGCCGGAGATGATCTCCTCCAGCTCCCGCTTGGCCTTGTCCACGTCGTCCCGCTGGTCGGTAAGGTAGGTGTACCGCTCGTTTACCCGCTGAAACTCCTCAATGGCGCCAACGTTCACGTTCCCCAGGCCGGAAATGGAGCGCTTCAGCTCAGCAATGCGGCGGCTGGCCTTGGGGACCGACTCGATCTCCACCCGCTGCTGCCGGGCCGCCTCGTGGCTGAGCTCATAGTTTTCCCAAAGCTTGTCCAGCAGCTGCTTTTCTTCCATGGAGGCGGATACCTTCCGCTGCTCCAGTCGGGAGACCTCCCCCTCGGCGCGCAGCAGCTCCTCGTTGAGAGACTGGCTCTCTCGGGTGGCTTTGACCCGCCGGCCCTCCAGGTCGAGCTTTTCCTGGTTCAGCCGGGCAATGGCCTCGCTCTGATTTTGAGTTTCCCCCTGCAGAGCGGCCAGGGCCTCCTCCTTTTCGGCGATCTCCTGAGTGAGGCCTGTGTTCTTTTCCTCATAATCCGCCATCAGGGCCCGGCTCTGATCCCGGTCGCCGGCCATGCTGGCTTTGAGGTTCTCCAGCTCGGTCAGGCCGGAGCGGGTGGCCTCCCGCTCCGCTTCCAGGGCGGCCTGAGCGGCAGTGAGGGCGGCCGTCTCCTGTGCAATGCGGCCCCCCCGCTCCTGTATCTCGGCCTGGCCAAGGGCCTTGCCCTCCGCCTCGCTCTTCAGGGCGGCGGTTTCACCCTCCAGGGTCTGGATGCGGGCGCGCGCCGTCTGGGTGTCGGCGTCGATCTGAGCGGCGCGGCGTTTCAGCTGCTCCAGCTCCTCCCGCTGGCTTTCCCGCTGATGCTCCAGCCCAGCAGCCACGCTCCGGCGGTGGGACAGCTCGCCCTCCGCTTTGAGGATGGCGTCCTCCCACTGACGCAGCTGGGTCTGGGCGGTCTCCAGCTCGTAGGCGGCGGCGGTGGACTCCCGCTCTGCCTCGGCCACCGTCTTTGCCATGTCCGCCGTACGAGTCCGGATATCGGCCAGCTGCCTGTTCAGCCGCTCCAGCTCGTTGGCCCGGCTCAAAATGCCGGCGCTGCGGCTGGCAGAGCCGCCCGTCATGGACCCGCCGGGGTTCAACACCTGGCCGTCCAGGGTGACGATGCGGAAGGAATAGCGGTATTTTCGGGCGGCGGCGATGGCGGCATCTAAGTTTTCCATGACGGCCACCCGGCCCAACAGGTTGGAAAAGATGTTTTGATATTTGGGGTCAAAGGAAATAATCCGGTCGCCAATGCCCACGAAACCGGGCTCCCGGCTGAGTTCCTGAGCTTCCCGGAGGGAGCCGGGACGAATAGAGCTGAGGGGCAGGATGGTGGCCCGGCCCCCGTCCCGGCGTTTCAGGTATTGGATGACGGCTTTGCCGTCCTCCTCCCGGTCCACCACGATGTTCTGCATGGCCCCGCCCAGGGCGGTCTCTATGGCAACGGTGTACCGGTCAGGAACCTTCAGCAGATTGGCAACCGGACCGTGAATGTTCTGCAAGGCTCCCCGCCTGGCCTCTCCCATCACCAGCTTGACCGCCTTGGCGTAGCCCTCATGCTCCCGCTCCATCTCGGTGAGGAGTTTTATTCTGGAGGTGAGGGCGTTTTCCTCCATCTGCAGCTTCACCTGGGCGTCCCTGGCCTGGTCCCATTTCTTTTTTCGAGAGTCCATCCGCAGCTGGTAGCCCTGGATCACGTTTTTGACCGCGTCCCGCTCCTCCACTGCGTCATCATAGGTTCTCCCGGCTGCGCGGGCCTCCTTTTGGGCCTCCTCCAGCTGTTCCTCCAGCTCATTGGCCTCCCGGCGGACGGTCTCGTCCCGGTCCATGACCTCCTGGGCGGCGGCGGCCAGGGCGGACAGCAGCGCCTTGGCCTCGGCGGCCCCGGCGGCCCCCAGATCCGCCCGGCTGCGCAGGTCCTCCAGCTCCCGGGCCAGGACGCCTGCGGAGCGGGCCGCCTCCTCGGCCTGACGGCTCTTCTCAGAAAGGGCGGTCCGGCTCTCCTCCAGCTGGGCCTCAATCTCGGACAGACGGTCCCTGCGCTGGGCAATCTGCTCAGACAGAGAGCCCTCCCGGCCCTCCTGCTGCTCCAGGTCGGCCCGGATGCGCTGGGCGGACTCCAGATTATGCCGGATGCTGCTCTTTAAAACCGCAATGGCGGACTCCAGCTCGTTGGCCCGGGCCTGGCGGCCCTGTATCGCAAAGCGCAGGCGGTCGGCCTCTACATCCTTCTCCCGCATGGCCTCGGAAAACTGCTCGGCGGCGGCGTAGGCCTTCTCCTGGGAAATGCGGACCTCCTCCCGGCAGCGGACGGCTTCCTGATAGTCGGCCTCCAGCTTGATATTGTTGGCGCGGATGCGCTCCAGGGTATCCAGCCAGACAGAAATTTCCAGGGTGCGAAGCTCGTCCCGGAGAACCAGAAACTTTTTCGCTTTTTCGCTCTGTTCCCGGAGGGGCTCTACCTGCAATTCAAGCTCTGATATTTTATCGTTGATTCTGACCAGGTTCTCGTCGGTGCGCTCCAGCTTGCGCTCCGCCTCCTCCTTCCGGTGGCGAAAGCGGGAAATGCCGGCGGCCTCCTCGAAGATCTCCCGGCGGTCGGCCGATTTGACCGACAGAATTTCGTCAATGCGGCCCTGACCGATAATGGAGTAGCCCTCCCGGCCCAGGCCGGTGTCCATGAACAGCTCGTTCACGTCCTTGAGACGGACGGAGCGGCGGTTGATATAGTACTCGCTCTCCCCGGAACGATAGTACCGCCGGGTGACCATGACCTCGGACTCCTCCATGTCAAAAAGGTGGCTGGTGTTGTCCAGCACCAGAGAGACCTCGGCATAACCCGTCTGCTTGCGCTTGGCGGTGCCGCCGAAGATCACGTCCTCCATTTTGCCTCCCCGCAGCGCACGGGTGGACTGCTCCCCCATTACCCAGCGGATGGCGTCGGAGATATTGGACTTGCCCGAGCCGTTGGGCCCCACGATAGCGGTGATGTCCTCGCCGAAGGTGAGCACCGTCTTGTCGGGAAAGGATTTGAAGCCCTGGATTTCCAATGCTTTTAAATACAAAAAGGACACCCCGTATCTGAGAATGACCAGGCCGGTCATCTCTTTATGTTTAAAAAATCAAACTCGATCAAATCATAGATGTTATATTATACCAAGAGACTGGGGAAAATGCAATTGGAATTTCGGCGGACGGCGCGTCTGCTGAGCCGCGCTTTTGGGCAAGCAGGGCCGCAGCCCTTGATGCAGGCGGGATTTTGGAGAGATATCCGTTTGTTTTACGGAAAAACCCGTGGACAGGTTGTATAGAACCTGTCCACGGGTTTTTCATCTTGCTCAC
>CANEFX010000033.1 GCA_947426945.1 uncultured Bacillota bacterium
AATGAGCGCGCTCTGACTTTTGAAAAAAGTCGGAGCAAGCGATATGCAGCTTGCTCCGACGTGGTCCGAGCGGCGGGATTTGAACCCACGGTCTCTTGGACCCGAACCAAGCGCGATACCAAGCTTCGCCACGCCCGGATTGGTTAGCTTATCCATTGTATCTGCTTTTCTCCCAGATGTCAAGAGGAATATTCTATACCGCGTTGAAATAAACTGTTAGAAATCAGGCGGAGGAGGGATGTTTTATGCATGACCAGAGTGTACAGGTGGGGCGTCGCCGGAGAAGAGACTCTTATCATCCTGAACGGGACAGGCAGAGAGGCGGACGGCAGGAACGAGTCCGGCTTGTCCAGTTGCTCATATGTATGATACTGTTTTTGGCTGTTTTTCTGGGGAAAGGGCTGTTCCCACAAAAGCTGGGGCAAGTGAAAGAGAACATACTGACGCTGATAGGCGCTGATTTGGATATCTCCGAGGCACTGTCCAATCTGGGAGAAGCCTTGGCAGAGGGAGATTCGGTATTTGCTGATCTTGGGGCCTTCTGTGTGGAGGTTTTCGGTTCTGGGCCCCAGGAGAGCGAGCTTCCTGAGAAGGTGTCTTTACTCCCTGTTCAACCGGATGCTGTTTTGGCTGCAGAAATGGAATTTCTGGGTGGGGGGGCCAAAGCGGCGGTCTGCACCACACACTACGCCAATTTTTCCCGATTTGGCATAGAGATGTCTCCGGTGAACCCGGAACCTGTACAGACGGAGCCCATGGAAGAGTCTAAAATCCCGGAGGAGCCGCCGGCTGTTCCGGCAGCAGGGACGGTGGTAATGGCATCTGATTACAGTGGAGATCCGCTGCCTGACAGCTATACGATGGATCAGCTTTCTCTGGGAGAGCTGGAGACCATGACACCGGTGCAGGGACGGCTGACCTCGGAATATGGGTACCGGGACCATCCCATCAACGGAAAATATCTTTTCCACGGAGGGGTGGACATTGGGGGTCAGACGGGAGATGCCATTGCGGCTTTTGCCGGTGGGACGGTGGAGTATACTGGAAAGAATGACTCCTATGGACTATATCTCCAGATTGACCATGGAAATGGTGTAAAGTCATTTTACGCACACTGTAGCAAAGTTGTAGTCACTAAGGGACAAAAAGTGGCAATAGGGGAAAAAGTGGCGGAGATTGGTTCCACTGGGACCTCTACAGGACCCCATCTTCATTTGGAACTGAAATACAATAAGATGCACCTGAACCCTGCCTATTATGTAAATTTTTTGGAACATTGATACGGATAGGAAGGGTTGAAATTACAGGCGGCTTTTTGTTGCTGTCAGCCTGGCTGAACTATCTGGATTGGGATTTTTTGCTTCCTATGGCCCTGGTAGCCTGTGGAGCTCATGAGTTGGGCCACCTGGTTACCATTTACCTGCTGGGAGGAAGTGTAAGGTATATACGCCTGACAGCAGTTGGGGCGGAGTTGGTTCTGGACGACCCCTTGGGCTATTGGCAGGAGGGGACGTCCGCACTGGCCGGGCCGGGAGTCAATCTGCTCTTGGCCCTGAGCTGCTGTGGCTCCCATCGGTGGGTTGCTTTTGCCGGACTTAATCTGACGCTGGCTCTTTTTAACCTGCTTCCTGTGAGCGGGCTGGATGGGGGACGGGCGCTGTACTGCACCCTGGCCCTGCTGACGGGACAGGACCAGGCTGCCAGAATCTGTGGCTGGCTGGACTTCGGCTGTACAGTGGCCGTGTTGGGCTTGGGGCTTCTGGCGGCCGGTTTTGGAGGAAATGTTACCCTGCTTCTGGCGGCGCTCTGGCTGATGGCCAGTTTTACAAAAAAATATTTTAGGGGCAGAATGTAAATAATACTTGCCAGAGAGACGGGAAAAAGGTACAATAAATCCTGTGTCATATTTATGACCTGGGGGTAACATGATGAATCGTACCTTGGAACATATTTTGCCTAAAGTGCAAAAACCAGCCCGATACACAGGGGGAGAGTACAATGCCGTTGTAAAGAACAAGGGTGAAGTGGACATTCGTTATGCTCTGTGCTTTCCTGATACCTATGAGATCGGTATGTCCAACCTGGGCTGCCGTATCCTGTACGGAGTGATGAATGAGCGGCACGATATATGGTGCGAGCGCTGTTTTGCCCCATGGGGAGACATGGAGGAGGAGATGCGTCGTGAAGGTCTTCTTCTTTACGGACTGGAGAGCGGCGACCCTATCGCCGAGTTTGACATTATCGGCTTTTCTTTGGGCTATGAGATGGCGTATACCAATGTCTTAAACATGCTGGACTTGGCTGGCCTGCCTCTGCGAAGTGCAGAACGGACAGATTTTTTTCCGCTGGTCGTGGCGGGAGGGACCTGCTGCTATAATCCGGAGCCTCTGGCACCTTTTGTGGATTTTTTTGTCCTGGGAGAGGGAGAGGAGGTTACGCTGGAATATATCGACCTCTACCGTCAGGCCCGGGATGAGGGCTGGTCTAAGGAGGAATTTCTGCTGGAGGCCGCCAGGATTGAGGGGATCTATGTCCCCTCACTGTATGAGCCGGTCTACCGCCCCGATGGTATCTTGGGGGAGGTCAAGGCCCTGGAGGGTGCCCCGGAGATGGTCGGAAAGCGGATCATCCAGGATATGGACAAAGCCTATTTCCCGGTAAAGACCATTATTCCTTCCACCGAGATTGTCCACGACCGGGTGATGCTGGAGCTGTTCCGGGGCTGTATCCGGGGCTGCAGGTTCTGTCAGGCGGGATATGTTTACCGGCCGGTGCGCTCCCGAAGTCCGGAGCTGCTGGCGCAGTACGGCAAAGCGTCCTGTGAGGACTCGGGCTATCAGGAGATGACCCTATCCTCTCTTTCCTCTACCGATTACCCGGAGCTGCTGCCCCTGTGCGACGAGCTTCTGGATTACTGCGCTCCCCGGGATATCGGTCTGTCCCTGCCTTCCCTGCGGGCGGATACCTTCTCCATGAGCCTGATGGAACGGCTTCAGCGGGTGCGCCGGGGTGGGCTGACCTTTGCCCCTGAGGCGGGTACTCAGCGCCTCCGGGATGCTATCAATAAGAATCTCCGGGAAGAGGATCTACTCCAATCCTGCCGCACCGCCTTTGCAGGGGGATGGAGCGGGGTAAAGCTGTATTTTATGCTGGGCCTGCCCACCGAGACCGACGAGGATGTGCTGGGCATTGCCGACCTGGCCCGGAAGGTGTACTTCACTTGGCGGGAATACAGCCCCAATAAAGCCCGGGGCGTGCGAATCACAGTTTCTACCTCTTGGTTTGTCCCAAAGCCCCACACCGCTTTTCAGTGGGAGGGTCAAATCACAGCGGAGGAGTATCAAAGGCGGGTGAGCCTGCTGCGGGACGCCTTGAGACGGGACAAGTCCATCACCTATAATTGGCATGATCCTCAGACCAGCTACCTGGAGGCCGTTCTCTCCCGGGGGGACCGGCGGCTGGCCGATGTGCTGGAATGGGTTTGGGAGCACGGAGGAAAAATGGATTCCTGGACGGAGTATTTCGATTATCAGCGGTGGCTGGACGGCCTGGCCGCCTGCGGGCTGAACGGAGATTTTTATGCTAACCGAGAACGGGAGAGAAGTGAGGTTTTCCCCTGGTGCCGGATCGACACTGGAGTGGATACCGGATTTCTGTGGCATGAACGGGAGCTGTGTTATGCTTCTACGAGCACGCCCGACTGCCGCACCCGCTGTTCCGGCTGCGGAGCCAACAAATTGCTGACAGGGGGTGGCCGCTGTGGCTGACAGGCTGCTGTTTACCAAGGCGGGACGAGCCCGGTATATCTCGCATCTGGATTTGATGCGCACCTTCCAGCGGGCCTTTGCCCGGGCGAAAATTTCCATCAAACACACCGAGGGTTTCAATCCCCATCCCTTTGTGTCCATTGCGCTGCCCCTTTCGGTAGGGTACTCTAGCCAGTGTGAGATTTTGGAGTTCGGTCTGCTGGAGGGGACAAGCTATGAGGAGGTCCCCGCCCGACTTACTGCCGCCATGCCGGAGGGCATTACGGTCCACGACTGCTATCCGGCAGAACGGAAATTGAAAGAATTGTGTTATGTCAACTATATCATGACTTTTGACTACCCTGAAGGCAGACCACAGGAGAGCGAACCCGCTATGGCCGCTCTGTTGAGCAGGGAGAGAATGGCAGTAAGAAAGAAGTCCAACAAGGCTAAGGCAGGTTTTACAGAAGTTGACATAATCCCGCTGATCCGAAGCTGGTGTATCGAGTGCCAGAGTGACACCATGATGGTGGATATGGTTACCTCCGCGCAGAACCCCGGCCTGAACCCGGAGCTGGTTCGTGCCGCTTTCTGTGCCGAATATCCGGAATATGCCCCCGATTTTGTGACCTTCCACCGCCGGGATGTTTTGGATGGAGAAGGAAAAACCTTCCGATAAAAACAGGAGGAATATTATGTATACTTATGAGTATGAACGTATCCACGTCTATGTGGGCCGGGTACAGTGGGCAAACAGTAAAAACGAGACGAAGGGACACCGGGAGACCATCAACCGCCGGGCCAAGGAGGGCTGGCGATATGTTGGCGTTATCCCGGTTACACAGATGGGGGCTGGCGTTGTCCTGGAGATGGACCTGGTATTTGAGAAAGAGGTGTAAATAATGGAAAGACCCACCCAGCACAGCCTGACCTGGACTGTTACCGAGGATATGACTGCCAAGCGTATCGGCGCCGCTGGAGCAAAGATCTTGTCCACCCCCAACATGCTGGCCCTGATGGAGGCCTGCGCTCTGGAGTTGGCTCGGGAGTACTTGGACGAGGGCATGACCACCGTGGGCGCGGAGGCCTACGTCCGCCACTTGGCCCCCACCCCTGTGGGGATGAGGGTGACTGCCACCGCCACTCTGCGGGAACTTGAGCGGCGGAAGATATGGTTTGACATTGAGGTCCACGACGAAAAAGGAAAGTGCGGCGAGGGCTCCCACTTGCGGATTATGGTGCCCCAGAAAGACCGCAGCCCCAATTAGGGGTGACTCAACCTATGGTTTGGTGACTTTTTGCCTGGGATGCGGTATGCTTTCAGGCAGGAGGTGCGAAAACCCTTGGATAATGTAAAGACCGGCAGCTTCATTAAAGAGCTGCGAAAAGAGAAAGAAATGACCCAGAAGCAGCTGGCCGACCTGCTGCACATCACTGACCGGGCGGTGTCGAAGTGGGAACGGGGCGTCTGTGCCCCTGATATCTCCCTGCTGGAGCCGCTGGCGGAGATTCTGGAGGTCTCCATCGTGGAACTGATCCGGGGAGAGCGGCCGGAGAAGCCGGGGGAACCGGGAGAGAGTGCAAGGCAGATTATTGACTATTCCAAGAGCGAGGTAAGGCGTAAGGTCCGGGATATCCGAAAGAAGTATCTGCTGATGGTCGGGCTGTTCCTCGCTGCCGTTGCTCTGATCGGCGGCGTTTTCCTGTGGAGGAGCGGGCGGCTGTTTGTCCTGGACGAGGTAGTGTCCCCCAACGGAGAGTACTGCGTCACAGTGTACGACAAAAATCTTTCCAACCACTTTTTCCCGTTAAAAGACAGCATCTCTCTCATTACAGAGCTGGAAGACGGCCTACAGTGGCGGGTCATCTACGGAGACTGTGTCTATCGGGGGGTCTGGTGGGCCCCCGACAGCAGAAAGTACGTCCTGGCCCTGGATTATGCCGATGAAAACCGCCTTTGCCTGAGCTGGCTGGACCGCAACTCGGAGAGCAATCTGAACGCCTACCTCTCCATGGGGGTGGAGGCGACGGAACTGCGCAAATACGGCTACAGCAATCCCGACGGCTGGCCGGAGATCGGCTACCAGTTTTTGCAGTGGGGTACGGACAGCACCTCTATGCTGATCTATTACTCTTTTGAGGACAGCGTGGGGAAGGACCACTCCGGGTACTTTTGGTACAACTGCGAGACGGGGGCTGTCGAGGGAATTTTAGAGATGGACGGCCGGTAAGAAAATTTGTGCTGGAAAGCTCTTGACAAAACCACAGGGCTGTGGTAACATGCCCCATACAGCAAAGGGGAGTAGTCGGCGCGCCGTTTCGGCACGCGGCACCAGTCAACAAGCATGTGCGGCCCGTGAGGCCGCTCTGGCTGTGCCTGAAATGACCAGACCTGCGTTCCGATTTTTCGGAGCGCAGGTCTTTTTTGATAGATCCCCCAAAAGTGGAGAAAATAAAGAAAAAGGAGTGCGGGAATAATGGATTTTTCATTCCTATGGCAGGGACTGTTGTCTATCACCTGGCAGCAGATGGTTATGTATATCATCGGCGGGCTGCTCATCTATCTGGCGATTGAGAAGGGCTTTGAGCCGGCCCTGCTCATGCCCATGGGTTTTGGGGCAATTCTTGTCAATCTGCCCCTGTCCGGGGTAATCGACCAGTTCAGTGCAGGGGTGGGGGAGACCCATGGCATCATCCAGTGGCTCTTTGAGGTGGGCATTGAGGCCAGCGAGGCCATGCCCCTGCTGCTGTTTATTGGCATCGGGGCTATGATCGATTTCGGACCGCTACTGGCCAACCCTAAGCTGTTCCTGTGCGGCGCGGCAGCGCAGGCGGGTATTTTTCTTACCATTATCATCGCCGTGATGCTGGGCTTTGACCTGAAGGATGCTGCCTCCATCGGTATTATCGGCGCGGCAGACGGTCCAACATCCCTGCTGGTATCTCAAACGCTGAAATCCAATTTTGTGGGTGCTATTGCGGTGGCGGCCTACTCCTATATGGCTCTGGTGCCCATTATCCAGCCCTTTGCCATCAAGCTGGTTACAACAAAAAAGGATCGGGCTATGAAAATGCCCTACAAGCCCCAGGGCGTCACCAGAAAAATGAGGATTCTGTTTCCTGTTGTGGTTACGGTTATTGCCGGACTGGTGGCACCTGCTTCGGTGGCGCTTGTGGGCTTTCTTATGTTCGGCAACCTGATTCGGGAGTGCGGAGTGCTGTCCACCTTGTCCAACACCGCTCAGAACGATTTGGCAAATCTGATTACTCTGCTGCTGGGTATTACCATTTCCTTCTCTATGAAAGCGGACCAGTTTGTCCGGCCGGAGACGTTTATGATTATGGGCCTGGGCTTGGTCGCTTTTATACTGGACTCTGTGGTAGGCGTTCTTTTCGTCAAGGTGCTGAACATTTTCACACCCAACAATAAGATTAACCCCATGGTGGGCGCGGCGGGTATCTCTGCTTTCCCAATGTCCTCCCGGGTGATCGAAAAGCTGGGCCAGGAGGCCGACTCCCAAAACCATCTGCTGATGCACGCTATCGCCGCCAATGTGTCCGGGCAGATCGCCTCGGTGGTGGCAGGCGGCGTAGTACTGCAATACTTTGCCAATCTAGTTTGACAGGAGGAATAAACTGTGAGTGAAAATTTGATTCGGGCTCTGGAAATGCTGGGGCAGGGGATGTTGGGTATTTTCGTGGTGCTGGGCATCATAGCTCTACTGGTGGTTCTGATGCAAAAACTGGACGGAAAAAAGTAAATGCTAAACATGTAAAGCAATATTACATTACAGCCAATCAGCGATTACATCGGCCAGTCCGGCGGGGCCGACCTGATTGTCTACCAGGAGGGTTATCAGCTCGTCAATACGGGCGGCACTGGGCGTAATGGAAGGAATCACCGCCTCTCCACCTCCCTCCTCTGTCACACGTACTCCGTAGTTTTCACAGCAGAAATTTGGGGTTTCCTCCTGGCTGATAGTAAGGAAATAGTGGAAACAGCGGGTGTTCCCACTCTGGTCCCGGCAATGCCGGCGGGCAATCTTAAGCTCCATGATATAGTGCCTTCCTCTCTTAAATTTAGATGATAGGCACATTATATAGTGTTATGACCGTGGAGGAAAGAGAAAGATATCGCAGGAAAACAATCCATGCGACCGCCTTCGGCAAGTGAGACGACGACTGCTGGAGAATGCGGTCGCAGAGGGAAGGATTATCAGGAAATTTTCTAAAAATGACGAAAGACACCACGTAAAGGTAAAAAGCCTTACATGGTGTCTTTTTCGGAAACATTACAGCTGGAAATCTTCCTCTGTGCCAGCGGGAACTGCCAGCTTGACCGGGCGGGGCGGGACCCGCTTCAGGGGGTCGTAGCGGAAAGAAGCACAGTGAGAGCCGGCTGACATAACCCCTTTTTTGGGACATACCACCTGCCCCGGAGCCAGCGCACGGCCCTTGGCACAGTAGGTACAGCGAGGCTCGATAGATGTCTGAAACAAATTGATGGCGGCTCACTCCTTTTTTCTGATGCAGGTATTATACTACAGGTCATCTCCTTTTTCCACTGTTTTTTTGCACCACCCAGACAGTGAGTGCAAAAAAAGCCAGCCACATGCCCCAGGCGGCTGTTGCGGAAAGAGTGAGCGCCTTCTGAAAATCCAATTGAGCAATGGCCTCAGTCTGTTCTGCCAGATAGAAGGAGGCTGGGCTGCTCAGCGGAAGGAGCCGGAGCAGGGCGGCAGTCAGCACGGCGGAGAGAATTCCATGGAGCAGCTTTCCCGCGATATAGGTACGGACAGACAGACCGCTGTCTCCCAGAAAGGCCAGTACCTGACAGTGGACGGAGACTCCCGCCCAGCCCAGCATGAAAGCGGCCATGGACAGCCGTCCGGGCAGGGAGCCGTCGGTGAGAGAGGATACCCCGGAGGATACCTCCATCAGCCCGGTAAGCAGCCGCTCCGCCCAGGTCTGGTCCATACCCAGGGGGGACAGCAGGGCTGAAAGGATCTGCCCCAGCCGGACAAGGATGCCCGCATGGGCCAGAATGCGCAGAAATACAGTAAAAAACAAGACAAAGGCACAAATATTCAGGGTGGACTGCATGGCTCCGGTGACCGATTTGGTAAAGGCTTTTGGAAAACTGGCGGCCTGGAACTGAGGTCCCCGGCTGCGCCGGGTCTGGGGGCGCTCTCCGGGCCGGTAGAATCGGAACAGCATTCCCACCAGCAGAGAGGCCAGTAGGTGGGCCAGATAGAGGAGCAGTCCAGCAGCCCCGCTGCCAAATACCCCGGCTCCCACCACGCCCAGGATAAAGGCGGGGCCGCTGTTGTTGCAGAAGGCCAGCATCCGCTCCGCCTCGGTGCGGGAGCACTGGCCGTTCTCGTATATCTGGATAGCCGTCCGGGCGCCCACGGGATAGCCCCCTACAAAGCCCAGGGCCAGGGCGGCGGCGCAGTTCCCGTTTACCTGGAACAGGGGAGCCATTACCGGTTCCAGCAGCCTGCCCAGATATCGGGACATCCCCAGTTCCACAACTAAGGAGGACAGGACAAAAAAGGGGAAGAGGGAGGGCAGGATCACATTGCCGCACAGTGCAACGCCGTCCCGCATGGCCGACATAGCCTGCTCCGGCCACAGCACCAGAGCCAGGGCGGCCCAAAGCAGCCCTGTACCCAGCAGAATGTCCCGATACTGGGCCTTGCCCACGAGTTTTCCCATACCTGTGCCCCATTTCTCAAATCGTCTCTGAAACTATATGCGGAGAGGGGAGAGCTTTTGCATGTCCATAGGAAAACCCGGCCGGAAGGCCGGGTTTTTAGCAGAGCTTTGTGATGGGGCTTTTGGGCGGAGCTTTCTGAGATGGTCAGAGCATCGCCCTCCCGGTTATCCTTCCAGCGGAATGTAGGTGCCGCCCTCCTCTACGATGACGGCCTCTCCGTCGGCCGACAACTTCCCGGTTTTGGCCTCAGAGTTGTCCACAACGGTCAGGGTATAGTCCGCCTGGACCTCAAATACGGCACAGCCCTTCTCGGCAGTCAGAGTGTGGCCGTTCAGATCGAGAACGATGTTGTGGGAAGGAATGGTCATTTCCTGCCCGTTAAACATCCCGCCGTAGTCGCTGGTGCCCAGAATGACGGCGGTATCGGCCAGCAGAACATCGCTGTCCAGCCGCACAGCGAGAGGGTCGCCTTCCTCGCTGAACAGTGCTTTGGCCAAAAACTGGTAGGTGTTCCCGTTGACCACAATCTTCTGTTCGGCTCTCCATTCCTCAATGGAGGCATCCGCCGGCTGGGACTGGGAAGGCTGGCTCTTTGCCGGCTCCGGGGT
This sequence comes from uncultured Bacillota bacterium, assembly GCA_947426945.1. Lineage (GTDB taxonomy): Bacteria > Bacillota > Clostridia > Oscillospirales > Oscillospiraceae > Lawsonibacter. The sequence goes on from CANEFX010000033.1 coordinate 10,074, forward strand.
GGAGGAGGTTGCGGGCTTGCCGCCGCAGGCCGCCAGACTGAGCGTCAGGGCGGCGGCAAGCAAGGCGCTGAATGTTTTTTTCATTTGATTTGTACCTCTTTTCTTTAAAATCGGTGTGTTCTTGGCGGTTTTTGCCCTGGGGGGTGGGACTTTCCCGGCCCCCGCTGGGCGTTTCCCGCCAAGACAAACGAAAGCGGCGCAGGATAAATGATCCCACACCGCACTTGTAGACACAAACCCCATAAAACCGCCCCTTGTAAAAGGGCGGCATTTCGATTATAATGAGGGCTGGCGCAGCAATGCTGTTGTGTAGGAGGGCATGCTCCTGCATAGGGGCGTGGGGTGGTCGCAACACCTCACGTCCTGCCTTAATTTGCCTTGTGCCCTTATTGTAGCGCAAATGATGGAAATAAGCAAGCGTTTTTTAGGCGCGGCCCGATTTTTTGGGTTGCGCCCGGTTTTTTCAGAAAACAATTGCGGAATGGAATAATTTAAAGTATAATAGGCGGGTACGAAAGGGGGCTGGGCCCATGGAACAGCACGAGATCACGGCGGCGGGGCCGCTGCTGGACGAACAGGGAAACCTGCGGGAGGCGGGGTATGCCAAAAAGCTGCTGCCCGTCTATGACCGGAATCAGATTAAGGCCTCCGGGCTGCGAATCAAGGAGTGGGACTACTACTTGGTGATGAACGGTCAGTTCGGCCTGGCCCTGACCATCGCGGATAACGGCTATATGGGGCTGGACTCCATCTCTCTGCTGGATTTTTGGGAAAACTTCCAGATCACCAAAAGCCCCATGCGGCTGATGCCCATGGGCTCCACCGGAATGCCCTCCAGCTCGGCGAAGGAGGACAGCGCCTCCGGGAAAAAGGGATACTCTCTGCTTTTCCGGAAGGAGGAGGACCGGCGGCTGCTCTATGCCCATATGGAGAATTTCCGGGACCGTGAGGCGCTGGATGCATATATTGAGCTCACCGATGAGCCGGAGGAATCCATGGTCATCTGCACCCCCTTCGGGAAACCGGGCCACTTCTACTTCAACCAGAAGATCAACTGTCTGCGGGCCAAGGGCAAGGTGACGCTGGGGGAGGACGAGTACATGCTGGACCCGGCCGACTCCTTCGGTGTGCTGGACTGGGGTCGGGGGGTGTGGACCTACCACAATACCTGGTACTGGGCCTCCGCCTCCGGACTGGTGGAGGGGGTGCCCTTCGGCTTCAACCTGGGCTATGGCTTTGGGGACACCTCCGCTGCCACCGAGAATATGCTGTTCTATAACGGCAAGGCCCATAAGCTGTCCAGAGTGCGCTTCAAGATTCCCGGCCGCCGCCGCCGCCGCCGGTATATGGAGCAGTGGGAGTTTACCAGCGACGACGGCCGGTTCGAGATGCGCTTTGACCCCATTCTGGAGCGCTCCGCCTGTGCCAGCGCAGTGGTGGTCAAGTCGGATCAGCACCAGATTTTCGGGAAATTTACCGGTCTGGCTCTGTTGGACGACGGCACCGAGGTGTTTGTCAAGGACTTTCTGGGCTTTGCCGAGGAAGTGGAGAACAAATGGTAAAAGCAGACATGCCCCAGATCCGCATGGTGGACACTATACGCGGGCCGCTCACTTACACGCTGACCCGGAAGCGGGTGAAAAACCTCAACCTGCGCATCGGGACCGGGGGAGAGATTATGGTTTCCCTGCCTCTGCGATGCCCTGTCAGGCAGGCGGACGACTTCATCCGGGAGAAGAGCGGGTGGATTTTGAACGCGATCAGCCGCAGGGAGGGGAGACAGGCTGAGCCTCTGCCTCCCGTGTCCCGGGAGGAGTGCGCCCGGCTGCTGAACGAGGCCTTGCTCCGGGTCTACCCGCTAGCGGAGCCGTTGGGGGTGACCTTCCCGGCGCTGAAGCTGCGGAAGCTGAAGAGCCAGTGGGGCAACTGCCACTGGGCCCAGGGATACATCACCCTGAACACCGCCCTGGCCCGGTGCCCGGAGGCGCTGCGGGACTATGTGGCCCTTCATGAGCTGGTCCACTTCCTCCATCATGACCACGGACCTGGGTTTTATGCCCGGATGGACACTCTTATGCCAGACTGGCAGCAGCGCCGGCGGGCGCTGAAGAGCTACAGCGGTGCGTTGGAAAAACAATGAATCGGAAAGGGTGTGCGGCACTATGGCATACCGTCCCCTGGCGGACGAGATACGGCCCACCAGCCTGGATGAGGTGGTGGGTCAGGGACACATTTTGGGTAAAAACGGCCTGCTCCGCCGGATCGTAGAGAGTGGGAACGTTCCCAACCTGATTTTCTACGGCCCTTCGGGTACAGGCAAGACTACCGTAGCCAATATCATTGCCCAGCGGACCAACCGTCCCCTTCACCGGCTCAACGCTACCACCGCATCCATCTCCGATATCAAGGATATTATGGCGGACATCGGCACTCTCCTGGCCCCGGAGGGGGTACTGCTCTACCTGGACGAGATTCAGTATTTCAACAAGAAACAGCAGCAGTCCCTGCTGGAATTTATGGAGGACGGGCGGATCACGCTCATTGCCTCCACCACAGAAAATCCTTTTTTTGCTGTCTTTGGGGCGGTGCTGTCCCGGGCCAGCGTGTTCGAGTTCAAGCAGATCACCGCCTCGGACGTGCTCCCCGCCATTGACCGGGGGATATCCATAATGGAGACGCGGCTGGGGACAGAGGTCAGGTGTGAGGAGGGCGTCCGGGAGCATATCGCCTCCGCCTGCGGGGGAGATGTGCGCAAGGCCATGAATGCGGTTGAGCTTCTGCTCACTGCTGCCAGAAGGGAGCAAGGAAAACTCCTTGTCACTCTGGAGGACGCCAGGACCGCCGCCCAGAAGTCTGCCATGCGCTACGATCGGGAGGGGGACGCCCATTTTGACATTGCCTCCGCCCTGATGAAGTCCCTCCGGGGCTCTGACCCGGACGCCGCCCTTCACTACCTGGCCCGGCTGCTGGAGGCGGGGGATCTGATTACCGCTATCCGGCGGATCCTGTGCTCCGCCAGCGAGGATATCGGCCTGGCCTACCCTATGGCGGTGCCTATTGTCAAGGCCTGTGTGGACAACGCCCTCCAGTTAGGGCTTCCGGAGGCCAAGCTGCCCCTGGCTGAAGCGGTGATTTTATTGGCCACCGCCCCAAAATCCAATACCGCCTGCATGGCCATCGACGCCGCCTTGGCGGACGTTCGGGCTGGCCATACGGGGAGCATTCCCCGGGAGCTGCAGAACGTCCATGCCGACTCCGCCGGTCAGGAGAGGGAGCAGGGCTATCAATATCCCCACAACTTTCCCCGCCACTGGGTGGCCCAGCAGTACCTGCCCGACGAACTGGTGGGAACCTGCTACTACCAGTACGGCGACAATAAGACAGAACAGACTGCCAGGCGGTACTGGGAAGAGATTAAAGGAAATTAGGAGAGAGAAAGATGGAACTGGGTGAACTGGCACATATTTGGCTCATCGTTTGTCCGCTGGTATTCCTGGGCGGACTGATTGACGCGGTGGCCGGCGGAGGCGGGCTGATCACTCTGCCGGCTTACCTGCTGGCGGGCCTGCCCGCCCACATGGCGTCAGGAACCAACAAATGCGGAAACGCTTTCGGCACCTTTCTGTCCACCGGCCGCTTCCTGAAACGGGGAGATGTCCACATCCCCAGCGCTGTGGCCGGAGCAGTGGGGGCGCTGGCCGGAGCCTGGGCGGGGGCGCAACTCAACCTTATTATGCCGGAGCAGACGCTGTATTACATTATGATCGCGGTAGTTCCGGTTATGGCGGTTTTTCTGCTGTTAAAGCGGAATTTCGGCCAGGAGAACCGATCCGGGGAGTTGAGCCGGAGTCAGTTGATGGCAATGGCGGCAGGTATTGGGCTGGTCATCGGCGGCTACGACGGCTTTTTTGGACCAGGCGCGGGCACCTTCCTCATGCTGGCCTTTACCGGGCTGTGCCGGTTCGATCTGCTCACCGCCTCCGGGAATACCAAGGTAGCCAATTCGGCCAGCAATCTGGCTTCTCTGGTCACTTTCGCTCTGGCGGGCAAGGTGATGTGGTCCGTGGGCATTCCGGCGGCGCTGTGCGGCATCGTCGGCAACTATGTGGGCTCCAGTCTGGCCCTGAAGGGCGGGGCAAAGGTGATTCGGCCCATGTTTTTTGTGGTGCTGGCCCTGCTGTTGGCCCGATTGATTTACGGTCTGCTGGGGTGACATGTAATTCATAGAACAAACCCGCGGGGCGCATCGGATAAAGTGCGTTCCGCGGGCGATTATTTTTACATCAGCGGTGCAAAGACACGCAGAATACTGCGGTAAAGCTGGAGAAGAATATTTAGATGCTTGAAGCGCCGCAGGGAGTACAGCTCGGAAGCCTCCAAAGTAGTCTCAAAATCCCGGCGGATATCACGGATGCAGGGGGCCTCACACAGCCAGACGCCGTCCTCAAAGTGGAGGAACAGGCTGCGATAGTCCAGATTCACAGTGCCGACCGTGGCAAATCGATCATCCACCACAAAATTTTTGGCGTGGATGAAGCCGAGGGTGTACTCGTATATCTGGACGCCCGCCTCCAGCAGGGGTTGGTAGTGAGCCCGGGTGACCTCAAAGACGTACCGCTTGTCAGGAATATGAGGAGTGATGATGCGCACATCCACCCCGGACTTGGCAGCGTTGCACAGGGCGGTGTTGGTGGCTACGTCGATGACCAGATAGGGGGTGGTGATGTAGATATAATTTTTGGCCTTGGCAATCATGTTAAGGTAGACAGCTTGACCCACCGCTTCCCGGTCCAAGGGGGTATCGGTGTAGGGCTGAACATATCCTGTCCAGGGCCGCACAGGGGAGGCGGGGGGACGGAAGCGTTCAAAATCCTCGTCCCAGTCGGCAATGTTGTCCCACATGGTGAGGAACATTACTGTCATAGACCACACGGCGTCCCCTTCCAGCAGAATGGCGCTGTCCTTCCAGTGCCCGAAACGCTCCCGGACATTAATATATTCGTCGGCCAGATTGATGCCCCCAGTAAAGCCTGTCCTACCGTCGATGATAAGCAGCTTTCGGTGGTCCCGATTGTTCAGACGCAGGGACATGACCGGCATCAGCCGATTAAATACCCGACACTGAATCCCCTTTTTCACCAGAGTTTCGTTGTAATCCCGGGGTAGGGTGAACATGCAGCCGAAGTCGTCATACAGCACCCGGACCTCCACGCCTTGAGCGGCCTTACGCTCCAGAATAGCCAGGATGCTATCCCAAAAGACCCCGGGCTGGATAATAAAATACTCCAGAAAGATGTATTTCTCCGCCTTTTCCAGCTCCTCCAGCATGCGGGGAAATACCTGGTCGCCCAGAGAAAAGTATTCCGTCTCTGTATTGGTGTAGGCGGGACAGGCCGCCCGGCGCTCCAAATAGCTGGCCTGTCCGGAAGCGTCGCCCCCCAGAGGGAGCAGATCATCTGATTTGAAGTCGTCCTTCAGCGTTTCAGCGGACTTTTTCAGCATGCCCTGCATCCGCCGCTGGGTCCGTTTTGGGACGTAACCTCCACCGACCAACAGATAGAAGATGCCGCCGAACACAGGGAAGGGCAGGACCAGCAGAAGCCAGGCGATCTTATAGCCCGGCTCCATCCGACTGCCGACGATAGCCAGAGATGCCATTACGCTCATGGCAATGCAGCACCAGTAAAAAATCTCGGTGTATTCAGAAAAGATAGATACCATGACGACCAGGGTGGCGAGCTGAGCCACCAGCGCCAGAGCCACAAATACCGAGCGGTGAAAAAGGATGTAAAGAACTTTTTTCATATTGGGCTTCCCTCTATATATCCCTAGACCTGATGCAGAGAGCAGGAGACCGTCCCGGCTTCAATTTCGAGCAGTCCATAGCTGGAGCGGGCGGGACCGGGATTCATCATCCAAAGCCCATCCTCCAGCTGCCTGCACAGGGGGATGTGCGTGTGGCCGAAGAGAAGAATATCTACCCCAACTGCACGGGCGTCTGCAATAGCTCCATCATAGCTGCTTTTGACTCCCCAGCGGTGACCGTGGGAGAGGAGAATAGACTTTCCGCCCAGAGTGATCTGTTTTTTGCCGGGGATTGCCATACCCCATCCGTCGCAGTTGCCGGGAACAAGGCAGAAAGGCAGTCCGGGGTAGTGTTTCGCCACCGCCTCTGCGTCGTCCATTAAGTCGCCCAAGTGGATGACCTGCTGGGGCTGGTGGAGGTCAATGGCAGCGTACATGCCGGACAGGGAGCGGTGGGAGTCGGAAAAAACCAGAATTTTCATGCTGTATCACCTTGCCTTCGTGTTGCATATACTGGAATAGTCAAGGGCCTGAAGGGCCTGTGAGGAGTTGTGGACATGGAACTGTCAAAAAAGAACCGGGACGCGATTTCCCAGCTGGCGCAGTCCAGCGACGCACAGAGGCTGAGGGATCTCTTAGGCAAGCAGGGCGGCCGCGTGCAGGAGGCCGCCCGTCAGGCCGCAGCGGGGGATCCCAGCCAGTTGATGACGATGATGGACCAACTGATGCACAGCAGAGAGGGAGCCGAACTAGTGGAGCGCATTGAGAGCCAGGCCAGACAGGCGGGACTGGAATAAAACGCAGATACCCGCCGTGGACCAGATGTGGCTGAGCAGAATCTGCGGCGAGAGGGGGAAGTTCCATGGCGGGCTTTGAGGAACAGCTGAATTCCATTTTGGGCAACCAGGAGGCGATGACGCAAATCATGGCCCTGGCCCGTTCCCTGTCTGGGGAGCAGACGCCCGCCTCGCCGTCCACCGCGCCGGCGGAGCCGGCATATGTGCCGGTGACGGCGGAGCCGCAGGTCCCTGATCTCTCTGCTCTGCTGGGGCAGGTCGATCCCCAAATGCTCCAGCTGGGAATGGAGATTATGCGCCAGATTCAGAGCACAGGGGACCGAAATGCCGCTCTTCTCAACGCTCTGCGGCCCTTCCTTCGGGAGGAGCGGCAGGCCCGGCTGGACCGTGCCCTTCAAATTGCCCGGATGGCCAAGGCGATCCGGGTGGCGCTGAACGTCCTTGGCGGGAAGGAGGGGGAGCGTGTATAATCGTTATATCCCGCAGGACGTATCCTATACCCCGGTGGAGGAAAAGCCGTCCAACCGCCCCGGCCCCCGCCGTGCTGCGTTTCGGTTTTCTGACTTCCTTGGCGGGAAGGAAAGGATATCCAGCCTTCTGGGAGAGCGGGAAGGGAGCGGACTGTCCGGATTGCTGAGCGCTCTGCGCCTAGAACATATCGACAGCGGCGATGTGCTGCTGCTGCTGATTATGCTGTACTTATTGGTGGAGGGGGATGACCTGGAGCTGGTCATTGCCCTGGGGCTGGTCCTTCTGATGGGCTTGGGAGGCGAGGATCAAGGCGCGTCATAGCGTACTTTTCCAAAATTCAGCCTCCCAGCCGGTGCAGGACTTGGCCGTCGGGCAGGGCGAAGCTGCCGTCCGCAGGACAGGGAGTCTGTACGGGGGAGTAAGCCGTCATGCGGTAGATCAACTGGCCCTCCTCTTCCGTCTCGGCGGAGACCAGCAAACCATTTTCCACACTGATCCAGAAGCGCTGAAGCTGCCGGGAGCCGTTTGGCAGGACCTCTGCAAAAATACAAGGTAAATCGCCCCGCGTCTCGTAGCCGGCGTCGATGATGTCCTCCGGGTTTAGGTCCAACACTGTCTCATAGGTGGGGATATGCTGGGCTAAATCGGAGGACTTCTCGTCCGCAGGAGCCTGCCTGTATTGGGAGGAGCCGTCGTACCAGTAGTACAGGGTACCTTCTCCAGTCAAGTCGTGGCGGACCACGCCGGAGGGCAGTGCCTGACGGCTGTGGGACCATCCGCCGTCTGCCCAAACCTGGACCTGGACAGAGGAGGAACCTCCCTCCCAGAAGGTCTCCACCGTCAGTTCCCGGTAGTAGCTGACAGGGCGGGCCAAGGTAGCCGTCACACCGGTAACAGTCTGAGTGGTAACCTCCACCCGCTGATAATCCTGCCCCTGGCTGCCGGGGCCGGAGGTATCCCCCGGCGCGCTGCTGGAAGAGGGGAGCGTTACCTTAGGCGTGTCAGCCGCAAAAAGCACACGGCCGAAGCTGGCAAGCATAGCCGCGGCCATCAACAGTATAATAGCTGCCACAATGATTAATCTCTTCTTTTGTTCCAAAGCCATGCCCCCTCTCCTGTATCGTAAGGTCCCCCTTGAAAAAGAGGGACCAAGGCTTGAAAATTTACAAGACGACGTATGGGGTTTTACTGCCCAAATTCCTCTGGCGGCATCTCTCTTCGGCCAAAGTGCCAGGCAATGATGTCGGCGATGCGACTGCAAGCTTGGCCGTCTCCATAGGGGTTGACGGCATGGGCCATTTTATCATACTCGGTCCGGTCGGACAGCAGCTGGGAGGCCATTTGGAAAATTTTTTCTTCTTCTACGCCGGCTAGACGGACGGTGCCTGCCTCGACCGCCTCAGGGCGCTCTGTTTCCCTGCGCAGGACAAGCACTGGCTTGCCCAAGGCGGGAGCCTCCTCCTGCAAGCCGCCGGAGTCAGTCATCACCATGTAGCACCGGGCCATCAGATTATGCATTTCCCGCACGTCCAGGGGCATGATTAAATGGATGCGGGGGTGGCCGCCCAAATACCGGTGGGCGGCCTCCTGGACTACAGGAGAGAGGTGAACGGGGTAGACCAGCTCCGTGTCAGGGAAGGCGTCGGCCACCCGGCGCATGGCAGTCATGATGTCTGCCATGGGCTGGCCGTAGTTCTCCCGCCGGTGGCAAGTGACCAGCACCACCTTTTGATTTACATAATCCAAAGAATCCAGGGTTTTATCAATAAAGGTAAAATCCTTTATAATCGTTGTCTGTAGGGCATCAATAACGGTGTTGCCTGTCAAAAAGACACCCTTTGTGATGTTCTCTCTGGCCAGGTTATCCCGGTTGGCGGCGGTGGGGCAGAAATGAAGGTCCGCAATGGCACCCACCAGCTTCCGATTAATCTCCTCTGGAAATGGGGACCATTTATCGTAGGTGCGCAGTCCGGCCTCCACATGTCCAACAGGAATCTTGTGATAGAAAGAGGCCAGCGCTCCAGCAAAGGTTGTAGAGGTGTCACCGTGGACCAGCACCAGGTCGGGCTCGGCATCCTCCAGCACCGAATCCATGCCGTTAAGGCATTTGGATGTGATGGTGGACAGGGTCTGCCTGGGCTCCATCACATTCAAATCGTAATCAGGTTGCAGCTGGAAAATATTCAGCACCGAGTCCAGCATCTCCCGGTGCTGGGCAGTGACGCAGCACTGCGCGTCAAATTCCGGGCGACTGGCCAGCTCTAATGCCAGGGGGGCCATTTTTATGGCCTCAGGCCGGGTGCCAAAGACAGTCATTACCTTAATTTTTTTCATTTATCCGAGCAATCCTCCTCGCCGAAAAAGTTATCGTTGCCGGCGATCTGAGTAGTGTGGGAGGGCGGGGACCGATGATCGCTTATTTCGTCGCCGGACGCACCGGCGCGGTCAAGAAACAGCTTGCCGGCCACAGCCCCCGCGGCACACAGAGCCAGCAAAAACAGCATAGCCCGCACTACGCCGATCGTGGTGAGCACCACAGCAGACAGACCCAGAATGGCGCTGATGATATACAGTACGGCCACCGCCTGTTTTTGGGAAAAACCCATGTCGATCAACCGGTGGTGAATATGTCCCCGGTCCGGCTTCATAGGGGACTGACCGTGAGATACCCGGCGCAGAATGGCAAAGCAGGTGTCGAAGATAGGTAAGCCCAGCATAAGGAACGGGACGGCGAAGGAAATGACCGCATAAAACTTGAACAATCCCTGGATGGATACCACTGCCAGAACGTATCCCAAAAAGGTGGCTCCAGTATCTCCCATAAAGATTTTAGCCGGGTTCAGGTTGTAGGGCAGAAATCCGATACAGGCTCCGGCCAAAGCGGCCATCAGAATGGCCACGTCAGGTTCTGCCACGATTAGGGCAATTACCAACATGGTCATGGAGCTGATGGTAGACACACCGCAGGCAAGGCCGTCCAGGCCGTCAATGAGATTGACCGCGTTAGTGATGCCAACAATCCACAACACCGTAATGGGAACGGACAACCAGCCCAGCTCCCAGAAGGGCTCGTTGCTGAAAATGTTAGGGTTAGACAAAAAGTCAATACAGTTTCCTTCCAGCACGGCGATGAGGGCGGCTCCAATCTGAATAAAAAATTTGGGAAGGGCAGGCAGAGCAAAGATATCATCGACAATGCCCAGAATAACAATGATAACCGCTCCAAGCAGCATGCCCCGCAGCTCAGGGGTAAGGGGAAGGAAGATTAACACGCTGAGGATAAAGCCAAAGAAGATAGCCAGCCCTCCCATGCGCGGGATAGGGTGGTCATGCATACGGCGGGCATCCCTGGGAATATCCACCGCTCCCATCCGAAAGGCAAGAGAGCGGACCACCGGCGTGGAAATGAGGGAGACCAAGGCAGCGGCAAGCAGGGCGGCAACGGACAGCCCTACAGAGGGAAGTTGTATCATAGCAAAGTCCTCTTTTTATCTTTGGGTTTAGGAATTACCGGGCCACAAAACCCACCTTTTTATACACCTTGCGCAGGGTCTTGTTAGCTACATAGGAGGCCTTCTCAGCTCCGGCCTTGTAGACGCTCTCCAGATAGGCCTTGTCGGCCAGCAGGCGTTCGGTCTCCTCCCGGATGGGGCGCAGGGCCTCTGCCACGGCCTCGCCCACAGCGGGCTTGAAAGCGCCGTAGCCTTTGCCGTCGAACTCCGCCTCGATATCATCGAAGGATTTTCCTGTGACAGAGGCGTAAATCTGGATCATATTGGATACCCCTGGCTTCTCCTGAGGGGCGTAGCGGACGCAGCGCTCTGTATCGCTGTCAGTGACCGCCCGTTTAAATTTGCGCATGATATCCTCCGGCCTGTCCATGAGGATGACGCATCCCTCCAGATTGGACTTGCTCATTTTGGAGGTGGGGTCGTTCAGGCTCATAATCCGTGCGCCTACCTTGGGGATATGAGGAGCGGGAACCTTGAACACATCGCCGTAGATGCCGTTGAAGCGCTCGGCGATGTCCCGGCAGATCTCCACATGCTGCTTCTGGTCCTCGCCCACGGGAACGAAATCGGGCTGGTAGAGCAGGATATCTGCAGCCATGAGGGCGGGGTAGGTGAACAGGCCGGCGTTAATGTTGTCCTTGTGCTTGGCGGCTTTGTCCTTAAACTGGGTCATACGGGACAACTCGCCAAACATGGTGTAGCAGTCCAGTACCCACCCCAACTGAGCGTGGGCGGGGACATGGGATTGGATGAAAAGGGTACACTTTTCTGGGTCCAGGCCGCAGGCAATGTATTGGGCCAGCAGGGTCAGCACCCGCCGCCGCAGCTGAGCCGGCTCCTGGCGCACGGTAATGGTGTGCAGATCGGCGAGGAAAAAATAACAGTCAAACTCCTCAATCATTTCCGGCCAGTGGCGTAGGGGGCCCAGGTAGTTGCCCAAGTGCAGGTCGCCGCTGGGCTGAATGCCGGAGAGCATTACTTTCTTTTCGTCCATGTGTATTGGCTCCTTACTCTCAGGGCACGTTTCGCGCCCATATAATATCGATTTATTGTACCACCATCGTGGGAGAAAGGCAACAGGTTTGGGCGTTTGGGCAGGCGAAAAAAGGAATTGTTTCCAATTTGGACATATGTATGATATAATTGATCAGAAAGGGGAGGATATCCCATGCTCTGGTATGTCTATATTCTCCGCTGCGGCGACGGAACCTTATACACCGGAATTACAGACGATGTGTCCCGCCGGCTGGCCGCCCACCGGGCGGGCAGAGGAGCCAAGTATACTCGAGGACGGGGACCTCTGGAGCTGGTCTATACCGAGAGGGTCCAGAACAGATCCGCCGCGTTGCGACGGGAAATTGCCATTAAACGGATGAGACGTTCAGAAAAGGAAAGGCTGATTAAAAGCGTTTCAAAAGGAGCCTTTTGAGTGAAAAACAGGGACCGTCCGCAAAACGCGGACGATCCTGCTGCATGCTAATTGGAGAAAGTAGCTGCCGTGGTATAGGGAGCTGGCGCGGCTTCCAGGCGTTCCACTTCAAACGCGGGCTGGCAGATACCGCCTGCTGCAGGGTAGTAGCTGATTTTTATCCTGTCGCCCACGTTCAGCAGAATGGCCCAGGGCGCTTCATCGGCACTGAGTCCATAGTAACCATCCTCCGCCGTGTCACCCTCCAGACGGACATAATATTGGGTGGTGCCGTTGACGACGGCGCTACGAATTTCCGCAATCGTCCCGGTTATCTGGTCATAAGGCATCTCTTCTTCTGTGGTGACTCCCTTGTCAGTGAGCATCTGGATATAGCTCTGCTCACAGGCGGACACGGTAGAGCCGGTGGCCACGATCTGGTACTGGGCCACGTTGACCATGGCGTACATCTTCACCAGGTTGGTGGCGTCCTTCAGAGGGATGAAGTAGGTGGGTTCGCCAGCGATGTTCAGCAGCAGGGGGAAAGTGGCCACATACCCCAGATCCTGAACCACGCCCTCGGCGGACCGCTTGGCGGCCTCCTCGGTGGCGCCGGGGGCGGTGTAAAAGTGGGTCTCCTTGGTGCGCATATTGCACAGCAGGAAGCCCAGGTTGGACTGATCGGCGTTGGCGGAGGTGACCCCGGTGTAGGCGTATACGTCGTCGTTCATGGCGATATAGTTGTATCCGCTGGTGGTTTGAGTCACATCCCGC
>CANEFX010000034.1 GCA_947426945.1 uncultured Bacillota bacterium
AAGATTTTTCCTGTCTGTGGCTTTCTGTGTGGTCAGCGGAAAGACCATAGGGTATACCGTCACATAAAACAGGCAAAAAAGTTAGAAAAACCGCTCTTTTCTCTCGAAAAGAGCGGTTTTTATGGTGGACGATACAGGACTTGAACCTGTGACCTCCCGCACGTCAAGCGGATGCTCTACCAGCTGAGCTAATCGTCCGGACAGCAAAAGTTATTATACTCAGGGAATACAGGCTTGTCAAGGGAAAATCTGAATTTTTTCTGAAATCCACGAAAAACTTTTTCTATGCGATAATATAAAATTCCCGGTGAAAAGTATAAAAGAATGTGGTATAATGGCATACAGGTGCGATCCCATTCTTTCAGAGGAGGAATGTTCCATGTTAAAACTCGATCTCTCCAAGCTCGGCGGTTTTCTGCCCGAGGACTATGCAACCTCCCGTGAGGAGCAGCTGGCCAGGGCGGCTCAGATGCTGGCCTCCCACACCGGCCCCGGCGGCGACTTTACCGGCTGGGTGTATCTGCCCCGGGACTATGACAAGGAGGAGTTCGCCCGCATCCAGGCGGCTGCCAAAAAGATCCAGCAGCAGTCCCAAGTGCTGGTGGTTATCGGCATCGGCGGCTCCTACCTGGGCGCCCGAGCGGTCATTGAGGTGATCAAGTCCAACAACTACAACCTGAAGAAAAAGGACACTCCCGACGTCTTCTTCGCCGGCAACGGCCTGTCCACCGACGCCCTGCTGGAGCTGCTGGAGCTCATCGGCGACCGGGATTTCTCCGTCAATGTGATCTCCAAGTCGGGCACTACCACCGAGCCCGCCGTCTCCTTCCGCATCTTCAAGGGCCTGCTGGAGGAGAAGTACGGCAAGGAGGGGGCCAAGGAGCGTATCTATGCCACCACCGACAAGGCGCGGGGCGCTTTGAAGGGCCTGGCCGACGCCGAGGGCTATGAGGAGTTCGTGGTGCCCGACGACGTAGGCGGTCGGTTCTCCGTCCTCACCGCCGTGGGTCTGCTGCCCATCGCCGTGGCCGGCGTGGACATTGAGGCCCTTATGGGCGGCGCCCGGCAGGCCATGGAGGAACTCTCCGTCCCCGGCCTGGACAACCCCGCCTGGCAGTATGCCGCCGCCCGCCACGGCCTGTATCAGTCCGGCAAGTCCATTGAGGTGCTGGCCGGCTACGAGCCCCGGTTCCGCTTCTTTGCCGAGTGGTGGAAGCAGCTCTACGGCGAGAGCGAGGGCAAGGACGGCAAGGGCCTGTTCCCCGCCAGCGTGGAGTTCACCGCCGACCTGCACTCCATGGGCCAGTATATTCAGGACGGCGAGCGCATCATGTTCGAGACAGTGGTAAGCTTCCGGCCCGACGGGGAGTATTCCATCCCCAACGACCCCGCCAACGTGGACGGCCTGAATTTCCTGTCCGGCAAGCCTCTGGCCTTTGTGGCCGAGCAGGCCATGCGGGGCACCATCCTGGCCCACGTGGACGGCGGCGTGCCCAACGTGCTCATCGAGCTGCCCCAGATCAGCGAGAAGAGCGTGGGCTTCCTGATCTACTTCTTCGAGTACGTCTGCGGCCTGTCCGGACACCTGCTGGAGGTCAACCCCTTCAACCAGCCCGGTGTGGAGGCTTATAAGAAGAACATGTTTGCCCTGCTGGGCAAGCCCGGCTATGAGGACCTGCGCAAGGAGTTGCTGGCCAAGTTGTAATTTAATCCGCAAGACCCGCCCAAGAGGGCGGGTCTTTTCTTCAAAATTTCTCTTGACTTTTTGCCCGGGCAATATTATAATTATTGCAGGAGCAAAAAGTGGGGTGAGAAAATGTCTCCGCGCACAGGCCGGCCCCGCAAGGAGATCACCAAGAGCGTGAACCTCGGACTGCGATTGACCGAAGAAACAGCGGCCAAACTGCAGCATTGTGCAGATGCGCTTGGCATATCCCGGACAGAAGTAATCGAAAAGGGAATCGATCTTGTGGAGCAGGACATCAAAAAATAGAGTGCTGGCCACCCTGACAAAGCTACCAACACTCTACAAAACCAAACCCGAAGGAGTGGCAAATTCATTATGCCACACCGCCGGGGAAAAATCAAGGAGGAGTTATGACATTACAGGAACGATTACTTGAGTTGGACGTGACAGCCAACCGGATTTCCAGCGGTGTAAACGCGGTTATGCTGATGTCCGCAGGGCTGGATGAGGCACAGCTTCCCTATGCCAGCGGATTTGATGTGGCCTGCAGCTATCTGGCGAGAGCCAGCCAAGCTCTCCGGGAACAGCTGGACCTGTTCCTGGACGCCGTGCGGCAGTAAAAATTGATGCTCCCCCGAAAGGGGGAGCATCAATTTTTATGCCTCCGCTGTAAAACAAATTTTTCATAGTAAAATTTCCGCTCCGCCGCACATACTGACAGCAAACATGTGTCGGAGGTGCTGCGGCGGTGGGCAGGAAAAAAATTGCGTTGTTTCTCTGTATTGCGGTTCTGGCGGTCCTCCTTCCCGCTCCGGCGCGGCCCGTCCCGGCGGACGCCCCGGTGGAGATTAAACTGGGCGAGCCGCCCCTGGTGGCCCTCACCTTTGACGACGGCCCCCGCTCCTCCACCACCGGTCCCCTGCTGGACGGCCTGGCCCTGCGGGAGGTCCCGGCCACCTTTTTCCTGGTGGGCAGCCGCATCCCGGGCAACGAGGACCTGGTCCGCCGCATGGCCGCCGAGGGCCACCAGATCGGCGTCCACACCTATGACCACGTAGAGCTGAAGGGGCTGTCCCGGCGGGACTTCGACCTTCAGGTGGGCCGGACCCGGGCCCTCATCACCTCTCTGGCGGGGGAAGGAAACTATTGGCTGCGCCCCCCCTACGGATTTCTGGACAAAGGGGCGGAGGACTGGTGCGGCGGGCCGGTGATTCTGTGGTCGGTGGACCCGGAGGACTGGAGAGACAGCGATATTGACAGGATCGTGGCCGCCGTGGTCGAGCACGTGTCCGACGGGGACATCATTCTCCTCCACGACCTCTTTCCCAGCTCCGCCCAGGCGGCTCTGCGCATCGTGGACGCTCTGCTGGCAAAGGGGTACTGCTTCGTCACTGTGGAACAACTGATGCAGCAGCGGGGCGTAATCCCGGAGACAGGGGCGCGGTACAGAAAAATAAATTAAATTTCCCAAAAACGATTGTAATTTTTCCCTTCATCGTGTAAACTGAGGACAACAGTTTTTCATTAGGAGGTACCAACCATGAAAGTTGCCCGCTTTGTCCTGAAAATTGTGGCCCTGTCTCTGGCCGCCGCCGCCGCCGTCTGCGCTGTCATCGCCTACTGGGACGGCCTGACTGAGCTGGTGGGAGGCGCCAAGGAGAAGCTCCAGCGCTCCGCCCACATTGACGAGTACGACGATTACGAGGAGTAAGCTCCGGCATAAACCGCCAAAAGCCCACGATTATGGAAATCGTGGGCTTTTCCCCGTTCTAACAATCAGAAAGAGGAGTCCTCAATGGAAAAGAACCTGACCTCCGGAAGCGTATTGAAAAATATCCTGTATTTCTCCCTGCCCTACCTGCTGTCCTACTTTCTCCAGACCCTCTACGGCATGGCCGACCTGTTTATCATCGGGCAGTTCAACGGGATCGACAGCACCACCGCCGTCGCCGTGGGCAGCCAGGTCATGCACATGCTCACCGTGATGATCGTGGGGCTTGCCATGGGCTCCACCGTGACCATCGCCAGGGCGGTAGGGGCCGGGGAGCGGAACAAGGCCGCCCTGGCCGTGGGGAACACGGCCACCCTGTTTATGGCGGTGTCGGCGGTGGTGACGGTGCTGCTGCTGATTCTGGTCCGGCCCATCGTCTCGGTCATGTCCACCCCCGCCGAGGCGGCGGCCGGGACCGTTCAGTATCTGACGGTCTGCTTCATCGGCATCCCCTTTATCACGGCTTACAACATCCTCAGCTCCGTCTTTCGGGGCCTGGGCGACTCCAAAAGCCCCATGTACTTTGTTGCCCTGGCCTGTGGGGCCAACGTCGCCCTGGACTATCTCTTCATCGGGGTCCTGGGCCTGGGCCCGGTGGGGGCGGCCCTGGGCACCACCCTGGCCCAGACCCTCAGCGTAATTACGGCGCTGGCCGTGATTTTCAGGCGGAAAACCGGGCTGGCCGTCTCCCGACAGGATTTCAGACCCAGGCGGGATATTATGGGCCCCGTTTTGAAAATCGGCGTGCCGGTGGCCCTTCAGGACGGCTTCATACAGATCGCCTTCATCATCATCACCGTCATCGCCAACCGCCGGGGCCTGGCCGACGCGGCGGCGGTGGGCATCGTGGAAAAATTCATCGGCATGGTGTTCCTGGTCCCCTCCTCCATGCTGTCCACCGTCTCCGCCCTGTCCGCCCAGAACATCGGCGCGGGGAAGGAGGACCGGGCGGCGCTGACCCTGCGGTATGCGGCTTTTATTGCGGTCAGCTTCGGCGTAATTATCTCCGTGGCCGTCCAGTTCTCGGCGGAGCCCATCGTGGGCCTGTTCACCAGGGAAAAGGACCCGGTGGTCCTTCTGCTGGGCGGACAGTACCTGCGCAGCTACATCTGGGACTGCGCCCTGGCGGGGGTCCACTTCTGCTTCAGCGGCTATTTCTGCGCCTGCGGACTGTCCGGCGTCTCCTTCCTGCACAACTCGCTGTCCATCGTCTGCGCCCGGGTCCCCTTGGCCTATCTGGCCTCCCAATATTTTGCCGATACCCTGTTTCCCATGGGGATGGCGGCCCCCATCGGCTCTTTTCTGTCGGTGGTCATCTGTTTGGCCGCCTACTGGTGGATTAGGCGTCATCCCCGGCCCATTCAGGCCTGATCCGCCGTCCCCGGCCGTACCGCCGCAGGCTGGCGACATCTCCGGTGCCCCGCAGGACGGCGGCGGTTAAGACGCCGTCGGCCAGCAGGGTGACCAGGGCCAGCGCGCTCACCGGGACGGGAATCCGGGCCAGCCAGGGGGCGAGCACGGGGTGAAGCCAGTACACCAGCCCCAGAGACAGCACGCCCCAGGCCAGGGAGAAGGGCAGGCACACCCGCCCCCGGATGCTGCCGGGCAGGCCGTCATAGTTCCAGAAGGACACCCCCAGCCCCCTCTCATGCCAGAGGGCGGCCAGATACTCCGCCGCCGTGGCGGCCAGCGCCCCCAGCAGGAACAGCACCCAGGGCCGCTCGTCCACCCACCGAGGCAGGGCCAGAATGAGACAGGCCCCCGCCCCGTACACCGGGCACAGGGGGAGCACCAGCAGACCCTTCCGGCCGCTGTGTCTCCCCGTCAGCCGGGCGAAGGCGGTCTCCAGCAGAAAGCCGGCAAAGCTGTACGCCATAAAATTCCAAAACAAAGAAAACCCCTCCGTTTCTCCCCGTTAGGGTGTGAAATCGGAGGGGTTTTATACCTGCTGAAACCGGCTCAGGCCCAATGGCCGCAGCCGTGGCCAGCCGCGGCCGCATGATGGTCCCCGCAGCAAAAACCGCTCTCGTGGGCGTCGCCGCAGTAGAGAAAACCCTCATGGTCGTGGGGGCCGGCGAGCGTGCAGTCCTCATAGGGACACAGGGCCCGGCAGGCGCCGTCGCAGAAGCCGGCCTCGTGCCCGTAGCCGCAGTAGGGAACGCCGCTGTGGACGTGGCGGCCGGCGAGATCGCAGTCCTCATAGGGGCACAAAGCCTGACACGCGCCGTCACAGAAGCCGGCCTCGTGCCCGTAGCCGCAGTAGGCGGTCCGGCCGTGGAGGTGGCGGCCCGCAAGGGCACAGTCCTCCAGGGGGCACAGCGCGCCACAGTTCCCGTCACACACGCCGGTACCGTGGGCATAGCCGCAGTAAATCACGCCGTCGTGAGTGTGGCGGCCGGCCAGGGCACAGTCGTCATAGGGACAGACCGTAATCGTGGTCTGCACGCTCTGTCTGTATCCGCCGTGATGGCCCTGGGCCCGTCCGCCGTGACAGCCGTGGGCGGCGGCAGGTACAGCCAGCATGGCCGCCAGCATGACGCACAGCGCGCCGGCAAGGAGGCGGCCCTTCATCCTGAACATGGGGATTACTTCCTTTCTGTCCGCCGGGGCGGGTGATGGCCCCATTGTAGCACAGCCGGCTTCGGGATTCAAGTTTATTATTTTAAGTCTTTCAGCTTGCTTTCTTTGCCGCCGCAAGAGGTATGACCTCATCCGCCATGACTTTGCCGTGCCACCTTCCTTTAAAGGAAACGGTTTTCCGCCTGCGGGCAGGACGGGGTATTTAACTCTGCCCTTCTTCCAGGCAAGCCTTAATCATGTTAATTACTACATTATTAAAGCTGGTGCTGTTTGAATTGGCGATACGGTCAATTTGCGTCACAAGCTCTTTGGAAAGATACAATGTCTTGTAAATGTGTTCTGCTCGTTTTCTGTCTCCTCTAATTTGAAAAGACATAATATTCCCCCAATCCATATGTTCCCATTGTACATTAAATAAATCGACTGTACAGATGTAAAATATCTTGTGCAATTATTGCATACAAAAGGTGACAACAAGAGATACGAAGTCCTGATCTCACTCGCTCCATGCTTAGTCTTTACTTCAGATGTTGTCACCTTGTCGTCTTCCATTATAAGGTGTTGTCACTTGGTTGTCAATAGCTTTTCAAAATATTATTTTGGTGCTATTGTGTTGCTATTCAGACAACAAGGAAGGTGCTTTATATGCCATCGAAGCTGCCGCACTACGCTCTACGCATCCCTTCCGAGATTATGGATAAGCTGAAATACATTGCAGACCGCTCTGGCCGTTCTGCCAACAAGGAAATTGAACAGCTTATTATCCAGCACATCGAGACGTGGGAAAAAGCGCATGGTCCTATCCTGTTTGATGATGGCTTCGTTCCTCGCTCAAGGTCATAGCCACCAGCGCGTTGAAGCTGATTCCCCGCCTGCCCGCTTATTCCCTTATGGAGATCCATATTTGAAATATACCGCCTAATGTCAGCAAGCATCTATTTACGCTTTGGTGAAATCGCCAGGGTTTTAAACCATCAACACGAAAGAGAAAAGGGACTGGTAAATTCCCCGCTTGCGAAAACATCCGCTTTATGGTAGGATATCGGGAGAAAAAGAAGAGGGAGCGGGAGAGATGCGGCATCTGATTGACTTTGGAGATCTGACACGGGGAGAGTGGGACGAGCTGTATGCCCGGGCCGGCAAAATCATGGACGATCCCCGGCAGTATATTGACGCCTGCCACGGCAGAGTAATGGCCTCCCTGTTTTACGAGCCCTCCACCCGCACCAATTTTTCCTTTCAGACCGCCATGCTCCGCCTGGGCGGGACAGTTTTCGGCTTTGCCGACCCCAACTCCTCCTCGGTGGCCAAGGGCGAAACCCTGAAGGACACCATTAAGATGGTGTCCGGCTACGCCGACGTGGTGGTCATGCGCACCCCCTGGGAGGGGGCGGCCAAGGCGGCCTCCCTGTACTCCCACGTGCCCGTGGTCAACGCCGGAGACGGCGGCCACATGCACCCCACCCAGACCACCGCCGACCTGACCACCATCACCCGCCTGCTGGGCGGGGTGGACGGCCTGTCGGTGGGTCTGTGCGGCGATCTGAAGAACGGCCGCACCGTCCACTCCCTGATTAAGGCCCTGGCCAAGTTTGAGGACATCCGCTTCTTCCTCATCTCCCCCCGGGAGCTGTCTGTCCCCGACTATATGCGGGCTTTTATGGTAGAAAACAACATGCCCTTCACCGAGGTCACCGGCCTGGAGGCGGTCATCCCCCAGCTGGACGTGCTGTATATGACCCGCATCCAGCGGGAGCGGTTTGTGGACCCTCTGGAGTACGAGCGGAACAAGGGAATCTATATCCTCACCCGTCGGAAGCTGGAGCGGGCTAAGGAGAAAATGCTGGTCATGCACCCCCTGCCCCGGGTGGACGAGATCGCCGTGGACGTGGACGACGACCCCCGGGCGGCCTACTTCCAGCAGGCCCGGTACGGAATGTTCGCCCGCATGTCTCTGCTGGCCGATCTGGCCAACCAGCCCCGGCTGGAGCGGACCGAAGCGGTGGAGATCGGCACGGCCCCCGTCTGCCGCAACCCCCGGTGCATCACCCGGACCGAGCGCTACCTCCCCCCCCTGGTGAAAAAGAACGGCAGCGCGGACTGCTGTGCTTTCTGTGATTCGCCCCTGGGGTAAGGGCGCGCCCCGCCGGGCGGGCGCTTACCCTCCGGGGGGAGAATCGTAAAGATCTTCCGCGCAAAACTGTGTCTCTTTTTTCAGTTTAGTGTTGATGACGCTTAATTTTTCAAATCCTTCGTCGAAATGTCCAATAGCAAACGGCCTTGACCGATTGCCCCGCCTGTGATATGCTAACTCCGCAAATCTTCCTGATTCGCCCGGTTGCCGCCGGGCGTTTCAACTATTGCCAGGGTTGCCGCCCCGAACAACGCTTCTACTGTGCTGTCCAGCGCCCTTGCGATACGAATTGCCGTCATAGCGCCGGGTTCTTTTTCGGCGGATTCATAGTACTGATATATCCTTTCTGCCACGCCTATCTCTTTGGCGACCTGCGCCTGTGTCTTGCCGGACTGTCTTCGGGCCACCCGCAATGTCATATTCATCTACTTTTCCTTTCTGAACTTGACACGGCCTTTAGTTCATGCCACGTTTGGATAATAACATGGTCTTTAGTTCGTGTCAATACTTTTTACAAAAAATTTTTTGGAGGTGTTGATATGTCTACTTTTCCGGAACGCATAATCCAGATAAAAAACGAGAAGAAATTGATGCAAAAGGATATTGCCACCGGCATTGGCGTACACATCCGAACCTATCAGTATTATGAAAAAGGTCAAAAAAAGCCAACTCTCTCCGTCCTCATCGCCTTGGCGGACTACTTCGACGTATCCCTGGACTACCTAGTGGGCCGCTCCGATGATCCACAGCGGCATTGACGTGCATTGGTGAAATCGACGGAGTTTTTAACCGTCCACATTTAATTTAAAAGGGACAACTGTGTTTTGCTCTTGACAGCCGGTTAAAAATGTGGTAATATCCATAAGCTGATGTGAGAGGAACACCATCCATGCGGGTGTAGTTCAATGGTAGAATCCCAGCCTTCCAAGCTGGTCGCGTGGGTTCGATTCCCATCACCCGCTCCATATGCGCCTGTAGCTCAGGTGGATAGAGCAACTGCCTTCTAAGCAGTGGGCCGGGGGTTCGAGTCCCTCCAGGCGTGCCAGCCGGCTTCAGGTGTAACCTGGACATCAGTAATATGGTGGGTGTAGCTCAGTTGGTTAGAGCACCGGATTGTGGTTCCGGGTGTCGAGGGTTCGAGTCCCTTTACCCACCCCACATTAAGGCGGCAGGGCCGGAGCTTCTGCTCCGGCCCCCTCCTTTCTTCACAGTTAGGGGTGTAGCCAAGTGGTAAGGCAAGGGACTTTGACTCCCTCATCCGCTGGTTCGAGTCCAGCCATCCCTGCCAATCGTCGAGGCAAAGTCCGCTTTGTTCGGAACACCCTGGCGGGTATTCCTCACTCCGCTCCCTTGCCTCTCCTCTCCAAAACGGAACCGCTTGCGCTGGGTTCCGTTTTGGGGGCCGCCTCCGGCGGCCCGGGAAACGCTTCCCCTTTTCCTGATTTTCAAAGGCCATACATGACCCGTTAGCTCAGTTGGTAGAGCAACTGCCTTTTAAGCCGTGGGTCCGGGGTTCGAGTCCCCGACGGGTCACCACGTCGCCGCGGACGTTATATCGTTCGCGGCGACTTTTTTCGTCCAAAACCGCTTCAGCTTTAAAGGTCCGCCCGCGGTCCGATCGGCACAGTCTGAAAAATTAGCGAACATTTTAGTTGAAATATATGCCGCAATATGGTAGAGTATAAGTAAACAGAGGGCGTTCACCCCAATGTCAAATCAGTAAGGAGTGATACACATGATTCGTGTTATTATGGGCAAAAAGGGCTCCGGCAAAACCAAAAACGTCATCGAGATGATCAACAACGCCGTTCAAACCGAGCATGGCAACGTGGTCTGCATTGAGAAGGGCAATAAACTGACCTTTGACATCCACTACCACATCCGCCTGGTGGAGGCCAGCGAGTACGACATCGCCGATTACACCGCCCTGAAGGGCTTTATCAGCGGCATGTATGCCGGCAACTACGACATCACCCACATTTTTATCGACAGCCTCACCAAGATCGTCGGCGGCGACTGCGACCACGAGACGGAGAAGTTCCTGGACTGGCTGAACAAGTTTGCCGAGCGGCACAACATCAAATTCACCATCACCATCAGCGACGACGAGTCTCTCGCCCCCGAAGGGGTAAAAAAGTACTTCTGATTGCTGAAAAACCGGTCCCCGGCCCTGCGGCCGGGGACTTTTTTGCGCCCTGTTCCGGTCCCGGACGGGTTTCCCCTCCGGACGTCAGTCCGGTTTATCGGTCTCTGCGCGAAAAAAGAGGGGTCCGGACCGGTTGACAGCCGACGCAGTTCGTAGTATGCTAAGCGCAGATATAGAACATAAGTTCTATATCTGCGCTTTTCTCATTTGCCGGCAGAAATGCAGAACACCGCCTGCAGCGCGGCCCCAGTATCGTACGGCGGTAATCAGGAGAGTGAATCCGCTTTTCTGCGGAAAAGCCACGGCGGCATAGAAAAACGGCAACCCCTTACGGGGTCACCGTCTTTCTGGTGGAGGAGGGTGGATTCGAACCACCGAAGCGAAACGCAACAGATTTACAGTCTGCCCCCTTTGGCCACTCGGGAACTCCTCCATATTCAGTTGTCCGGGCATAGCCGCCTGTGGCGGCTGGAGCTGGTGGACGGATTCGAACCCCCGACCTGCTGATTACAAATCAGCTGCTCTACCGGCTGAGCTACACCAGCACATGGCGGCTGTCCACCAACAGCGAACGCTATTATAGCAAAGAAAGGAAGGTATGTCAAGTAAAAAATCAAATTTTTTTCGCCCCGCCCCTGCGGGACATCCAGGCCCGGCAGCCGGTCTGGATATGCCCCCGGTGCGGCGGAGAGCAGTACCAATACGACCGGAGCGAGCGGCGGTGGGGCGGCCGGCTGTGCGGCCGGTGTTTCAACCGCCAAAGGCTGAGGAGGGAAATGTTATGACATTGGCTGAATTATCGCTGGAGTACCGGGCCCACGCCGCCGCGCTGAGCCTGCGCATCTGCCAGCTGGAGGATAAGCTGGCGCAAACAAGGAACGCCGACCAGCGCTGCCGGCTTCAGGACCGGATCCGAATGCTGTCCACCATGCTGCGGGAGGCCAACGAGCTTGCCGTGCTGACCGAGCGCTATTACGACAGGGGGTATCGCCGGAATGCCAAATACACGATATAGACGGGGCAAGCTCTACGCCGCCGACATGGCCATGTACTCCCGGCAGATAGCGGCGGACAACAGCCGGGAGATCAGCCGCCTGAAGCGCAACCTGGTCCGCTGCCTGCGGGAGGACGTCACCTCCAAGCAGCGGCAGGTCCTGCTGCTGTACTACGCTGAGGGGAAGAACATGCGGGAGATCGGCGAGGCCCTGGGGGTGGACAAGTCCACCGTCTCCCGCACCATCAAGCGGGGGGAGCGGCGGCTCCAGCGCTGCCTGCGCTACGGCGCGGAGGCCTATCTGCGCAGCATGGACGACTCCTAGACAGGACAAGCCCCCAGCTGGTCTGCCAGCTGGGGGCGGTCTTTATTCGGTCAGGTTATGGCGCCTGTGGGTGAGCAGGTTATGGAGATGTTGACGGCCAAAGTTCCATGTATGGCATGGCTCAGCGTTGCGCTGAGGGAAGCGGTGCCTCCGGATTTGGTAATCCTTTCGTTACCATAAACCCAGCGGTCATAGGTGCTGAAGGAACTGTTGGCGCTTGTCACCCAAGCGGTCGTTCCATCGTAGCCAAAGGTGGCGGTCAGCGCTACCTCTGCAATTATCTTTCCATCATACTTATATGTGTCAGTGGCTTTAACAGTTCTACTACTACTGCGGGCGGCAGAATCGAACACAAATACAGCAGAGATTTTTTCAATATCACCAAATTCGGTGTGAATAATCTCAGTCGTTTGAGTAGTGCTTTGCTGAACAGCACCAGCTGGAATTATCACAGCGCACATCAGAATAACAGATGTAAGTAAAATTGCAGTTATCTTTTTCATAATAACACCTCATTCGTACATTGTAATAACCCTGGTAACTTCTACATGCGTTGGTAAATTATGCATATGTATCGCCCACGCGGCTATACCGATCAACGCCACTGCCAAAACGGCGACACAGCTGCGCAGAAGCGCCTTCTTCCTGCTGCGGTGGCGCTCCACCACATCCGGGTCCAGGGTCTCCAGAAAGCCGTTGGCCAGCTCTCTGGGGTCGCCCAGGTAGTCGGCCGCCTCCTCGGGGGTGGCTCCCGGCCTGCTCTGGAAAAAATCCTCCGCCATCTGACGGGTCCGGACTAAAAAGGGCCTGTACACCGCCTTGGGGCAGTCCAGGGACTGTTCCAGCGTGCGGAAATAACCGGTCATCGTTTCCATACCAACGCCTCCCTCACTTCAGCTCCAGCACCCGGGCCAGCGCAGCGGTATACCGCTTGTACTCCTGAATCAGCGCATCCAGATAGTCGGAGCCGGAATCGGTAATGGCGAAGTAGATGCGGACACGGTTGTCCTCGCTCATGACCTTCTCATGCTCCCGGATATAGCCGTTCTCCTCCAGCCGGTAGATGGACAGATACAGGGTGTTGAACACAATATCCCCCTCGCTCTGCTCCTCAATGGCCAGCATCATTTCATAGGTATACATGGGTCTTTTGCGCAGAAGATGAAGGACCATCATCTCTGTGGTGGCCTTTTTCAGCGCAATCGGCAGATTTTCCGGGCTTCCACTGGTTTTCCTACGTTTTTCCATGATGCACATCACACAACTTTACACAGTACTATGTTTCTTTATTATACCATAAAATACTTTTTCGTCAACCAGTACTCTTCTTGACAAATATATATATTTTTATGTTATGCTCTCTGTAAGAGGGGCGCACATCAGAGAAAGGATGGACCAGATGAAAAAAGGATCGGCACATTTGTAAGCGGCCTGCTGGCCGGAGCCATGATCTTTGCCTGCGGGACGGCGGCCTTCGCCGCCGGGGCCGGCAATCTGCGGTTCAGCGCCGTGAATATAGCGATCAACGGCCAGACGGTGATCCGCACCTTCCGGGCCGAGGCCTACACCGGCGGTCTGGACCAGCCCGACCTCTCCTTCACCCTGCACAATAACCCCAGGGCCGACAACTCCATGGATGAGGTCAAGGCCACGGTGAGCGTGGTATCCTTCGATCCCAACCGAACCGGTCTCCCCCTGTTTTCCTGACCTCCAAACAATGTGGCAGGCCCCCGGCCGGAGCAATTCCGGCCGGGGGCCTTTTGTCTACAGATTCAGGATGCGGGTGGCAATGGCGAAGTAGACCAGCAGGGACAGGGCGTCCACCACAGTGGTGATGAAGGGCGCGGCCATCACGGCGGGATCGATGCCCAGCTTTTCGGCCGCCATGGGCAGGGTGCAGCCCACGATCTTGGCGCAGACCACCGTCAGCATCAGGGTGAGGCACACCACCAGCGCCACAGTGACGGTCACGTCCGGGTTGCGCATCAGCCACCGGTCCACCAGCAGCATTTTGCCAAAGTTGGCCGCCGCCAGGCACAGTCCGCACAGCAGGGCCACCCGGATTTCCTTCCATACCACGGCCAGCACGTCGGAGAACTCCACCTCCCCCAGGGACAGGGCGCGGATGACTGCCACCGACGACTGGGAGCCGGAGTTGCCCCCGGTGCCCGACAGCATGGGGATAAAGGAGGTGAGGATAACGCAGGCGGACAGGGCGGACTCAAAGCCGGTGATAATCAGCCCCGTAAAGGTGGCCGACAGCATCAGCAGCATCAGCCAGGGAATACGGGCCCTCCAGGTCTCAAAGACCCCGGTACGCAGGTAGGGCTTGTCGGAGGGCAGGATGGCGGCCATCTTCTCAAAGTCCTCGGTGGCCTCCTCCTCCATAACGTCCATGGCGTCGTCCACGGTGATGATGCCCACCAGCCGGTCCTCGTTGTCCACTACAGGCAGGGCGGTGAGGTCGTACTTGGAGAACATCTGGGCCACGTCCTCTTTGTCCTCGTGGGTGGTGACGGACAGGACGTTGGTCTCCATGATGTCGCTGATTTTGGTCTCATAGGCGGACATGAGCAGCCGCTTGACGGTGACCACCCCCAGCAGCACCCGGTTTGCCGTGACATAGCAGGTGTATACCGTCTCCTTGTCCAGGCCCACCTTCCGGATGCGGGCGAAGGACTCCTCCACCGTGTTGTTGGGGTGGAGGTAGACAAACTCGGTGGTCATCAGGGAGCCGGCGGAGTCCTTGGGGTAGTTGAGAAGCTGGTTGATCTGGCTGCGGGTGGAGGCGTCGGTGTTGCGCAGGATGCGGCTGACCAGATTGGCGGGCAGGTCCTCAATCAGGTCCACCGTGTCGTCCATATACAGCTCGTCCAGCACCTCCCGCAGCTCCTTGTCGCTGAGGGCGCCGATCAGCTTCTCCTGGTCCTCCTCCAGGTAGGAGAACACCTCCGCCGCCAGATCCTTGGGCAGCAGGCGGAACACCAGAATCTCCTGTTCCACATCCAGCTCGTCCAGGAACTCGGCGATATCCACCTCGTTCATCTCGTTGAGAATCTCCCGCAGGGCGCGGAATTTCCGCTCCTGGACCAGCCCGGTCAGCTGCTCCAGATCATAGTTGTCGTGCATGGTTCATTTCCCCCTTTCCGTGCTGAGCCGGACCGCGAAAAGCCACAGGCGCGCCCGCCCCCGTCCGGGGAGGGGTCCGCCTGTGGCTGCACATGTTCAAGGGGAGGGACAGCAGACCCCTCCGGCATTTACCGGCGGCGGGGCAGAGACCCGGACAGGCCCCGTTCCGCCGCCCCTCGTTCGTGGCAGCTCTCTGTCTTTTGACGACTTCGGCCTTCCATTCCAGGTCCCACTTCCTTTCCCTGTAATCTTTACGGACTCTTTATATCCTATGCTATTGTAACACCAACCGCCCCCCTTTGGCAAGGGGGGCGGCCGCCGGTTTTTTGAATTATTCCCACTCCACCTTTGCGTCAGAGGAGACGATGTTGACATAGCTGCTGCCCACGGCCAGAGGGATGGGCTTCCCCGTCCTGTCCAGGAAGGAGTAGCACACCTTCTCGCTGCTCCGCTCCCAGGCAATCTCGTAGATCTGCCCGTCCCGGAGCAGCAGGCCCTCTCCCTTTCCAGTGGTGCGCACCGCCATGCGGCCCTTGTCGTCCCCCTTGACCCGGCTCACGTCGGTGTACAGCACCAGCACATTGCGCACCACTGCCGCCTCGCCGGTCCCGCCGTCCACATAGGGGACGTCCTGCTTGTCGATATGCTGCTCAATGAGATAGCCGCCCTGTTCCCCGTCATAAGTAAAATGTCCGGTCTTGTAATTGGAGAAGGGCACCGTCAGTCTGACCGCCGTCTGTCCTCCGGCGGGGGCCTCCTTGTCAAAGGTCCAGCCCACCTCATAGCCCTCGTCGTGCTCCCGGGCAAATCTTTTGGGCAGATGCTCCAGAATCTTTTCGCTGGAGGTGAGCAGAGAGTGCTCCAGCCCGGCGGTCTTTTTCCGCTCCGGGTCCCGCCAGCACATATTGCCGTAAGGGCCGTTCACAAAGTCGATATTGGACATTTTCAGGTCGTCAAAGGCCTGATAGGCCTGGGGACTGCCCCCGGCGTGGACATAGATGGCGTCGTGCCCCCGGGCGATGCTGACATAGTAGTCCCGGGCGGAGCGGATGCTGCCCAGCTCCCCAACCCCCTCCAGGTCCTGGAACACCGCCATCATCCGGGTGATGCCCCCCTCGGCCACGATCTCATAGATCACGTCCGCCTTGGACACCCCGATCTGGGGCAGCGCCTTTTTCAGGTTGTTGAACATCACGGCGTAGGGCCTGCGGGCGCTGACGTCCTCGTCCAGCCCCTCGCCGGTCAGGGGCTGGCTGTAGGGGTGCTCCGGCTCCACAACGGGGGCGATAACGGAGACTGACGGCTCCTCAGAGCCGGAGGCGCTGCCCGGCTGACTGGAGGAGACCCCTCCCGGGTCTTTTTTTCCACAGGAGGCCGCCAGCAGCAGTCCGGCCAGCAGAAGCGCTCCCCATCGTCTTTTGTTCATTGTCGGTCCCTCCTGTATGCCTGCGTTTCCGTATAATCCGTTTTTTATCATACGCTATTCTTTGGACAAAGTCAACAAAAACAAACGGACCCCCACCCCGCCCGGCCCAGACATATTTTTCCTGCCTGTCCCATAAGCTAAAGAGAAAAGGGGGCGGCGGTTATGGCGCGGGAAGGCAGAAAGCATGGGGGGGACCGGGGAACAGGGCAGCTCGTGAGCGCGGCTCTGCTCCTGGCCGCAGTTTTGTTTTTTCTCCCCGCAGTGGTGGTCCGGGGGGACCCGGTCTACCACCCGCCCGGGACGGGGGATCTGCCCAACGGGGAAGCTCCTCTGCCCGTCAATCCCGGGGGGGCTTCTGCCGCCGCCGGCGTCCGGGACAGGGGCCGGGCGGTGCGCCTGCTGACTCGTGAGGGAACAGTGACGGAGCTGACCATGTCAGACTACCTGTGGGGGGTGGTGGCGGCGGAGATGCCCGCCTCCTTTGAGGAGGAGGCGCTGAAGGCCCAGGCCTGCGCCGCCCGGACCTATACCGCTGTCCTGCAGAACAGCGGCAAGCACCCCGACGCCGATATCTGCGCCGACAGCACCTGCTGTCAGGCCTATATCGAGCGCTCCGCCGCCGAGGCCCGCTGGGGTCTGAACGCCGGGGAATACGGGGAAAAGATCGACCTGGCGGTGGCTCGAACCGACGGGCTGGGGGTGCTCTACCAGGGCAGCCCCATCCAGGCTCTGTTTTTCTCCTCCGCCGCCGGCAAAACGGTGGACGCGGTGGAGGTCTGGGGCAATTCGGTAGCCTATCTGAAGAGTGTGGACAGCCCCGAGGGGAACGAGGTTCCCAACTACCGCAGCCAGTCGGTCCTGGGGGCGGAGGAGGTAAAGTCCCTCACCCTCAGCGCCTACCCGGGGGCCGACCTGTCCGGCGATCCCTCCGGCTGGTTCGGCCAGGCCAGCCGCACCGAGGGGGGCACGGTGATCTCCATGCCGCTGGGGGGCGTCACCCTTACCGGAGGCCAGGTGCGCTCCCTGTTCTCCCTGCGTTCGGCCTGCTTTACCGTGACCTGGGACGGGGCGCAGTTTACCTTTGACGTCACAGGCTACGGCCACGGAGTGGGCATGAGCCAGTACGGGGCCAACGCAATGGCTAAAGGCGGCAGCTCCTTTGAGGATATCCTCACCTGGTACTACACCGGGACCCAGGTGGGTCTGCTTTGGTAAAGCGGGGCGTTGCCCCGCTTTTTCTGTTGGAAAAATTTTTCAAAAAACCCTCTATTTCAATTGTGAATAAATCTTGACAGAAAAGCAGTTGGCCTTTACAATATAGGAGGACAAATATTGAAAAACCTGTGGGGATGTTTTTCAGTTGCCGCAGGGGAGGGAAGGCAGCCCGCCTGTCCATCCCTTTGCGGCCTTTTACTGCAAGCCCGCGCCGGGTCCACATCCGGCGGCGGGCGCCGCGGCGGTCCGCCGCGGCCACGAAAATTTTGGAGGTGTAACAAGACCCAATGGACCCAATTTTAGCAGTCATCGGCATGATTATTGCGCTGATTGTGGGCGCGCTGGGCGGAGCGGTCTTCGGCTGGAACCGGCGCAAGGTCACGGCGGAGCGGGAGATCAGGTCCGCCGAGGATGAGGCCACCCGTATCGTCAACGAAGCCTATAAGAGCGCCGAGAGCAAAAAGCGAGAGGCCCTGCTGGAGGCCAAGGAGGAGATTCTCAAGGCCAAGAATGAGCACGAGAAGGAGGTCAAGGACCGCCGGAGCGAGCTGCAGCGCCAGGAAAACCGCCTGCAGCAGAAGGAAGAGAACCTGGACCGCAAAACTGAAAACATTGAGCGGAAGGAGGAGCAGCTGTCCTCCAGGCTGGCCAAGCTGGACGCCACCCAGGCCGAAGCCGAAAAGCTGAAGCAGCAGCAGGTGGCTGAGCTGGAGCGCATCTCCGGCTACACCGCCGAGGAGGCCAAGAACTACCTGCTTCAGCAGCTGGAGGCGGACGTTACCCACGAGTCGGCCATGAAGATCAAGGAGATCGAGGCCCGGTTCAAGGAGGAGGCGGACACCAAGGCCCGGGAGATCATCTCTCTGGCCATTCAGCGCTGCGCCGCCGACCACGTGTCCGAGGCCACCGTGTCGGTGGTCCCCCTGCCCAACGACGACATGAAGGGCCGGATTATCGGCCGGGAGGGCCGGAACATCCGCACCCTGGAGACCCTTACCGGGGTGGACCTGATTATTGACGACACCCCCGAGGCCATCACCGTCTCCTGCTTCGACCCGGTGCGCCGGGAGATCGCCCGGCTGGCCCTGGAGAAGCTGATCCTGGACGGCCGCATCCACCCCGCCCGCATTGAGGAGATGGTGGAAAAGGCCAAGCGGGAGGTGGATATGGTCATCAAGTCGGAGGGCGAGCGGGCCATTTTTGAGACCAACGTCCACGGCCTGCACCCCGAGCTGGTGAAGCTGCTGGGCCGGATGCGCTACCGCACCAGCTACGGCCAGAACGTGCTGAACCACTCCATCGAGGTGTCTCATGTGGCCGGACTGCTGGCCGCCGAGATCGGCGCCAACGTCACCGAAGCCAAGCGGGCCGGCCTGCTCCATGACCTGGGCAAATCCATCGACCACGAGGTAGAGGGCTCCCATGTCCAGATCGGCGTGGAACTGGCCCGGAAGTACCGGGAGAGTGAAAATATCATCCACGCCATTCACGCTCACCACAACGACGTGGAGCCCAGAACGGTAGTGGCCTGTCTGGTCCAGGCGGCCGACGCTATCTCTGCCGCCCGGCCCGGCGCCCGGCGGGAAAATCTGGAGAACTATATCAAGCGGCTGGAGGCCCTGGAGGAGATTACCTCCTCCTTCAACGGGGTGGAGAAGTCCTTCGCCATCCAGGCCGGCCGCGAGGTGCGCATCATGATCAAGCCCGAGGTGGTCAGCGAGGATCAGATGATTATCCTTGCCCGGGAGATTGCCAAGAAGATTGAGGACGAGCTGGAGTATCCCGGTCAGATCAAGGTCCATCTCCTGCGGGAGACCAAGGCCATCGAATACGCCAAATAACACTTCACTAAAACCTGTGAAAAAGCCGGAATGCCCCCCAGCATTCCGGCTTTTCTGTATGATTAGTGTAAATGGAGTAACAGCATCAATAGGCCACGCCCCAGAGGATGGAGTGTTTGGCCGGCTTTCCGCAGCAGACACACACGTCGGAGACATGCTCCTGCTCCAGAGGCATGCACCGGGAGGTGACTCCGGCCCTCTCCTTCATCTGGAGCTCGCAGTCCAGCTCGCCGCACCACATGGTCTTGGCAAAGCCGCCCTCGGTCTCCATAAACTCCTTGACCTCCTCCAGGGTCATGCATACCCGGGTGTGGTCCTCCAGGTTCTTTTTTGCCCGGCTGTACAGGCCCTTGTGAACCTCGTCCAGCAGCCACTTTACATCCTCCTCCAGCTCCTCCAGAGGGACGAAAATCTTCTCCCCGGAGTCCCGGCGGCAGATGCAGCACTGGCCCTTCTCCATATCCTTGGGTCCGATCTCCACCCGGAGGGGCACGCCCTTCATCTCATACTCGGCGGCCTTCCAGCCCATGGACTGGTCAGAGTCGTCCATCCTGGCCCGGACGCCCGCCTTCTGCAGCCGCGCCAGCAGGGCGGAGGCCGCCTCCAGCACCCCCTCCTTGTGCTGGGCCACGGGGATAACCATAGCCTGAATGGGGGCGATGCGGGGAGGCAGCACCAGACCGTTGTTGTCGCCGTGGGTCATGATGATGCCGCCGATCATCCGGGTAGACACTCCCCAGCTGGTCTGGTGGGGGTGGTGGAGCTGGTTGTCGCTCCCGGTGAAGGTGATATCGAAGGCCTTGGCAAAGCCGTCGCCGAAGTAGTGGCTGGTGCCGGACTGGAGGGCCTTGTGGTCATGCATCATGCACTCCACGGTATAGGTCTCCTCGGCGCCGTTGAACTTCTCCTTATCGGTCTTGCGGCCCTTTACCACCGGCATGGCCAGCACGTTTTCCAGAAAGTCGGCATAGACGTTGAGCATCCGCATGGTCTCCTCCCGGGCCTCCTCGGGAGTGGCGTGCATGGTGTGGCCCTCCTGCCACAGAAACTCCCGGTGGCGCAGGAAGGGGCGGGAGGTCTTTTCCCACCGCAGCACAGAGCACCACTGGTTATAAAGCTTGGGCAGGTCCCGGTGGGAGTGGATTACATTTTTGTAGTGCTCACAGAACAGCGTCTCGCTGGTGGGGCGGATGCAGTAGCGCTCCTCCAGCTTCTCACTGCCTCCCATAGTCACCCAGGCGCACTCGGGGGCAAAGCCCTCCACGTGGTCCTTCTCTTTCTGAAGCAGGCTCTCGGGGATGAGCATGGGCAGGTATACGTTTTCGTGCCCCGTCTCCTTAAATTTCTGATCCAGCTCCTTTTGGATGTTCTCCCAGATGGCGTAGCCGTAAGGGCGGTAGATGAACATACCCTTGATGGAGGAGTAGTCGATGAGCTCCGCCTTTTTGCACACGTCGGTGTACCACTGGGCAAAGTCC
>CANEFX010000035.1 GCA_947426945.1 uncultured Bacillota bacterium
GGCATTATCTTACCACACTCTCTGCACTTTGTCAAGAACTTTTTTCGCTTTCTTTTGATCTTTTTTTCGCCCCTGACTCAACTGCTCCTTTGTGGTATGCCGCCCTCGCGGACAGCTTCGATATAATATCACCGTCCTCACACTTTGTCAATAGGTTTTTTCAATTTTTTTATTTTTTTCCATAGCTCCCGTTTTTCTACAGAAATTCCCAAATTTTCGTCCTGCATGTCCTTGGCACAGGGACATTTGACCGTAAGATTTTCTCTTGCGGAACACCAACGCATGTGATAACCTTTATATTATAGAAAATCATTTTACAGGGGGGAGCTTATGCCCATCAAAATTCCCGATTCCCTGCCTGCCAGGGCCACTCTGGAGGGAGAGAATATCTTTGTTATGACGGAATACCGGGCCATCCATCAGGACATGCGCCCGCTGAATCTGCTGATTCTTAATCTGATGCCCACTAAAATTGTCACCGAAACCCAGCTGCTGCGCAAGCTGTCCAACTCCCCGCTCCAAGTAGAGGTAGAACTGCTCCAGATGGCCAGCCACATCTCTCAAAACACGGACGCGGACCATCTCTCCTCCTTTTATACCACCTTTGATCAGATCAAAGACCGGAAGTTTGACGGCATGATTATTACCGGGGCCCCGGTGGAGAATTACGACTTCACCGACGTGGACTACTGGCCGGAGCTATGCAGAATCATGGACTGGAGCACTACCCACGTTCACTCCACCCTTCACGTCTGCTGGGGCGCCCAGGCGGGGTTGTTCTATCACTATGGCATCCCAAAATATTCCCTGGAGCGGAAGCTCTTCGGCGTATTTCCCCACAGGGCGCTGAAAAAGCAGTCCCCCCTGTTTCGGGGATTCGACGACGTATTTTATGTCCCCCACTCCCGGCACACGGAAAATCGCGAGGAAGACATCCGCAAAATTCCGGAGCTGGAGATGCTGGCAGTGTCGGAGGAGGCTGGGGTATTTGCCGTGAAAAGCGAGGATAACCGGCGGTTCTTTATCACAGGGCACCCGGAGTACGACCCGGACACTCTGTCCCGGGAGTATTTCCGGGACGTGGGCAGAGGTCTGCCCATTGACGTACCCAAGCACTACTTTCCCAACGGCGACCCCGCTCAGCCCCCGATCGTGCGCTGGCGCTCCGCCGGTCAGCTGTTTTATACCAACTGGCTCAACTACTACGTCTACCAGACCACGCCCTACGACATTACCCAGATATAAGATAGGACGGCCCAACTCGGGCCGTCCTATCCTTTTTTTTCAACCAGCTCCGCCACTCCCACCGCAATGAGAAAACCTCCGAACAGTTTTTTCAGCAAGGCCACGTCAATAGCGGTAGCCGCCCAGGCGGCCAGGGCGGCGCAGCTCAGCCCCGCTGCAACAGCGGGAAAGAGCACCGGCTTTTCAATATACCCGTTCTTCACATGGGCGGGCAGTGCCATCAGTCCGGCAGGGAGGAAGTACAGCAGGTTGATTCCCTGAGCCAGCCGCTGCTCCACTCCGGCAAAGGCGGTCATGTAGACCAGCAGCAGCGTCCCGCCTCCCACGCCGAAGCCGGACAGCACCCCGGTGGCCGCCCCCACAATCAGGGGCAGTATCCAGTCCATCACAGGAAGCTCCTCACCCCCCCATAAATCAGCAGCAGGCCGAAAGCCCGCTTCAGCCAGGGCATTTTCATCCCCTTGAACCACTTTCCTCCGGCCCAGCCGCCCAGGGCGCCGCCGACCAGATAGGGCAGAGCCGCCATGAAATCCAGCCCGCCCCGGCAGAAGTATATCCCCACCGACAGCACGCATAACGGCAGAATAACCGCCACCGATGTGGCAAAGGCCCGCCTCTGGTCCAGCCCGCAGTACCCGGTGAGCAGAGGTACGAACACCGACCCGCCACCACCACCGAACAGGCCGTTGGCCGCCCCCGCCAGCCCGCCGGCCAGGGCGTATCTCCATTTTTCCCGCAAAAAACCGCCCCCTTTTGGCTTAGTGTGCCAAAAAGAAGGCAATTTATGTATCTGCGGCGTGGAACTCCTCCAGCAGACGGTCCACCATCGCCCGGAACAAAAAAGCGCTGACCGTGCCATCCTTTGTTCTGGCCGCGCCTCGCCTGACCGCCGCGATCATGTCCTTCCAGAGCCCCGGTCTCTGTCCCTCCGACCACACCGCCGCCGTGACCACAGCATTTATTAATTCGTCGCCGATCTCCCAGCTCACTTTTGCGTCTACCACATGCAGTGGATTGAATACGTCGCGCTCTTTACCATCGTTACTCATTTGATCTCAGTTCCTTTCAATCGTCTAATTAACTCTATTGAGTTATTTTAACTCAGCAGGGTTAATCTTTTCAAGAGCATTTTGTTAAGCTTTTGTAAAAGGCGGCGATACCATGACATTAAAAGAAGCAATTATCCAGCGTATCCTCAATCTCTGTGATGAACATGGCCTAACTATCAACAAACTTTCTACCATCTGTGGTATAACGCAGTCCACAATAAATAACATTGTCAACGGCCGAAACAAAAGTACCACGACTTCCACCGTCAAAAAGATTTGTGACGGTTTAGGCATAACGATAACAGAGTTTTTTGATGACCCCCTGTTTCAAGGCCTAGAACAGGAAATCAAATAAAAACCGCCCGCCGAAAAGCAACTGCTCTCCGGCGGGCGGCTCACTATTCTGCAAGCTTATCCAGCAGGGCGGCCAGCTCCTCCAGCTTGGGACCGGGGTCTCCGGAGGCTGCCGCCTCCCGGACACAGCAGTCCATGTGGGCCCGGAGAACCATGCGGTTGGCCTTTTTCAGGACGGACTGGGCGGCCATGATCTGGCTGGACACATCCAGGCAGTACCGGTCCTCCTCCACCATTCTGAGAATACCGTCAACCTGGCCCCGGGCGGTCTTTAACAGGCGGTTAACCTGGGCGTGATCGGCCTTCACTGGATAGACACCACCTCATAACCCGCCTCGGTGACAGCGTCGGTGAGAACCTGGTTGTCCACATCCTTGCTGAGGGTCAGGGCGGCGGATTTGCCCTCTAGACTCATCTCCACGGCGGACACGCCGTCGATGGCGGCCAGGGCCTTTTCCACCCGTCCGGTGCAGTGGGCGCACATCATGCCCTCAATAATCATGGTCTTGTTCATGGTTTCATTTCCTCCTTGATTTTGTTTATCTTCCATCTCCAGAGGGCAGGTCCCGTTACATGCGGGAGCCGCCGGAGCTTCAGACCGGAACTTGCTCTTGAAAAATCGCAGGCGCAGGGCGTTGGTCACCACCGTCACCGAACTGAGGCTCATGGCGGCGGCGGCAAACATGGGGTTGAGCTGCCAGTGGAGCGCATAGTAGAAAACCCCGGCGGCCAGGGGAATGCCCAGGGAGTTGTAGAAAAAGGCCCAGAACAGGTTCTGCTTGATGTTCCGGATGGTGGCCCGGGACAGTTCCACGGCGGCGGCCACGTCCAGCAGGTCGGACTTCATCAGCACGATGTCCGCCGACTCAATGGCCACGTCGGTGCCCGCCCCGATGGCCAGGCCCACGTCCGCCCTGGCCAGGGCGGGGGCGTCGTTGATGCCGTCTCCCACCATGGCCACCTTTTTGCCCTCCTCCTGGAGATGGGCCACCTTCCGCTCCTTGTCCTGGGGCAGTACCTCAGCCATCACCTGAGTCACTCCCAGCTCTTTGCCGATGGCGTCGGCGGTACGCCGGTTGTCGCCGGTGAGCATGACCACCTCCAGCCCCAGCGACTGGAACGCGGCCACCGCGTCCCTGCTGGAGGGCTTGGGGGTGTCGGCCACGGCGATAATGCCAAGTAATTCCTGCTCCGGTTCATCCGCAAAGTATAGGGGTGTTTTGCCCTGGGCCGCCAGCTCATCCGCTTTCGCGGCCCACTCGCCCAGATTGATGCCCGCCTCCTCCATCATGGCCCGGTTGCCGCCGAACTGGATGTGGTCGCCCAGCTCTGCCCGGACGCCCCGGCCGTGGATGGCCTCAAATCCCTCCACAGGAACCAGGGGCAGATCCCGGCGCTCCGCCTCCTCCACAATGGCGGCGGCCAGGGGGTGCTCCGAGGGCTTCTCCAGGCAGTAGGCGATCCAGAGCAGGTCGTCCTCCTTTACCTGGGGTGCGTAAACGGGCAGGATATCCGTGACCACCGGCTTGCCCTGGGTGAGGGTGCCCGTCTTGTCCAGCACCACCACATTGACGGTGTGGAGGGTCTCCAGGGCCTCAGCGGATTTAATCAGGATGCCGTTCTCCGCCCCCTTGCCGGTGCCCACCATGATAGCCACAGGGGTGGCCAGCCCCAGGGCGCAGGGACAGGAAATCACCAGCACAGCCACGCCGGCGGTGAGGGCCTGGGTGGCTGTGTGTCCGGTGACCAGCCAGGCCAGGGCGGCCGCCAGGGCGATGGCCATGACCACCGGGACAAAAACGCCGGACACCTTGTCGGCCAGCTTGGCAATGGGCGCTTTGGAGGCGCTGGCCTCCTCCACCAAACGGATCATCTGGGCCAGGGTGGTGTCCTCCCCCACCCGGCTGGCCTCAAAGGTGAAAAAGCCCGACTTGTTGATGGATGCGGCGGCCACCTTGTCCCCAGGGCCCTTGTCCACGGGGAGGGACTCGCCGGTGAGGGCGCTCTCGTCCACGGCGGACTGGCCCTCCACAATGACCCCATCCACCGGGACGGACTGTCCCGGCCGGACCACTACCCGGTCTCCAACCTGGACCTCCTCCACAGGGATCTCAGTCTCCACACCACCCCGGAGCACATGGGCCGTTTTGGGCGCCAGGTCCATCAGGCGGCTGATAGCCTCCCCTGTCTTGCCCTTGGAACGGGTCTCCAAAAACTTCCCCAGCGTAATAAGGGTGAGGATCATGCCGGCGGATTCAAAGTACAGATCCATGTGGTACTTTGCTACCAGTTCCATGTCTCCGTGTCCCAGCCCATAGGCCATCTGATAGATGGCGAATACCCCGTAGATGACGGCGGCGGCGGAGCCCACGGCGATAAGGGAATCCATGTTAGGCGCACGGTTCCAAAGAGTTTTGAAGCCAATTTTATAATACTTATCGTTGAGATACATAATGGGCAGAGTGAGGAGCAGCTGCGTCAGTCCAAAGGCCACCGCGTTCTCATGTCCCACCAAAAAAGCGGGCAAAGGAGCGCCCATCATATGGCCCATAGAGATATAGAACAGAGGGATCAGAAAGACAAAGGACCAGATCATCCGGCGCTTCATTCCCGCCAGCTCCTGGGCCATGGCGTCCTCCTTGGGGGCGGCCTGGGTCTTTCCCCCCTCCTGGGGGAGGGCGGCCCCATATCCGGACTGTATTACCGCCGCGATAATATCCTCCGGGGACAGGATATTTTCATCATACTCGGCCGTCATGGAGTTGGCCAGCAGATTGACCGAAGCGGCCTTGACTCCCTCCAGCCTGCTCACCGCCTTCTCCACGTGGGCGGAACAGGCTGAACAGGTCATGCCTGTAATGTTAAATTTCTGTTTCTCCATACGAATCACCTGATTTCTAAAAAACTGCGCCGTCCCAGGCCCGCTTCGGCAAAGCGAACAAACCTCCCCATCTATGGGGAAATAAAAAAATTGTTTTCTGCGTCAATACCCCCCCTGGGTGGGGTATCTATATTATAGCCATACCGGCTTTTCCTGTCAAGCCTCAGTTTAAACAGCATCACAAATTTTATACCGGCTCCGTCTGTTTTCCCATAGCAAAGCGGCGTGAGATTATTTCTCACGCCGCTTACGCTTCTGGAACGTTAGAAGGGGTTACGCCCACACGTCAAAGTTATACTGGGCGGGGGCAGGCACGGCAGCCATCATGTCGTTGATCAGCGACATAGCCTGACTTTCGGCGTCGTTCATAACCCGTTTCATCAGGCCATAGCTGTAGTTCGTCTGCAGCTGAGCCATCTGCATGCCCATGATATCCTCTACCATAAACGTCCTCTCCCTTCCGTAATAATGTGCGGCATCGCTCCGCTTAAGATATCGGCACAGACGTCCCGTTTCTTAAGAACCGGAGATCAATTTCAGATCATTTCAGCTCGGTAATAATCGAGTTGTCGTTCACGTCCATGCGGAACAGGTGCTGCTGGTCTCCGCTGAGGAAGATAATCCCGGTAATGCTTCCAGTTTTGCCCACCTCATAGATATTAAAGCGGCGGCAGAGCATCCCGTCGATGGTGACAAATCCCTCCACCGGATAGACGTCGTACTCGCTCATAGAAGTGCCTGGCAGGGCCAGCTGGGAAGGCGTCATCGCCTGAATGGTCGCCATCTGCTCAGATAGGCTGGCAGGCCTGGGCTCCTCCTCCGGCTCCGGATACCGCAGCGCCCCCTCCGGCGCGGCGACCCGAACCGCCAGCATATCGTTGGCCTCTGACCATCCCAGAGCCAGCTGAAACAGATGCCCCTCCTGGACGGAGCCCTTGACCAGAAGCAGTCCGCCCTCCGCGTCCTCCAGCTCCGGGCGGTCCTCCAGGACCAGATAGGTCTCGTCCGTCAGGACAAAGCCCTGCTCCTCTCCCAGCAGCAGGTCCAGATACCGGTCCACCACGGCGGCATACCCCTCCAGCTCATAGAGGTAGGTATACTTTTCAACCTCTTCGCCGTCCTCTTTGATCTTCCCGGGACCCCGGTTGGCAATCAGCTGCCCGTCGGCCTCCTCCAATATGGTGTCCAGCGAAGGCACGCTGTCCTCTCCTACGGTATAGGCCGTAATCCCCTTCTTTGGCGGCTTGCCGGTCTCATCTTCCCCGCCGTTCAGCTTGGGAAGTACAAACCGTACCACAACAAATGCGGCGGCGGCAACCACCACAAGGGCCAGAAGCGGAATCAGCAGCTTCTTTTTGCTCTTTTTCTTCTTTTTGCTCCCCTGCAGCTCCTCTTCTTCCGGGTTTTTCTTCTTCTTTTTGGCCATGATCCACTCACTCCATTACTTTTCCAGATATCGGATGACCACGTCATCCTGAGGGCGCAGCTCCTGGCTGAAAGCGCACTCCCGTCCGTTGACCTGCAGTTCCACGCCCCGGTCCAGATGCTCAAAATCAATCCCGGAGAACTCCAGCAAATCCATCAGATAGTAAGCTGAGCCGTCCTCCTTGCCTGGAAGTTTCAGCAGCTTGCCGTTCAGCGTCAGCTCAATGGGACGTCCCAGGGGCTGAGGCGCCGCAGGCGGCTCCTGGCGCTTCTCCCAGGGATTGACGCGGGCCTCTTTCTGCGGCGGTCCGCTCTGGGAAATCTCCTCCCGGGGCTCCTCCCTCGGGGGTGCCGTCTCCTGACGGAAATCTTCCCGGGGTGTTTCAGTCGGTTCTCTCCGAAAAGGCTCCGGCTGGAACATAACGCTTTGGGAGGGCTCCGGCGGCTCTCTCCGGAGCGGCTCCAACGGCGTTCCTGACGCCGGCTCCGGCGGAGGAGTCCTCCTCCGTTCCAGCTCCGCCTTCGGTCTCTCCGACGCGGGAACCGGCTCAGACGTAGCGGAAGCCGGTCTAACCGGCTGGAGGGAGGTCATAATCTGGTCTCCGGTGTTCAGCTGGGTGTCCAAATCGGCCATACGCCCATTGATCGTGACGCCGCCGGTAAAATCCGCACCCAGCAGATCCTTCAAGGTACGCCGGGCTGGCGTGCCGGACACGGCCGGCATAAATTCAATACTGTCTCCCGCATAGACCAGAGCGGAGGGCGCCGCCTCCGTTCCGTTCAGCTTCAGCATACAGGGCTGTGCGGGCTGCCCCCGGAAGAACATGCGCTGCCCGTCCACCATGACGCTCAGGTTTTTGCCCGTCCGGCCCAGCAGATCAACAGAGCTGTAGCCGTTCATCATCAGCAGTTCCAAAACTGTCAGGGCTCCGCTGCGGAAGAGCTTGGCCGGCTTCCCGTTGAGCATGATCCGGTAGCTGTCGCTGATCAGGCCCAAGCCGGCGGAGACAGCAATCCCCAAGGGAGTTGCCAGCTCCGGGTCGTTGAGCTCGTAATCCTCTGAAAATGCGCTGATCTCGTAGTTATTCCCTGCCAGGGCCACCCGGTTTTCATCCATATCCAGGGCCTCGGCCACCATCTCCCGCAGATTCTCCAGCTTACTGCCGCCACCCGCCAGAAACAGTGCGGAGGGAACACAGCCGTTCAGAGAGAGCACCCGCTGGGCAATTTCCTGAGCCAGGACCTGGGTTGGCTGATGGACCGCTTCCCGAAGCTGGCCGCCGGAGGCTTTCTGCTCCATACCCAGCACATCCCGATAGGTAACCGAGTCCTCGTTCAGCTGGGTTTTCATCCGCTCCGCTGTGGCAAAGGGAATCAAATAACGGCGCATCAGCTCCTCAGTGATCTCGTCGCCGGCAATGGTAGCCATGGTGTACCCCACCACAGCCCCGTCCCGGCACACCGCGATATCCGTGGTGCCCGCACCGATGTCCGCCAGCACCAGGTTCAACAGGCGCAGATCGGCGGGAATGACTGCGTTGAGAGCCGCAATTGGTTCCAGCGTCAGGCTGGCCACCTCCAGTCCGGAGGCCTCCATTACGGCATAGAGGCTCTCCACCACCTCTCTGGGCAGGAAGGTGGCCACGACAGTGGCCTCCAGCAGCTGGCCGTTGTGGTTGCGCAGAGTCGTCATGGGATAGTGGTCCAAGTGATAACCGGAAACCGTATACCCCACCAGATAGAAGCGGCGCTGCCCCTCCTGTCCCTGGCCCAGGGCCGCCTCTGCGTCAGACACCGCAGCGCTCTCCAGCCGGCCGATGATATCATTGTTAATACGGGTGACTTCAGGAAATTCCAAAGTGCTGCTGCCGGTTTCGGTACGCAGGGCACGGCCGGCCGCCGCCACACATACCCGGGCCAGAGCGCAGTCTACCCGCTCCTCCAGCCGGTCTGTCACCCGTCTGGCCACCTTGGCCACCTGAGCAATATCTTCGATCTGACCGTCCAGCATGGCCCGCTTGCCGTGCTCCTCCTTCTCGATGGCCAGCACCTGAAAGCGCTCGTCCACCACCCGGCCCACAATTCCAATAATGCTGCGGGTACCGATGTCCAGGGCAAATATCATATTGCTGTCCTGAGGCTTTCTTTTCGCCATCCGCGCCACCCCCATGGTCTGTTTTCAAATGAGAGAATATGGCGTCCCGATACCGGGACGCCATATTCATTGCAGGTCGGAATTTCCGCGCCCGTTTTTCAGTATTTAATATTTCGCTCCGCCAAAGGGGCTG
The DNA here is from genome assembly GCA_947426945.1 of uncultured Bacillota bacterium. Lineage (GTDB taxonomy): Bacteria > Bacillota > Clostridia > Oscillospirales > Oscillospiraceae > Lawsonibacter. The sequence goes on from CANEFX010000035.1 coordinate 9,243, forward strand.
GCGTCGGCATAACCCGCGTCGTCTGCGCCGGAGGAGGCGGACGCAGTGCTGTAGGAGGGCTGTGCCTGATAGACGTCCTGACGCAGCTTGAACCGGGACAGCAGCTCCTTCATCAGGGTCGCCTGGCTGGACAGCTCCTCGCTGGCCGCGGCAGACTCCTCGCTGGTGGCGGAGTTGGTCTGCACCACGGCGGATATCTGGTCGATGCCCTCGGTAACCTGCATAATAGCCTGAGTCTGGCTCTCCACGGCGTCCACCACAGTGGCCATCATGGTAGTCACGCTGCCGGCGGTCTCGGTGGTGCGGGTCAGGGCGTCGGTAACCTTGTCCACGGCCTCCCGGCCCTCGCTGACGGCGGAAATAGAGCCGTCAATCAAGTCCTTGGTAGCCTTGGCGGCCTCGTCAGACTTGGTGGCCAGATTGCGCACCTCGTCGGCAACCACGGCAAAGCCCTTGCCGGCGGAGCCCGCCCGGGCGGCCTCAACAGCGGCGTTCAGAGCCAGGATATTGGTCTGGAAAGCGATGTTCTCGATGGTAGCGATAATTTTGCCGATTTCCTGAGAGGAGCTGGAGATGTTCTCCATAGCGGAGTTCAGCTGCCGGACATACTCCATGCTCATATTCAACTGGCCGCCGGCCTCGTTGACATGCTGACCGGCCTGTTCGGCCGCCTCGGCGGTCTTCTTGGCATTCTCAGAGATATCGGCGATGGTGGCGGACAGCTCCTCCACGGCGCTGGCCTGCTCGGTGGCTCCCTGGGCCAGAGCCTGGGCGCTGTTGGACACCTGGTCGGCGCCTGCGGCCACCTGATCGGAGCTCTGGCTGATCTGGGTCAGATCGTCGCTCATGCTGCGGTTGATGACCCGCAGGGAGGCCAGAATCCTGCTCAGGGAACCCACATAAACCTTCTCGTCCTTGGTGCGCACATCGAAGTTGCCCGAGCCCATCTCTTCCAGCAGCCGGCAGGTATCGCCGATGCACTCGCTCAGCACGGTCTGGCTGGTGCGCAGGGCGTCGCACATCTCGCCCAGCTCATTCTTGCCGGTGTAGTCAACAGGCACGGTCAGGTCGCCCTGGCTGAAGCCCACCAGCGCGTTGCGAACCTGGGTGCTGGGCTCCACAATGCTCCTGACAATCTTGGCCGAAATCATCAGCACAACAATCGTGGCAATTACCATCGCCGCAATAATGGCAATTATGCCAATATTAGAGGTCATGTTCTGCTGCTTAATGATATCAGCCTGGGCGGCGGTCAGCTTGCTGGCCAGAGCGTCGCCCGCGGAGGCTGCTTTCTCCAGCAGGGGAGTACAGCTGTTGGCAATCTTATCGGAGGCTTCCTGCCGCTTGCCTTCCCGGATAATCTTCGCAATCTGCGCGGCCTCAGTCCTCCAGGTCTTTACGTCATCGCTGAAATTGTTCAGCTCGGTCTTATCGTCCAGAGGATAGATAGTGTCCAGCTCGGCGAGCTGGCTCTCCAGCTCATCAGCTTTGCTGGTGGCATTGTCCAGATTGGACATCTCGCCGGTCAGCACTGCGTCACGCAGGCTGCGGGCCGCACGGTTGTAGTTGACGCGGCACTCGGAAACCAGCTCATTAGCTCCCATGTATCGGTTGATAATATCGGAATAGGCGCTCTTCTGCACATTCATCAAAATCAGGGACGCGATGATGATAATCGCAGAAACGACAATTGTAATCCCGAAACCGACCAGCAGGCTCTTCTTAATAGACATGTTCTTGAAGTTCATGCTTCATTCCTCCCGTATGTTCCCGCGCCCGCAGCGTGGGCATCTTGATATTCATTATACACCACTTTTCCCCGAGAAGCAAGATAAAGTCGCAATTTTTGTTTCTTTTCCTTCCTTCGCACACTTTGTCAAAAACCCCCGGGGAAAGCGCGTCATTCTGCCGGTTTTTTTGCTATATCTCCATATTTCCCGTTTTTTACGTCTCCAGCCACCTTTCCGTCCACCAGCGTGATCACCCGGCGGCGCATAATATTGACGTACTGGCTGGCGTGGGTGGCCATCACAATGGTAGTTCCCTTGCTGTTCAACTCGTTGAGCAGGTGCAGGATATCCCAGATGGTGTCGTCGTCCAGGTTGGCGGTCAGCTCATCCAGAATAAGGATAGGGGGACTGCTGATCAGGGCCCGGGCCAGCTCCACCCGGCGCACCTCCCCGATGGACAACTGCGCGGGGTAACAGTTCCCCACTCCGGGCAAACCCACCAGACCCAGGGCCTTTTCTGCTGCTGCCTGGCTCTTGCGGCCCATCCCGCTGGCCCTGCCCGCCATCATCAGGTTTTCCATGATCGTCCGCTTCCGGACCAGCAGAGTCTGCTGGCTGACCACCCCAAAGGTGCGGGCCAGCCGCACCTTCCATGGCCCGAAAAAGCGGGCAATGTTCACATCATCCAGCAGGACCGCCCCTTTGTCCGGAGCAATCTCACCGCTCATCAGCTTCAGCATGGTGCTTTTGCCCGCGCCGCTGCTGCCAATCAAAAAGACAAACTCCCCCTGCTCGATGCTCACATTCAGCTCCTGCACCGCGAAATATTTGCTTTTATCCCGCTTGTCCTCAGCTTTATAGAGCTTTGAAGCGTTTTCCATGCGTACTACCGGCATTTAACAGGGCTCCCTTATGGCCGTTCTCCCGCTTGAGACCGCCGTCAAAAATTAATGGTTCAAAAAATCTGCGTCTTGTAGTATAATCTTTTTCAAGGCAGATGAAAAGACCTATCTTCAAATTTTCTGGGGGTAACCGTGAAAAATTTTGAACGGCCGCGCAAAAAGAAAAGATTCCCGCTCTCCGTCCTGATCCTGCTGCTGGCTGTGCTGTGCATCGGAGGAGTGGAGCTGCTGGTATGCTCCTATCAGGACCCGGCCCTCTATATGCGCGTCACCGCCCCGGTCCGGGCCGGCGTTCAGCGCATCGCGGAGGCGGGCCAGAGCGCCTGGGATTATCTTGGCCGCACTGCGGACCGGCTGGGCCGGGAGGCGGCCGCCGCAGCGGACCGGGCTGCATCCCGCCTTCAGGAGTTTTTGACCCCGCCGGAGCCGGAACCGGAAGAGGACCTCCAGCTGGTGGACGACACTGAAATCGCCCCGCCGCCCAGATCCCCGGCCGTCTATACCGTCACCGCCCTGGAATCCCGGGACGGGAGGGAATATCTCACCGGAGGGACCCAGGAATTCATCTACTACAATCAGACCGATGCGCTCTGGGCTGAGGAAAAATACGGCTCTGACCGGCTGGGGGGCTACGGCTGCGGCCCCGCCGCCATGGCCATGGTGGTATCCAGCCTTACCCAGTTTGACATGGACCCGGTCCTGATGGCCCAGCATTGCGTGGATCACGGCTATTGGGCGAAGAAGCACGGCTCCTATCTCTCCATCGTTCCGGGGACAGCGGAGGATTTCGGGCTGACCTGCACCTCCCTTTCCCCGGAGGAGACGGACGCAGACCTCATCTCTCAGCACCTGCTCAGTGGTTCGCTGGTCGTAGCCCTGATGGGCCCCGGCCACTTCACCAACGGCGGACACTTCATCGTCCTGCGCGGAGTCACCCTGGACGGCAGCGTTCTGGTGGCCGACTCGGCCAGCCGGGAGCGCAGCCTGACTACCTGGGACCCGGAACTGATTCTGGAGGAGCTGTCCGCCTCACGCAGCAGCGGCGGTCCCCTCTGGGTCGTCTCCCCCAGCTTCCTGCAATAAGAGTTCCCCCTGATGCACAGGGGGAACTTCTTTATTTTTCCTGCGCGTAGAAGGAGTCACCGCCGGCCAAACGCCGGCTCAGCCTTTGGTCCATCTCCAGCACCCGCTCCAGCAGACGGCGGGCGCTGCCGGCCTGGGTCCAATAGGATTCCTCCTCCGTACCCTGGGGGGGGGCGCCCTCTTTCAACACCCTGACACGCTCCCGATCCTCCGGAGAGAGGCTCTCCAGCCGGGCGGCGCCGGCCTGCTGCAGCTCCCCCAGGCGGAGAATGGGTTCCTGCCGCATAGCGACCAGCATCCGCACGGACACATCGTCATTGCGGTCCAGCGCTTCTCCCATCTGCTGGCTCACGTCCATGACTTCGGACAGGAGATTGTACTTTTTTCGCTCCAGAACCGTCAAATCCAGCCACTCGCTCTTCGTCATGCCTGGTTCTCCTGGGCTGTGCCGGAGCGCTCGGCAGAGCGAAACGCGTCCCGCATATCGGCCAGCATGGGCCGCAGCCGGTCCAGCTCCGACTTGTTCCGGCCGATTTTGATACGGCCCAGCTCATAGGTGAAGTAGTCATACATCCGGCTCAGGTCCTGGCTGATGGGGTATTGCCGGTCCAGAGTTTCGTCCAGATAGTTGACGATGTCGATGCACCGGTCCAGAGCGGCCTCAAACCGCGGCCAGTCCGCCTTGTCCAGGGACAGGGATGCCAGCGTGCTGCGCTTGACCAGTTCGTCATAGAGCAGCAGCAGCAGCTCCCCCGGCGTCATGGAACTAATGGACTGCTGTTTATACTGCTGATAGCCTTTTGTATCCATAAGGAATTATCCTTTCCGGCGCGCTCAGCCGCCCATCAGCCCCGCAAGGGCGGAGCTCTGGGAATTCATCTGCTGAACCAGCTGCTCCAGGCGGCTGAACTGCTGGGTGTAGCGGTCCACCTGGCTGGACAGCTTATCCTGCCACTTCTCGATCTGGGTGTTGTAGTTGTCGATCTGCTTCTGCCAGGTGTTGTTCATCAGGGACAGGGGGCTCAGGGGGCTGCCGGACTTCTGAATGAGGATGCCCTTGGGCTCGCCGCTGGTCTTGGCGTAGTTGTCCAGGGTAGTCTTCAGGTTCTGCATCACGCCGCCGTTGCCGGTGGTCTTGGTGAAGGCTTCGGCCACCATGTCCGGGTCGCTGTCCAGCATGGAGCGCAGCTTATCCTCGTCCAGGGTGATGGTCATCGCACCGGTTCCGATATCGTAGCTGCTGTTGATGCCCATACCCCGGAGGATGGAACCGTCCTGCCCGGAGGGGGAGAACACGTTCTGCAGCTTGTTGTACAGGGCGGACAGGTCCCGGTCGGCGAAGAGGATACCCTGCTTGGCCTTCTCCTCATAGCGCTCGATGGCGCTCTGAGACCAGCCGCTGGTATCGTCCTCGCTGAGGGGCTCATAGCTGCTGCCGTCGGTCTTCTGGGCGGGCAAAGTGGAGTAGGCCGTCCTGACCTCGCCGATCATGGCGTTATAGTCCTCAATCATGGACTTCACCGCATCCACAATCTTATCGGAGTCGGTGGTGCTCTTGAAGGTAACAACATTCTTGGCGATCTGGGCGGGATCCGTGATGGTCTTGCCGTCCTCGTCCTTGGTGCTGTCAAACACCGCGTTCATGTTGATGGTCAGTCCGTCGATGTTCACGCTGTTGGAGCTGCGGGTCATCTCCATCTTCTTTCCGTTGATGGTGGCGGTAAACCTGGCGTCCTGGCCCTTGGTGTAGCTGCCGTAGTCCTTCGCAACCGTAGCGGCAAAGAGGTCCTTTGCAACGCCTTCATCATAGGAAACATCTACTTTATTTCCGTCCTTGTCGGTCACAGCAATGGAATTGGCCTCCTTGTCAAACACCGCTTTCATGCCCGATCCGCTCAGAGCGCCGTTGACATAGTCCACCATCTCGTCCATGGTGACGTCCTTCATACTGGTTTTCTCAAAGGGCAGCCCGACCTCATACTGCTTGCCCCCGACATTCAGCTTAAAGGAATAGAGATCATTAAAGTCATAGTCATCGCCCAAAATATCCCCCATTGTGGTACTGCCGTCCAAGGTGTTCTGGGAATCCCCGAACATAGCCTGGGCCAGGCCGCCGCCCATGACAATCTCACTGTCCTCGCCGGTCTCCTTGGCGGAGAACAGGAACTCCTTGGTGGTCTGGGAGTAGCTCACCTTCACGCCGGCGTCCTTGTTGCCGTTGATATCGTTGAGTATTTCGGACAGCTTGGCGTCCTTGGTATACTTGCCCACGGTCACACCATTGATCTCGAACGCATACAGGTCGTTGCCCTTGGCGTCTTTGCCTGCGGAGGGCAGACTTGACAGCTTATCCCCCAGAAGGTCCTCCAGTGTCTTGCTGGTGTTCAGATAGGTGGTGGCGGTCTGGCCGATGCCCAGGGCCTCGCCCACATCGGAGACGATGCGCAGATCGGAGCCGTCCTCCTTGACCTGGAAATTCAGCTTGATGGAGCCGTCATCAGCGGTGTTTGTGACCTCAATTTTCCCCTTAAACGCACTGTTCACCGCATCGCCGACCTGTTTGGTGTATATTTCGCTGACCTGCTTCTTGTTGTCCTCGTTGACCTCCACCTTTTTATCGCCGTCCTGGATAAAATATTTGTAAACGGCATTTCCAGCGGCGTCCTTGATCTCGTTTCCGTCCTTGTCCTTCTGTACCTCTTTGGTGATCTTGGGCAGATAGACAGTTTTGGTGGAGCCGTTCAGCGTCAGGTTCATGGCCTTGCCGGAGAGGTACTCGGCGGTATCCTCCGTCCGGGTCAGGCTGACCTTGCCGCTGGCATTCTTAAGCCCATCCAGCTTGAAGGAATTGATATTCTTTTTCTCTGAGGCCTTATCCAGGTCCAGCCCCAGGGTCTTGGCCACGTTTCCGCTGGCCTGGGAGATATAGAGGGCGTTTCCGGAGGAGGCTTTCTGGTCCTTGAATACGATGGAGCCGTTCTCCACCACGGCCTTGACCCGGTCCTCGGCCTGCTCGGTCTGCCCGTTGCTGAAGGTAATCTTCTGCCCCTCCAGCTTCTGGTTGATCAGCTCAGCCAGGGCGTCGGCGCCCGTCTTGCCCGACTTCTCAATTTCCTCCAACGTCTTTTTGTCGGCCACCTCGTCGAAATTGATGTTCAGCTTCTGGCTGCCGTAAACTACGGTCATGCTGCCCTGAAGGGCGCCCAGTTCCGTTTTGCCCAACAGATCCACGGCAGAGGCGGACTCAATGCTCTTGTCGCCGCCGCTCTTCAGCCGACCGTCACCCACCCGGTACTGGGCGGCGCTGGCCAGCTGATGCACTGCGTTCAGGGAAATGTCGCTGCTGGTCTTGCCGCTGGCGGTCACCTTATCCTTGTACAGGCCCTGGGTCGTCACCTTCACTGCGTTGCTGAAAAAGCTGGGGGACAGCAGGTTGGTGGCGGGAGAGTTGTAAGAGGTGTACTTCTGGGTAAAGCCCACCATCTTGCTGATAATGCTCCGGTATGCCTCCTGCTTCCACTCTGTTTTTGTCACCTGCTGGTTCAGGGAGTTGATCTTGGTCTGATAGCTCTTTACCAGGTTTTCGATCATGCCTTCCGTGTCCAGGCCGCTGGCCAAACCGCTGATTACGTTGGCGCTGTTGTACAGGCTGCTGGTCATATTGCTGCTTGTTGCTCCGCTGATAGATGCCATATCAATCGCTCCTTCCGACTGTATCTGTATTTCCAACGATTTTCTGGGATTGAACGTAAAAATACTCTGTACTTTTTTATCGTCCTGGTGTATGATAAAGTTAATAGTTCCCGCAAGAAAGATTTTAGAACTTATCATGAATAAGTTCTTCATACAGGAGGAGTTCACTTGGCGGCTATAATTGCGATTACAAATCAAAAGGGCGGCGTGGGAAAAACCACCACAGCCAGTTCTTTAATGGACGGCCTGCATCAGCGGGGCGCCCGGGTGCTGGGCGTCGACCTGGACCCCCAGGGCAGCTTGGGTTTTTGTCTCGGCCTGGACATTGAAAACTGCGCCACCATCTACGAAGTGCTGAAAGGACACCGGCACATCCGGGACGTCATCCTCTCCTCTGAGTGCGGAGACATTCTGCCCTCCAATATCCTGCTGTCCGCCGCCGAGCTGGAGTTCAACCGGCCCGGCCGGGAGTTTCTTCTGAAAAACTCCCTGGACTACATACAGGATGAATACGATTACATTATTATCGACACCCCGCCCGCCCTCAACGTGCTGACGGTGAACGCCTACGTGGCCGCCGACGGCCTGGTGGTCCCCATGGCCCCGGAGATTCTCAGCCTGCTGGGCGTGTCTCAGATTCGGGAGACCATCGACACCGTCCGCCGGTGCTACAACAGCCGGCTTCGGGTGCTGGGCATCGTCCTGAACAAATATAACCAGCGCCTGACTCTCAACCGTGACGTATTGGATATGACCGAACAGATCGCCCAGCAGCTGGAAACTCAGGTGTTCCAGTCCAAGATCCGCACCGGTGTGGCCGTGGCGGAGGCCCCTGCCCATGGTGAGAGCGTACTCTCCTATGCCCCCACCTCTCACCCTGCCCGGGATTTCCGCCTGCTAATCAACGAGATTCTCAAACAGTACGCTTTTGTTACCGATGAGACGTACTGAATCTGGGCCATGAGGTCCTCTGACTACTCTTTGGAAAGGAGAAGCTGTCATGGCTTCCAGCAAAAAAAGTGCGAAGGGCAATAAAACCGCCCATGTCTTAAATCTGCTCACCGCCCCATCGCCCACCGCCGCTGCTGAGGACGACTCCGTCATGGAGATCCCACCTGAAGTCCCCAGCAATCCCCTGGTCTCCCCCATTCTGGAGGTAGCCCAGGCCGACGACGACGCCCTGGCCCAGCAGATTCAGCAGGCCCTGGAGGAGGAGTTCCCCCAAACCGAGGAAGCGCCCTATGAGGAGCAGTGGGACCCCAGCCAACTCCCGGAGGGCGTGATCGGCTGGGACGAAAACGGCCAGCCCATCTGGGACCCCAGCGTCCTTCCGGAGGGTGTTCTGGGCTGGGACGAAAACGGCCAGCCCATCTGGGACCCCAGCATCCTCCCGGAGGGTGTTCTGGGCTGGGACGAGAACGGCCAGCCTATTTACGCCGAACAGACCATGGAGGAGCTGCCCGAAGGAGCTGTAGGCTGGGATGAAAACGGCCAGCCCGTCTACCCTGAGCAGACCGAGTGGGAGCTGCCCGAAGGGGCCGTAGGCTGGGATGAAAACGGCCAGCCCGTCTACCCTGAGCAGACCGAATGGGAGCTGCCCGAGGGGGCCGTAGGCTGGGATGAAAACGGCCAGCCCGTCTATCCTGAACAGACCGAACCGGAGCCCGAGCCCGAAC
>CANEFX010000036.1 GCA_947426945.1 uncultured Bacillota bacterium
GAGCAAAAAAAGCATCATTGGGCGTTTTTGAGAATAATCTTCCGGCTTATTATTGCTATAAAGCAGTCGGTTTTAACGATACTGTTCTTGATAAGACAGAAACATATCGTGTTCTAGGTGAAGAATGGAAGTGCAGAGAATTGATTATGGAAAATAGATAGATTCTAGTTTACCGGGCGGTCACGATTCAAAGGTGACCGCCCGCTTTCGGTGTTTTGACGAATACTTTTGAAAAATAGCTGTTAACAACACAAACCTTGAACAGGGACAACGGGAGTGTTTACAGAGAAGATATATTGACGTGTTTTCCCCCACCTCCGGCGGGGGAAAACACAAATAATATCTCCGCGTTTAGGGCACTCCCTAAAAAACCGCCTCCCCGAGGGGAGGCGGCGAAATTTATTTGGTATAAGCGCCGGAGTAGTCGATCATGACCTCGTCTACCTTCTGCATGCCGGCCTCCACCAGGCCGTAATAGCCCTCGTCATCCTTTTTCAGCTGAAGCATGATGATCTGGTCCTCACCGTACTCGATCTCGTCCAGCTTGCTGTCCAGGGCGTCCAGAATCAGCATTCCGAACACCGCGTCCACTTCCTTCATCTCCTCCTCGGTCTCCTCGCCGTCAAAGCCGGCCTGGTCCAGGGCGTCGAAAAAGTCGTCGCTGGTCAGCAGGTTGTACAGATCCAGGGGGGAAACGGTCACCTCCACCACAAAATCTCCGTCCTTGGTCTTGCTGCCCGTGCCCACCGTGTACTTGGACTTGGCGTAGAGCTTTTCCATCACCTTTTCCGCCCGATCCATAATCTCGTCGGTGGGGTATTCGATCTCCAGAAAGTCCAGCAGATACAGCTCGGTCTCGTCGGACACGTTGCCCTCGTGCATCTCCCGGGCGTCGTCCTCGGTCATGTCCTCCACCAGGTCGATGTACGCCTTGTCATAGACTCCCAGATAGGCGGCGTCCAGATGCCCCTTTACATAGGTCTCGGCGTCCTTCTCGGTGAGCCCGCCGCCGCAGGCGGCCAGCGTGCCCGTCAGGCAGAGAGACAGCGCCCCTGCCAGAACCCGCTTCCATTGTTTCATGTATCAACACTCCTCTTTTCTGTTTGGCCCGCAAGGGATCCTCCGGGCGGTACTTTTATTATTTTAGGCCTCTTTTTCCGGAAAGTCAACCTTGCTGTTTTTAAATTCCTGTGCTATACTGCTGTCATGACAAAAGGAGGGAGCGCCAATGGACGCCCAGGAACGCAGACAGGCTATCGCCCGGCGGCTGGCAGACAGCACAGGGCCGCTGAGCGCCGCATCCCTGGCCCGGGAACTGTCGGTGAGCCGGCAGATCATCGTGGGCGACGTGGCCCTGCTCCGGGCCGGCGGACTGGATATCACCGCCACCCCCCGTGGCTACCTGCTGCCCAGGCTCCCCGCCGGAATCACCTGCACCTTTGCCTGCCGCCACCGGGCGGAGCAGATGGAGGCCGAGCTGAACGCCATGGTGGACCAGGGCTGCACCGTGCTGGACGTGATCGTGGAGCACCCCATTTACGGCCAGCTCACCGGCCCTCTGCGCCTGTCCAGCCGGTATGACGTAGCTCAGTTCGTGGCCCGATGCCGCCAGGAGGCGGCCGCTCCTCTCTCCCAGCTCACCGAGGGGGTCCACCTGCACACCATCCTCTGCCCGGACGGGGAAGCCGCCGCCCGGGTGCGGGAGTCGCTAGAGCAGCTGGGCTTTCTATACCAATAAAAAACCGCCGCAGGATTTGCTCCTGCGGCGGTTTTTTCAGCGGTTTATCCCAAAATCGCGCCCTTGTCGGCGGAAGACACCAGCCTGGCGTACCGGGCCAGGTAGCCGGTTTTGATTTTGGGCTCAGGGCAGACCCATTTGGCCCGGCGGGCAGCCAGAACGTCGTCGGACACCTTCAGGGTGATGGTGTGGGCGGGGATGTCGATAGCAATGAGATCCCCCTCCTCCACCAGGCCGATATTGCCGCCGGAGGCCGCCTCCGGGGAGACGTGGCCGATGGAGGCCCCCCGGGTGGCGCCGGAGAAGCGGCCGTCGGTGATGAGAGCCACGTCCTTGTCCAGCCCCATGCCCGCGATGGCGGAGGTGGGATTGAGCATCTCCCGCATGCCGGGGCCGCCTCTGGGGCCCTCGTAGCGGATGACCACCACATCCCCAGCCGCGATTCTGCCGGCGTAAATTGCTTCGATGGCCTCTTCTTCGCTGTTAAAAACCCGGGCCGGGCCCTCATGCCGCATCATCTCGGGGGCTACGGCGGACTGCTTCACCACACAGCCGTCGGGGGCCAGGTTGCCCTTGAGAACGGCAATCCCACCGGTCTTGGAGTAGGGGGTTTCCACAGGACGGATGATCTCTGTGTCCCGGTTGACTACTCCCTCCAGATTCTCGGCCACGGTCTTTCCGGTACAGGTGAGCAGGGAGGTATCAATCAGCCCCGCTCTGGCCAATTCGGCCATGACGGCGTAGACGCCGCCGGCCCGCTCCAGGTCCTCCATGTAGGTATCCCCGGCGGGGGCCAGGTGGCACAGGTTGGGGGTTTTTTCAGAGATCTCGTTGGCCATGTCGAAGGACAGCTCCACACCGCACTCGTGGGCGATGGCGGGCAGGTGAAGCATGGTATTGGTGGAGCAGCCCAGGGCCATGTCGATGGTCTCGGCGTTGTGGAAGGCGGCTTCGGTCATGATGTCCCGGGGCCGGATGTCCTTTTCCACCAGCTCCATAATCTTCATGCCGGCGTGCTTGGCCAGCCGCAGCCGGGCGGACCATACGGCGGGGATGGTGCCGTTGCCCCGGAGGGCCATGCCGATGGCCTCGGTGAGGCAGTTCATGGAGTTGGCGGTGTACATGCCGGAGCAGGAGCCGCAGGTGGGGCAGGCGTTGTTCTCATACTCCTCCACGCCCGCCTCGTCCAGGCTGCCGGCGTAGTAGGAGCCCACCGCCTCAAACATGTGGCTCAGGCAGGTGCGGCGGCCGTCGTTGAGCCGGCCGGCCAGCATGGGCCCCCCGGAGACGAAAATGGCGGGCACGTTCACCCGGGCGGCGGCCATGAGCAGCCCGGGCACATTCTTGTCGCAGTTGGGGATCATCACCAGGCCGTCAAACTGGTGGGCTATAGCCATAGCCTCGGTGGAATCGGCGATCAGGTCCCGGGTGACCAGGGAGTACTTCATGCCCACGTGGCCCATGGCAATGCCGTCGCACACGGCGATGGCGGGGAACTCTACCGGGGTGCCTCCGGCGGCCCGGACCCCTGCCTTCACCGCCTCGGCAATCTTGTCCAGGTTCATATGGCCAGGGACAATCTCGTTATAGGAGCAGACCACGCCGATCAGCGGCCGCTCCAGCTCCTCCCTGGTGTAACCCAGGGCGTAGAGCAGAGAGCGGTTAGGTGCGGCGGGAATGCCTTTTTTCACAACGTCAGAGCGCATATGCAGTACCTCCTGATAATAGTTGTCTGTTTTTCTAGAGTTGTCTGATGTCAGAGTATCACAAAATACTGGACATGTCAATAGGAAATGTGGTAGAATAGAAAAACCCTTCCCCTGAAGGGGAAGGGTTTTAGTCCAAATCTTGTTCTTCCTGCTCCTTCAGATTCTCCAGCGCCCATTTAGTGGCCGCAATCACAAAGGCGGAGAAGTTGGAGCCTGTACCGCGAATTGCTTGCTCTACTTCCGCAATCACATCATTTGGAAATCGAATATTTTTGGGTGTCGTTTGAGGAACTGCGGGTATTTTAAATTTTCTAGCCATATTCTCACCTGCAACACAATTTGTACTTTACATTGTGCCGCAAATAGTATAGAATTTATGCACCACATATGTGCGCTATTGTGTGCGCTATTATGTAAAGGAGAGATGGATATGACATACTTTGAGCGGACATTATTGAATTTTCTGAATGAGAGCAAAATCGAAATGGAGATCCGCGGCTTCGATATGGATTCCTTTGAGAGAGCCCTCCACTAGGAGTTTAAGAGCCAGTTAGAACTGATCGAGTACATCGTCTTTCAGGATGAAATTATCGAATCAGACACAGAAAAGATCGCTTCAATTAAGAGAGTGTTTCAAAACGAATTTTACAGCGAGGACTGACATTTCATGAAGAAAGCAAATCTGTCCCAGCAGACAGCCCGGCGGATGTACCGCCTGATCGCGGCGGAGAAAAAATTCCTTCCGGGGGAAAAGCTGCCCAACGAGCTGGACCTGGCCCGGGAACTGGGGGTGAGCCGGGCCACCCTGCGGGAGGCGATTCAGTCTCTGGCGGCCCAGGGAGTGCTGGAGGTGCGCCGGGGCCTGGGAACCTTTGTATCAAACCGGGTGACGGAGATCGACGACTTCGGCTTTTCCGCGCTGGACCAGGCAAAGGGCCAGCTGCGGGACCTGTTTGAGCTGCGGGCGGTCTTTGAGCCCGAAGCGGCCGCGCTGGCCTGCCGCCGCGCCAGCGCCGAGGAGCTGGCGGACATTCTGGCCCAGGGGGAGCGGGCGGCGGCGGCCATCCGGGCGGGAGAGGACCGCACCCAGGCCGACCGGGAGTTTCACGCCGCCATTGTCCGGGCCGCCCACAACGAATTTATGAGCCGCCTGCTGCCCATTATCGGCCAGGCGGTGGAGACGGCCATTGTCTCCGGGGATCACGGGGATCAACTGGCCGAGCACACTCTCCGGGACCACGCCCTGCTGATGGAATTCTTCCGAAAGCGGGACCCGGAGGGGGCCCGCCACGCCATGGCCATCCATATGCGCCGCGCCATGGATGAGATGGGGCTGGACCCGATCTGAGCTGCTAAAATCCCCGCCCGGAGGCGGGGATTTTCATATCTCATTCCGGAAGGGTGGACACAAAGTCGTCGGAGGGAGGCATCTCCAGCCGGTTTTCCCACTGCTCCGGGGTGCAGTCCGGCCAGGTCTCGTCTGAGCCGCCGGGCAGGAAAATCAGGGTCACGTCCTCCGAAATGCCGTAGAATTTTCGGAAATAGCTGGCATACTCCGCGTCCCAGGGGTTCCGCGTCACCCAGAAGATTCGGTCGTACCGGTCGGTGGGCAGAACCAGCCGATCCTCCCCCGCCGCGGCCGCCCGCCTGATCTCCGCCGCCCGGACCAGGGTGCAGCGGGCCACGGCCGCCCCCCGGTATCCCCACAGCAGCATCAGCGCGGCGGCGGCCAGCCCCGCCGTCCAGGCTCCTGTCCGGGCGGTGAGCAGAGGCGCGGCCAGATCCATGGCCAGCATAATCAGAATCAGGGTGGGCAGAAAATAAAACCGCTGGCCCAAAGTGGTGGTGGCCGCCAGAGGCAGCAGCGCCAGCGGCGCGGCCAGAAAGAGCAGCAGGCGGCGGAGCTTCAGCTCCGGCCCGCACTCTGCGGCCGCCAGCGCCAGAAGGGCCAACCCCCAGCACAGGCATCCGGCCGCGGCGTGATACCAGGTCATATAGTCCCCGGTGCTCCAGATCAGGAAAAAGGTCCCCAAGGGAAGCAGGCCCAGCGCAGCCAGCGGGCGCAGCCGGCTGTTCCAGAAGCCCAGCGCGACGATCAGCGACAGAGGCAGGGCTATGTGCATCCCCCGCAGGAAAGCGATGGGCAGCAGCCGGTGAAAATACCACTCCAAAACGGCCGTTCCGGCGGTCAGCGGGCCGGAGCCCGGCGGAAAGGTGAGGCTGCGCAGCCCCTGGAGGGCGGCGCCCTGACCCATCAGCTCGGCCAGCACTCCGTTGGAAAACATCAGCCCCGCCGCCAGCACCGCCCCGGCAAAGCCGGCCCAGAAGGGCAGCCGCAGAGGCCTGTCACATATGGAATAGAGCCCCAGCACCAAGGTTACTCCCACGAACAGCAGGGAAAGGGTCTCCACAAACAGCCCCATGACCAGCGCCCAGACGAACAGCGCCGCCGCCCGGGCCCCCAGCCGGTCTCTCCCCTGGCGGGTCCGCCGCACCAGCAGCAGAAAACCCAGAAACACCGCCGCGGACACCCCATAGTTGCCGAAGCCGGACACCCAGCCGTACAGCTCGGTCCACATAACGGGGGGCATCAGCAGTATCATGGCGTTGGCCGCCAGGAACATGGGCAGGAACCGCTCCCGCTCCCCCCGGGCCATCAATACCGCCATCAGAAGGGGGATGGCGAACATGCATCCGCCCATAAGGAGCACCTTCACCGCCGGAAAATGGCACATCAGCACGGCACACAGGTTGCCGGCGTACCGGCCGTTCAGCAGCCCGTACCGCCACCAGCGAACCCCCTGCTCCATGCCCCACTGGAGGTCGTCGGTGCAGCTGTAGGGCACCGCCCAGGCGATAAACAGATAGTAAATCAGCGCCGCCGCCAGCACCGCCCGGCAAATCCAGATTTTTCTGCGCTGCGTCAAAACAGTCCCCCCTGTCGGGCCCCTCCGCTCCCGGAGCGCGGCCTGTCTCCTCATTCTACCGGGTTTGGAGAGAGATGTCAATCCAGTGCCGACGCAGGGAAACGTTCCAGGCGAGACGCTCTTATCTGTGGCTCCCCCCCGCCGGAGGACGACAAAGCTTCTCCGCGGATACTTCCTTGACGCGGCCGGTTTTTTTGCTATAATGGCGGTATGGATACGTTTATTTTTGTTGTCAACATCATAGGGACGCTGGCCTTTGCCGCCTCCGGGGCCATGATCGGCTTGAACAAGGACATGGACATCTTCGGGGTGTGCATCCTGGGGCTGAGCACCGCCACCGGCGGCGGGGTCGTCCGGGACCTGATCCTGGGCCTGACGCCCCCCATGGCCTTTCGGGACCCCACCTGCGCCATACTGGCCCTGGCCACCTCGGCGGTGTTCTTCTCCCGGCGGGTACGGCGGCGGCTGATGCACAACCAGCGGCGGTATGACCTCCTGCTGTTCTGGATGGACACTCTGGGGCTGGGGGCCTTTTCCGTTATCGGGGTGCAGCTGGTCTTTGCGCACGCGTCCCGCCCCACCTTTTTCCTTCTGGTCTTTGTAGGCACCCTCACCGGCGTGGGCGGGGGCGTGCTTCGGGACCTGCTGGCCCAGGAGGTGCCCTACATATTCGTCAAGCATATCTACGCCTGCGCCTCTCTGGCCGGGGCGGCGCTGTGCGCTGGGCTGTGGCGCCTTGGCAGCGTGCCCGCCATGCTGGCCGGCATGGCCGCCGTGGTCCTTATCCGCGTGCTGGCCGCCCACTACCACTGGAATCTGCCAAAGGCAAAAATGTGACAAAGAGAGGGACCCTGACGGGCCCCTCTCTTTTATCCCCAGTCGTGGCGGCTGGTTCCAATATCGCTTTCGTTTATCACGCTCACAATTCTGTCGATACGTGCAAAGCATTCCGGGTCGTCCAAAGTTTCGTCGTCCAGAATGGTGCGAATCTCCTCCAAAACCCTTACGGCCCTGCTGTCAATCTCCTTTACGCGCTTTGAAAAGCTCTCGTCCTCTTCCCGCAGGAAACGCAGCGCCTCCCATCCAAGTATCTGAGAGTACAGTATTTCCGCAACTGATGTCGCCATATGAATCACCTCATTAAAATTATACCCGATATATTGGGATTGTTCAAGCCAAATCTGGGAAAATATAATAGAAACCACAAGGAGGTGCTTCTTGTGATTTCTTATGGTCCGTTGTGGGAGACTATGCGCAGAAAAGATATCAGTACCTATAAGCTCATAAATAACTACGGTTTCAGCAAGGGAACCTTGGATTCCTTGAAGCACAACCGAAATATTTCCACTGCAACGCTGAGCGATATTTGTAAAATCTTAGACTGTAGAGTGGAAGATGTACTGGTCTACATTCCGGATATAGAAGAAAATAGCAAATAAATCCCGCTGTGCCCTTGGCCTGGCGGGATAACTGTTGCATAAGGTCAAACAAGGTGCGCTGGCAAACCGCCGCCGTGGTCCTGATCCGCGTGCTGGCCGCTTACTACCGCTGAACCCTGCCAAAGGCGAAGCTCTGAACTGTATATGGAGAGCGCCCCCGGCGGGGGCGCTCTCCTCAATTATATTTCATTGTTTTTATAGTTATTTTTTGTTGACAATTACAATTCCTTATACTATAATTTAAATATAAGATAAATCTATTCCCATACCACCGGGGGCACGAAAGGAGCAAGCCGATGGGCAACTGATGAGATAGTACACCCTGGCTATCCGCAACAACGAATCCTATGCCGTTACCGCAGCGGGAACCGCAAAACACCGACTTCTTTAACGAATTAGATTGACAGAACCATATGCTTCACGTATAATGAAAGGAGAAAAAATGAAGAAGTTCCTGAGTGTACTTTTTTCTATATTAATGGTATTCCAAATCATCATTCCAACATTCGCAGTGGGCGAAAGCAGATCTACGTATGAATATGACGAGGAAAAATTCGATATTTTAACAAGGCGACTTATGGAAGCAGAATTAAACGGTAATCTCGTTATTGCAGAACAAATCAAAACAGAAATGTCTGATGCAAGTATCGAATTATTATCCGCGGAAGATCTTATCAGTTTTCTTTCCCAAACAAATACACCTGTTCCTTACATGCTTTTTCCAGAAACTACAAACAATGTAACATGGACCAAGCGTCAATATCAAAGTTACGAAGCAAGTAATTCTGGCTTATATAAAGTAATCCATTTAAGAGCTACACCCAGAAATTCACATAGCAGGCTTAGACAACATGATACCATAAATCTATCTAAAACAATGAACTTGGATAGTCTTACTGGTGGTTTTGTTTTGGCAGCAGCTGGATCGTATAAATATACGGCACCGATTTTAACAGTTAGTTCTTTGCTGGAAAGTATTCACCAAAGTATAAGTGGCATTCAACGCTTAACATTTAACTCCATCTCCTTTGTCTATACAGCAGATCAATTTTGTGATTACTATTACGTACTGCCTGCCGACGACCCTACCGAATCATATATGATCGTCTTAAATAAGAACAATTGTTCCGCGGAGTATAGTGGTTGTTATGGTGTATCATATTGGAATGGTACTGATGAAAAACCATACACCGGCACCTTTGGACCAACGTTCAAAACATATACCCCATCTACTTATGCTGATTTGGATACAGCATGTCTGCTATATGAACAGGGCCGGACGAGAACCTACACTGTTGATGATATTGTTCTTGAACTTGTACAGGAAAAACAATACACTATACCGATCGATTTCCCTCCTGATCCTTTTGCCGTGTGGTAATATAACAATGGAAGGAGCCTTGTTTTATGCAGAAAGAGCTTAAAAAGCTGCGGAAGGCCCCCTTTTATATCTATGGCTTATGGGCAACTGCTATTCTAATTTGTATGGTAATGGCACCGGCTAAATCAGAACACATCCGATTCGTTGCAATTATTGTGTCATTGTTATTTATTGTTGCAGGGGTTCTGGTTTTGCTCAACGATTTGCATTGTCCCCATTGCAGCCATCAATTTTACTTTATGCCAATACCATCCTATTGCCCCGAATGTGGAAACTCTTTAGACCCAAAAGATTTTGACCAAACTACACCAAACTGATTTTCTTTGCCAAAAGGAGCGCCCCCGGCGGGGCGCTCCTTTGCATTTTGATTCAGTTGGACGCCGTATCCGGGTCGGTGTCGTCCCCCCAGAGCATATTCTTACGCAGCTCCGCGCCCACAGTCTCCATCTGGTGCCTGGCCAGCTGGGCCCGCTTGGCGTTAAAGAAGGTGCGGCCGTTCTTGTTCTCGGCGATCCAGCGCCCGGCGAACACGCCGTCCTGGATGTCGGTGAGGACGGCCTTCATGTTCTTCTTGGTCTCCTCATAGGGCAGGATGCGGGAACCGGAGACATACTCGCCGAACTCGGCGGTATCGGAGATGGAGTAGTTCATCATGGCCACGCCGCCCTTGTTGATCAGGTCGATGATGAGCTTCATCTCGTGGATGCACTCGAAGTAGGCGTTTTCGGGGGCGTAGCCGGCCTCCACCAGGGTCTCGAAGCCCAGCTTCATCAGCTCCACCACGCCGCCGCAGAGGACGGCCTGCTCGCCGAACAGGTCGGTCTCGGTCTCGTCCTGGAAGGTGGTCTCCATCACGCCGCCCCGGGCGCCGCCGATGCCGGCGGCATAGGCCAGAGCCAGCTTATAGGCGTCTCCGGTGGCGTTCTGCTCCACGGCGATGAGGCAGGGCACGCCCTTGCCGGCCACGTACTGGCTCCGCACGGTGTGACCGGGGCCCTTGGGGGCGATCATGGACACGTCCACCCCGGCGGGGGGGACGATCTGCTTGAAGTGGATGTTGAAGCCGTGGGCGAACATGAGCATGTTGCCGGCGGACAGGTTGGGGGCGATGTCCTTCTTGTAGACCTCGGCCTGGACCTCGTCGTTGATGAGCATCATCACGATGTCGCCCCACCTGGCGGCCTCGGCCACCGTCATAACCTTCAGCCCGGCCTTCTCGGCGTTGGCCCAGTTTTTGGAGCCCTCCCGCAGTCCGACGCACACGTCGCAGCCGGAATCCTTCAGATTCATGGCGTGGGCGTGGCCCTGGGAGCCGTAGCCGATGATGGTGATCTTCTTGCCGTCCAGATAATTGATGTCGCAGTCCTTCTCATAGTACATTTTTGCCATAGTTGTATTCCTCCTTGAGTTTATTGTCGTCGTATATGGTGCTGCGCCCTCTTTCGATGGCGATGGTACCCGTCTTTGCAATCTCCAGAATACCGAAGTCGGCCAGCATCCCGGTGAGGGCGGCCGTCTTTTCCTTGTCCCCGAAGATAGCCACGGTAAGGGTCTCCCGGCTCACGTCGATGATTCTGGCCCGGAAGATGTTGGCCATCTGGATCACCTCGTCCCGGGTGTTGCGGTCGGCGGCGTGGACCTTGATCAGGGAAAATTCCCGCTGGATGGAGGTGCCCTCGTCCAGGATCTTCACCGCCAGCACCGGGATCAGCTTGCGGCACTGAGCGGCGATCTGGTCGATCATCAGCTCGTCGGCCAGCAGAACGATGGTAATCCGGGTGACATTGGGCTTGTCGGTCTCGCCGGAGACAATGGACTCGATATTGTACCCCTTCCGGGAGAACAGCCGGGCCACCTGGCTCAGCACCCCCGGGATATCCTGCACCAGAATGGACAGGGTGTACTCCTTTTTCCGGGTATCAAATTCACGTTTCATCCTGTCCGCCCCCTTACTTTAACAGAAAATCTGTAATGTGGGCGCCGCCCGCCACCATGGGCCGGACCATCTCGTCCATGTCCAGCACACAGTCGATGACGCAGCCGCATCCCGCCTCCAGCGCGGCCCTGAAAGCCTCCTCCATCTCCGCCATGGTGGTGGCCCGAAAGCCTTTGAGCCCGTAAGCCTCGGCCAGCTTGACAAAGTCGGGGCCCCGGTCCAGCGTCGTCTCGGAAAAGCGCTTGTTGTAAATCAGGTTCTGCCACTGGCGCACCATGCCCAGGGTGCCGTTGTTGAACACCACCGTGATAATGGGCAGATTGTAGTGCTCCACTGTGGCCAGCTCGTGGCAGTTCATGCGGAAGCAGCCGTCCCCGGTGGTGTGGATCACCACCTTGTCCGGGCTGCCCACCTTGGCCCCGATAGCCGCTCCCAGGCCGAAGCCCATGGTGCCGAAGCCCCCGGAGGTGAGCAGCTGGCCGGGGTAGTCGAAGTGGAAGTGTTGAATGGACCACATCTGGTGCTGGCCCACGTCGGTGGCCACAATGGAGTCCTGGGGTGCCAGGCGGCGGATGGTCTCCAGCACCTGCTTGGGAGTGAGCTTCTCGCTTTGACGGGGGACAGAGGGCTCCCGCAGGGGAAGAATGTGCTCCTTCCAGTCCGGATGGCTGTACCGGGGCAGGCGCTGGTTTAAGAGGGCCAGCACCCGCCTGGCCGAGCCGACGATGTGGTGGTCGGTGAGGACGTTTTTGTCGATCTCCGAGCGGTCGATGTCGATGTGGACAATCTTGGCCTGGCCTGCAAAGGTGTCGGGCTTGAGGGCCACCCGATCGGAGAACCGGCAGCCCACAGCAATAAGCAGGTCGCACTCATTACAGGCCACGTTGCTGGCCTGAGAGCCGTGCATCCCGATCATGCCGGTGGTGAGGGGGTGTCCGCCGGGGAAGCCGCCCCCGCCCATGACTGTGATGGCCACCGGAGCGTCCAGCTTTTCGGCAAACTCTTTAAATTCCTCGTGAGCCCGTCCCCGGACTACCCCGCCGCCGCAGATCAGCAGAGGCTTCTCCGACTGGGCAATCATGTCCACCAGAGTGTTAATGTCCCCGATGTTGGGCTCGGGGGCCTTCAGGTCGTGGCTGGTGGACAGGGAACGCAGACTGCCGCACTTGCGGTTCTCTGTCCAGGGAACAAACTCATAGTCGATCTCCACATTGGGGAAGGTGACATTTTTTACAAAGTCGATGAGCACCGGGCCGGGCCGGCCGGTGGCCGCCACGGCGAAGGCCTGACGCATCACGTCCGGAATGGTCTGGGCGTCCCGCACCAGATAGGCGGCCTTGGTGATGGGCATGGCGATGCCGGTGATGTCCACCTCCTGGAAGGCGTCCTTGCCCAGGGTCTGTTCCGTCACGTTGCAGGTAATGAATACAATGGGGGAGGAATCCATATAGGCGGTGGCGATACCGGTGACCAGGTTGGTGGCTCCGGGGCCGCTGGTGGCGAAGCATACCCCCACCCTGCCGGTGGACCGGGCGTAGCCGTCGGCGGCATGGGAGGCCCCCTGTTCATGGGCTGTTAATACATGGTGTATTTTATCCTTGTAATTATACAGCTCATCATAGAGATTCAGGATGGTCCCGCCGGGATACCCGAAAACGGTGTCCACCTCCTGCTCCAGCAGACACTCCATGATGGCTGCGGTCGCTCTGATTTTCAAGCTCTCAGCCTCCTTGTTAAGCTCTCTCGTAAGCCTCTTTTGGCAAAGGAGGTGGCACGGGCGAAGCCCGTGACGGAGGATTGCGTTTTGCGAAGCAAAACATACGAAGTAAATTCAGTTTTCGGAAACCTTGTTTGCTTCGCACGTTTCGGCTTTGCCGAAACCCAATCCTCAGTCAGCCTTACGGCTGACAGCTCCTTTGCCAAAGGAGCCTTTTAGGTGCAAACATGATTGTTTTTCTCACTGATCCACGTCAAACAGGACCCAAAGTCCCTTTTCCGCTGCATTGTGCCAAAAGGGGCGGGAATCTGACAAACACTCCCAGGTATATTCAAAATCTTCCTCATCCATCGGGTATTCGTATTCCTCTGGGTCGATGGAAAAATAGAGCTCCCGGAATTTTTCTTCAGTCAGGACCTGCAAAAACTGGTCCACCTGCTTTACTTGGTCAGGAGACTTGCAAATTACAATGTAGTCCTCCTCGCCTTCCCTGTCACCCCGGAGGACTTCGCCTCCCAGAATGACCCAGCAACCGGGAGCATTCTTGTCACCGTACTCCAGTCTGCTGTCGGTCAAGGCCCGGTGGATGGCGTCCCAGGACTTATCCACATCGCAGATGTCCACTGTATCCATCTCGTCCAGGTAGTCGGGAACCCGGTCCGTCCGGGGCACCGCCCGCAGTTTATCCAGCTCTTCCTTTGTAATGGCCCGAAAGCCGCCGAGACAGCCCATAAAACGCCTCCTCAAATCTTCTCTGCACTCTTTTGCAGGTTATCAAACCTGATACCGGTACATTCCCCACCAGTCAGGCATCAGAGACCCCAGGGTAACGGTCTCCCGTTTCTCATAGTCGGTCATAATCTCCATGTCCCGGTTTTTCAGGTTCAGCTGCAGAAAGAACTCCCGGCAGGCTCCGCAGGGCATTCCGCTCCCCTGGCCGAAGGGGGGACGGTCCCGGAACACAATGAGCCGCTTTACCGCCGTCTGCCCGCTCTGCAGATACATATTCAGCGCCGCCGTCCGCTCGGCGCACAGGTCCATAACGCCGCAGCAGCTTTCAATGCAGAAGCCGGTGTATATCTCTCCGTTTTCGCTTTCCAGGGCGCAGACCACGTGGTGGGCCTGGATAAAAGGGGTCAGCTCCTCCGGGTGGTACTGCTCTTTCGCTTTTAAGTATAAGGCCTCCCAAATATCCATATCCGCTTTCAATCGCTCTTACAAAATTTTTTCAAAGACCATGGTGGCCTGGATGCGGTCGCTGCCCATCACACCCTTGCTGCCGCCGTTGGAGGTGGTGATGGTGTGCAGGCGGTAGCCCTTCGCGGCCTGCTCATTGATGACTGCTTCAAGCTCGGTCAGATTTCCGGAGCCGGTGCCCCAAAACTTTTCTTTATAACGTCACCTGAAGCACAACATAGTGAAGATTCTGTCCGGAAGCGGTGGAAAATGTCGAAGTATCGTTATAATCTACCATGTCTGTTTCTCCTCTCAATCAGTGAAATCAAATTTTTCCCCCGCCCTTCTGCAGGGCAATGACACCGGTGCGGACCACCTCCAAAATGGAGAAGGGCCGGAGCATGGCCTCGAAGGTGTCGATGCGGTCGGGGGTGTCGGACAGCTCCAGGGTCATGGAGCTGGGGGACACGTCGGACACTCTGGCTCCCATAATGTCGCAGATGGTCATAATATCCTGCCGGGTTTTGTTGGTGGCGTTGACCTTGAGGAGGACCAGCTCCCGGCCGATCATCTTGTCCTCTGGAATGGTGCGCACCTTGAT
This sequence comes from uncultured Bacillota bacterium, assembly GCA_947426945.1. Taxonomy (GTDB): domain Bacteria; phylum Bacillota; class Clostridia; order Oscillospirales; family Oscillospiraceae; genus Lawsonibacter. The sequence goes on from CANEFX010000036.1 coordinate 14,625, forward strand.
AACCTCAATAAGCTTGTTGAGCTGCTTCTCCACCTGCTCCACCACGCTGTTGCCGCTGTCCACGATAATAGTGATCCGGGAGACGGTGGGGTCGTCGGTGACCCCCACGGCCAGGGAGTCGATATTGAAAGCCCGGCGGGAGAACAGTCCGGTAATGCGGTTAAGTACGCCGGCCTGGTTTTCCACCAGCACGGAAATGGTCTGTTTCATCTTCTCCCTCC
>CANEFX010000037.1 GCA_947426945.1 uncultured Bacillota bacterium
TTCTTTGCGGCCTGTCTGGATCTTCTCCAAACAGGCCGCTTTTCGACAGGCTGAAACGGCTTCCCTCTTTCAAAGGGAAGCCGTTTTTCTTCCTTGTCAGCGGAAAATTTTTGATGCAAATCTGCACACGTTGATTTAATCAGCGCTTCCTTAAATATTCAATCTCCGCCGCAGCTCCTTCACCCGGTCCCGGCCGATGGGCAGGGGGCTGGACGACCCCCGCACCCGCAGTGCAAAGCTGCTGTTGTTCCAGGGGAAGATATCCTGGATATACTTCAGCTGGACCAGGCAGGTCTTGTGAATACGGTAGAAGCCCTGTCCGTCCAGGCGGCTCTCGTACTCAGACATGGGGGAATTGTCTGCGTATTGCTCCCCCGACAGGGTGTGGAGCAGGCAGCCCCGGCCTGAGCCGTCGGTCTCAATATAGGTGACGTCTCCCACATCCAGAAGAATGGTGTGTCGATTGCTGCTGATAGCCAGCCGGCTTCCGCCCTGGGCGGGGGCCGGCCGGCCGCTCTGGCCGCACTGCTCCAGCACTTGGCGGATACGGGCGGGATCAAAGGGCTTGAGAATATAGTTGTCCACCCCCAGCTCGAAGGCGGTCACCGCATACTCCGAGTATGCGGTGGCGAAGATTATCTTCGCTTCAGGCATAAGCCGTCGGGCCAGGGAGGCCACCGTGGTGCCCTCCATATCCCCCAGATGGATGTCAATAAACAGAATATCAAAGTTCTCCCGCTCCAGCAGGGCCATGGCCTGGGCTCCGTTTCCCGCCTCCAGGATATCTGCCTGGGGCAGCTGCTGGCGTATCTGGTGAATCAGCTCCACCCGGGAGTATTTTTCGTCGTCAATTACCGCGATGCGCATAAGAAGCTCCTCCTCTGAGCGGAAGCCGCCGCCTGCTCAGGCGGAAGCAGGGGGATGGAAAAAGAAACCGTGGAGCCGTGGGGAGTGCTGTCGATGGCAAAGGGACACTGGTCTCCATAGACGCTCCGCAGCCGCTTGCGCACGTTGAACAGACCGGTATAGGTGGGGTCGTCCGGGTCCTGGAGCTTTGCCAGCACCTCCGGTGGAAATCCCCTGCCTCGGTCGGATACCTGAATGTAAGCCCGGGTATCGTCCTGGCGTATCCTGATGTGGACCTGTCTGTCATCCACTGCCACAAAACCGTGGCGCACCGCGTTCTCCACAATGGGCTGGAGGATCAGCGGAGGCAGGCGCAGCCGCTCCAGGTCGTCAGGCAGCTCCCGGGTGACGTGGATAGCGTCCTCAAACCGGGCCTCGGTGAGCAGGAGATAGTTGTCCACATTGGACATCTCCTGCTCCAGAGTGACAAAGGGCTCGTTGATGGACAGGGTCTGGCGGAAATAGTCGGCCAGCACCAGGATGGTCTCCCGGGCCCGATTGGGATCGGTGAGGCACAGGGCGGAAATGGTATTCAGGGCATTGAAGAGAAAGTGGGGATTGATCTGAGACTGGAGGGCCCGCAGCTCGGCCTGCCGGCGCAGCTCCACCTGGTGCTGCGCCTCCAGCTGCTCCAGCAGAAGGCTGCGGTTCATCCGGTCCATCACGGCGCTGAACACCACCAGCCCCAGGGAGTTTACTGCGATCTTAGGGATAAGAATAGCCTTTTCCAGGGCCACCGCCTCGGCGAAGGGGCGGGCAACGGCCAAAATGATAACGCACTGAATCAGTTCCGCCGCTGCGGTCAGGCATACCAAGGCCAGGTGACGCCGGGCTATGCGGGCGGAAAACCACCGGTAGCACGCCGCCCCCAGCAAGCCAAAAGAGGCAGTCCCCAGCCCGCAGGCCAGGGAGGTAAAGCCGTCCGGATCGTAAAAAAACCTGTGCAGACCGCTGAGCACTCCGGCAAACACCCCCGTGAGGGGCCCGCCTACCAGGCCGGCGGCCAGGGTGCTGATGGTCCGGGTATTGACAATAGCGCCCTGAAAGCTCAATCCTGTATAGGTACTGGCAATGGACAGCAGCCCAAATACCAGTCCCAGCAGCAGCTGGTTGGGAATGGAGCGATCCTGCTGCTTCAAAATAGCCCGCAGCGGCCGCAGCTCGGTCAAAACGGTGGCGGCTACCAAAAGCAGTCCGGCGTTGGTCAGCAGATAGATCAGCAGATTGTCCTGAATCACAGCCGGCGCCTCCTCTGTTGCTCTCATATTTTATAATAAAGCAGTGTATCACGACTTTTTACTCTTTGCAAGACAGGTTCGCCGTTTCGCAGGTGTCTGCTGAGAAAATTTATTTATATGTTTTCCCTGCCTCCGGCGGGGAAACACAGATAAAAGCTCTGCACTTGGAGCGCTTTCCGCCGTTCTCCCTGTATTTTTCACCGTTCTCCCCTGGATTTCTACCGTACTCCCCGATTTTATTGACTGACTTGTCTCAAACAGATAAAATATCAGCCGCAGGGGGCCGTTGCGCCCCCAGCTTTAGACATTTCCGCCAGTCTTTGCGAGAAAATCCACAAGTTATTTGTAAAGAAAGGAAGAACGAGAATGAAAAAGATCCTTGCACTGACCCTTGCTCTGGCCATGACCCTGTCTCTGGCCGCCTGCGGCGGCGGCGACAAGCCCAGCGGCGGCTCCGCGGGCAATACGCCTCCCTCCTCCGCCTCCCAGCCCGGCTCCGGCAGCCAGACCGGCGGCGAGGTGAAGGGCCTTACCGACGCTGAGCGCTCCAAGGAGTTCGTCACCGTGGGCACCGGCCCCACCTCCGGCATTTACTTCCCCATCGGCGGCGCTTTTGCCGAGGCTCTGAAGGCCTACGGATATCAGACCTCCGCTGAGGCCACCAACGCCACCGGCGCCAACATCCAGCTGATGCTGGACGGCGACGCTGAGATTGCCATCGCCATGCAGGATGCCGTGATGCAGGCTTACACCGCCACCGGCGCCTACGAGGGCAAGGAGGCCGCCACCGGCCTGCGCGCCCTGATGCGTCTGTGGCCCAACTACGTCCAGCTGGTTACCACCGCCAACACCGGCATCAAGTCCGTGGACGACCTGCGGGGCAAGCGCGTGGGCGTGGGCGCCCCCAACTCCGGCGTGGAGATTAACGCCCGCATGGTGCTGGATGCCTACGGCATTACCTATAACGACATTACTCCCGACTACCTGGCTTACGGCGAGGCCATCGACAATATGAAGAACGGCCAGTGTGACGCTGTGTTCGTCACCTCCGGCCTGCCCAACGCCACCGTGATGGAGCTGGGTACCCAGTATGACATGGTGGTGGTGCCCATTGACGGCACCGGCCGGGACAAGCTGGTCAGCGACTACCCCTATTACGCCAAGTCCGTCATTCCCGCCAACACCTATAATAACACCGAGGATGTGGAGGGCGTTTTCGTCTACAACATCATGCTGGTCCGGGAGGACCTGTCCGACGCCATGGTCTATGACATGCTGGAGGGCATCTTCGCCAACATCAGCACCATCAAGTCCTCTCACAACGCCGCCGACAAGAACATTGATATCACCTTCGGCGTGGACGATATCCAGCTGCCCCTGCACCCCGGCGCCGAGGCCTTCTGGAAGGACAACGGCTACATCAAGTAACCCCTGTTCCCGCGCTTAAATTACTGGAGCCGGAGCGGCGCGGCGACGGCAATCCGTCCCCGCGCCGCTCCCTTTCATTTTAGGAAGAGAGAACATGAAGCAGCGATACCTCCGCCCGGCCCTGGGGGCTGCGGTCCTGGCCCTTCTTGGTGTTTTTCTCTGGTGGGGACTTTTTGCCCCTGCCGGAACGGTATTCCAGCTCTATGACCGGGAAAATAAGGCGGTGGTGCTGGAGATCCCTGCGGGCCCCGGCGACCAGTTCCGCCTTGAGATTGAGCATTCTTTTGAACACATCCCCTGGCTCGAGTTTTACACTGTCCTGCCTGACGGCAGCTTCAACCTGGACAAGATCGCGGTGGCCGGCTACGGCGCGGGCATTCCCGCCGAGATGGACGTGCCCACCCGCGTTGAGGACGGGATGGTGTGGATGGAGGAGATTAACAGCGTCTTTCCAGAGCTGAAATGGCTCACCTCCGACACCTATATGAAGGGGCTTGAACTCAACGGGGAGGAGATATTTGACTTTCGGACCCTGCCCAACGCCAGCCGGATCCGGGGGTCCATTATTGAGAAAAGGGGGCATTTCTTCCATGGCTGACACCGAACGCGACCTCACTGTCGAAACCGCTGACGCCGCGCCCATTGACGCGGCCAAGGGCGCGGAGATTATGGAAAAGTTTGAAAAAGAATCCCGCACCCGCAATTTTTCCGCAAAGCCCCTGGTGAAGGCCGGCTACATCTTGTGCCTGTTCTTCACCCTGTACCATCTGGTCTTTGCCTCGGGCATGGTGTCCACCCAGAATATCAAGCACCACGCCGTCCACGTGGGGCTGGTACTGATTCTGGGCTTCCTTTACTACCCTGCCTATAAAAAGGCCAGCCGGAAAAAGGTGGCCTGGTACGACTGGATCTGCATCGCCCTGTCTGTGGCCATGCCCTGCTATGTATTTTACCGCTACCTGGACTGGACCTCCACAGGCTTCCGGCCCACTCAGCTGGACATCATCATGGGCACCCTGCTGATCCTGCTGGTGATGGAGTGTTCCCGGCGCATCAGCGGCCCGGCGCTGACCATCCTGTCGGCCATCTTCCTGATCTATGGGATGTACGGCCGTTATTTCCCCAGCATCTTCCAGCACCGGGGTTACAGCTGGACCCGGATGGTTCAGTATCTCACCTGTGACATTTCGGGCATCTATGGCAGCTCTGTCAAGGTTTCGGCCACCTTTATCGTGCTGTTCATTATTTTTGGTGAGGTAATGAACAAGTGCGGCATGGGTCAGTTCTTCAACGACATCGCCAACGCCCTGGCCGGACACACCAAGGGCGGCCCCGCCAAGGTGGCGGTGCTGGCCTCCGGCTTCCTGGGCTCCATCAACGGCTCCGCCGTGGCCAACGTGGTCACCACCGGCACCTTTACCATCCCCCTGATGAAAAAGACGGGCTACACCAAGGAGTTTGCCGGAGCCGTGGAAGCCACCGCCTCGGTGGGAGGACAGCTTTTGCCCCCCATCATGGGCGCCGCCGCCTTCGTCATGGCGGAGACCCTGGGCGTGGACTACCCCGTCATCATCAAGGCCGCCGTCCTGCCCGCCCTGATTTACTATCTGGGCATCATCCTTCAGGTGCAGATGCGGGCTACCAAGGATCACCTCCACGGCATTCCCAAGGACCAGCTGCCCCGGATTGGCCAGGTGATGCGGGAGCGGGGCCACTTGCTCATTCCTATTATCTTCCTGCTTTACATGCTGATCTGGAGCGGCAAGACCGTCATCATGGTAGCTTTCTGGACCATCATCGTCACCATTGTAGTGGCCCAGCTGCGGCCCGTCAGCCGCATGTCCCTGAAGGACTTGTGCGACGCCTTTGTGGCCGGGGCCAAGTCTACCGTTTCGGTGGCCATTGCCTGCGCCTGCGTGGGCATCATCGTGGGCGTGTGCGCCCAGACCGGCTTCGCCCTCAACGTGGCTTCCGCCATTGTCAGCATCGGCCGCAATGCCGTACCTGACAGCCCGGCCATCAGCCTGTTCCTCACCCTGCTGTTCACTATGGTCACCTGTATGATTCTGGGCATGGGCCTGCCCTCCATTCCCTCCTACCTGATTACCGCCACCATCGCCGCTCCCGCCCTGGTAGAGCTGGAGGTGCCCGCCATTGCCGCCCACATGTTCTGCTTCTACTTCGCCATGTTCGCCAACCTGACGCCCCCCGTGGCTCTGGCCTCCTTCGCGGCGGCGGGCCTGTCCGGCGGCAACCCCATGAAAACCGGGGTAGCCTCGGTGAAGCTGGCCCTGGCCGGGTTCATCATCCCGTATATGTTCGTCTACAACCAGAAGCTGATGCTGGAGAATGTGGGCCTGCTGGACGGTATCCAGGTGGTTGTTACCTCCTGCGTGGGCGTGCTGCTGATCGCCGCCGCCGTGGAGGGCTACCTGCGCGGACGGATGAATATCCTTCTGCGGCTGTTCTCCTTTGGGGCCGCCGTGCTCCTCATCGACAGCCAGCCCATTACCGACATCATCGGCGTCGCCTGCCTGCTTATCATCCTGGCGCTCCAAATGTTCGTGTTCCACCGCCACGATGACCCGTCCGCGGCCTCGGCAGCCTGATTCATTCCTTTCCTTTTAGCCGGCCCGGCACGGAAAAGCACCTGTGTAACGTAAAAGCTGCCCGTTTTCTTGACGGGCAGCTTTTTTATATTGACAGGCTCCGGAGCATACGGGTATAATAAAAATGGAGAAATTTCGGGACATTTGTCATTCACAGGAAGACGCGGCCGGCCACGGAGAAAGGGATACACATGGATTTTTGGGAACTTTTAGGGGTTTTCGGCGGCCTTGCTCTGTTTCTGCACGGAATGCAGATGATGAGCGCCGGCCTGGAAGCCGCAGCGGGCAACCAGATGAAATCTGTTTTGGAAAAGCTCACCTCCAATCGTTTTCTGGGTATTCTGGTGGGTGCGGTTATCACCACTGCCGTCCAGTCCTCCTCCGCCACCACCGTCATGGTGGTAGGCTTTGTCAACGCCGGGATGATGACCCTGAATCAGGCGGTCTGGCTTATCATGGGGGCCAACGTGGGCAAGACCACCACCGGCCTGCTGATCGCGCTGGACGTGGGAGCGCTGGCCCCGCCGGTGGCCTTTATCGGCGTAGCTCTGATGGTTTTTACCAAAAATCCCCGGCTCCAGCACATCGGCCAGCTCCTGGCCGGTCTGGGCATCCTCTTTATCGGTATGGACATGATGAGCGCCGCCATGGAACCTCTGCGGGAGGTTCCCGTCTTTGTCCACATGATGGCCACTCTCTCCAACCCCATTCTGGGCATCCTTTTCGGCGCCCTGTTCACTGCCCTGATCCAGTCCTCCGCCGCCTCGGTGGGTATTCTGCAGACCTTGGCTGCCGCGGGCGTGGTGGAGTTCTCCGGCGCAGTCTACGTCCTGTTCGGCCAGAACATCGGCACCTGCATTACTGCCGTCCTGGCCTCCTTCGGCACCAGCCGGGACGCCAAACGGGCCACCTGCGTCCACATTCTCTTTAACGTTATCGGCACAGTGATCTTTACCGCAGTGGTAATGGTCACCCCTCTTACCGCTTTGATCGAGGCCGCAGTTCACGCCCCTATGGCTCAGATCGCGGTCATGCACGTGGTGTTCAACCTGGCCACCACCGTTCTTCTGATTCCCTTCGGCAGCACCCTGGCCAAGCTGGCCTCCCGTATTCTCCCCGACCGCCCCGACACGGAGAAGAGAGGAGGCGAAAAGGGCATGCGTCTGGTCTACCTGACCCCCGTGGCCGCGGGCGGCAAGGACGGCGGCCTGGGCGTCTCCGTCATTGTGGTGGGACAGCTGCGCAACGAGCTGCACCGGATGCTGGAGATGGCCCGGCAGAATGTGGAAACCAGCTTCGGGGCCGTTCTTACCCGGGACGTCTCCCCTCTGGAACGGGTGGAGCAGCGGGAGAGGTATATTGACTTCCTCAACCGAGAGATCTCCCGCTACATCTCCCGGCTTATCACCATCGAGACCAACGAGCTGGGCTCCAAGGTGGTCAGCTGCCTCTTCGCCATTTCGGGCAACATCGAGCGCATCGGCGACCACGCCGACAACCTGGCCGGCTACACCCGCCTGCTGGCGGAGAAGGACATCCCCTTTTCCCCCTTCGCCCAGGAAGAAATCCGGCAGATGCGTGACATCTCTCTCCGGGCGGTGTCCGCCCTGCTGTCCGTCGAGGCGGGAAGCGCCCAGTGGCTGGCCCAGGTAGCCCAGCTGGAGCAAAAGATCGACGACATGACCGCCGACTTCCGCCGGGAGCAGCTGATCCGGATGCGGGACGGTGTCTGCTCCGACGAGGCCTGTATCCTGTACTCCGAGCTGCTCACCGACTTCGAGCGTATCGGGGACCATGTTCTCAACATTGCCCAGGAGCTGAACAAGGCGCAGTCCGCACTGTAATACATAAAAGGAGGGCCGAACATGAGCCGCATCGACAAGGAAAATTACTATCTGGACATTGCCGGGACCGTATTGGAGCGCTCCACCTGCCTGCGCCGGTGCTACGGGGCCATCATCGTCCAGCACGACGAGATCATCTCCACCGGCTACAACGGGGCTCCCCGGGGGCGGCAAAACTGCATGGACCTGGGCCGCTGCACCCGGGAGGCCATGAACATCCCCTCCGGGGAGCGGTATGAGCTGTGCCGCTCCGTCCACGCCGAGGCCAACGCCATCATCTCCGCCGCCCGCAGCGAGCTGCTGGGCTCCACCCTCTACATGGTGTGCAAGGACCCCAAGACCGGGGAGCTGATCCCCGGCTCCACCTCCTGCTCCATGTGCCGCCGCCTGATTATCAATGCGGGCATTGAGCGGGTGGTCATCCGGAACACTCCCACGGAGTACTCGGTGGTCCACGTGGAGGACTGGGTGCGGGAGGACGATTCCCTGCCCCGGCAGGTCTGACAATCTTTGCGTTTTCACCGGCGGCCCTGTTGAGACACAGGGCCGTTTTTGCGCCCTTTTTCGTCCATTCAACCTGGCGTTGATTGCAAAACGTCTCCGCTCCGGGTATTATAGAGGCAAGGAGGCGAGACCATGGACGCGATAAAAACCGGGGCGCTGATCGCCCAGACCCGGAAGGAGCTGGGACTGACCCAGCGGGAGCTGGCGGAACAGATCTACGTGTCGGTCCAGGCGGTGAGCAAGTGGGAGCTGGGCAGGAATTTTCCCGACCTGTCCCTGATGGAGCCCCTGGCCGACGCTCTGGGGCTGACCGTCTCCGAGCTGCTGGCCGGAGCGCGGGGGGAGTTCCCCCGGGACGAGCTGGTCCGGGACTCCATGCGGCTGGGCCTGGAGCAGCTCAAGCCGAAAATCAGGTGGTGGAGGTGGCTGTTTCTTCTGGCGGCCGCCCTGCTGCTGGCCGTCCTGGCCAGTCTGGGGTATGTCTGGGTCCGGGACAACACCGAGCTGCTCCCCCAGCGGGAGACAGTCGTCAGGGCTCTTGACACCTCCCACCGGGAGCGTCAGGTCGCCGACGCTTTAAACGGCGGCAGTCTGTACCTGTATGAGGTGTGCCTGGCCGATGATGTGACCCACATCTCCCTCCAGGCCGAGCTGTGGACCTGCGACGGATTGGAGCAGAGCTGGCAGTTATTTGACGGCAGCTCCAACGACCGGAAATTGTTCGGCCCCCGCCGGCAGGTCCTGGTGCTGAGCATGGACCTCCACAGCGCCGAATGGTCGGAGGAGGAACAGCGCTGGACCCGGATATGGTTTGATACTGGGATCAATTTTGCGGGATTCAGTTACACCAGCGCCCTGGATACCATTACCAACCCCTATATCAGCGGCGGCGCGTGCACCGACATTCTGCGCGGACCCGCCGCGGTGGACCCGGAGGCAGGAGTCGTCCTGCTGACGTCCTCTCTGGGCGGCCTCGACGGCTGGACCTACTCCCCGGGCGGGACCCTTCCCCCGGAGCGGGAGGGGGAGGTCGATCTGGTGGTGCGAATGTACTGCGAATAGACGCGCGCGGCCCCCGGCATTTTGCCGGGGGCCGCTTCCTGTCATTCAATTGGGCTGCGGGGGCGCAGCATTCTCCCGGCATGCCTCCAGAAACCATGCGAAGATGGCCGCGCCGTCCACCGTGTCCAGCCGGCGCTTTCCAAAGGCCATCCGCTCCGGGTGGAACTGGACGCCCAGCAGGGGGTAGCCGGGCAGGTCCACCGCCTCCACAAAGCCGCTCTCTGACCAGGCGATAGCCCGCAGGCCCTCCCCCAGCTGGTCCAGCGCCTGATGATGGGCGCTGTTGACCGAAAAAATGGGACCGTACATCCGCTTCAGGCCGGAGCCTTCCGGGCTGAACACCGGGTGAACCACATCTCCCTGAGCGGAAACATGGAATATCTTCTGTTCCGGCGGCAAATCCTGAATCAAGGATCCCCCCAGGGCCACATTGATCAGCTGCATCCCCCGGCAGATGCCCAAAACAGGTCTGCCCGCCTCATAAAAAGCCCGGAAAAGGGCCAGCTCCGCCCGGTCTCTGTCCTTGTCCGGAGGCTGAGACCCCCGGTTCCCCTGGCCGTAGTGGACGCTTTCAATGTCGCCGCCGCCGCACAGTACAAGGCCGGCGCAACTCAAATCAGGGGCGGGGCAGTAGCCGGGGGCGGGCTCTCCTCCGGCGCTCCGGATAGCGGCGCTGTAGTTGTCGGCCCGGCCCGGCCCGCCGGACACCTGTATCCTGATTCTGCCCATCGCCGTCACTGGGCATCCTGGGCGGAGCGGGCCTTCACCAGAGTCACGATCAGCTCCACCGCGCCTTCCACCCCGATCATGCCGGAGTTGAGGGTCAGGTCGTAGCGGCGCATATCCCCCCAGATATGCCCGGTATAGTAGTTATAGTAGTTGGCCCGCCCCTTGTCCATCTGGACAATGCGCCGGGCCATATCGTCAGAGGGGATGCGGTACTCCTCCACACACCGCTCCACCCGGCTGTCCATGTCGGCATGGACAAAGACCTTCAGGCACTCAGGCCGCTCCCCCAGCACATAGTCCGAGCACCGGCCCACAATCACGCAGGGCCCCTCGTCGGCCAGTTCCCGAATGACCTCCGCCTGGGCAAAAAAGGCCTGATGGCTCACAGGCACTCCCTGATGGGCCAGGGCGGGCACCCCCACCCCCGCCGGAGCAATGGACAGATGGAACCGGCTGCGGGCCCGTTCCTCCGCCCGGGCGATAAAGTCCGGGGACAGTCCGCTCTTCTCCGAAGTCTTTTGGATGATGGTCCGGTCGTAGCAGGGAATGCCCAGGCGGGCGGCCAAACGCTTGCCGATCAGGCGTCCTCCGCTGCCGAATTCCCGGCTGATGGATATCACATAGTTACTCACAGGATGCACCTCCTTTTCCCTTCATATTATAACGCTTTTGGTTGAAAATGACAATGGCAATCTGTGCACTGTCCGTAAAAATTGCAGCTGTCGGAAACAATTTTGGTCATACCTCCCAAAAACACCGGACCATTTTTTGGCATTCCTCCAATTTTGCGTTGGGACGGCAAATTTTTCTTGCATCTGCGGCCGGCAGCGGGTATTATAATAACCGAGCGGATCGGAAACGTTACCAGTAACGATTCCGGTAACGCTTCCAGTCTACAGAATTAATTTTAATCAGGAGGAAAATGAAATGAGCAAGACCAAAAAGATCCTGGCCCTGGCCCTCAGCGCGGTCATGACCCTGTCTCTGCTGGCCGGCTGCGGCGGCGGCGACAAGCCCAGCGGCAGCAACCCCAGCGGCGGAAATGCCGGCAACGGCGGCGGCAGCAGCGAGACCGGCCGCGTCTACTGGCTGAACTTTAAGCCCGAGCTGGACGAAACCGCCCAGGACTTGGCTAAGGCCTACACCGATAAGACCGGCGTGCCCGTCCAGGTGATTACCGCCGCCTCTGGCACCTATCAGCAGACCCTCACCGCCGAGATGGACAAGTCTGCGCCCCCCACCCTGTTTGTCATCGGCAACTCCGCCGGTGTGGCCGACTGGGGCGAGTACGCCATGGACCTGACCGGCACCGCCATCGCCAACGAGCTGAATACCGACGCCTACAACCTCTATGACGACGCCGGCAGACTGGTGTCCATCGGCTACTGCTACGAATGCTACGGCATCATCGTCAACCCTGACCTGGTGACCAAAGCCGGCCACTCCATGGACGAGATCACCAATTTCGACGGCCTGAAGAAGGTCGTGGAGGACATCCACGCCAACGCCGCCACTCTTGGCTTCGACGCCTTCACCTCCTGCGACATGGACGACTCCTCCTCCTGGCGCTTCACCGGCCACATGGCCAACCTGGAGTACTACTATGAGCAGGAAGGAACCACCTGGACCGAGTGCCCCGCCACCATCTCCGGCAAGTATATGGACAACTTCAAGAACCTCTATGACCTGTGCATCAACAACAGCCTGACCGCCCCCACCGACCTGGCCACCGGCGGTCACGACGCCGGTCAGGAGTTCAAGGACGGCAAAGCCGCCTTTACCGTGCAGGGCTCCTGGGAGTACGCCAACTACGTGTCCTCCGTGCCCAACGCCACCATGATCCCCTACTATTGCGGCGTGGCCGGCGAGGAGAAGGCCGGTCTGAACTGCGGCACCGAGAACTGCTGGGCTGTCAACACCAATGTCTCCGAGGCCGACCAGAAGGCCACCATCGACTTCATGGTGTGGCTGGTCAGCGACCCCGACGCCGCCGGCAAGATGGTGGAGCAGCTGGGCGTCCTGCCCTACAAGAACGCCCCCGAGTCCGCCAACGGCTTCCTGGCCGACGCCGCCGAGTACACCGCCAATGGCTGCTACGTGATGAACTGGGCCACCAACTACCAGCCCAACGTGGACGAGTACCGCCGCGGTCTGGTAGCCGCCCTGAACCAGTACAACGCCGACCAGTCCGCCGCCAACTGGGAGCAGTTCCGCACTGCCTTCGTGGACGGCTGGGCTACCCAGTATGCCGCCGTCAACGGCTGATCTCCCCGCAATCTGAACTTCACGCTTTGACATTGCGCCGGGGCGGGCAAATCGCCCGCCCCGGTTTTCCATTTGTATGTAGGGCGGGACGACTCGGCCCGCCGTATTTTACGGACTGTTTCCAACGGCGCGCCGGAGTCGTCGCGCCCTACACACAGAAAATAAAGGAGTTGATACCGTGAAAAAGAAGATTTCCAACAGCAACTCCATCCGACGGGCCACCCGCCGGTGGGGTCTGTTCTTCCTGGGCCCTGTGACAGCCGCTTTCTTCATCGGCTTCATCTGGCCCTTCCTTCAGGGCATCTGGCTGTCTCTGTGCCGGTTCAAGACCATCTCCAACGCCAAATTCATCGGCCTGGACAACTACGCCAAGGCCTTCAGCGACGTGGGCTTCCGCCACGCCTTCTGGTACACCGCCCTGTTTGCCGTGGTCTCCCTGGTGCTCATCAACGTACTGGCCTTTGCCGTGGCCTACGCCCTGACCCAGGGCATCCGGGGCAGCAACCTGTACCGCACCGTGTTCTTTATGCCCAACCTCATCGGCGGCATCGTGCTGGGCTACATCTGGTCCATGATCTTCGACGGCATCCTCAGCTGGTATAACACCTCCATCCTGCTGGAAAGCAAATACGGCTTCTGGGGCCTGATTATCCTCATGTGCTGGCAGCAAATCGGCTATATGATGATTATCTACATCGCCGGGCTGCAGAATGTCCCCGGTGAGATGCTGGAGGCCGCCCGCATCGACGGCGCTTCTCGATGGACCACACTGTTCAAGGTGACCATCCCCAACGTGATGCCCTCTATCACCATCTGTATGTTCCTGTCCCTCACCAACGGCTTCAAGCTCTTCGACCAGAACCTGGCCCTTACCGGCGGCCAGCCCTTCATCATCCAGCCCGGCGGCACCACCATCAAGACCACCGAGATGCTGGCCCTGAACATCTTCAACACCTTCAACGCCTCCGGCGGCTCCTCTCAGGGCACCGCCCAGGCCAAGGCAGTCATCTTCTTCGTCCTGGTGGCCGGGCTGGGCCTGGCCCAGCTGGGCTATACCCGCAAAAGGGAGGTACAGCAATGATGAACAACAACAAGACGCTCTCTGCCGAGTCCCGCCGCAAGGCCGTTCTGTCCACTGTCCTGGCCGTTATCTGCGTGATTTACGTGCTGCCTGTGGTGGCGGTGGTAATCAACTCCTTCAAGCTGAACACCTTCGTCAAAACCGACACCTTCGCCCTGCCCACCGGCGAGATGTACGCCGGCTTCGAGAACTTCATCAAGGGCATGACCTTTGGCAACTACCCCTTTGTCAAGTCGGTGGTCTACAGCGTGGTAATCACCATCCTGTCCACCGCCCTCATCCTGCTGTGCACCTCCATGGCCGCCTGGTACATCGCCCGGGTGAACTCCCTGTTCTGCAAGGCGTTGTACTTCCTGTGTGTGTTCTCCATGGTAGTCCCCTTCCAGATGGTCATGTTTACCCTGTCCAAAACGGCCAACAACCTCCACCTGAATACTCCCTGGACCATCCCCATCATCTACCTGGGCTTCGGCGCGGGGCTGGCTATCTTCATGTTCGTGGGCTTTGTCAAGTCCATCCCCCTGGAGATTGAGGAGGCGGCCGCCATCGACGGCTGCGGGCCCATGCGCACCTACTTCTCCGTGGTCGTGCCCATGCTCAAGCCCACCATGGTCTCTGTGGGCATCCTGGAGATCATGTGGGTGTGGAACGACTTCCTGCTGCCCTACCTGGTTCTGGACAAGAACCTGTACCGCACCATCCACATCCAGTACCTGAAGGGCAGCTACGGCACCGTGGACCTGGGCGCCACCATGGCCCTGATCCTGCTG
>CANEFX010000038.1 GCA_947426945.1 uncultured Bacillota bacterium
GAGGACAGGGTTGTTTTGGAGTGCCGCAAGCTGTTGACAGACAGCAATATTGAGAAAATCGCCCTTGCGGTCGCCGCCGCTTGTGAGGCCGACTATGACAGCTCCGCCATCAAGCGCATCAAGGCGGCGATACAGGAGGCGGATGCCGCTATTGAAAACCTTTGGACAGCCTTGGAGCGTGGGCAGGCGGTGGATATGATTACCGAGCGCATTGAGAAGCGCAAGCGGGAAAAGGACGAGTTGCAGGGCCAGCTTGCCATTGAGATGGGAAAGCAGGTCACGTTCACCGCACCGCAAATCAAGGCGTTTCTCTACTCATTGAAACGGGGAGATGTCAACGACGAGAACAACCGCCGGGGGATGGTGAATATTTTCCTCCGGGCCATCTACCTTTACGACGATAGAATGACGCTGATCCTCAACGGTGGGGACAGGCCGATTACCATTGATGACATTTTGCTGGACAAGATAGAAGAACACTTTGAAAGCGTCGCCTCTGGTTTTGCGGGGTGTTCACCGTTGGTTGCGGCCGCTCCACCAATTTAGACAAAACCTGAGTATAGCATGACTATGCTCAGGTTTTGCTATTTTCTTGTTGGGACACATAAAACAGCTGCCAAGTTATTGTGAGGAATAACCACGGTATTTCCTTAAAAAGATTGACATTGACACAGAGCCTCTGTTTGGATTATGATATATAATGTATAAATATTGAGATGTCACGCGCATTTTGTCGAGGCCTGTCCTTTCGGCAGGATGCGGGGAGGATTTTATATGGCCCATTCCTTCTTTGGCGGCGTATATCCCGCCACACGAAAAGGCATTACCCGGCGCAAACCCATGGCCCGTCTGTCCCAGACCTCCAAGGAGATTGTTATTCCCCTGGTCATGTGTGCCGACGGTCCCGCCACACCCATGGTCCGTCCCGGCGATCCGGTGACGGTGGGCCAGCCCATTGCCCGGCGGGGGGAGACCGGAGCGGCGGCCCATGCCAGCGTCTCCGGCCGGGTGAGTGCCATTGAAAACCGGCCCCACCCCTGGGGCGGTCTTTCTCCCGCAATTGTCATCCAGAACGACGACCGCAGCGAGCCCTATTCCGGTCACATGCCGCCCATGGACCTTCGCCGGCTTACCCTGGAGCAGGTGGTGGAGAGAGTGGCGGCGGCAGGCGTGGTGGGTATGGGGGGCGGGTGCTTTCCTACCTGGGAGAAAATTGCACGCTCCGCCGGCCGGATCGATACGCTTATCGTCAATGCTGCCGAGTGTGAACCATACGTCACCTCTGATTACCGTTTGCTGCTGGAACGGGGAGAGCGTATCCTCCGGGGTGCGCAGGCCCTGTCTCAGTGCCTGCAGTGCGAGCGGGCTGTGGTGGTCACCGAGGGGGACAAGCTCAACGCCGTGGAGGCGGTGGAGCGCCGCCTGCGCCGCCAGGGGGGCGGACGGGTACAGATTCTCCCGGTGCGCACCTGCTACCCTCTGGGAGCGGAGAAACAGATCATCCAGACTGTCACCGGCCGAGAGGTGCCCCCCGGCGGCTCCCCCTTAGACGTGAAGTGCGCCGTGTTTAACGTGGCTACCGTCTATGCCGTCCACGATGCTCTGTTTATGGGCCGGCCCCTTACCCACCGGGCGGTGACTGTCACCGGCGGGGCGGTGACTCGTCCCCGCAACCTGTGGGTACCCATCGGCACTCCACTGCGCCATCTGCTGGAGACCTGCGGCGGCCTGCGGGAGGAGACCGACCGCATGCTCATCGGCGGGCCCATGATGGGCGTCGCCCTGACCAATCTGGATGCGCCCGTGACCAAGGACACCAACAGCCTGGTCTGTCTCACCAGCTGGGAGCACAAGCCGGATATCCCTCCGGGGGTGTGCATCCGGTGCGGCAAGTGCGTGGCCGCCTGCCCCATGCATCTGGCCCCCACTATTATTCGTCGGGCACTGGAGGACCAGGACCTGGAGAAGCTGGCCAGGTATCACCTGGAAGACTGCAACGCCTGTGGCTGCTGCTCCTTTATCTGTCCCGCTCAGATCCCTCTGGTGGAGACGGTGGCCTCTGCTTCCCTTCTACTGAAACGGGGGGTGGCAAAGCAGTGAATGCCATATATGCTCCCAAGCGACTGCCCCCGCAGCTGCGCCAGTCGTCCACCACCCGGGCCATGATGCTGGACGTGATTGTTGCCCTGACTCCCGCGCTGGGTATGGCCGTATTTTTCTTCGGACCCCGGGTCCTGACCCTATGTGCCGTGTCGGTGGCCTCCAGCGTGGCCTTTGAGCTTCTTTACCGCCTGCTTACCCGGCAGAGCCTGTCCATAGGCGACCTGTCCGCCTGCGTCACCGGTCTGCTGCTGGCACTCAGCCTGCCCGCCAGCGCCCCACTCTGGGTGCCTGTGATGGGGACCGGCTTTGCCATTATTGTGGTCAAGCAGTTCTACGGAGGACTGGGCCGGAACTTTATGAATCCCGCCCTGGCCGGACGGATGCTGGCCGGCACCCTGCCCCTGCTGATGACCACCTGGCCCCAGCCCATGCAGAGGCTGTCCTCTGCCGCAGTGGATGCGGTGTCCGCCGCCACCCCCATGTCTTACCTGCATGAGGGCGTTCTCCCGTCCGTCTCCCTGGACTTCATGTTCCTGGGCAGGCGGGGCGGCTGCATAGGAGAGGTGTCTGCTTTCATGCTCCTGCTGGGACTGGGCTACCTGCTGCTGCGTCGGGTGATTTCTGCCCGGATTCCCCTGTCTTATCTGGGTACGGTGGCAGCCGTCGCCCTGCTCGCCGCTCCGGAGGGGATATCTCCCCCTGTCTGGATCGCCTACCAGCTGATGGGTGGCGGCCTGCTGATAGGAGCCGTCTTTTTTGCCACCGACCCCGCCACATCCCCGGTTACCCCCCGGGGACAGGTGATGTACGGTGTGGGCTGCGGCCTGCTCACCGTACTGCTGCGCTCCTACAGCTCCTACCCAGAGGGGGTGGGTTGGGCCATCCTCACCATGAACTGTGCCGTATGGCTGCTGGACCGATTGGGCCTGCCCCGGCGCTTTGGAATCGGCAATTTTGCCGCCACCAGGGCCGCTTTGGGCCGGGGGTTGAGAAACCTGTCGGAAATCAAGTTTGTTCGCCCCAGGCTGAACCTCCATATCCCCAGACCCCGGGAGGGTCAGGCTCCTGGAGAGGCCTACCTGGACCTGCTGCGCTCCGGCCTGAAAACCGCCGGGCCGCTGGCTGCGGTTTTCGCCGTCACCTGCGGCGTGATTTTCGGGGTGCACCGCTTCACCGACTTGAATACTGCCCGGGCTGAGATCCAGGCCCAGCATGAGATCCTGACCCAGGCCATGCCCCAGGCTGCTGTGGGGGCTGAGACCCCCTACCGGGCCGCTGGCGCCATGTCTATCATCGCCGGCTACGATGCTGACGGTCACCTTTTGGGCTACTGTGTGGAGGTCCAGAGCCAGGGCTTTGCCGGCCCCATCACTATGACGGTTGGGGTGGACCTGAACGGGGCGGTCACCGGCGTGGCCATCAACAGCCACAGCGAAACCGGCCGGGTGGGTACGGAGGCCATGACCCCCGGAGCCCTGGCCCGGTATGTGGGCCGTTCGGGTACCATTCGTACCTCCGGACCCAATTCCATGGATGCCGTCAGCGGCGCCACCGCCACGTCCAAGGCCATTACCGCCGGGGTCAACCGGGCTCTGAATATCGTGGCCAATCTGGATACCGCAGGAGAGATTAATTATGAGGATACACAATAACCGGCGCGCCGCCGGCGAGAGGGGGAGGACGCTGTGAATTCAGCTTTGGAACTGGCCGGCGTGGCCTTGGCCGCCCTGCTGTCGGAAAATCTGGTGCTGGTTTCCTGCATGGGCATCGGCACACATAGGGAGTCCTTCCGGGATCCCCGGGAGGCCATCCGCACCGGCCTGTGCCTCACTGTGGTGATGGTGCTGGGGGGGCTGTGCGCCTGGCTTGTCGATTACTGGTTGCTCAGCAGGTACGGGCTGGCCCACTTCCGGGTGCTGGCCTTTTCACTGCTGATTCCGGCCCTTGTCGCCGGGCTGCGCAGGTTTCTGCGTGCCTGTGTCCCGGAGCTGTCCCGGCGGGCGGACGGCAATCTGGCCTCCATCTCCACTAACTGCGCCGCCTTGGGCACCGCCCTGCTGACGGCCCAGCGCAGCTACGGCTTGGGCGCCGCTCTCATCTACGCACTGTGCGGCGGCGTTGGTGCGACTCTGGCCCTGTCCAGCTTTGCCAGCCTCCAGAAGGAAGTCGACCTGAACCGCTGCCCCCGGGCTTTCCGCGGGGTGCCCATTCAGCTGATTACCGCCGGCCTGATGGCCATGGCGCTGATGGGCTACTACGGGCTGTATCTGGAGTAAGGTTCGGAATTGCGATTGCCGTATCATTGGGGAGGTTTGATATGAAAAAAAGATTTTTTTCCGTTCTTTTATCAGCCGCGATATTGGTATCGGCTGTCGGCTGTGCAAAAAACTCTGAGGGAAGCAGCCAAGGCGGGAGCAATAAACCGGGGCAGAGCGGCACGTCGGGACCGGGTCATAGCTCTGACTTTCAAATGAAAGAGATTGAAAAGGCAATCTCTTTGGGAATTGTCCCTGACGATATACAGGAGGATTACGGTCCGGCATTACGTTTGCGCAATATACACGGATGTTGACGAATCTTATCAATATATGGGACAGCTCTGCCCTGCCCGAATGGGAGGAAATAACGAAAGCGGCGGCAGCCTCCAACGACAAAATGCGGCGTGAGGACGGTATTCTGGAGCTGTCCTATGCCCTTGTCCTGCTGGGAGAGGGACAGCCGTCTGATTTTGGAAATTCGGACATCGATCAGATCGGCGATATAATCGACCGTTCTGCAGAGCCAAGTTGGGACTATACTCTTTTCCCCAATTGGGAGGAAACGGGCTTTCCGTGGTGCGAAAGCAACTATATGAAGGGGGGATGGTTTACCTGCGCGGTCCGGCAGTCGCTGGTCAGTGAACAGCCCATCTATCCCCTGGTCGTTGACGGGCCGAAGGATTACCTGCAAAATCCTCTCTCCCGGGGCGACGCCATTTCTGCGGTGTTGCGGATGGGGGAGCTGGACCCCACCGTCCTGGAGCCTGATGGCAATTACTGTTCCATAGACGAAATCGGCGGCTATGATGAAAGTATCATTACGGAAATCCTTTTAAACGCGTCCACTGCGCTGCCCGAGCCGACTCAGGAGGAGCTTCCTGCCGGGTGGAAGGGAATGGGAATTTCCTCCCGGAAGGATGGGCAGCATACATACCGCGATTTTTCAGAAGGTGATATTGCTTTCCTGGCGGAAAACGGTTTTAATTTTGCAAGGATATTCTTTGGTTTTTCCACCCTGCGCTTTCCTGATTACCCGGACAACCCACACCTGGTCAATGAGAATGAACTGAGAGATTTAGATCAGCTTATTGCATGGGGGATTGAGTATGGCGTTCATATTCAGATCTCAATGAGTCTCGCACCAAACGACAAGGAGACGCTGGACTGCGACGAGACGGAGTGGGAACTGATCCGCTCCTACTGGCAGGGACTGACAAAACGCTATGCAGGAATTCCCAGCCGCTATTTGACCTTTGACCTGGCCAATGAGTTGGCCCCTTCCGAGGATAACGTTGAATATGCCGCACAGCAGATGGCCGGTATTGTGGACGGGATGCGGGAACTTGACCCCAATAGGGTGCTGCTGTTCTCCTTCCCCGGCAACCCCAATACCGAGTGGATGGAAAAGATAGCCGCTTTGGGCGTCGCCATAGGATGCCATCCCTATTTCCCGCAATATATCACTACCAGCGATTGGGAATATGCGGAGAGAAACCCCTACGCCAGGCCGGCCTGGCCGCTTCCCTGGTTCCCGATGGGTGAGATTTCAGAGGGACGGGCGGCCCTCACCTTGACGGGGGATCTGTCGGGAGCCACATTGCAGCTTCATGTTGAAAAATCTGAGCCGGGGGCTGTGTTGGAGGTCCGCACCGATGGGACCCTGCTTCAGACAATCCCGCTGGAGGGCGGAAAAGTGGACGAGAACAATGAGGTGCAGTATGGCGACGAGCTTTTCACCGTCCAGTTCCCCGATGGTACAGCCCAGGCCGAGGTACGGGTGACAAAGCCCCACGCCTTTATCGACACGATTCTTGTGGACGGAAACGCGGGAGATACCGTTATCGTGCCCTACGACGCCTGCGACAATCCTGCTTTCGGAGAAAATCCTCTGCCGCTTGTGATTCGGGAAAATGGCAGTTATATGAACAATGAAAATACCTGGATTTCAGGCGATGAAATATACCGGTATGATGTCCTCCCATATCAACAAATTGCCCAGAAATATGGTGTAGGATTTATGGTAAATGAGTTTGGAATTTTTGGAAGCAACCTTGACTGGAACATTGAAATCATAGCAGACTACCATAGCTCCGCCCTTCAAATGCTCACAGAGAAGAAAATTGGTTGGTGCGGCTGTGAGCTTTACAATGGAGTTCCGAAGCATATTGTGCTTTTGTACGGAGCGGACCCGCAGTGGAGCGGTGCCACAGTGGAAAATCTTCATGTGACCACACATCAGGGGGAAACGTTTGACCTGCGTGTGGTGCAGGAGCTTCTTGACGTATTTTTGAAATACACAAAATGATATCCGACGGCGGCGGGACATGATTCCTGCCGCCGTCCGCTGTGGTTTTACGGGTTCAGCGCGGTTCAGACGAATATCTGTCCGGCCTGAAAAATTTATGGGGCGCTTCTTTATGAAGCGCCCCGGCCGGAACCATTTTTGTTTTATTTCGCACCCAGCTTGAAGGAGGCACACTCGGTACCCTCGCACTTGGTGGGGGAGCAGTCGCAGCAGCCCACCTTGATGGAGTTCAGTGAGCAGCAGTTCTGTGCGCCGGAGTGGTAGGCGCAGGTGTCCACAGAGCAGCGGATGCTGGTATTGCAGGTCTTTGTGTCGTTGTTCATGGTAATAAACCCTCCTTGTTTCGGATGGGCTTAGTATGCGCCGTCCTGTTTCAGCCTATTCCTCCGGCGGGGGGGATTTTTTTCCTTTTTTAAAAAATTTCGGCTGGCGGGGATTGAGATCCTCGGGTTGGACCTCCACCACCTGGGGAATGAACCGGCTGGCGAACTTGCCCTGTCCCCGGGTCTTTACATAGAAGTACCCGATGATGGAAAACACTACCGCGCCGATGAAATTGACGAAGAGGTCCTTCATGGTATCCAGCAGCCCGATATCCAGATAGCCGCCCAGGTCCAGGGAGATCTGTCGCCCGTCCGCCGTCACCACCACGGTGTCCACAATGTTGTCGATCAGCACCCGGTTGTTCAATCCGGAGGGGTCCAGCATGACCGAGGAGATGGAGTGGACCACGGCGTCCTTCTGCATATCCAGCATCATCAACTGGTCCATGCCGCACTCAAAGAATTCCCACAGCACCCCGATGGTCATGGAAAAACAGAAAGCCACAATGGACATAAACACAGGCGACAGGGACAGGGAGAACTTTTCCGTCCGGTTGAGCATGTCTACCAGGGCGAATCCGATGGCTGCACAGAGAAAGCCGTTGAGAGTATGGAGAATGGTGTCCCAGCCCTTGAAGGTAGTGTAAAAGGAACTGATTTCTCCCAGGATTTCCGCGGCGAAGATGAAGAGCATGATGATAATTTCCATGGTATTGGGCAGATCGATCATTAATGCACGCTCAAACACCGTGGGCAGCAGGAAGAGCACCAGGGTCATTGCGCACAGGAATACGCTCTCAAAGTCTCCGTTGAAAAACTGAGCGACCATTACAGCAATCACCAGAAAACGCAGGGTAAAATAGACCACCGCCACCGTTCGTTTGCGCCGCAGGGCATCGTGGGCCGTGGAAAGCACGGACCGCATCCCTTTTTTCTTTTTGGCCACGGAACACGCCTCCAATCTTCCTAGAATCTTATTGTGCAGTATAGTCCTTTCACAGGGGAAAGTCAAGGCGGGGGAGGGGAAACGCGTAAAAGCTGGAAGCTGTCTCATCTATAAGTATAAGCCGCGCAGTCAAGGCCGGGCCGGCATATGCATAGAATATTGGCGGAGGTGAATTTATATGGACCTGCGCAGCAAGCAAATCACAGTGGGCGAGCTGCTGGACGATCCCCGGTCGAAGGCCGTGTTTCAGCGCCGCTTCGGAAAATTTATGAGGCATCCCATGGTGGGTGCGGCCCGATCTCTCTCCCTGGCCCAGCTTCAGGAGATGGCGGCGGTCTACATTCCCCAAAAGACCATTCAGGATACCCTGCGGGAGCTGGAGCAGCTTTGAGCAGTTTGCCCTGAACGGCCGCAAAAATATATTCCATTTCTCCCTGTTGTGGGTTGCCATTTCACCGGATATAGGCTAAAATAGGATAAAGTTGGTTTTCTGCCGCGAGGCGGGAAATCTGCAAATAAATTGACAGTGGGGGGCACGCCATGGACATCATCAGACAGCAATGCCATGGCGTCCCTTTTTATGCCTGCACAGACCCGGCCTGGGCGGGTGCGGCCCACGGCTTCTCCACCCGGCTGGGGGGCGTGTCTCCCGCACCCATGGACAGTCTGAATCTGGGGGCCAGCCGGGGGGACGACCCGGAAAATCTCCGGGAAAACTTCATCCGGTTCTGTGCCGCGGTGGGCACAGATGCAGACGCACTGGTTAAAAACCAGCAGGTCCACAGTACCATCATCCGCCCTGTCACCCGGGCCGATGTGATGGAAAGTCCTGAAACCCCCGGCACCTTTGAGGCAGACGGCCTGATTACAGATGAGCCCGGGGTGTGCCTTACTATCTTTTCCGGGGATTGCATCCCAATTCTGCTCTATGATCCGGTGCGGCGTTGTGCTGCCGCTGCCCACGCCGGCTGGCGGGGCGCAGCCGCAGGGATTGCCGCCCGGGCCGTGGAGGCGATGCGTGACCTGGGCTGCCGCCCTGAAAATATTCTGGCCGCTATCGGACCGGGTATCGGTCCCTGCTGCTTTGAGACCCACGCCGACGTCCCCGCCGGCCTGCGCGCCAGCCTGGGTGCGGAGGCGGAGGCCTTTATCCGCCCCCTCCCCAAATCAGGAAAGTTTTCCGTGGACCTGAAGGGAGCCAACGCCCGCTGGCTGGAGCGGACGGGGCTGACGCGGGAGCATATCGCAGTCTGCCCTGCCTGTACCGCCTGCAATCTGGATATCTTCTGGTCCCACCGGGTCCAGGGGGGACGGCGGGGCAGCATGGCCGCCATGATTCAACTGCTGTAACGAGGGACGATCCATGAAAAAATTCTTTGCGTCGCTTCTGTCCGTTGCGCTTTTGTTCTCCCTGTCCGCCTGTAGCGGCGGACCTGTCCCCGATGTTTCCAGCTCCGCCCCTTCCGCTTCTGAGGACGGCAGCAAAGAAGAGATTCCGCCCCCCAGGGTCGTCCCCTTCACGCTGGCGTTTTACCCGGAGTACAGCCTTCACCCTGTTCTGGCCGCTAACCGGGCCAATCTTACTCTGGCCCCTCTGCTCTATGAAAGCCTCTTCGCGGTGGACGCTTCCTTTCAGGCTCAGCCGGTGCTGTGCCGCAGCTATGCCGTCAGTGAGGACAAGCTGGTTTGGACCTTTACGCTGTGGGATCAGATCTCCTTCTCCGACGGTACGCCCTTCACCGGGCAGACCGCGGCCGATGCGCTGAACCTGGCCCGCGCGCCCGGAAGCCGGTATCAGGAGCGGCTGGCCGACGTGGCCGATATCTCAGCCCCTGAGGGGGTGTCCGACCAGCTTGTTGTTACCCTCCGCAGGCCAAACGGCTCCCTGCCCCTTCTGCTGGATATCCCCATCGCCCTGGGCGATGGGGAGCGTCCCGCCGGGACCGGGCCCTACGTGCTGGCAGAGGACGGGAATTCCCTGACCGCCCGGTCCGGCTGGTGGCAGAAGGACAAGGTTCTGCCCGTCCAAACCATTCCCCTCCATGGCGTGAATAAGAGCGACGAACTGATTTATGCTTTTGACGCCGGGGAGATATTTCTGGTGGACGTGGACCTGATGGCCACCAACGCCATGGGTTACGGCGGCAATTATCAGACCTGGGATTACGCCACTGCCGATTTCCTCTATCTGGGCTTCAATACCCAGAGTGGTCTGTGCCGCGCGCCGGAGGTCCGCCGGACCCTGGCCTGCGCGGTGGACCGGAATACTGTGGCTTCTACTATCTACGCCGGCCACGCCCGGGCGGCCTGTCTTCCGGTCCACCCGGACAGCCCCCTGTACAGCCGGGCTGCGGCGGACGCATTCCCCGGCTTCGACCTGGAGACTCTGGCTCTCCGGGCGGAGGAACAGCGGCTTTCCGGTAAAACACTGGTCTTTTTGGTCAACAGTGAGAACACGGCCAAGACTGCCGCCGCCCAGCACATCGTGTATCAGCTGGAGGCGGCCGGCCTCACTGTCGACTTTCAGAAGCTGTCCTTTGAGGACTTTACTGCCGCCCTGGCTGCGGGCAGTTTTGATCTGTATCTGGGTGAGACTGTACTCACCGCCGATTTTAACCTGGCCCCCCTGCTGTCCTCCGCCGGAGCTCTGAACTGCGGGGGCTGGCAGGACGAGGCCGCCGACAGCCTGCTCTATGCTATGCGCGCCGCCGCCCCGGAGGATAAGCCCGCCGCCGCCCAGGCTCTGTTTTCCCTGCTGGGCCAGCAGACTCCCATTGTTCCCATCGCATTTAAAAACGGTTCTGTCCTCACCCAGTGGGGGCGGCTTTCCGGGCTGGCTCCGGTGCGGGGGAATGTGTTTTACCATCTGGAAAATTGGAGTATCAAATAGAAAAACGGAGGAAATCGACCATGAGTGTTTACCGCTGCTATTCCAAAAAGAAAGAGGGCTTTGACGTGGAGGCCCAGGGCCTGTGCGGGCAGCTGCGGGAGCAGCTGGGGATTCAGGGGCTTCAGTCCGTCTCCATCCTGAACCGCTACGATGTGGAGCGGATCGACCGGGAGGTCTATGAGCGGGCCAAGGGCATCGTTTTTTCTGAGCCCCAGGTAGACGTGGTATACGACGAGGATTTCCCCATGCCCCGCATCGCCGGGGCCTTCTTCGCTGTGGAGGCCCTGCCGGGGCAGTTTGACCAGCGGGCGGACTCGGCGGCCCAGTGCATTCAGCTCATGGCTGGGGTGGAGCGGCCTCTGGTGGCCTACGCCAAAGTATATTTTATGGAGGGCGGTCTGTCTCAGGCAGACCTGGACAGGATCAAGGCCTTCCTCATTAATCCGGTGGAGAGCCGGGAGGCCTCTTTGGACAAGCCCGGGACCCTGGTCCGGGAGCACGCCATCCCCGACCATGTGGACACGGTGGAGGGCTTTGTCTCCATGGATGCGGAGGCCTTGATTTCCTTGCTGGATTCCCTGGGGCTGGCCATGGATCTGGACGACCTGAAATTTCTCCAGGCTTATTTTCGGGACGAAGAGAGGCGGAACCCCACCATCACCGAGGTACGGGTGGTGGACACCTACTGGTCCGATCACTGCCGCCACACCACCTTTTCCACCCATCTGGACGACATTCAGATCGACGACCCCGCTGTGAAGGCCGCCTATGAGCGGTATTTGGCCGCCCGGGTGGAGGTCTACGGTGAAGAAAAGGCAGCCGCCCGTCCCCAGACCCTGATGGACATCGCCACCATCGGCACAAAGGTGCTGAAAAAGCGAGGTCTGCTTCCCGAGCTGGACGAGAGCGAGGAAATCAACGCCTGCTCCATCCACGTCCCCGCCAACGTGGACGGAGAAAATCAGGACTGGCTGCTCATGTTCAAGAATGAGACCCACAACCACCCCACCGAGATCGAACCCTTCGGCGGCGCGGCCACCTGTATCGGCGGCTGTATCCGGGATCCTCTGTCGGGGCGAGTGTACGTCCACCAGGCCATGCGCTTTACCGGGGCGGGAGATCCCCGGACTCCCTTTGATCAGACCCTGGAGGGCAAGCTGCCTCAACGGAAGCTGTGTCAGACAGCTGCGGCGGGTTACTCCTCCTACGGAAACCAGATCGGCCTGGCCACCGGACACGTGGCCGAGGTGTACCACGAGGGCTATATCGCCAAGCGGCTGGAGTGCGGCGCTGTCGTCGGCGCAGCCCCGGCGGAAAATGTCCGTCGGGAGCGGCCCGCTCCCGGGGACGTGGTGATTCTGTTGGGCGGACGCACCGGACGAGACGGCATCGGCGGGGCCACCGGCTCCTCCAAGAGCCACAACAAGAAGTCCCTGA
>CANEFX010000039.1 GCA_947426945.1 uncultured Bacillota bacterium
TGGCCGTCATCATGGCCAAGCTGGTGCTGGGCAACGAGGCTGCCGACAACTATGTTGGCTCTCACCCCTTCACCGACGTTGTGCCCTGGGCCGACAAGTACGTGGCCGCCTGTTATGAGAACGGCCTCGTCGCCGGCACCAGCGCCACTACCTTTGGTGGCAGCCAGCAGCTGACCGCCGTCCAGGCCGCCGCCATGATGCTGCGCGCCCTGGGCTACAAGGACCTGTCCAAGGGCGCTACCGACTGGCGCGCCCCTGTGACCGCGGCTGCCAACCGCATCCGCCTGTTTGCCGACGTGGCTTCCAATCCCAGTGAGAAGCTGACCCGCAACCAGGTGGCTCAGCTGGCCCTGAACACCCTGAAGTCCCCCATGGTGGACACCAAAGACAACACTCTGAATATCTCCGGCGGTTCCGGTGACAACAGCTTCACCATCACCGGCGGCGGCATGGAGTACGTGGTCCGCTCCAGCACCGACACCCGCGTCTCCGGCGCTATCCTGCGCAACGAGACTGCCGGCAACGGCTCTGACGGCCTGGGCGGCTGGGCTCTGGAGCTGGGCGAGCATCTGTACAACGGCAAGCTGCGCCTCACCGACGAGGTCGACGCGTTTGGCCGTCCCGCCCGCCACTGGGAGTATGACGGCAAGGCCATCGGCGATTATGCCAAGAAGGAACTGGTCCGCATCTCCTACACCGAGGGCGTGAAGGGCGGCAAGATCTACACCGACATCGGCTCCGAGGCCTGTGATTATGACCTGGAGTACTGGATTGACGGTGTGAAGCTGTCCGCCTCTGACACTAAGATCCAGGCTGACAAGCTGGCCCGCCGCAACGACAACGACATGGGCAAGACCGGCCGCGGCGTACTCACCGAGGTGTATGTGGACACCCAGGGGCAGGAGCTCACCATCGTTGAGATCCACACCTACCTGGCTCAGGCCACCGCCGATTACAACAGCTCCAACGAGCGCCTGAGCATCAGCGTCTTTACCGGCCGCGACAAGTCCGCCAGCAAGCGGCTGGAGCTGGAGGACTTCCCCTCCATCACTGGCTACAAGAAGGACGACTATATGATGATCACCATGGCTGACGGCGACGTCAAGTCCGTTGCTGATCCCACTGTCGTTGCTGACGCCTATGTCAGCGCCTATGCCTCCGATCCCAAGGACGGCAATGATTACTCCAGCACCACCGCTTATCCCAAGGCCCGCGTGACCCAGGTCACCGCCGACGGCAAGGTCTACAAGAATTCTCAGGAGGCCTATCACGACGCCGAGTACCTGTATGACTACACCGACGAGAACCAGAAGCTGGACGGCTACCGCTATGACCTGCTGCTGGACAACTATGGCTACTTCCTGGGCATCAAGAACGTGACCGCCGACGAGAACTGCTTCTTCGTGGTCGGCTATGAGGCCAGCTCCACCTACTGGGGCAACAGCGTTGACAAGGCCAATGTCATCTTCCCCGACGGCACCATGAGCCAGGTCAGCGTCAAGGCCAAGAACGATGGCGCGGAGGTCCCGAGCTACAACAGCGGCTATGTCAACATGTGGTATGATTACTCCGTCAACTCCGACGGCGTGTATGTCATCAGCGGCATCACCAACCGTCAGTTCGCTGAGAAGCGCGACGCGGTGGTCACCGGGAACGAGACCGGCAAGATCGACAGCTCCCACACCACCATGGCCACTGCCTATAAGGTGCGCTATGACGCCGCTCCCACCTATGTGTTCGGCAACGACGCTTCCGTCTACATCGCCGTAAAGACCAAGACCGTCAGCGGCAACGACCGTATCGACGAGGTCAGCGGTGTGTCCACCGGCATCAAGAGCACCAGCATCGAGCCCACCAGCGCTGCCGTTTACCGCACCAACAACGGGACTACGGACTCCTCCTACAATCAGAAGTTCAATGTCTTCGGCCTGTACAACAAGGACGGCTATGTGACTTACGCTGTGGTCATTGGCAACGACGGCTCTGTGGCCGACAACCTGATCTATCTGACCTCCGGTATCAAGGGCGCCTACTATGACACCGAGATCAAGGAGTATGTCTATCAGTATGAGGCCATCACCAAGGACTCCGACGAGATCGTCCTTGTGAACTCCCTGGTCCGCAAGACCGGCGAGGAGGCCTCCGGTGATCCTTATCTGCAGGAGCACAACCTGTACAAGGCTCACTACGACGCCAAGGGCCTGATTACCAAGATGGAGCTGAAGTCCGATGACAACACCGGTTCCGGCGCCGCGTACAATACCCAGGCCTACAAGGATTACGGCTATGGCCGGTTGACCGTTGCGGCTCCGACTGCCAGCGACAGTAGCGCCACCGCGAACACTTACTATTATGTGCCCGTCACCCTCGTCGGCAACACGCTGTTCTTCGCCGACACTTTGGGCAATAATGCGTACGTCCTGATCAACGGCGACACCCGCTTCTTCGTCAACAACACCGACGATCCGGACGACGGCTATGAGCTGTACTCCAGCGCCTCCTCCGCTCTGGCCGCCCTGGGCGATGACCACTATATCAGTTCCGGCCTTAAGGGCAGCAACGCGGCCGGCCAGCTCGTCGCCATCTGCGACACCGCCACCGGCTACGCCAAGACCGTCATTTTCCTTGACCGCCTGTATGAGGAGGATACCACGACCACCACGCCTGCTGACGGACGCCTCAACAGCGCCAAGCTGTATAGCAACGGCGACGACACCTATGTCGTGGAGGTCGAGCTGACCGCCGCTGTCACAAAGGACACCGACTTTGAGTACGTTGTCACCTATGTCAGCCTCGAGAACGGCCGCGAGACCGTGGTAGGCAAGGGCACTGTGAGAGTCAACGCCGGTCAGAGCAGCGGCAAGGGCACCGTGAAGATGACCCTGCCTGTTGGCCTCTATTATATCACCATCGACGGCAAGAGTGAGTTCGGCCCCTTTACTCCCGTAAAGTAAGCCGGCTCCCGCACTAGACCCCTGAAAGGAAAGCCCCCATCCGGGGGCTTTCCTTTATTCATCCGCCGCCATAAGGGCGGCATACACATAGGTCTGCGCCCCGCTGAGCTGGTAAAGGGGGGTGCCGCCATACCAGGAGACGCTGTTTCCGTTCCAGCTGACAAGGATATCGGCGCGGCCGTCATTGGGGACGGAAAAGGCAGTCTCTGTCCCGTGCAAAAGGGTCAGACTGCCATAGAATCCACCGCCGCCCGGGCGGATAAATACCGCCAGAGGCCTGCCGTCAAAGGTGAGGGTGGTGGGGTGAGCCTCTCCCGCCAGATTGTTTCCGGTGTAGGTCCCCCAGACGATCCGGCAGTTGCCCTTTTGGGCCAAAGCTGCCCCGAGTGAGGTCCCAAGGGACATTCGGGCGTTTGCTTCCGCTATCAAGGCCGCGTCGATTTTGGCGTTGTCCGCGTTGAAGTCCTCCATCAGAACCTTGTCCTGCTTCACCCACTGGCTAAGCCCGAAATTGGGCGTTTGACTGTTCGGCATTTCGCATGCCTCCTTTCAACCCCGGCGGGATTCCCCTCCAAATTGCACGTTTCCATACATTTATTGGAAATTTGGGCGCACTGCGCCCTTTTTATGGTATAAATCAGCGCCGCCCGGTTTTAGAGCCGGGCGGCGCGTCCTTTTATGTCACTTTTCTCACGCTGTTCCCCTCGATGTAAGTGGGCTCCAGCACCACATTGGCGCTGGAGGCGGTCCGCACCTGCTTGCCCGGGTGTTCCCGAATCCGGCTGAGTATCTGCTCCACCGCCGCCTCCCCCAGCATCCACTGGTCTGCGCCGAAGGTGCACAGGGAAATTTCCGGAAACCAGTTTGTCTGCACCGGATCCAGACAGACCATGCTCAGATCCAGTGGGATGCTCTTCCCTATCTTTTTGCACTGGATAAAAAATTCCACCGCAATCTCGTTGCAGGTGCAGATGACGGCGGATACCTCCGGGTGCTCCCGAAACAGCAGCGCCGCGTCAAAAGGGGCCCGGGGCTTCAGCGCGTCGGAGTAAGCGCAGATATCGATCTCGTATACGCTGTCCTCCTGGAAGGGCATTCCGTTGGCCTCCAGGGCCATCTGATAGCCGAAGCAGGCGTTCCGGCTGGTGATCATGGTCCTGGAGCTGCCCAGAAGGGCGATATTCCGGTGTCCCAGGCCCGTCAAATGGCAGACGGCCTGATAGGCGGCCTTCTGGTCGTTGCCCAGCACCGAGTCGCAGGGAATGGCAAAGTCCTGCCGGTTCACCAGGACCACCGGCAGCTCCTCCGCCGCGGCCTGCAGCTTTTGGGGGGTGGCGTCTGCGGTGACCAGAATCACGCCCGCCAGCCGGCTGGCCACCGCGGCGTCGATATAGGCGTCACACAGGCTGGTGTTGTAATCGCTGTTGCACAGCCACACCATGAAGCCCTCCTCATACAGCCCCTTCTGAATGGATTTGGCAATCTCCACCTGGGCAATGCTGGAGATGTTTCCCACAATCAGCGCCACGGTATTGACATACCCCTGGGCCAGGCTCTGGGCCATTTGATTGGGCCGGTACCCGGTCTCCTTGACGACCCGGTCCACCAGCTTCTTGCTCTTCGCGCTCACTTTAGGGCTGTTTCGCAAAGCGCGGGAAACGGTCGCCCTGGAAAGGCCGCAGGCCTCAGCGATATCGTTGATCGTCATACTCATGATCCGGAACTCCCTCGCGTTTTTTCAAAGCGACGGGGCAGCGCCGCAATTATAGCCGCGTCCCCTGTAAATTGCTTTAAAAATTAATGGTCTTTTACTATATTACACCCTCTTTTCCAAACTGTCAAAGGCCATATGGGGCGGACGGGGTATTTTCCGGCGCCCGCGCTTCAGTGCAGGGTGTAGCATTCCGGCCGCCGGTTCTGCCAGGTGGCCAGCCTCTGCCGGACCTGCTCCTGATAGTCCATGTCCAGCTCCGCATAAACTATCCCAACCCGGTTGGGGCACTGGGCGATCACCGTTCCCCAGGGGTCCACCGCGCAGGAGCGCCCGAAGGGAATTTCGGTGGACATATGCCCGTATTGATTGACCGCAATCACATAGGTCTGATTCAGCAGCGCCGTGCAGTTTACCAGCGTATCCCAGTGGTCCGTCCGGGGCGGAAGGGGGCTTCCGGCCGGCCAGAAGGCTGGAACAAAGATAATATTGGCCCCGGCCTGCACCATACCCCGGGCCAGCTCCGGAAAACGCAGGTCATAGCATACCATCAGCCCCACACGGCCGACGTCGGTATCAAAAACGGCCGGCGTGCTGCCCGCCTCCACGTGCTCGGACTCGTCGTAGTTCATGGCTTTCATCAGGTGAATCTTATCATAGCGGGACACAATTTCTCCCTTACGGTCTATGAAAAGCGCGGTATTGTAGTATTTTCCGTTCTCAGCCCGGCATTCAAAGGAACCCGGGACCAGGTTGATGCGATACTTTTCCGCCGCAGCCCGCATCTGTGTCACAAAATACCCGTCCAGCGGCTCGGGCCCCTCTCCGTGCTCCCGGGGAGCGTCTACGTCGAAATAGCAGTCCTCCGGAAAGACGGCCACGTCGGCGCCCTGTTCGGCGGCCTGCTGAATCATACAGACCATCTTTGCCACATTTTCCTCCGGCAGGCTCACCGTGTCAGTCTGGCACAATGCGATTTTGACCATACTATAGTTCCTCCTTCGTCCCATATATCCATCCTGGATAATTGTATGTGAGAGCGCTTTCATATCAGTTTCAAAAATATTATGGCACTAAAATAGTAAAATTGTCAATATCTTCGGGGATATTTTATTGGAAAAATGTGAAGTATGTCAAATTATACAAACTTTCGCTGTATTTGTTGTCGAAAAAATGCATTGAAATTTTAGCAAATTAAATGTAATTTATATTTTAGTGAGAGCGTTTTCATTTCTGTTGCAGCCCGAACAGCAGACCACAGGCACAAAAGCTTACCGCAAAATCGCATTTTACCTGTATTTTTCCCGCACTACCGCTAAAAACATTGATATTTTTTGTTGAACAGGAGGATTCTTTATGAAAAAGGCATTGCATATTGTAACCGTTCTCACAGTCATGCTCGCCCTATTGGCGGCCTGCGGGCCGAAGGGCGGCAGCGCCTCTGGCAACACCCCCGGCAATACTTCCGGCGGCGGGAACAAGGAGCCCATTGTTTTGAAATACAGCGAACTGAACTCCGAGCAGACCGCCCAGTACCGCTACGCGGAGAAGTTCAAGGAGCTGGTGGAGGAAAAAACCGGCGGCGCCGTTCAGATCAATATCTTTGCCAACGGCACCCTCAGCTCTCAGGACCCCGAGGCCATCACCAACAACATCTGCGATATTATGATGTGTATCCCCAGCAACTGGTCCGACTACTACCCTGAAATCGCCGCCATCGACGCTCCCTACTCCATCATCAGCGCCGAGGAGGCCAACAAGGTCATGGCCGATCCCGACTCCCCGGTGCTGGCCAGAGCCAACGAGGCGTTGAAAGAGCACAACGTAATCTGGCTCAGCGGCTACTATGAGGGCAGCCGGGAGATCACCACCACCAACACCCCCATCTACAAGCTGACCGACCTGGCCTCCCTTAAGATGCGGGTCCCCAACTCCGATTTGTATATCCAGCTCTTCCAGGCCTTTGGCTGCGAGGCCACACCCATGGCCTGGTCCGAGGTAGCCTCCGGCCTGATCACCGGCGTTATCGACGGCCAGGAGAACCCCATCACCGGCTATAAGGAGGACTCTATCCAGGAGCTTCAGAAATACTGCATCCTGACCCACCACCTGCCCGCCAACTACGGCATGTATATGAACCGCAGCGTGTTCGACTCCCTGACCGCCGAGCAGCAGACCGCCGTCATCGAGGCGTCCTGCGAGGCCTCTGTCTGGAGCACCAACGACCGCGCCGCCGCCCTGGACAGCTGCCGCGAGGAGCTGGAGGCAGACGGCATGATCTTCATTGGAGAGGAAGAGGGCCTGGACCTGAAGAGCTTCGAGACCGCCGCGATGAGCGTCTATGACCTCTACGCCGACCAGTGGGGCGACATGGTGGACGTCATTTCTCAGACCAGAGGTCGCTGACCCGGGCGCGCCGGCCATCAAGCCAAAAGGAGGTCGTTATGCGTATACTGCTCCAATTCATTCAAACGGTCTGGTCCTGGATCAATAAGATAAACCGTGTAATCGGATTTATCTTTCTCCTCGCCATCATCTACTGCATCGGCGGACAGATTTTCAGCCGGTGGCTGGCGGGGCGGGTCTGGCCCTGGGCCGAGGAGGTGGCGGAGGTATTCCTCATCGGGACGATCATGCTCTACAACGGCTATGCCGAGCAGACCGACGAGCACATCCGTCTGGAGGCCCTGTTCTCCATCTTCCCCAAATGGAAAAGTCCCGCTCTCCAGATCGGGCGCCTGCTCACCATGGCCATGTGCCTGTTTGTGGTCTATACCGAGATCCGCTTTCTACCCACCGTGGCCCTCAGCACCACCAAGGTGGCCCACATCCCCCTGCCCTGGATCCACAGCATGATCCTTATCGGCTTCCTCCTCTATTTTATCGATTTGAGCATCAACTGCTATAAGCACTGGCGGCACATCCCCTTTGGCCGGCCCGAGGAGGAGGCCGGTCAACTGACGGACTCCGGGGAAGGAGGCGCTGACTGAATGTCTGCTTTTGTTATCATTCTGTTCATCGTTCTGCTGCTGACCGGCGTGCCCGTCGGGGCCGCCATGGGTATCCCCGCCTTTGTATACTTCGTGGTCAACAACATCTCCCTGGCTACCATCCCCTACACCTTTTACACCAACCTGATGAGCTTCTCCATGCTGTCCATCCCCCTCTTCATCCTCTTTGGCCTGCTGGTCAACGAGTTTGGAGAGACGGACCGGGCTTTCGAGTTCGCCCGCCGGCTGATGAAGGGAAAACGGGGCTACTCCGCCCGGGTCAACGTCATCATCTCTCTGCTGTTCGCGGGTATGTCTGGCGCGGCCGTGGCCGACGTGGGCGGCCTGGGGGCCGTTGAAATCAAGGCGATGGAAGAGGAGGGCTACACCAGGGCCCACGCCTCCGCCCTGACCATCGCCACCGCCACGGTGGGCCCCATCTTCCCGCCCAGCATCCCGCTGCTGCTGTACTGCTCCGTGGCCGCCACCTCCAGCATCAAGCAGTTGATTTCCGGCTGTATTCCGGCGGTAATCCTGTCCTTCTGCCTCTATGTCTACGTAAGCCTGTCCACCAGAAAGAAGATCGTCAATCCCCAGCACGAGGGCTTCTTCGCAGAGAAGGACAAGGTGCCCATGCTGAAGGTAGTGCTGGACGCGCTGCCCATCGTCATCGCGCCGGTGCTGATTATCTACTCTATGCTCTCCGGCGTGTTCACCCCCGGCGAGACAGGGGCGATGGCCTGCATTTACATTATCCTCCTGTCCGTATTTCACCGCAGCTTCTCCCTGAAAAAGCTGTACCGGGCCGCTATGGAGACCCTGAAGTCCTGCGGCACCATGATGATTATGTCGGTGACGGGCACCCTGTTCTCCACCGTGATGGTGCTGGAGCGCATCCCCACCAAGCTCATCTCCCTGCTGGGCCCCATCGCGGAGAACAAGATCGCCGTGCTGCTGCTGGTCAATCTGCTTTTGCTGGTGCTGGGCATGCTGATGGAATCTAACGCCGCCATGTTCATGGTAGCCCCCATCATTCTGGCCATTACCACCCCGCTGGGCATT
The DNA here is from genome assembly GCA_947426945.1 of uncultured Bacillota bacterium. Lineage (GTDB taxonomy): Bacteria > Bacillota > Clostridia > Oscillospirales > Oscillospiraceae > Lawsonibacter. The sequence continues at coordinate 8,718 of CANEFX010000039.1, forward strand.
GACCCGCTGCAGATGGGCGTTATCATCGTATTCAACCTGATGATCGGCCTGTCCACTCCCCCCTACGGCCTGTGCATCTTTACGGTGGCCAAGGTGGGCCGGGTGGACCCCAGCGCCGTCATTCGGGAGGTCATGCCCATGTGGATCCCCATGTTCATTACCCTTCTGTGCGTCACGTTTATTCCGGGCGTCACCCTGTGGCTGCCCACCCTCCTCTTCGGCTGAGCCGGAGAAGGTCTGTTCCCTCACACTACTATATATAAAAAGGCTGGAATTTGATTATGCTCAGTGAAGAATTGTACCAAAAGGCCATGCGCACCGATCCTGCCCAGGTGGGACACTTTATTGAGGGCGGCTTTATGGACCCCCGCATTCAAGCGGTAAGCGAGTCCTTCAAGCTCCTCGGCCCCGCCTTTACCATCAGTCTGCCTACCAATGACAACGCCATGCTCTACTACGCCATGAAGCAGGCTCCCAAGGGGTCCGTTCTGGTCATCAGCCGCCTGGGGGAAAACCGCTTCGCCTGTTGCGGCGAGATTGTGGTGCTCTCCGCCAAGTCCCTGGGAATGGCCGGCATCGTGGTGGACGGACCCTGCACCGACTCCCGCCGCATCAAGGAAATCGGGCTGCCCGTCTTTGCAGCGGGGCGCTCAGCCGTGACCAATACCATTATGGCCATTAACGGCACCTACGGACAGCCGGTATCCTGCGGCGGGACCGTCGTCTGCCCCGGAGACATCATTTTCGGTGATGCCGACGGCGTAATCGTGGCCAAGCCGGAGGGCTTCGAAGCCCTGGTGGATCGGGCGCTGGCCGATGACGCCGAGGAAGAAGAGCTGCGCGGGCAGCTGGTAAACGGCGTCAGCTATGGAGACATTATCCGGCTGGACGAGGCCGTACATGACAATTTCCTCAAGCAGCTGCAAAGCCGCCTGTGATCTATTCTCTCCCTCTTTCCCGCCCGGCGGCAGGCCGCCGGGCCAGCATCAACCCGGAAGAGGTCCGGCCGCTGAAGCGGCCGGACCTCTTCCCAATATACGCAACCCGGCGCACATCAGAACAGGAGGATTGTTAATATGGCAAAGGCAAAACAGGAGCAGCCCGCCCTGCGGCACGGAATCAAGAGCTGGCAGGTCGCGTTTATCGGGACAGGCGGCGTTGTAGGCTCCTGCTATTTTCTGGGGCTGGGTCCCCTCATTCACGATATGGGGCCGGCGGTCATCCTGGCCTATCTGGCCGTGGCGCTGGTGGTCTACGGGATGATGCTCTCCTACGCAGAGCTGCTGGTCAATCTGCCCCGGAAGGGCTCTTTTGTCTCCTACACCAAGGAATTTCTCGGCCGCACCGCCGCCGTGGGCATCGGGTGGGCCTTCTGGTTCAACTGGATCTGCTACATCCCCTCAGAGGCCATCGGCGTCGCCGTGGTCATCAATTCCTTTTTCCCCGGCAATCAGATGGCCTACGCCGCAGGCGTGCTCTTCCTGCTCACCGTCATCAATCTGTGCGCGGTGGACATCTTTGCCAAGGTGGAATCCGCCCTGGCCATCCTGAAGATCTGCATTATCGCCCTGTTCTGCCTGATCGGGCTGGGGGTGTGGATCGGTCTGTGGGGCAGCGGAGGCTTCCTGGGGGCCAGCGTCAATTTCGGGGGGGAGGACTTGCTTGCCAGCCTCTTCCCAAACGGCCCCGTCATCGTGCTCACCTCCATGGTGGTGGTCCTGGTCAACTTCCAGGGCATTGAGATTCTGGGCCTGGCCGCCTCTGAGACGCAGGACGCCCACACCGCCGTACCCAAAGCGTGCAAAACGGCCACCTGCATGATCATGGGGATGTACCTGATCCCCATCCTGATTATCCTGGGCATCTTCCCCACCGGCCTGGCCAGCCTGGACAGCGATATCTTTTCCCAGGTCCTCGCCCACTACCATCTGGACTTCTGGGCGGCGCTGCTGTCCAGCGCCGTCATGTTCGCCTCCTTCAGCTGCGCCAACACCGGCCTTTACGGCACGGTCCGCTGTATGTACGGCCTGGCCTGCGAGGGCCTGGCCCCGAAGGTGTTCAGCCGGCTGGACCGAAACGGCAGCCCCCGTCCGGCCGTGTTATTCTCCCTGGGCGCCATGTGGCTGGTGCTGATGCTGGGCTTTTCCGGCGGCGGGTCCGGCTTGTATCAAAATCTGCTCAGCGTGGCCGGCTTTACCGGCGCGACGGCCTGGATGGGCATCATCCTGTGTCAGCTCCGGTTCCGCCGGCGGCTGATTAAAAACGGCTACGATCCGGAACGATGCCTGCAGGCGGCCGTCCCCAGGAAAAAGCGGTGGATATGCCTGTACGCCCTGATCGGGCAGGGCGCCGCCCTGGTCATGCTGGCCTTCGGAGAGGGACAGCAGATTGTCTTTCTGATTGCCTGCCTGGCTATCCTGATTCCGGCCCTCGTCTCCGTCCTGGCCGGAAAGCTGTCGCAGGCGGCCAATCGCCCCGACGGAGAGTCCGAGGCCGGCTTTGAAACAGAATTTCCGCCCAAACAATGAGTGATTTTCCCCTTATCCCGCGTCTGTATTTGAAACGGCTTCCCTCTTTCAAAGGGAAGCCGTTTCAGCCTGTCGAAAAAGTCTGCCGTATGGCAGACTTTTTCATGTAAAGATGATA
>CANEFX010000040.1 GCA_947426945.1 uncultured Bacillota bacterium
CCCAGACCCGGAAGCTGTTCAAGGTGTGCGCCATGCGGGACATCCCCATCTTCACGTTTATCAATAAAATGGACCGGGAGGCCCGGGACCCCTTCGAGCTGTGTGAGGAGCTGGAGCATGAGTTGGGCATCGACACCTACGCCATGAACTGGCCCATTGGCTGCGGCAGGGAATTTATGGGGGTGTATGACCGGCGCAACCGGAAGGTGATCCATTTCACCTCCAACACCAACGCCCGGGCCGCTACCGCCACCCAGATCGAGCCAGACGACCCTGCTCTTGGGGAGCTGATTGGGACGGCAAAGCGGGATCAGCTGGTGGACGAGATTGAACTGCTGGACGGGGCCTCCTGCGATTTTGACCTGGACCAGGTGCGTCACGGCAGGCTGTCGCCGGTGTTTTTTGGCTCCGCCCTCACCAACTTCGGCGTGGAGCCCTTTCTGGAAGAATTCCTGCGTATGACCTCCGCTCCCCTGGCCCGAAGAGCGGGGGATGAGGTGGTAGACGCCTTTGACGACGATTTCTCCGCATTTGTCTTTAAAATCCAGGCCAACATGAACAAAGCCCACCGGGACCGCATCGCCTTTATGCGGGTGGTGTCGGGAAAATTTGAGGCGGACAGGGAGGTCTATCATCTCCAGGGGAACAAAAAAATCCGCCTGTCCCGGCCCCAGCAGCTGATGGCGGCCGAGCGAGAGATTATTGAGGAGGCTTACGCCGGCGACATCATCGGCGTGTTCGACCCGGGCATCTTCTCCATCGGGGATACCCTGTGCGCCCCCGGGAAAAAATTTGCCTTCGATCCCATCCCCACCTTCGCCCCAGAACACTTTGAGCGCATTCGCTCGGTAGACACCATGAAGCGCAAGCAGTTTTTAAAGGGCGTGGAGCAGATTGCCCAGGAGGGCGCGATTCAAATCTTTAAGACCCCATACTCCGGCATGGAGGAAGTGATCGTGGGCGTGGTGGGCACCCTTCAATTCGACGTGCTGGAGTACCGCCTGCGCAGTGAGTACAACGTGGAGCTGTACAAGGAAGGCCTGCCCTTCGAGTACCTGCGCTGGATCGTCCGGGAGGACGAAGAGGCTCCGCTCCTGAAAGAGGAGGAACTGCTGCTGCCGGGCGACGCCAAGCTGGTGGAGGATTACAAGGGCAATCAGCTGCTGCTGTTCGCCTCCCGGTGGTCCATCCAGTGGGTTACCGAGCGGAACAAGGACCTGAAGCTGGCCGAGTTCGGCGGAGCGAAGTTTTAATATTTTATATGCTTTCCTTTAAAGATGATATTATAAAAAGAAGGAAACACTATGCCAAACAATATTACAGTATACGATTTATTAATTTCGTGCCCTTCTGATGTTGTGGAGTATATTGACATGCTGGAAAGAGAGGTGATCCATTTTAACAGTTTTTTTGGGCGTTCCAACAATATAATTGTGAGAACCAGACATTGGTCTAAAGACGCGTACCCGGAATCTGGCAGCCCTCCGCAAGAATCGCTCAACAGACAAATCGTTGACTCCTCGGATATGGCATTAAGCGTATTTTGGACAAGATTTGGTACTAAAACAGAAAATTATGGTTCCGGAACAGAAGAAGAGATCGAAAGAATGCTTACAATGAAAAAGCAGGTATTTTTATATTTTCTTGATAAGCCGGTCCATCCTTCCCGTTTTGAGCCAGAGGAGTACAAAAAAATACAGGCATTTATGGAGAAATATAAGAATAAAGGTATCTTTTTTACCGTTCCGGACGAAAGAGCTTTAGCTGCCAAATTCAGAGAAAACCTGGAACGTTATTTTGACAGTATAGTCAGGGGTGCAAAATTAAAAAAAAGCAACGGTAAAAAAGAGATTCTTTGGGTAGATGACCGACCGGAAAACAATGTTTATGAACGAAATACGCTTGAGCAATATGGGCTAACTTTTACCTTGGCATTGTCAACCGAACAAGCATTACATTATATGGAACTTAATAAATTTGCACTCATTATTTCGGATCTGGGCAGAAAAGAGGGGAAATATGAAGGATTTGTCTTATTAGACGCAATCCGCAAAATAGATAAGGAGACCCCTTTTATTATTTATACAGCCTCCAAAAAACCCGAGCGCGTAAATGAAACATTGAAGCGCGGCGGACAAGGATATGTTAATAGCCAAGGAGAACTAATTGATTTAGTAATAAAAAGTCTGCTCAATAATTAGGCGTCGTTTGAAAAATGGAAATATGCACAACGGCGAGGGATTTTGCAGCCAGACAAACACAATTTTTCGCAGGAATCCTGGGGAGATTTCAAGAAAAATTGAGGAAGTATGGCTGCAAAAGAGCCGCCGCCTGGGCGTATTGACATTTTTCAAACAAGCCCTAGGCAGAATTGATTGGAGGAACGCAGTTTGTCCCAATCCCGCAGAAGCGAGGAGGCGCTGGCCAGCGCCCCCGTCGGCCCGCTGATGTTCAAGCTGGCCCTGCCCGCAGTGGCGGCCCAGCTTATCAACATGCTGTACAACATCGTGGACCGCATCTATATCGGCCACATTCCAGAGGTTGGCCGCATCGCCCTCACCGGCCTGGGTGTGACTTTTCCCATTCTTATGCTCATCTCCGCCTTTACCGCCTTCGCCGGTATGGGGGGCGCACCCCTGGCCTCCATCCGCCTGGGAGCAGGGGATCGGGAGGGGGCTGAGAAGATTCTGGGCAACTCCACGACCCTGCTGCTGCTCCTGGCCGCAGTGCTGACGGCAGTATTCTCCATCGTCAAGGAGCCGGTGCTCATGGCCTTCGGCGCATCAGAGGACACCATCGGTTACGCGCTGGACTATATCTCCATCTACCTGGCGGGTACCGTCTTTGTCCAACTGGCTCTGGGGCTTAACGCCTATATCACCGCCCAGGGCCAGGCCCTGGTGGCCATGTGCTCGGTGCTCATCGGAGCGGTGCTGAATATCCTGCTGGACCCGCTGTTTATTTTCAGGTTCCATATGGGGGTAAGAGGGGCGGCCTTGGCCACCATTATCTCCCAGGGGGTGAGCGCCTGCTGGGTGGTGGGCTTCCTGTGCTCACGCCGGTCCGGGTTGCGTATCCGACCGAAAAACATGCGGCTGGAGCTCAAAGTGATCGGCAGCATTGCCGCACTGGGGGTCGCCCCCTTTATCATGCAGTCCACAGAGAGCCTGGTAACGGTGGTGCTCAACACCGGCCTGCAGTTCTATGGCGGTGACCTGTATGTGACGACGGTCACAGTCATGCAGAGTGTGATGCAGATGGTGGTTATGCCCGTGCAGGGGATTACCCAGGGGGTACAGCCCATTATGAGCTACAATTTCGGGGCCCAAAACTACGCTCGGGTGCGAGAGGTCTTTCGCCTTCTGCTGCGTACCACCCTTACCGTTACCGTCTCCGCCTGTGTGCTGACGGCCCTCTTCCCCAAGCCCCTGGCCCTGATTTTTAATGATGACCAGGAGCTGGTGGAGCTGGTTGGGCGGGTCATGCCTGTCTTTTTCGGTGGCATCTGGGCCTTTGGGGCACAGATGGCCTGTCAGTCCGCATTTATGGCTATGGGACAGGCCAAAACCAGCCTGTTTCTGGCATTGCTGCGGAAAGTAATCCTGCTGGTGCCCCTGGCCATTCTCCTTCCCATGATTTTCCAAAATGTAATGGGCATCTATGTGGCTGAGCCGGTGGCCGACATCCTGGCTTCCGCCACCACCCTGACCCTGTTCCTCCACAAGCGAAAGACTCTGCTGCCCGAAAAAGGGTAGACGAAGGCCGCCCGCCTCTCCGTGAGGCGGGCGGCTCTGCGCTTATTCGAAGGGCTTGTCCCCATCCGCGCCTAGAATTTCGTGGCACAGGTCCCGGGCCAGCTGAAGCTGCTTGTAGGAGTTCTGGTCGAGGATGGTGTCTTCTCCGGCCTCATAGGCGGAGAGGGTCCGGTTTACGTTCACCAGGTGGCGGCGCTCCCCCACCGGCTTGTTGTTCCGGTGGACCATATAGTAGGGGGTGTACCGCACGCCGGTGAGGGATGCGTTCCCCTCAGGGTCTTTAGTGAGTTCCAGGTCCAGAATTGCGGTGGTCTTGGTGGCCAGGTCCTTATTGCTGTCGTCAAAATTCTGATTGGAGATAAAATTTCCCAGGGAATAGATGACGAATCCCTGCCGCTCCTGTCCGTCCTCACCGGTAACAGTGATGGTGTCGTAGGGCTGGAGGACGTGGGGGTGGCCGCCCAGCACCAGGTCGGCCCCCTGTTCCACCAGGAACTGGGCCAGCTTCTCCTGGTGACTGTTCTGCTTGGTGCGGTACTCAATGCCCCAGTGGGTGATAACGGCGATGAGGTCGGTATCCAGCGCCCGGGCGGCGGCCATATCGGCGGCCAGCAGCTCGTAGTCGGGGTTGGATACGCTGGTGTAGTAGTCGGTGTTGAATACATTGGCGGCGTAGGGCCTGTCCTCGGGCAGCCAGTGGCCGTTGAGCCCGTAGGTGTAGGCCAGAAAGGCCACCGAGATGCCCCCCACGTCGGCCACATAGATACCGTGGTTCCCGTCCCGCTCCTCCTGGGAGCGGTAGGTACCCACATGGGGAAGGTTGGCCTGGTCCAGCATGTCCAGGGTCCGGTTCAGGCCGTCTATCCCCTTGTCCAGACAGTGGTTGTTGGTGGTGCACAGCAGGTCAAAGCCGGCATCCTTGATGTTCCAGGCCAGCTCGTCGGGGGAGTTGAACCGGGGATAGCCGGAGTACTCCGGTCCGCCGGCCAGGGTAGTCTCCAAATTTCCCACGGCAAAGTCGGCCAGGGCCAGCTGCTCCGCCGCCTCCCGAAGGACGTGGGTATAGTCGTAGGAGTCGGTCTCCGCCACATAGCAGTCCTTGGTCAGCGGCATGTGGCTCATAATGTCCCCCGCCACCATCAGGTGGGCTACAATGGGCTCCGGTTCGGGCTCCGGCTCAGGCTCCGGGAGCGGGTCCGGCTCCTGGACCTGGGCGGGGGGCTGAGAGAGGTCGGCGGACTGGTCCGCGTCCACGGGCTGGCCGGGAGCGCACCCGGTCAGCAGGACAAGGCCCAGTGTCAGGGCAAGCAAGCGTCTCATACGGGCTGTTCCTCCATTTTCGCGTAAAGTATCTCCATCAGGTCGTAGCACAGGGCGTACATGCCGCGCTCGTTCATATTCCGGGAGGCGCCGGTGGTAATGACAACCACGCCGTTTTTGGTCACCGGGTTATAGGTCATCAGGGAAAACACTCCGTAGGCGCTGCCGGTATGGTAGTAGAGCACCTCCTGCCCCATCACGTCCTCCTGCCGGCGGAGAATCAGGCACTGCTCAAAGGGGGCGTAGCCCTCCAGCGCCACGGTAAACTGGGGGGTCTCCATCTCGGACACCGACTCCTCGGTGAGCAGCCGTGTCTCCGTATACTTTCCGGGAAGGGACTCGGCCACCTCCACCTGAGCCCCGGTCTCCGCATCCTCCACCGCGATACAGAACTCGACCGGCTCCTTGTACACCCCGTCGTTGGCCAGCACGGCCACCAGCTTGGCCATGTCCACTGCGCTGGTGGTGTAGCCGCCGGGGAAGTAGGAGGCGCTGTCCCCAATCTTGGAGGGGACCCGCTGGCTGGCGTGCTCCGCCGCAGAGCGGCCGATGCTGTTGCCGCTGTAAAGAGTGGCAACCTCACTCGCGTCCATCTTGCCCCCGCAGAAGGAGGCCTTGGCTCCAATGGGCTCTAAAAGCCGCTGCTGTAAGTAGTCGTCCAGAAGTCCGTCCCAGGCCAACTCCAGGGTGGTGCCCAGGATGCACATGCCAAAGTTGCTGTAGGACCAGTATCCCCCGTTTCCCGGCTCCATACTCCGCCAGGAGGACTTGCTCTGAAGGATACCCCGCAGCTTGGACAGGCCCCGGGTGGTATCCAGATTCTTGATGGAGGAGGTATGGGTCATGAAGGTGCGGGCGGTGGGCTGGCCCTTGCTGTAGGGATTGGTCGCTCCCTGGCCCCAGTAGGTGCTGATGGGGGCGTCCAGGTCGATGATGCCGTCCTCCGCCATGGCCACGGCGCACATAGCGATGACCACCTTGCTGATGGAGGCGATGCGGATCTTGGTGTCTGGGGTCATCTCCCGCTCGTTCTTCACCGCCCAGCCCCAGGCACCGGCCTGGCTGAGCTGCCCCAGCTCCACGGTGGCCACCGTCACCCCGGCGGCCTTGTAGCGCTCCATCACCTGGGCCAAAGCCTGGTCCACGTCCTCCTGAGTGAGGACGGGCTGGGGCTCCGGTTCCGGCTCCGGGGCAATGACGGGGAGGGCCTCCATACTCTGGTCCGCCCCCCCGCCGGCGGGGGGCGCTTCCCCGGGGGAAGCGCCGGAGCTCTTCGACGGAACGGCGGAGGAGGTACAGCCAGAAAGCAGCAGCGTCAGAACAAGAAAAAGGGTGCTCAGTCGAGCTGGCAGGGAATACATGGCAAAAACTCCTCTCAACGCAGAGATTTTTGTCCCTTTTTGTCTATTATAGACGGCGTACGTCAAAAAGTAAAGGGGTGAGAACATCTTGCGCTTATTTGGCCGCCGTTCCGGCGACTTTTTTGCAAAGGGATAGACAATCAGGAAAAAATAGATATAATATTATCGTGATAGATTATATAGAAGAGGGATACAGCTATGGAAATCAACGGACAAACCGTCAGCGGCGCAGGGCGCTACGATGAAATGGGCCTTTCCCCGGAGCTGATGCGGGCCATTGAGAAGAAAGGCTATGTGGAGTCCACTCCCATTCAGACCGGGGCCATCCCCTGGTTTATGGATTGGAAGGACGTGATTGCCAAGGCCCCTACGGGGACGGGCAAGACCTTTGCCTTTGGCATCCCCATGGTGGAGCACACCGACCCCGCCGGAACCGACGTCACCGGCCTGGTGCTGGCCCCCACCCGGGAGCTGGCCATCCAGATCCGGGACGAGCTGCGGGACCTGTGCGCCTTCAAGGAGGGTGTCCGGGTGGTGTGCCTTTACGGCGGCCAGCCCATCAGTGCCCAGATTAATCAGCTGAAGAAGAGGCCCCAGATTGTGGTAGCCACCCCCGGGCGGCTGATGGACCACATGAAGCGGCGCACCGTCCGCCTGGACAAGGTGGAGACGGTAGTGCTGGACGAGGCGGACCGGATGCTGGACATGGGCTTTGTCCGGGACGTGACCCATATCCTGGACACCATGCCCCAGCGGCGCAATCTGGGCATGTTCTCCGCTACTATTTCCCGGGAAGTGCTGGATATCTCCTGGGTCTACCAGCGGGAGCCGGTGGAGATCACTGTCCAGGCCGACCGGGAGAATCGGCCCGATATTGCCCAATACCGGCTGGATGTGGATCGAAGTGAGAAGGCTGACACCATGGTTCGGCTGCTGGAGATGGGGGACTATGAGCGGGTGATCGCTTTCTGCAACACCAAAAACATGACCGACCGGCTTGCCGGCCTGTTGGGGATGCGGGGAGTGTCCTGCGAGGCTATCCACGGCGATATCACCCAGTCCCTTCGGGAGCGCACCCTGCAAAAATTCCGGGACGGCAGGCTGCGGGTCCTGGCCGCCACCGACGTGGCCGCCCGGGGGCTGGATATCGACGACGTGGACGCGGTGTTCAACTACGACGTTCCCGATGAAAACGAGTACTATATCCACCGCATCGGCCGCACCGGCCGGGCCAGGCGCCACGGAGTGGCCTTCTCGCTGGTGTCCACCATCACTGAGGGTCTGCGGCTGGACGATATCATAAAGTCCACCGGAAGTCAGATCCGGACGGTCTACTTTAACGAGAATGGCGACCTGGTGGCCGCCGTGGAGAAGGAATGAGAAAAAAGGCTGTTCATTTTTGGCTGGATTTTTTCGCCTGTTTCCTGATTCCCGCCTATACCCTCCTCTTTGCCGGAAGCGTACAGTGGTTCGGCACCAATTTTTCAGTTATCGCCGTTACCGGCCCGGACCACTACCGGGGATTTGTTTATTGGGGAGTCCTGGCTGGGAGCTATTTTTTCGTAATGCTCAGCAGGCTGGCCTTTGTTCTGCCCCGGCGGGGGACGCGGGTTCTGGTCCGCCTGCTGACGGTGTGCGCCGTCCTTGCACTGGCCTACGCTGTGGCTATCCCCTATCTGCCTGCCTATTTCCCCAAATACGCCGCCCTCCATGTGCTGCTGGCCGCCGGGGCCTGCGTACTGCTCATGCTGGCCCTGCTGGTTATCCTCCTGGCCCTCGGGCGCGGGGACCCGGCCCGCTGGAGGCGGCTTCTGGGGGCCTGGGGCCTCATTGTGGCGGGCAGCGCCCTGCTCTTTCTCATCCCCATGATGGTCTCCACCGCCCTGGAGGTCTTTTTTACCATCTCCGCCGCCCTGCTCACCCGCCGGATTTTGCTGCTGGTGAAATTTTAATCAATTCTTCATTCTTTTCCTATGGTATTTTCAATCCTTGGGGCGTATGATGTAATCCAGAAACAGACCTTAAACAACTTTTAAAAGGAGCGGTATACAATGGGAAATAAAAGACTGTATCGGACCGAAGGCCCTTACAAGATGCTGTGCGGCGTGTGCGGCGGCATCGCGGAGTACTTCGACATCGACCCCACTTTGGTGCGGGTAGGCTGGGCCATCGCCAGTCTGTGCACCTTCTCCGTTGGCTTCTGGGCCTACCTGGCTTGCGCCATCATCATACCCAAGAAGAGCGACGTCTACCCGGACTATTAAATATTTCGTCAGGAGGACCCCACATGATCACCGTCCGTACCTCCGTCACCGGGGATATTCCCGTCCAGCGGGAATTGTGGAAGCTGGCCTTCGGGGACAGCGACGACTATATCGACAACTTCTATGACACCTATTACCGCCCCGAGCGGGTGGTGGTGCTGGAGGAGGACGGAGCGGTCAAATCTATGACCGCCTGGTTCAATACGACCTTTGTGGTCCCTGGACAGGGAGAGTACCGGGCAGCCTACCTCTACGCCGTGGCCACCCATCCCGACTGCCGGGGCCGGGGTCTGGCAGCTAGGCTGCTGGCTGGAGCGGATGAATATTTCCGATCCCTGCGCATCCCCGCCGTCACCACCGTGCCAGCGGAGCCCTCCCTCCACAATTTTTTCGGGGCCAACGGCTTCCGGGAGTGCTTTCGGATTCTGGGCGGCAGTCTGCGCAGGGAGGAAATTCCCCTGCCGCCCTCCAACGTCCTTCGGCCCGCCTCACCGGAGGAGTACGGCCGGGTGCGGGAGACGCTTCTCAGAGACATCCCCCATATCGCCTACCCGGAGGACGCCCTGGCCTATCAGGCGGGGTGCTGCGCTCTGGGGGCCGGCGGGCTGTTCGTGGGCGATACCCCGGCGGGTCCGGCCTGCCTATGCGCCGAGCAGGCGGACGGCGATCTGGTTGTGGTCAAGGAATGCCTGAGTACGGACATGCGCCCGATTTTTTCCGACCTGCCCCGGATTGCCCCGGCGCAGCGGTGGGAGATTCGGAAGCCCCGGTCTCCGGAGCTGTGTGTCGGGGCAAATGAAAATCTGGGCAGATTCGGAATGCTCAAATGGCTTAACCCGGCGCTGGAAAAAAGCTGGGACTGGAACACGGCGGGCTATCTGGGACTGGCTTTTGACTAGCTTCTTGCATATTGAACAAAAACAGCTGTTTCTTTTTGTGGAAACGGCTGTTTTTTGTATTTTCCAAGGGGTACTACAGTCATTTAGTTGTGGAGACCCCCACAAAACAAGTGCTGTACAGGCCGGTA
>CANEFX010000041.1 GCA_947426945.1 uncultured Bacillota bacterium
ATAATTCCAGATTATCTCATAGGATCACGAGTTAAATATGGATAATCGCGTATTATCTATTATTAGTTTACAACATTTCTTTCCGAATTTCAACCCGCAATATAACTACCCACAGGCGTATTCTAAAAAAGAAGAAGGATCCTAAGTGTATGTCTATAGAAACATACTCAGGGTCCTTGTATCCAGGTATCCAATTTTTCATTTTCTTTTTGTAAAGAACAGACCACAAAGCGTTGGCTTTGTGGTCTTGTTCTGGTGGAGATAAGCGGGATCGAACCGCTGACCTCTTGAATGCCATTCAAGCGCTCTCCCAGCTGAGCTATACCCCCACATCAATATTCAGTTGTAAAGTGGTGGAGATAAGCGGGATCGAACCGCTGACCTCTTGAATGCCATTCAAGCGCTCTCCCAGCTGAGCTATACCCCCATTTTTATACGCCGCAACGGGCTATCCCGCTCAGCGCAAGTGATATCTTACCAGAAGAGGCGGCGTTTGTCAACAAAAATTTTAAAGTTTGCATGGTAAAATTTCTCTTGACACAAGTCCGAAATCGGATTATAATACGGGAAGTCTGATTTCGGACATACTTTTTCCGGAGGTCCAATCCATGGAGGCACTGACCTTTTACCGCTTCATTACTGAAACTAACCGTCTGTATAAAAGCGAGGAAGATTTCTACCGCCGTCTTGCCCGGCGGTCGGGACTGTCCGACGCTGCTTTTTGGACATTGTACGCCATTGAGACCGCCCCGGAGCCTGTTACCCAGACAGATATCGGCGGCGTGCTGATGCTTAGCAAGCAGACAATCAATTCTGCCCTGAAGCAGTTGGAGCGTGAGGGGCAGATTTGTTTTACTGATGGGCCGGGGCGGAAAAAGTACATTCGGCTTACCGAGCAGGGCAGGACTCTGTCAGACCGGGCCATCCGCCCGGTGATGGAAGTGGAGGAGCGGGCTTTCCTCTGCCTGGCCGAGGAGGAGCGGGCCAGCCTGCTGGCCCTGGGGCACAAATATCTGTCTCTGCTGCTCCGGGAGTCGGAGCAAATTTTTAGCGTATCCCAGGAGGAATAGTTCTTTATGCAAATCAAGCTTTCAGACCACTTTACCTATAGCAAACTACTTCGTTTTACGCTGCCCTCCATTATTATGATGGTCTTTACCTCCATCTATAGTGTGGTGGACGGCCTGTTTGTCTCCAATCTGGTGGGGGAGAACGCCTTGTCGGCGGTAAATATCGTCTTTCCCGTGTCCATGATCTTGTCTGCCGCCGGCTTCATGCTGGGTTCCGGCGGCAGCGCCGTGGTGGCCCGCACCATGGGGGAAGGAAAGCCCGATCTGGCCAACCGGTACTTCTCCATGATCATCCTGGTGGTGCTGGGCCTGGGGACGGTGTTCTCGGTGGGGGGCGCGCTGTTTATTGAGCCAATTGCCCGGCTGGCCGGAGCCAGCGACCTGCTGATGGATGACTGCATATCTTACGGACGAATTCTGCTGGGCGGGAGCGCGGTGTTCATGCTCCAGGTGGCCTTTCAGGTCTTTTTCGTCACCGCCGAGCTGCCTAAGACGGGGCTGTTCTTCTCCTTAGCCGCCGGGACCACCAATATTATCATGGATTATATCCTCATCGGTCCGCTGAACATGGGTATCGCTGGCGCGGCCTGGGGGACGGTGCTCAGCTATGCGGTGGGTGGACTGCTTCCTCTGCTCTACTTTCTCAGGCCCCCCAAAGGGGCTCTGCGGCTGTGCCGGACCCGGCTCTATGGACAGGAGCTGAAGAATGCCTGCGCCAACGGTTCCTCTGAGTTGATGAGCAACCTGTCCGCTTCAGTAGTAAGCATCCTGTTCAACCTTCAGCTCATGCATATCATTGGGGAGTCGGGAGTGGCGGCCTACTCGGTGATGATGTATGTGGACTTTGCCTTTGCGGCGGTATTCTTGGGCTTTTCTATGGGCAGCGGTCCCATTGTCAGCTTCCATTTCGGGGCGGATAACCGGGAGGAGTTGAAAAATGTTTTTCTCAAAAGCATGGTGGTGATTGTTCTCTCCTCGCTGGCTATGGTAGCTCTGTCGGAGCTGCTGGCCCGCCCCCTGTCCGCCGCCTTTGTGGGCTACAGCCCGGAGCTTCTGGAGATGACGGTCCACGGCTTCCGCATCTTTGCACTGAGCTACCTGTTTGTGGGCTTCGGCGTCTACGGCTCCGCCTTCTTCACAGCCTTGTGCAACGGGCCGGTGTCCGCCCTGATTTCGTTCCTGCGCACCTTCCTGTTCCGGGGCGGGATGGTCCTTTTTCTCCCCCTGATTCTGGACCTGGACGGCATCTGGCTGGCCGTGGTGGTGGCAGACGGTCTGGGGGCCGCCGTGGCCCTGGGGCTTATCTGGCGGTATCGGAAGCGGTATCATTACCTATAAACAGTTAAACAGTGAAAGCCTTCCCTCGCAGGGAGGGCTTTGCATTTTACCCCTTGAAAAGCACACCCTGGGGGTATGGCCCTTGTTATTTCTATAAAAATCTGATACCTTTAAGCTGTCCCGGGACAGGAGGTGACAATATGAAAATCACAGTGGAACACATGAACCTCCCGGAAAACGAGGTTATCCTGCGGTGTCCGGCGCTGGACGAGGAGATGCTGGGGGTACTGTCCCTCTTGCGCTCCGGCCTTCAGCGGCTGTGCGTGTGGGATGACAGCCGCCGCACTACCCTCCTCACCCCTGATGAAGTAATCTACTGCGAGACGGTGGACGACCGGGTGTTCGTTTACACCGGCCAGGCCATGTATCAGACCGCCTTGGGTCTAGGGGAGCTGGAGAGCCGATACGGAGGCTTGGGCTTTTTCCGGGCGGGTAAGTCGGCAGTAGTTAACCTCCACCAAATCCGGAGCCTGGCCAGCCGGGAGGCCGGACGGATTGAGGCCACCCTGGAGACAGGGGAGAAGCTGATGGTATCCCGGCGCTACGCCCCCCTGCTGCGGGAGCGGCTGGGGCTGTGAGAAAGGAGCAGATATGGAATATTTTAATCGTTTTTATCTCTGGGGGGTCAATACCAAATACCGGATGGGTCTGTATTTTTCTGCCGCTGTCTTTTTCAAAGGGCTGGTCAACGCCCTTCTGGGCAGCCGGACGGTGGAAATTCTCACCCTGTTGGAGATGCTGCTGGCCTGCTTTGCCTTCGCCTGTCTGGAAACCGCCCTTTTCCCTGCCGGGCAAAACATGCTGTCTCAAGGGAAGCGGATTGCTGTCTGGGCTATACTGGCCAATGCGGTTTTTGTCGGCTGCGCTTGGGGACTGCACTGGTTTCCCGGTCTCCCCCTGTGGGGCGGGTTGCTGCTGGTTCTCTTCCTGGAGTGCGCCTTGGGGGCCATGTGGTATGCCCTCTGGCTAAAAGAGAGGCTGGACACCGCCGCTCTTAATCAAGGTCTGCGCCGGTTTCAAAAAAGGGCATAGAAAATTTTCCCTCCTTCCCCATTGACAAAGCGCTTTCCCGCTGATATAATATCCTCACCATTAACGCGAATAATTATTGATAAGAAAGTGAGGACTATATTATGCCTGAACTAAAGGGAAGCAAGACCGAGCAGAATCTGTGGACCGCCTTTGCCGGCGAGAGCCAGGCTCGGAACAAGTACACCTACTTCGCCTCCAAGGCCAAGAAGGACGGTTATGTCCAGATATCCAAGCTGTTTGAGGAGACCGCCGCCAACGAGAAGGAGCACGCCGAAATCTGGTTCAAGCTGCTGGGAGGCATCGGTACCACTGCTGAGAATCTGGAGGCCGCCGCCGCCGGCGAGAACTTCGAGTGGACTGACATGTACGCCAAGATGGCCCAGGAGGCCCGGGAGGAGGGCTTTGACGACATCGCCGCTCTGTTCGAGGGAGTGGCTAAAATCGAGAAGGAGCACGAGGAGCGCTACCGCAAGCTGCTGGCCAACGTGAAGGACGGCCTGGTCTTTTCCCGGGACGGCGACATGATTTGGCAATGTTCCAACTGCGGCCACATCCATGTGGGTCCCAAGGCCCCTGAGGTCTGCCCCATCTGCGCCCATCCCCAGGCCTATTTCCAGCTCAAGGCGGAGAATTATTGAACATAACGCGTTCCGGCGGCGCCCCGTGTGGGCGCTGCCGATCTTTTAGGCCAAATTCCCGGCCTCCCGCTTTACAGCAAGGGACTGTGAGGGTATAATGGAGAAAAAGGAGGATGCCGCTATGCTGAAGGGAAAAACTGTCCTGCTGGGGGTCACCGGAGGGATCGCCGCCTATAAGGCGGCGGCGCTGGCCTCGGCGCTGGTCAAGCAGCACGCCAATGTAGAGGTAGTCATGACCGCCCACGCCACGGAATTCATCGCCCCTCTCACCTTTGAGCAGCTCACGGGGCGGCGGTGCATGGTGAACACCTTCGACCGGAATTTTACTCATCAGGTGGAGCACATTGCCCTGGCTGACCGAACGGATTTAGTCATCGTTGCGCCGGCTACGGCAAACGTGTGCGGAAAACTGGCCCACGGCCTGGCCGACGATATGCTCACCACCACGGTGCTGGCCTGTGTCTGCCCCAAGCTTATCGCCCCGGCCATGAACACCAGAATGTATGAAAATCCCGTCACCCAGGACAATCTGGACCTTCTGCGCCGCTATGGCTGGGAGGTCATTGCCCCCGCCTCCGGCCGGCTGGCCTGCGGAGCGGTGGGGGCGGGCAAGCTGCCCGAGCCGGAGCAGCTGCTCCAGCACATCCTCCGGGCCATTGCTCTGCCCCACGACCTGGCTGGGAAGCGGGTGCTGGTCACCGCCGGCCCCACCCGGGAGGCACTGGACCCGGTGCGCTATCTCACCAATCATTCCACGGGGAAGATGGGCTATGCCATTGCCAGAATGGCCATGCTCCGGGGGGCGGAGGTGGTCCTGATCTCCGGGCCCGCCGCCATTGCACCCCCTCCCTTTGTGGAGGTGGTGGACGTCACCTCCGCCCAGGATATGTTTGAGGCGGTGACCGCCCGCCAGGACTGGGCCGACTTTATTTTCAAGGCTGCCGCCGTGGCCGACTACACGCCGGAGCAGTACGCCGACGACAAGCTGAAAAAGAAGGACGCCGACCTGTCCATCCCGCTTAGGCGCACCCGGGATATCCTGCAATACCTAGGCGAGAACCGCCGGCCGGGACAGGTGCTGTGCGGTTTCTCTATGGAGACTCAGAATATGGTGGAAAACAGCCGGGTCAAGCTGGAAAAGAAAAATCTGGATATGATCTGCGCCAACAATTTGAAGGTGGCGGGGGCCGGCTTTGGCACCGACACCAATGTGATGACGGTCATTACCCGGACAGGCTCTGAGGAGCTGCCCCTCATGTCCAAGGAAGCGGTTGCCCTGCGCATTCTGGATATTGCGGCGGCCGGGCTGTGATATCTGACAAAAATTTTTCCGGGCGGTGGTCTCAATCAGGAAATAGGGAAAATTTCTCTGAAAGGAATTGAAATTATCACTTCATCGTGATAAACTATCAAAGAACAAATTTGGAGGAAGCTGCTGTGATCCAAACCTGGAATGTAACCATCCCTGAGCTCACCGGGGACGAGACCCGGGGGGTTTACCTCTATCTCCCGGCAGACTACGATTGGGAGCCGGAGCGGCGTTACCCCGTGCTGTACATGTTTGACGGCCACAACGTCTTTTTTGACTCGGACGCTACCTACGGCAAGAGCTGGGGGCTGGGGGAGTACCTGGACGAGTTCCAGGTGCCCCTCATTGTGGCGGCGGTGGAGTGTAACCACCACCCGGACAACGGGCGGCTGTCGGAGTACTCCCCCTATACCTTTTACGAGCCCGACTTCGGCCATGTGCCGGGCCGGGGGAAGATCACGATGGACTGGTTCGTCCGCGCCCTCAAGCCCCGGATTGACCGGGAGTACCGCACTCTGCCTGGCCGGCAGCATACCTTCATCGCGGGCAGCTCCATGGGCGGACTGATGAGCCTATATGCCCTGCTGGAGTATAATCACGTCTTTGCCCGGGCGGCAGCCCTGTCCCCTTCTCTGTGGGTGGCTCCGGACCGGCTGGCCCGGCTGGTCCGGGGGGCGGAGATACGGTCGGACACGGTGCTGTATATGGACTACGGCTCTCGGGAGCTGGGCAACCATGAGCTGATGCAGGGGCAGTTCGCCCGGATTGCCGGCCAGCTGCTCACTCGAGGGATAAAGCTTACCTGCCGCATCGTCCCCGGCGGGGACCACTGTGAGGCCAGCTGGGAGAAGCAGATCCCCTTCTTTATCAACACCCTCATGTATGAGCTGGATATTTAGGAGGCGCTTATGAAAACCGAGTATTTTAAGGAATACAGCCCAGCCTTAGGCCGGGAGATGGAGTTCATGGTCTACGGCCACGCCGGCCGACCCGTGCTGTATATCCCCTGCCAGGACGGCCGGTTCCATGACTTCGGCGATTTCCACATGGCCGATACCCTGTCCCGCTGGATTGAATCCGGGCAGATTATTGTCTTTTCAGTGGATACCATTGACAAGGAGACATGGTCGGACAAGAAGGGGGACCCATACTGGCGGGCGCGGCGGCATGAGCAGTGGATGGACTACCTGTTCCAGGAGATGGCCCCCCGCATACTGGACTGGACAGGCCATGACGGGATTATCGCTTTCGGGTGCAGCCTGGGGGCCACTCACGCCGCCAATCTTTACCTGCGGCGGCCGGATCTGTTCAGCGGCTGCCTGGCACTCAGCGGTATTTACACCGCCGACTACGGCTTCGACGGTTATATGGACGAGGTAGTATATCAAAATTCCCCCGTCCACTATATGTCCAATCTGCCGGAGGATCACCCCTATATCGACATGTTCAATCGCCAGAGAGCTGCCATCTGCGTGGGCTTGGGTCCCTGGGAGATTCCCGACACCACCCGTCGGCTGGCCGATATTTTTTACCGAAAGGGTATCCATACCTGGGTGGACTTCTGGGGTTACGACTGCGCCCACGACTGGCCCTGGTGGTACAAGCAGGCGGTCTATTTCTTCCCCTGGCTGCTGGGGGGCGAGCCGGGTCAATAGTGTCCGCCAGCAGTGGACTCATATATGATTCAGAATATTTAATAGAAATAATACACCCCGTTTGAGCCGTTTTTTGGGCTCTTTTAGGGGAAAAGAGGCTTCATAAGGGAGCGAAAAGGCGCTGTCCGTTTGTGACGGGCAGCGCAAAAAGGAGAGAGCAGAATGGCAAACGCAATTTTCATTTCCCCCAACTTTCCCACCAATTACTGGCAGTTCTGCCGGGAGCTGAAGAACAACGGGATGAACGTGCTTGGCATTGGCGATCAGCCCTATGACGAACTGATGGGCGAGCTGAAGGACAGCCTGAATGAGTACTACAAGGTGGACTCCCTGGAGAACTACGACGCGGTCTACCGGGCGGTGGCCTTCTTTATCCACAAGTATGGCCGCATCGACTGGCTGGAGAGCAACAATGAGTACTGGCTGGAGCGGGACGCCGCTCTGCGTACTGACTTTCACATAACCAGTGGCTTCCAGACCGGCGATATACCCCGGATCAAATACAAATCCAGGATGAAGGAGTTCTATCAGGCGGCCGGTATTCCCACCGCCCGGTATCACCTGGTGGACAACCTGAAAAACTGCAAGACCTTTATCCAGAAGGTGGGTTGGCCGGTAGTGGTCAAGCCGGACAACGGCGTGGGGGCCTCTGATACCCACAAGCTGTCTGACCTTGGGGAACTGACTGACTTTTTGGAGAATAAAAATCCCGGCGTCACCTACATTATGGAGGAGTTTATCCATGCGGAGGTCAACTCCTACGACGCCATTATTGACTCTCAGGGCAATCCCATTTTTGAGACTGGCAACGTTACTCCAATGTCTATCATGGACATTGTCAACGAGGAGGACAACTCTATTTATTACATCGTCAAGGACCTGCCCGCCGACACCCGGAGGGCAGGACGGGCTACTGTGAAGAGCTTTGGGGTAAAGAGCCGGTTTGTCCACTTTGAGTTCTTCCGCCTCACCCAAGACCAGGAGGGGATGGGGAAGAAGGGGGATGTGGTGGCCCTGGAGGTCAATATGCGGCCCTGCGGTGGATTCAGCCCGGACATGATGAACTTTGCCAATTCCACCAATGTGTACAAGATCTGGGCGGATATGATTGCCTTTGACCGTTCCACCGTGGAGGGCGGCCCCCATTCCTTCTGTGCCTTTGCCGGTCGGCGGGACGGCAAGCCCTTCGTCTATGACCATGAGGCCATTATGGAGAAGTACGGCGGGCAGATGAAGATGGTGGACCGTATTCCGGATGTGCTGGCCGATGCCATGGGCAACCAGATGTATGTGGCCACCTTCCCCACCCAGAAGAAGCTGGACAAGTTCTATCACGATATTCTGCTGTGCAGAGAGGAATAAGACCACGGGAAAGGGGCGGTCCCGAGGGACCGCCCCTCAGCCTGTCGAAAAAGTCTGCCGTATGGCAGACTTTTTCATGTAAAGATGAT
>CANEFX010000042.1 GCA_947426945.1 uncultured Bacillota bacterium
ACCCGCGCCGCTGTGGAAGAGGGCATCGTGGCCGGCGGCGGCACCGCCTACCTGAACGCCATTCCCGCCGTGGAGAAGCTGCTCTCTGAGACCGAGGGCGATGAAAAGACCGGCGTGCAGATCGTGGCCCGGGCCCTTACCGCTCCGGTGAAGCAGATTGCCGCCAACGCCGGCATCGACGGCGCGGTGGTGCTGGCCAGGATTCAGGAGTCCGGCAAGACCGGCTACGGCTTCGACGCCTACAAGGAGGAGTACTGCGACATGATCCCCGCGGGTATTGTGGACCCCACCAAGGTCACCCGCTCTGCTCTGGAGAACGCCGCCTCCATCGCCTCCGTCCTGCTGACCACCGAGTCCCTGGTGGCCGACAAGCCCCAGCCCCCCGCACCTCCCGCCGCCCCTGCCCCCGATATGGGCATGTATTAAGCCAGTCAAATTCAAAGCCCGGAGCGTAAGCTCCGGGCTTTCGTGCAGTCAGGCGGCAGAGGCGGCCAGCTCCTCCCGGGCCTCCCGCTCATTGTCGGCGGAGAAGCAAAAACGCCCCGCCCAGTCGTAGACCTCTACATGTCCTCTTACCCATACGATGCTGTAATCCATTGCGTCTGGCTCCTTTCCTTGTATTCTGGCCACAGTATACAAGAGGAACAGTCCTATAAACCGGACTTTTCTTTTTGACGGCCCGATTGGTTGCACATTTTTTCCACGGGGTTTATAATAGAGGCAAAAGGAGGCGGGCGCTGTGATAGAGATGATCGGATATCTGGGTTCGATCCTGGTGGTAGTGTCCATGCTGATGTCGTCTGTGGTCAGGCTGCGGGTCATCAACACCATAGGCAGCGGGATTTTTGCGGCCTATGCCCTGATGATCCACTCCTATCCCACGGCGCTGATGAACGCATGTCTGGTGGGTATCAACGTGTACAATCTGGTGCGGCTGAGGCAGGGAGACCGCAGCTATGACCTGGTGGAGACCACGCCGGAAGATGGCGTCCTGCGCTATCTGCTGGCCCACTATGGGAGGGACATCCGGACCTATTTTCCGGGGTTCGAGGGAGTCTCCGGAGCGGAGCGGGCTTATGTGGTCTGCTGTGGTGGTGATCCGGCGGGCGTTCTGCTGGGAATGCAGGCCGGGCCGGGGACGCTGCGGGTGACGCTGGATTACTCCACGCCCACATACCGCGACTGTTCCATCGGGGCCTATTTGTATGGGAAGCTTCCGGGGAAGGGAATCCATACTCTGATTTTTGAGGAGGATGTGTCGCAGGACCACGCCGCCTATCTGGCCAAAATGGATTTTGTCAAAGAAAACGGCGGTTACATCAAACATTTGGACTGAACGGCGGAGAGGAGGATATCTTTTGGACCCGATTTATTACACCGTCCGCGCCATCAACGGCGACTATGCTGATTTGATCACCGACGACGGCCTTGGGCACTCCATCACCATGTTCCTGCTTCCCGAGGGGACTACTGTGGGCAGCCGCCTCAAGCTGGAAAACTTCCAGTGGGAGCTGGTATAGGTTAAGTTTCCCGTTTCCCTTGCCGATAACCAGCATATACAACTGAATGGCAGAGGAGACGTTCCCATGATCCCCCAGACTGATTTTTCTTCCAGCACAGAGCTTTTGACCAATGGCAATGTGAGATATACCAGCGCCTATGGCAGCTATGAGTTTGAGAGGCTACCGCTCCAAAAGCTGGAGGGCAGCGCCCTGGCGGCCGCCCAGGACCGGCTGGAGCTCTCCTTGCCTGGCGCTATGCCGGACAGAGAGTCCGCCCGGGCGGACCAGATCGACTTTTTCAAGCGCAGCTATATGGCCGGAAGCCTGGAGGCCAGCCCCAAAGTCCGGGATGCCTGGCTGGACGTCAGGAACCGGATGGATGACGCCATCGGAAAGTTTATGGACGGGACCATGAACGAGGACGAGCTGGCCTCCCGGTTCCAAGGTCTGGCCCATGAGATGTATGAGGAGACCGCCAGGGCGGGCTATCCCGTTCCCTTTGTGGACCCTGGCATGGAGCAGGCCTGCACCGAGGCCATGTATGATGAGTTCCGCGGACGGATTTTAAGTATTGCCGTTCGCCGGAATAACGAGCAGGGGAAGCAGTATATCATCGGGGAGATGTGTCCCCAGCGCACGTGGCAGTATTACAATGCCGACTACTACTACAAGAGCGAGGCCGCCATTGCCGCTGCCACCAAGGGAATGGATGGGTTTGTCCAGGACCGGGGCTGGGAGTGGAGCGTGCCGGACTATAAAGGCAAAAAACTGAACATGTACGATAATTTTAACGCTGCTTTTTCCAACGACTTCTGTGCGGATACCCGGTATATTCTGGACCCAGATATGGTCCCGCCGGAGGGGTTTGAGTGGTTTTACCAGACTGGCGGCTATCCCCATGGACCCTATGGCCGGATGATCAGCCATACTACCACCCACCCGGATGGGACCACTACCACGGTCTACTACGACCGGCCGGACAAGTTCGACCCGGAAGATCCCTTTACCGCCAACACCTGGACTGCCTATACTGACAGGAGCGGGGAACGGCATGTCATCAACAGGGATATCATTTTTAAGGACGACAAGAGCGACCTGTTCAACGCAGGTGATCTGCTCAGCTTTGCCGTCGGTGATGAGAGTGAGGGGCTGAACACTTTCCTGAAGAATCTGCAGTTGTATCCCAAGAACTATTTCAGACTGTACCACCAGACCGGCGGTTTCAGCCTCAGCGTATAAAGAAATCCCGGCCAACCGGCCGGGATTTTTCGTAGGATGTAAGTTTTTACTTGTCCTCCAGCAGCTTGTTCAGCTCGGTCATGAAGGTGTTGATATCCTTGAACTGGCGGTAGACCGAGGCAAAGCGGACGTAAGCCACCTCATCCACCTTTTTCAGCCGCTCCATCACCAACTCGCCAATCTGGGCGGAGCTGATCTCCCGGTCCATCTGGTTTTGAAGGACCTGTTCGATTTCGCCCACCAGATTTTCCAGGGTTTGATAGGATACCGGGCGCTTCTCACAGGCCCGGATCAGCCCGCCCAGCACCTTGCTGCGGTCGAAGCTCTGGCGGCTGCCGTCCTTCTTGACCACCATCAGGGGCAGGCTCTCCATGGTCTCATAGGTGGTGAAGCGCTTGTGGCAGGACAGGCACTCCCGGCGGCGGCGGATGCTGGCCCCCTCGTCAGCGGGGCGGGAGTCCACCACCTTGCTCTCTAAGTAGCCGCAGTAGGGACATTTCATGGCGCGCACCTCCTGTTGTATTGGGGGGTTGATTTAGGCCATTATACCACAATATGCGGGGGGTGCACAAGTCCTTTTCCAGAGAAATTGCTTAAAATTCCCAGCCGTCGGGGCCGCAGGAGCTCTCATAGTCCCCGCGAGAGGAGGTCCAGTACCCCTCTGTTTCACTGTACATAAATCCTATGTCGGTATAGATCCTCTGCCGGCCGTACTCATCGGTGTACACCGCCGCCTCGCAGTATTCGTGGCCGGGGTCCAGAGTGATATCCCGGGGAAGGACCCAGATACGCTCGACTGACTTTTTTCCGCTCATGCTGTTGGGGCCGTATATTATAATCTCTTTGTCCTGCTCTGCGTACCAGGAGACCAGCTTCCGGTCCTGGAACAGGCCCACGTGGAGGGTGGCGGGCGGATCGGGGCGCCAGTTCTCCTCTGAAGTTTTTATATTTACGACCTCAGGCCTGAGGTGCCGGTCGGCAAGCAGCACGCCGTCCTGTTCGCTGTTCCAGAGGAAGCTGTGCAGATACAGGTTGGGGAAGCTGGCGGTGTAGAGGGAGCTGTAATCCTCCAGCCACTGGGTCTCCCGCCTGTCTCCGGTGACAAACACCACTGTCAGCGAAATATCGTCGGTAAGGGGACAGGTGACCTGTCCGGTAAAGGCGTGGTCCGCCCCCGGTTCCACAGGCAGTTCCACAGTGTCCTCCCCGCTGCGGGCCTGAAAGACGGCGGTCATCCCCTCCACATAGGTTCTGGGCACCACCCGCACGTCGAAGGTCACGGTATTGGCCTCAAGATCGGTGGAGGATGGTTCGGTGGTCCACTCCGCCGTCAGGGTGTTCTGGCTTTTGAGAATATCCTCTACCCGGTCGGTGATGGAGCTGATCTGGTAGTCGACATTGCTGCTCACGCTGTTCACCGCCCGGCGCAGACTGTCGTAATTCTGGCTCACCCGGTCCAGCTTGGAGAACAGGTTAAACAGGCACACCACAAGGGCGGCTGCCGCCAGCCCGGCGCAGAATCTGGCAAACCGCCGCTTTTTGGGCGGCTCGGCCCTGGGCTGGGCGGTCAGATAGCGGTCCACGATCTCCCGGACCATGGCCAGTTGGGCCTCGGTCAGCTCCCTGGAGGACGGGGCCTCATCCCGGGGCTCCTCCTCTACGCCCAGCAGCCAGCCTACGGGAACGGAAAATATCCTGCTTAAAGTGATGAGCTTGTCAATCTCGGGCAGGGAGGCGTCCGACTCCCACTTGTAGATGGCCTGCCGGGATACCCCCAGCTGTTCCCCCAGCCCCTCCTGGGACAGACCCAGCTCCTTGCGCTTCTGGGCGATACGCTGTCCTACAGTCATAGTATTTGCCCTCCTTTCTGCCTCCAGAATATATAAAAAACAGACCTCTGACCACCAACTCAGAGGTCTATTTCTGTCAACCGCTGGTTTACATTCGAAGTGTTCATTGGAAAGATCGTGTGTTTTTCCGCCGGAGGCGGGGAAATACAGACAAGATCTCTGCACTTGGGATACGCTGTTTATATCGGCGGAGATGGGGTTAAAAATGGGTCCAGTACTCCTTATAGTTGTCCTGAAGCAGCTGGGGGGTGTCCAGACCGTAGGGGCACCTGGCGGCGCACTGGCCGCAGTGCAGGCAGTTTTCGATCTTTTTCATCTCTCCCTGCCAGTGATCGTCCAGCCACTCGGCGGCGGGCATCCGGCGGAGCAGCAGCGACATCCGGGCACACTGGTTGATCTCAATGCCCACCGGGCAGGGCATGCAGTAGCCGCAGGAGCGGCAGAAGTTGCCGGTGAGCTCGGCCCGGTCTGTCTCAATGCGGGCCCGGAATTCCTCCGTCATGGCGGGGGCCTCGGGCACGCAGGAGAGGAACTGGTCCAGTTCCCACTCATGCTGTACGCCCCAGATGGGGACGACCCCCTCCTGCCCGGCCATCCAGACGGCGGCGGCCGTTCCGTCCCGGAGCAGTCCGCCCGCCATCCCCTTCATGGCCACGAACCCCATGCCCTTTGTCCGGCACTTCTCTACCAGCTCCCTCTCCTGGGGACCGGAGAGATAGCTGTAGGGGAACTGGAGCAGGGCGTACAGCCCGGAGTCGATGGCCTCGTGAGCCACGGCCAGCCGGTGGTTGGTGATGGCGATATGGCGGATCCTGCCCTGAGCTTGGGCCTCCAGGGCGGCGTCATACAGCCCGTCCTCCCCGCCGGGGCGGGGGACAAAGGCAGGGTTGTGGAACTGGTAGACGTCGATATAGTCGGTGTTCAGCAGCCTGAGGCTGGTCTCCAGATGCTCCCGCAGCTCTTCCCCGGTCTGAGCGTGGGTCTTGGTGGCGATGACCACCTTGTCCCGCATGCCGGCAAAGGCCCAGCCAAGCTTCTCCTCACTGTCGGAGTAGGCCCGGGCAGTGTCAAAGTAATTCATGC
Source organism: uncultured Bacillota bacterium (assembly GCA_947426945.1). Lineage (GTDB taxonomy): Bacteria > Bacillota > Clostridia > Oscillospirales > Oscillospiraceae > Lawsonibacter. The sequence goes on from CANEFX010000042.1 coordinate 5,675, forward strand.
CGCCGGCCACAGCCTTATGGAGGAGATAAGCCGCCTCCTCTTTGGTAATCCGCTGGATGGGCAGACAGCCGAAGCCGTTTTTCTCAATTTCAATGCCAGTGCTTCCCAGTTGGATTCTTGACATAATTACATCCCCTTCAGCTGTTCCTCCAGCTTGGCCACCAGGGCGGTGAGCTGGACGGCTCGTTCCTTCTCGGTCTCCACTACGCTGGCCGGAGCCTTGTTAATAAAGCCGGGATTGCTCAGCTTGGCATTCAGCTTCTCCAGCTCGGCGCTCTGCTTTTTCAGATCCTTCTCCACGCGCTGCTTTTCCTTCGCCAGATCCACCAGCTCCCCCAGGGGGATAAACAGCTGGGCGGCATGGGTGACCACTGCAACCTTGCCGGCGGCGTCGGGGGCGGCGTTCGCGGGGACGAGCTCCACTTCGCTGGCGTAAGCCAGTTTCTTCAGGAAGGGCACGCCCAGGGTGAAGGTCTCCGTCTCGTCGGTGGCCACAGTGAGATGGGCCTTCCTGGAGGGGGGCACGTTCATCTCGCTGCGCCGGCCCCGGATAGCCCGAATAGCGTCCATGATGAGCTCCATGGACTTCTCCTCAGCCGGGAAGTCCATGGCGTCGGAGGCTGCGGGCCAGCTCTGGAGCATGAGGAAGTCCCCGTCCTTCACACCCGCCTCATGGGGCAGGGCCTGCCAGATCTCCTCAGAGATGAAAGGCATGAAGGGGTGGAGCAGCTTGAGCATCTGGGTCAGCACCCAGCACAGCACCTGCTGGGCCCGGGCCTTGCTGTCCTCGTCCTCACCCTGGAGGCGGGTCTTGGTCAGCTCGATATACCAGTCGCAGTAGTCGTCCCAGATGAAGTCGTAAATCTTCTGGGCGGCCACCCCCAGCTCATACCGGTCCATGTTTTCGGTAATCTCGGCAACGGTCCGGTTCAGTCTGGACAAAATCCACTTGTCCTCCAGCTCCAGCTTCTGGGGCAGCTCACACCTGTCGATGGTCAGGTTCATCATCAAAAAGCGGCTGGCGTTCCAGATTTTGTTGGCGAAGTTGCGCATGGCCTCACACCGTTCGGTGAAAAAGCGCATGTCGTTGCCGGGGGAGTTGCCGGTGACCAGATTGAAGCGCAGAGCGTCGGCGCCGTACTTGTCGGCGATCTCCAGGGGGTCGATGCCGTTGCCCAGGGATTTGGACATCTTCCGGCCCTTGTCATCCCTCACCAGACCGTGGATGAACACGGTGTGGAAGGGGGGCTTTCCCGTGTGCTCGCAGGCGGAGAAGATCATCCGGGCCACCCAGAAGAAGATGATGTCGTAGCCGGTGACCAGCACGTCGGTGGGGTAGTAGTACTGGAAATCCTCGGTGTTCTCCGGCCAGCCCAGGGTGGAGAAGGGCCACAGGGCGGAGGAGAACCAGGTGTCCAGCACGTCGGGGTCCCGCTCGATATGCCTGGAGCCGCACTTCCCGCAGCGGTCTGGGTCGGTCTCAGAGACCGTCACGTGGCCGCAGTCCGCGCAGTACCAGGCGGGGATCTGGTGGCCCCACCACAGCTGGCGGGAGATGCACCAGTCGTGGACGTTCTCCATCCAGTTGGTGTAGGTTTTGGCAAAGCGGTCGGGGACGAATCTGGTCTCCCCCTCGTTGACCACCCGCAGGGCCTCCTTGGCCAGGGGCTCCATGCGGACGAACCACTGGGCGGAGATGAGAGGCTCCACATCGCTGTGGCAGCGGTAGCAGGTGCCCACGTTGTGGGAGTAGGGCTCGATCTTCTCTATCAGCCCCAGGGCCTCCAGGTCGGCGACAACCGCCTTCCGGGCCTCGTACCGGTCCATGCCCTCATACTTGCCGCCGTTGGCGTTGACCACGCCGTTGTCGTCCAGCACCCGGATGGTGTCCAGATTGTGGCGCAGGCCCACCTCAAAGTCGTTGGGGTCGTGGGCGGGGGTCATTTTTACGCAGCCGGTGCCGAAGTCCATCTCCACGTAGTCGTCGGCCACGATGGGGATCT
>CANEFX010000043.1 GCA_947426945.1 uncultured Bacillota bacterium
CCGGGCCACGGTGCCGTTCTCGGTGACGGTGTTTTTCAGCAGGTAGCCCACCATGACGTACTCATACAGCGCCCCATCCTCGTGGCCGGACAGATAGTCAAATATCTCCCGGTAGGCCTCGGGTCCGTAGTAGTCGTCGGCGTTGATGACGGCGAAGGGGCCGTCCACAATGTTTCGGGCGGCCAGGGCTGCGTGGGCCGTGCCCCATGGCTTGGTCCGCCCGGCGGGGACTTCGTAGCCCTCGGGCAGGTCCTCCTTGAGCTGGTAGGCATACTTCACGTCCATAATCTTGGACACCCGGTCTCCGATGGCAGTCTTAAAATCGGCCTCAATTTCGGGCTTGATGACGAACACCACCGTCTCAAAGCCCGCCCGGCGGGCGTCGTAGATGGAGTAGTCGATAATCAGCTGGCCGTGGTTCCCCACCGGGTCCAGCTGCTTCAGGCCGCCGTACCGGCTGCCCATGCCGGCAGCCATAATGACAAGAACAGGCTTTTTCATTCTCTTTCTCCTTTTAACCTTTGTACCCGTTGGGGTTCATAGACTGCCACTTCCAGGAGGAGGCGCACATCTCCTCGATGCCCAGCCCGGCCTCCCAGCCCAGCTCCTCTTTGGCCTTGGCGGGGTCGGCGTAGCAGGCGGCGATGTCTCCGGGGCGGCGGGCCTCGATGACGTAGGGCAGCGCGTGGCCGCAGGCCTTCTCATAGGCGCGGACCACGTCCAGCACGGAGTAGCCGTTGCCGGTGCCCAGGTTGCACACAAACAGGCCGCAGTTGCTCTCCAGCTTCTTTACCGCCGCCACGTGGCCCTTTGCCAAGTCCACTACGTGGATATAGTCCCGCACGCCGGTGCCGTCGGGGGTGTCGTAGTCGTTTCCAAAGACGTGGACCTTCTCCAGCTGGCCCACCGCCACCTTGGCGATATAGGGCACCAGGTTGTTGGGGATGCCGTTGGGGTCCTCGCCGATGAGGCCGGACTCATGAGCGCCGATGGGATTGAAATAGCGCAGCAGGGCCACGTTCAGCTCAGGGTCGGCGGCGCAGATGTCCATGAGCATCTTCTCCTGGAACAGCTTGGAGGTGCCGTAGGGGTTGGTGGTGCCGCCGGTGGGAAAGTCCTCTCGGATGGGCACGGTTGCCGGGTCGCCGTACACCGTGGCGGAGGAGGAGAACACGAAGTTCTTTACCCCGTGGCGGCGCATGGCCTGGAGCAGGTAGAGGGTGCTGATCAGGTTGTTGGAGTAGTACTCCAGGGGCTTGGATACGCTCTCTCCCACCGCCTTCAGGCCGGCGAAGTGGATCACCGCGTCAATGTCCGGATATCTGACGAACAGGGCCTCCACCTCGTCCTCGCTGCACAGCTCTGTTTTGACGAAGGGGATGGGCTTTCCCACGATTTTTTCCACCCGGCGGAGGGCCTCCTCGCTGGAATTATACAGATTATCCGCCACCACAATGTCGTATCCCGCCTGGATCAGTTCCACGCAGGTATGGCTGCCGATATAGCCGGCGCCGCCGCAAACTAGAATAGACATAGCAACCGCTCCTTTTTTGAGATTGACTGTATTGTACCGCAAACAGATTCAAATTGAAATAGATATTTCTGCAAATTATCTGTAGAATCGTTCGAATTTTGGCCGTGCCGGGACCAAGCGACCCGAACGGCCGCAGGGCGGCTCCCGACAGAGCCGCCCCGCAGGGAAAACAGTATGCTGAATGTCAAGACGGAAGCATCCGCTCCGCTCAGTTCCAGAAGTCGGTCTTTTCCCGCAGGCCGATGGAGGCAGCCTTGAAGGCGGGGTCCTTGCCGGCGGCGCGCTGTTCGGTGTAGTCCTTCAGGGCCTTCATGGCAGTGCCGCCCAGGATGACGATGACAGGCAGGTTGATGATAGCCATGATACCCATAAGCACGTCGGCCAGGTCCCAAACCAGACCGAAGTCCAACAGAGCGCCCACAAACACCAGCAGAACGGCGATTACGTTGAACACGGTGGTACCGGTCTTGCTTACCTTGTGGCCGGCAATGTAGTTCATGCAGCCCTCACAGTAGAACAGGTTGCCCAGCAGGGTGGTGAACGCGAAGAGCAGCAGGGCGAAGGTAATGAAGTAGGGGCCGACGGCGCCGAAGGTGTTGGCCAGGGAGGCCTGCACAAAGGGGGCGCCGGTGAGCTCCTCGGAGGGGATGATGCCGGTGCACAGAGCCATGAGAGCGGTAGCGGTACAGATGAGGATGGTGTCAATGAACACGGACAGCATCTGGACCAGGCCCTGCTTCACGGGGTGGGACACATCGGCTGCGGCGGCGGCGTTGGGGGCGGAGCCCACGCCGGCCTCATTGGAGTACAGGCCGCGCTTGATGCCCTGCATCAGGGCGGAACCGGCAAAGCCGCCGAAGATAGCCTTGAAATCGAAAGCTTCGGCAAAGATCTTGCCGATGACGGCGGGGACCTGGCCGATGTTCAGGATGACCACCAGCAGGGCCATGATGATGTAGATGACGCCCATGACGGGGACCATCACGCCGGTAACCTTGACAATGCGCTTGCCGCCGCCGAAGATGCAGATGCCCACCAGGATGGCCAGGACAGCGCCGCCCACAACGGCCACGGTGCTGTAGTTGCCAATGGTGCCGGCGGCGTTATAGAAGTCATAGCTGGTGAAGCTGCTGATCAGGTTGTAGGAGGCCAGCATATTGAAGCCGCCGGCGTAGGTGGCGATCAGGGCAACGGCGAACACGATACCCAGCGCACGGCTGTGCAGGGCGGCCTCAATGTAGTAGGACGGGCCGCCGTAGCTGCCGCCCTCTGGGTCGCGCTTCTTGTAAATCTGGGCCAGGGTGCTCTCCACAAAAGCGGAGGCGCCGCCCACAATGGCGATGATCCACATCCAGAACACCGCACCGTAACCGCCGATGGCAATGGCGTTGGCCACGCCCACGATGTTGCCGGTGCCCACACGGCTGGCGGTGGACACCATCAGAGCCTGGAAGGCGGATACGGACTTGCCGTCCTTGGGCTTCTCTCCCACCACCCGGATGGACTCAGGCAGCAGCCGCAGCTGGACCAGCTTGCCCCGGAAGGTGAAGTAGAGACCGACGCCCAGCAGCATGATAATGAGGATGTAGCTGTACATCCAGCCGCTGATGGTGCCAATCAGGTTACCAAATGCTTCCATATAATTTCCCTCTCTCTTCTCATATTTTCGCCGCCCGCGGCCCGCCGCAAGAAATATTTCTGCGGGGGCGCATACCATACGCCCCCGCACGTTTCATTGATGAAACGTGCCTGAGGCGGCCTCATTTGCATTATAGCACAAAGTCTCCCGTTTGAATAGCCCCTAAATTATATTTTTCGCACAATTTTGTTGTATTCATTTTTTCCTTGCATCTCGGGCCGCTATCCTGTATAATGCGGCTGAGAGGACGGGCGCGTCCTCGTCCTCTTAAATTTGCGCTGCATCTGCAGATGACGGAGCGTTTCTGGAACGCGGAAAAAGTTTTCTGTTTCCCCGCCAAAAGCGGGGAAATACAGAGCTGATCCCCGTTTCAAGCGCGTCCACACAGGGCGGAGCGGCAGCAGGAGGTAATTTTTATGAATACTCGCAAGCACGACACCCGCTGGATGGTTGGCGTGGCCATGATGGCCGCCATTGTGGTCCTCTTGGCTAACACCCCTCTGGGCCTGATCCCCACCCCCATCATCAACGCCACCACTACCCACATCCCGGTGATCCTGGGCGCCATCCTCTTCGGCCCCCTGGCCGGGGGCATCCTGGGCGCCACCTTCGGCGTTTGCTCCATGATCAGCAACACCTTTGCCCCCAAGGTGCTCTCCTTCGCCTTCTCCCCTTTTCTGGCCGTCAGTCTGCCTGGGGCGCTGAAGGCAGTCTGGATCTCGGTGGGCTGTCGGATCATGATCGGCGTGGTGGCTGGCTGGCTGTGGATCGGGCTGAAAAAGTTTCGGGTCAACGACCTGATTGCTCTGCCTGTGGCGGGCTTTGTCGGCTCCATGACCAACACTGTGTTTGTCATGGGCAGCATCTATTTTCTGCTGCGGCCCGAGTACGCCGAGGCCATGAAAGTCGGCGTTGACGCGGTACTGGGCATGATCATGGGCATCATCACCGGCTCCAGCGTGCTGGAGGCCATCGTGGCCCTGGTGCTGGTCACCGGCATCGGCAAGGTGCTGCTTCATGTGCCCTACCTGCGCCCCAGCGCTCAGGTCAGCAAAAACTAAACGAGAGAAACAGGTGAGCTTATGCTCCTGGCAATCGACATCGGCAACACCAATATCGTCATCGGCGGCATTCAGGATAGCAAGATCGCCTTTGAGGCCCGTATCGCCACCGACCGCATCAGGACCTCCGACCAGTACGGGGCGGAGATTAAGAGCATGCTCAGCCTGTTCGACGTAAAGCCCCGGGATGTGGCGGACTGCATCATCTCCTCGGTAGTGCCGCCGGTATTCAACTCAGTGCGCACCGGTGTGATGAAGGTCACAGGCAAGGCCCCCATGGTGGTAGGTCCCGGGCTGAAAACCGGGCTGAATATTCAGATGGACACCCCCTCCCAGGTGGGCAGCGACCGGATTGTCATCGCCGTAGCCGCCCTGGCAGAGTACGAGCCTCCCCTCACCCTGCTGGACCTGGGCACTGCCACCACCATTGAGGTGGTGGGCAAGGGGAGCACCTATCTGGGGGGCTGCATTATTCCCGGAGTGCGCGTCTCTTTGGAGGCCCTTACCTCCCGCACCGCCCAGCTGCCCGGCATCAGCCTGGACCGGCCCAAAAAGGTAATCGGCAAGAACACCGTGGACTGTATGCGCAGCGGCATCATGTATGGAACCGCCGCCATGCTGGACGGGATGCTGGACCGGGTGGAGGAGGAGCTTGGATTTTCCACCACAGTCGTGGCCACCGGGGGGATGGCCCAGTTCATTGTCCCCCTGTGCCGCCGGGAGATACGTCTGGAGCGGGACCTGCTCCTCAAGGGGCTGAATATCATCTATCAGAAAAATAAAAAAACTTGACATTCCCTTTGATTCTGCGTATAATTGAGCGGACAAAGGCTATGCGGAAGAGGAGTATCCATGTTCGGACGCACAGAGAGGAGACGGCGGGTGCAAGTCTCCCGTCCGGCCTGGGGAAGGTGGCTTCCGCGCCCCGGCGCCGAACCGACGGTAAGCGCCGGCGGGGCTTCCCGTTACAGAAGGCAGAGCGTCCCCCCGGGGAAATTCAGGTGGTACCGCGGTTAAACAATCGCCCTGAGCCAGCTAGGCTCAGGGCGTTTTCTGTGAGGTAATGCTATGTTCATCATTCAGACCGAGATCAATCAAAAAAGCATGACAGCTCTGGCCCGGATGACCCGCAGGACCCTGCGCCGGGGACGGAACGGCCCCGTACGGATGCTGGCCTGGTTCATCGTGGCGCTGGAGCTGTTTCTGACGGCAGTCTACATCCGGGCCGGTGCGGGGGGCTGGCTGGTCAACGTGCTGCTGGCCTGCATCATGCTCTCCTGCATCCTGGGGGAGGATTACGTAAACGGCGCGGTAGGCCTGCGCCAGATACTTCCGGCCAGCCGGACGGTCAACGCCACCTTCAAGGAGGACGGCTATGTCCACCGCACCCAGGCCGGGGAGAGCTGGTGGCCTTACCGGCAGATCCGCGCCATTGTGGAGAGCGGCAGCCACTATGCCTTTCTGCTGGACAGGACCCACGGGCAGATCTACGACAAGGAGGGCTTTACCTGGGGCACTTCCGACGAATTCCGGGAATTTATTCAGCGGAAAACCGGATTAAAAATTCAGCGCATCAAATGACAGCAACATAAGAAGGAGGTATCCCGATGCAGAGGAAAACAAGCACGCAACAGCCGATTGTCTTCCTGGGAAAGGTGGACCAGCTGGAGGAGGCGGGGGACTACCTGATCCTGCTCAGCTATGTAAGGTCGCTGCGGCGGGGCCGGATCATGGGCCCGCTGGTAACCATTTTCCTGGCCATGGCAGTGATGGTTCAGTTCCGCAGCGGCAACTCGGCAATGACCTTCGTCTATCTGATCCTGGCCCTCTATGTGGGGCTCACCGTCATGCGAAAATTCACCGGCGGCGACCCGGCGGCGGCGGTAAAAGCCAACCGGGAGGCCCGGGAGGCGGCCCGAGCCGCCGGCAAGTACGACGGCGGCCTGCCTTTCCGCATCGTGCTGGACCAGGGACAGTGTCGGATCTATTTCGGCGACGGCGAGCAGCCCAGCCAGATCTTTGACTGCAAAAAATTTCGCTCGGCGGTGGAGTGCGACGAGATTATCTGGCTCACCGGAAAACGCGGGCTGGGTCTGCCCCTGCCCAAAGCCCAGCTGGTAGACGCCACTCCCGGCGACCTGCGCCGCTGGCTGCGGCCCTACGCCGCCATCTGGAGCATGAGCCATATTCCGGATAAATTGAAGGAATCCATCAAACAAACTGACAATAAGGAGAAATCAGCATGAAAAAAGAACTTCCAAAGGTCTATGAGCCCCAGGAGGCAGAGGGCCGCATCTATAAAATGTGGGAGGAAAACGGCTGCTTCCGGGGCCATCGCGATCCAAAAAAGAAGCCCTTCACCATCGTCATGCCGCCCCCCAACGTGACAGGGCAGCTCCACATGGGCCACGCCATGGACGACTCCCTCCAGGACATGCTGATCCGCTTCAAGCGGATGCAGGGTTATGCGGCGCTGTACCTGCCCGGCACGGACCACGCGGGCATCGCCACCCAGGTGAAGGTGGAGGAGGAGCTGCGGAAAAGCGAGGGGCTGAGCCGCTATGACCTGGGCCGTGAGAAGTTCCTGGAGCGGGTCTGGGACTGGAAGGCCAAATACGGCGCCCGCATCGTGGCGCAGCAGAAGAAGCTGGGCATCTCCGCCGACTGGGAGCGCTCCCGCTTCACCATGGACGAGGGGCTGAGCCGGGCGGTACGCCATGTGTTTGTCAGCCTGTATGAGAAGGACCTGATTTACAAGGGCTCCCGCATCATCAACTGGTGCCCCCACTGCGTCACCGCCCTGTCCGACGCGGAGGTGGAGTATCAGGACAAGCCCGGCCACCTGTGGCACATGCGCTACCCCCTTGCCGACGGCTCCGGCTATCTTGTCGTCGCCACTACCCGCCCCGAGACCATGATGGGCGACACCGGCGTGGCCGTCAACCCCAATGACGAGCGGTACCGGCACCTGGTGGGACAGAAATGCATCCTGCCCCTGATGGACCGGGAGATCCCCATCGTGGCCGACGACTACGTGGAGATGGACTTCGGCACCGGCTGCGT
>CANEFX010000044.1 GCA_947426945.1 uncultured Bacillota bacterium
TGAGCTGCTGCATGATCCGGTCGGGGTTGGCCGCCGGCTTATCCATCTTGTTGATCGCCACGATGATGGGGATGTCGGCCGCCTTGGCGTGGTTAATGGACTCCACCGTCTGGGGCATGATGCCGTCGTCAGCGGCCACCACCAGGATGGCGATATCGGTGATCATGGCGCCCCGGGCTCGCATGGCGGTAAAGGCCTCATGGCCGGGGGTGTCCAGGAAGGTGACGGTATTGCCCTTTACGTCCACCTGGTAAGCGCCGATGTGCTGGGTGATGCCGCCGGCCTCGCCGGAGACAACATTGGCGCTGCGGATATAGTCCAGCAGAGAGGTCTTGCCGTGGTCCACGTGGCCCATAACCACCACCACGGGAGCGCGGCCCACCAGATCCTCCTCCCTGTCCTCGGCGGTGTCGATAAGGCGCTCCTCAATGGTGACAATTACCTCCTTCTCCACCTTGCAGCCCATCTCCTCAGCGATGATGGCGGCGGTGTCAAAGTCGATAATGTCGGACAGGGAGGCCATGACTCCGTTCCGAATCAGGCACTTTACCACCTCGGCCCCCGTCTTTTTCATTCGGGAGGCCAGCTCGCCCACCCCGATCTCGTCGGGAATAAGCACCTTGGTGGGGGCTTTCTTGGCAATCTCCAGCTGAAGGCGGCGCATCCGGTCCTGCTCCTCCTGGCGGCGCTTGTTTCCGAAGGATTGGCCCCGGCCGCCCTGCTGGCGGGAGCGCTGGTTCTGCTTCTGGAGCTTCTGTTTGCCACCCCGCATGTCCTGGCGGCGCTGATCGGTAAAGTTCTCCAGGCGCTCGTCGTACTTCTCCAGATTGACCGCCGGGCCTCCCCGGGTGTCCACCACCTTCTTGGCGGGGACGCGGCTGGCAGGCTGCTGCACCGGCTGCTTGACAGACTGCTGGCCGGGCTGCCCGCCCTGAGGCGCGGGTTTGGCGGGCTGGCTCTGGGGGGGCCTGACGGGTTCCTTCTTCTCCGCCTTGGAGGCGGGCTCTTCGTGGTAGACGTCGGCATAGACCGATTCAATGGAAACAATCTGGTTATGCTGGGTCAGATGCTCAAACACGATGGACAGCTCCTCGTCGGTGAGGGGCTGCATATGGTTCTTGGGGGGGTGGCCGTACCGGGTCAGGATGTCCATGACCTCCTTGGAGGGCAGGGCCTTGCCGCTTTTGGTAAAGTCCTTGGCCAGCTTATGGACGGGATATTTGATCATCATAGATGAATGCACCTCGTTTCTCAGGGTTTCCGGAACTTGCCGGTGAGACGGCGGCCGCCCGGGCCGCTTTTCACAGTCCCTCCCGGGGCACGCCCGGCCTCGGGGCTCCGGCCGTCTCCGGGACGGCGGGCCTTGGGCGGACGGGACTGACTCCGCCGGGGCGGGGCCTCCTCCTTCGGGAGCGGCGGGGCTGCCCAGGGCTTTCGTCCGCCCCGGCGCAGATTTTTCTCGTGCCGCCGCTGCTCCTTCTGCCGCTGAAACATCCGGTCGGCCTTTGTCCGCAGCTGCTGGGCTGCGGGAGCGTACTTGTCCGGTTCACGGATGGCCAGCTTTTCTGCGACGGCGGCGGCAAAGCCGGCGTCGGTAAGGGCCAGAATGGCGCAGGAGGTCCGGCCCAGGATAGCGCCCAGTTCAGCCTTGCTGAAGGGGGTCTCCAGCCAGAGGACGCTGCCCGCCTCACCGAAGTGGGCAGCCCGGCGGCGGGTGTTGGGAGCAGAGTCGGCGGCCAGCAGTACCAGACGGGCGTGCCGGGCCCGGCATGCGGCCCCCACCGGCTCCTCGCCGATTTCCAGCCGGCCGGCCTTTTTGGCCAGACCCAGCAGGCGCAGGATGGGATCGTCAGGCATCGGGGGACACCTCCTTCATCTGCTCTTCCAGCCCCTCCCAAACCTGGGGGGGGAGGGGGACGGAAAAGGCGCGCTCCAGCGCCCGGCTCTTTCGGGCCCGCTTCAGGCAGTCCGGATCGGGGCACACGTAAGCCCCCCGGCCGGGCAGCTTGCCCTTGAAGTCCAGGGACACCGCCCCCTCCGGGGATTTGACCACCCGAATCAGGGCCTTTTTCTCTTTCATCTCCCGGCAGCCAACGCATTGGCGCATGGGTATCTTCTTGGGCAAGGCGCTTCCTCCCTTATTCCTCCGGGATTTCTTCGTTCTTCTCCGCCTGGGCCATGGCAGCCTCCAGGGCCTCCTCGGCGGCCTCGGCCTCGGCCCGGGCGATCAGGTCCTCGATGGGCTCCAGGGGAACGGATTCGGGTTTAATGTCAATCTTATAGCCGGTGAGCTTGGCGGCGAGGCGGGCGTTCTGCCCCTCCTTGCCGATGGCCAGGGACAGCTGGTCGTCAGGAACCACCACTCGGCAGCTTTTGGCGTCGCCGGCGGCGGGCAGCTCCTCCACCGAGACGACGTCGGCAGGGGAGAGGGCGGCGGCAATATACTCCGCCGGGTTTTCAGACCAGCGGATGATGTCGATTTTCTCCCCCTTCAGCTCCTCCACGATGGTATTCACCCGCTGGCCCCGGGGGCCGACGCAGGCGCCGATAGGGTCCACGTTGGGATCGGGGGACCAGACGGCCATCTTGGTGCGGGAGCCAGCCTCCCGGGCCACCGAGCGGATCTCCACCGTGCCGTCGTAGACCTCGGGCACCTCCAGCTCAAACAGCCGCTTGACCAGGCCGGGATGGGTGCGGGAGATGAGCACTTGGGGACCCTTGGTAGCCCGGCGGACCTCCACCACATAAATCTTCAGCCGCTGGCCCTCGGTATAGCGCTCGCCCCGGACCTGTTCCCCCGTGCCCAGATAGGCGTCGGTAAACTGGTCGCCGGCGTGAAGCCGGAGGGAAACAGCCCCGTTCCTGGGATCAATTCGGGTAATCACGCCGGTGAGCAGCTCGTGCTCCTTGGTGGAGAACTCATCATAGATCATCCCCTGCTCCGCCTCCCGGATGCCCTGAATAATGACCTGACGGGCGGTCTGGGCAGCGATGCGGCCGAAGGACCGGGCCTTTACCTCCATGCGCACCGTGTCGCCCAGTTCAGCCTGGGGCAGAGAACGGCGGGCCTCCTCCAGGGAGATCTCAGTGGCGGGATTGTCCACCACCTCCACGATATCCTTTTTCAGAAACAGCCGGACGGTGCCGGCTTCCTCGTTGGCCTCAATCACCAGATTGTCCCCCACGCCCTCGTGATCCCGCCGGTAAGCGGACAACAGGGCCTGGGTCACCTTCTCCAGCATGTAGCCGGGCTTAATCCCTTTTTCCATCTCGATCTGGTGAATGGCCTCGAAAAACTCTTTGCCGTCCATCTCGTTGGTGTTGACGTTCTTCTTTGTCACTCTCTTTGCCACGGTGTTTTCCTCCTAAAGTCAAACCCGCAGGTACAGCCGTACCAGCGCGATCTCTTGTTTGGTAAAGACGGCCTCTCCGCCGTTGATTTCCAGGGTGACGTCTCCGTCCTGATAACCCTTGAGCGTTCCCACAAAGTCCTTGCGGCCCTCCCGGGGGCGGTAGAGTTTGACCTCCACCTCCGCACCCTGGAATTTCGCAAAGTGTTCAGGCTTTTTCAGCGTCCGGTCCGCCCCGGCAGAGGAGACCTCGAAGGTGTAGCTGCCCTCAATGGGGTCGGCCTGGTCCAGCAGGTCGGACAGAGGGCGGGAGACCGCCTCGCAGTCGTCGATGGACACGCCGCCCTCCCTGTCGATGTAGACCCGGAGAAACCAGGTCCCCGCCTCTTTCACATATTCCACATCCCACAAAGAGCAACCGGCCTTCTCCACCACAGGAAGAGCGAGGGCGGCCACGGTATCTGTCACTTTTGCCATGCTGACACATCCTTACTGTTCGGCGCTTCTCAATCAAAAAGAGCGGAGCCACAACCCCACTCTCACCATACTACCTTACTTTCTAAGCATACTATACCACAATGATATAAAAATTGCAAGGGATTCATCCGAAGTTTTTTCCAAAAAAGTCCTGCGCCCCAGGGCATTTTCCGTCAAAAACGGTCAAAATATCCAAATTGGCCGTTCTTTCCCGGTTTGACGCCGGAAAATCAGGCACATACTAGAGCGCGGATGGAACTTCCGCGCAAAAAACGATTCTGCCCTGCGCTTCCGCCCCCAATCGGGGGCGGAACGCTCAATGCGGATTTCCGCAAAAACGCAGAGCCGGATCTAGAGAATTGAGAGATGGGAGGACACAGCGATGAAAAAGAGCTTGACCGCTCTGGCCCTGGCCCTCGCTCTGGTGGGGACGCTGGCGGCCTGCAGCACCGATAAAAATCCCAGCGGCGGAACCACCGGCAATAACAACGGAACTACGGGCAGCAACAGCGGCACTGCCGGCGGAAGCACTGCTGGCGGAAGCACTGCCGGCTCCACCTCCGGCACGCCGGGCACGGTGAGCCGGCGCTACAGCAACCAGTCCGTTTATAACGGCCGAACTTACAGCGGCCGCGACTATTTTGAGGACGGCAGGTACGCCGCCGGCACCGACGGCCAGGTCTACGGCCGTGACGACAGCGCCCTTTCCCGGGACCTGACCCGGGGAGCTCGGGACATTGTCCGGGGGGCTGAGGACACCGTGGATGACATTGGCCGGGGTATCGGGAACGCAGCCCGGGATATTACCGGCAATTACTCCGGCACCCCAAGCTGGGAGCCCGACTCCAGCGCCGTGCGCTATTAACCGAAACCGGGACGGGCAGAGGCCTGTCCCGGTTTTTCAATGGAAGGGAAACTGCGCCGTTTTAGGAAAATCTGAAAAAAGGGAATTGACAAACGGGGCGCAATAGGGTAAGATAATGAGCAATCATTTTAAAAGCGATGACCGGGATAGTAGGCTTGTCTGGATCGGAAGAGAGGGCGCGGCTGGTGTGAGCGCCTGTGAAGGACCTCCTGCCGAACCTCACCCGTGAGCAGTCCGGCTGAACCGGCGGAAGACCGCAGTAGGCTGGAACGGTCCCCTCCGTTACAGGGCAACGAGCGCATGGCGGCATGCCATGAATTTAGGTGGTACCACGGAGTATTCAGCTTCGTCCTAGTTTGAACAGGACGGGGCTGTTTTCATTTTTTAATGGCATTTTATGGAGGTGACGTTTCATGAACGGAGCGCAGGCGCTGATCGAAAGCTTGAGGCGGGAGGGCGTGACCCACATGTTCGGCTACGCCGGGGCGACTATCTGCCCCGCGGTGGACGCGCTGAAGGACGTCCCTGAGATTGGCTACACCCTGGTGCGGACTGAGCAGAACGCCGGGCACATGGCCTCCGGCTATGCCCGGGTGAGCGGCAGGGTAGGGGTGTGCATGGTCACCTCCGGCCCGGGGGCCACCAATCTGATTACCGGCGTCGCTACGGCATACATGGACTCCATTCCCATGGTGGCTATCACCGGCCAGGTGCCCAGCCACCTGCTGGGCCGGGACATCTTTCAGGAGGTGGACATTACCGGCGCGGTGGCCCCTTTCTCCAAGCACAGCTACCTGGTAAAAGACCCCAACCAGATCCCCCGGGTGGTCCGGGAGGCTTTCCATATCGCTTTCACCGGCCGGCCCGGCCCAGTTTTGATTGATATTCCCATCGACGTCCAGGAGCAGGCGTTAAAATCCTTCGACTGGCCGGAGACGGTCAGCATTCGAGGCTATAAGCCCAGCGTGAAGGGCAACGATCTGCAGATCAAGCGAGTGGCGGAGGCCATCTCCAGATCGAAGCAGCCTCTCATCTGTGCCGGGGGCGGCGTGTGGCTGGCGGACGCCAAGGCGGAACTGCTGGAGCTGGCTGAGGGGACGGGAATTCCCGTGGTCAAGACCATGATGGGCATTTCCCTCATGCCCACCGGCCATCCCCTGAACATGGGGATGATCGGGGCCCACGGCAACCACTGTGCCAACAAGGCCCTGGCCAAGTCCGACCTGCTGATCATGGTGGGCACCCGGGCGGCCGACCGGGCCATTATTCAGCCAGACGAGATCCAGCGCAGGATGGCCACCATCCACATCGACGTGGACCCGGCGGAGATTGGCAAGAACATGCAGGCCGCCGTCCCCCTGGTGGGGGATGTGAAGGTGATCCTGCGGCAGATTCTGGACCTGGGCGTCCAGGCCCCCGACTGCGCCGACTGGCGGGTCCGGCTGGCCGACTACCGGAAGGCCGAGCTGAGCCGCCAGTTCCCCAGCCGCCCCGGGTATGTATTTCCCGGCACCGTCATGCGGAAGCTGGGGGATAAGCTGGCGGACGACGCGGTGGTATGCGTGGACGTGGGCCAGAATCAGATATTTACCTGTAAGTACCTGCCCCAGAAGCACGGCCGTCTGCTCACCAGCGGCGGCCTGGGTACCATGGGCTACGCCCTGCCTGCCGGGGTGGGGGTGAAGGTGGCCCAGCCGGACAAGCAGACTGTCGTCGTCTGCGGGGACGGCTCCTTCCAAATGGCCATGAACGAGCTGGCCGCCGTGAAATATGCCGGCATGGACCTGAAAATCGTCCTCTTTCGCAATAACACCCTGGGACTGGTCCACCAGATTCAGAGCCGGCCCCCCTACCACGGCCCCTTCGGTGTGAATCTGGACGGATCTCCCGATTTTGAGACCATTGCCGCCGCCTATGGCGTTCCCAGCATCGTGGTCAGCGAGGAGGGGGCGCTGGATTCCGCCATCGACCGCTTCCTGGGGGAGAAGGGCCCCTGCCTGATGATCTGTCAGGTCCACCCAGACGTGTCCACTGCCGACTAAAGGAGGGAGAAGATGAAACAGACCATTTCCGTGCTGGTGGAAAACCAGGCCGGCGT
>CANEFX010000045.1 GCA_947426945.1 uncultured Bacillota bacterium
TTTTCCTACATAGGGGGCCTTTTGTCTATTGTCCGTTTTTACTGGCGCAGTTCAGAGCCGGGGGCCGTTTTTAAAAAGTTTTTGGGGAGAACGGTCACAATTTGCCTCTGCCGGTCGTGTTAAAGGTGAAAGGGGGCCGAAAGTATGACGGAGTGGAACAGCGCACAGCAGGCGGGGCGGTTCGTGGAGGCCTACGCGGACCCCGTCCTGCGGCTGTGTCTGACCTACTACCTGACCCGGGAGGACGCCCAGGATATCTGTCAGGATATCTTCCTGAAGCTGCTGGAGGAAAACCGGCAGTTCAGGGACGGGGAGCATGAGAAGGCCTTTGTGCTCCGCTGTGCCGTCAACGCCTGCAAGGACCTCCTGAAGAGCGCCGGGCGGCGCAGGACGGTGCCTATGGAGCAGGCGGAGCGGGTCCCCGCTCCGGAGCGGGAGGACAGCGGGCTGACGGAGCTGATCCGGGCCCTGCCCAGGCACTACGGCGCGGCAGTCTACCTTTTCTACTATGAGGGATACAGTTTGGACGAGGTCGCCCGGCTGTGCGGCTGCACGCCGGCCGCGGCCCGGAAGCGGCTCAGCCGTGCCCGGAAGCTGCTGAAAATGGAGGTGGTCCTATGAACATCAAAGAGCGCTTTGAGGGCGTAGGCTTCACTCCGGCGGAAAAATTGGACTTGACCACCCGCCTGGAGCGGGCGGCGGAACAGGAGGAAAACATGACTAGCGCGACCAAACGGAAAATCAAACGGATCAGCGGCGGGATGGTGTTCGGCGTCGCGGTCGCCGTGGTGATGACGGCGGGGGCCCTGGCAGCGGTGCTGAATCCCGGCCTGCGGGGCTGGTTCGATACCCAGACCTACGGCACCCAGGAGAAACTGGAGCAGGGCATTTACCGGCTGGACCGGAGCCAGACCTACAACGGCTGGACGGTCACCCTGGGAGAGTGCGTGGGGGACGACCACGGCGTGTATATCTGGGGGGACGTGGCCGCTCCCGAGGGGACGGTGCTGGCCCCTTCGGAGAACGGCGGCCTGAGCGCCGGATGCTGGATGGAGGGGCAGACGGGCCGTCTGGGTTCCATAGGCGCCAGCTTCATGGATAATGACCCCACGGACAATCATGTCTCTATGCTCATAAGTCCTTTTGTGACGTGGGGGGAGTGCCCCCGGGGAGAGACGGTCACCCTCTACCTGGGTCCCATCGCTGACTACTGGAATACCTATGATCCGGAGACCGGAGAAAGCGAATGGCATACAGAGGGAAGCGAGTTGACAGCGGCCATCCGGGACCACGAGTGGGTCTTTGAGGGTGTGAAGCTGGATTTCCCGGACCAGACCATCCGGATGGAACCCAATGTGGAGGTGCCCTGGCTGGGCGGAACTACCACCGTGACCAATCTGAAGGTCTCGCCTCTGGGCACCTATGTGGAGCTGGAGGGCGGGTCCTGCGGGGAATACGTTGACCACATGAATACACCCCAGGCTTCAGAGGGCGGGGAGACCACTGTCGTCGGAGGGGTCACGATTACGTTTGGAGGTTCCGACGGCGGCTGGGGCGATAGGCTGTACGAGATGGAACAGACCCTCACTGTGGAGCTGACCCTCCGGGACGGCACGCAGGTGTCTCCCGGCAACCTTGCGGCCTCGACGAGCGATTACAAGGAGGGACTGGAGGGCCCGGAGACCCCCTATTATTTCTTCGGCCGCACTTATGACGGCAACAACGGGTTTAACCCCATCAGCGTGCTGGACCCCGCCCAGGTGGACCACGTGACCGTCTGCGGGGTGGACATCCCCCTCAGCGGTCCGAAGGAGAGCGGCTCCTCCGCCCCGGATGAGGCAGAGGACCCTGGGAAGGCAGTTCCCGCTCCGGGGACCGTCACCGCCGGGAAAGGGCTGAACATCCGCTCCGGCCCCGGCATTCGGTTCCGGGTGCTGTCCGCCGTCCCCAGAGGGACGCGGCTGGAGGTCCTGGGAGAGGAGAACGGTTTCTATCAGGTGGGCCTCCCCGACAATCAGATCGGGTACGCGTCCAAAAAATATGTCTCGGTGAAGTAAACGCTGAAGCGCCCCGGCTGAAAACTCAGCCGGGGCGCCCGTTTATGCTTCCTCGGAGTCCTCCAGGACCTGAACCCGGATCTCCAGCACCCGGCGGTGCTCCACCCGGGTGACGGTGACGTCCAGGCCCTCGGCCTGGAACCGGTCTCCGGCCTCGGGGACCCGGCCCACCTGCTCCAGCACCCAGCCCGAGACGGTGGCCGCGTCGCAGATCCCCTTCACCTGAAACAGGTCGTACATATCGTCCAGGTCGGCGGAGCAGGCAATCAGGTAGCTGCCGTCGGGCTGCTTCCGGAACACCTCAATCACCTCGTCGTGCTCATCCCAGATTTCCCCTACCAGTTCCTCCAGAATGTCCTCCAGAGTGCAGATGCCCTGGGTACCGCCGTACTCGTCCACTACCACGGCCATGTGGGCCTTGTTCTTCTGTAAGATCCGCAGCAGTTCGAAGGCCTTGGTGTTGCCGGTGGTGTAAAATACGGGGGACTTCAGCGTGGATACCATGGTCTCCCCCCGGTAACGGGCAGCGTAGAAGTCCTTCTCGTGGATGACTCCCACGATGTTGTCCACCGTCTCGTGGTAAATGGGGATGCGGGAATAGCCTGTCTCGGCGAAGAGGGCCGCAATCTCCTCCATGGTGCTCTCCTCATCGGCGGCGGTCAGGTCCACCCGGGGGGTGAGAATGTCGGAGACCTCCAGGTCATTGAACTCAATGGCGTTGCGGATCAGGTCGCTCTCGTGCTCGTCCAGCCCGCCCTCCGTCTGGGCCTGATCCACCATGCCCACCAGCTCCTCCTCGGTGATGCCGTCTCCTCCTTTGGCCCGAAAGACCTTGCTCATCAGCTTCTTCCACTGGGTGAACAGAAAGTTCAGCGGGGTAAGCAGCACCATGAACAGCTTCAGCAGGGGCTGGGCAAACATGGCGAAGTCCTCCGGCCGCTCTTTGGACATGCTCTTGGGAGTAACCTCGCCAAAGACCAGGATGATGACGGTGAGGGCTACAGTGGACACAGTGGGGCCGTACTGGTGAAACCATTTGGTGCACAGCACGGTGGCCACGGTGGTGGCGGTGATGTTGACGATGTTGTTGCCGATGAGGATGGTGGTCAGCAGCTTGTCGTACTCCTCCGCCAGCGCCAGGGTTTTGGCGGCCCGGCGGCTGCCGCTGTCCGCCCGTGTTTTCAGGCGGATGCGGTTCAAAGAGGTGTAGGCGGTCTCGGTGGCCGAGAAGTAGGCCGACATGGCCACCAGAATCAGCAGGGTAACAAGCATGGCGATACTGGCACTGTCTATGTCCATAGGGGAACAATCACTCCAATTTTTGTTTACCCTGCGGGAAGCCAGGGTATATTTGAGTAGGGAGTATACCATATCTGTCCCGGGATTGCAAACCTATTTTATCCAGTGCCGGAAAGATTCACAAAATTTTAACGCAGAAGGCAAAAAAACTCTTGACGGCGGGGGACAGGCGTGATATAGTAACTCTACCTGTGAAAAGGGGCTTTTTTCTGCTGTCCGGATACGGTGTCCGGAGGGCGGACCCCTCCACCTGGGCATTAGGACACAGGGAGGCAGCAGCCGATTTCCACCGTATTCTTGGGGTGCGCTTTTGCGCCCTTTGGCGCTGGATTTCGGCTTAAGACGGGCCGTGTCCGGCGTTTTCTTTTGGAAAAACCGAACCCCTGTCAAATAAAAAAGGAGGTGCCGAACAAATGGCAGCAAAAGCCGGCGCTCGCATCAAGATCACCCTGCGGTGCTCTGAGTGCAAGCAGAGAAACTACAACACATTCAAGAACAAGAAGAATACCCCTGACCGTCTGGAGTTGAACAAATACTGCCCCTTCTGCAGGAAGCACACCGTTCACAATGAGACGAAGTGATTGGCGCGAAGGCCGAGATGAAAGAAGGGTAAGTAATGGCTGAGAACGAAAAGCAGGCCGTACAGGCCAAGAAGGACAAAAACAAAAAACCCGGCCTTTTTGCCCGCGCGGGCAAGTGGCTCAGGGATATGAGGAGCGAGCTGAAAAAGGTCCAGTGGCCCACCAGGAAGCAGACCGTCAACAATACGCTGATTGTCATCGTCTGCGTGATCGTGGTCGGCGTCTTTATCGCCCTGTTTGACTTTGTGGCCGGCGAGGCGATCGGCTTGCTCATCAATGCCTTCAAAGGGTGACGCGGATGGCTGACAATGCGAACTGGTACGTGGTTCACACCTACTCCGGCTATGAGAATACGGTGAAAGCTACCATCGAGAAGTATGTCGAAAACCGCAATATGCACGAGCTGATTCATGAAATCAGCATCCCCCTGGAGACAGTCACCGAGATTACGGACAACGGCCCCAAGGATGTGGAGCGCAAGGTGTTCCCCGGTTATGTCCTGGTCAAGATGGTGATGAACGATGAGACCTGGCACGTGGTGCGCAACATCCGGGGTGTAACCGGCTTTTTGGGCGAGGGCAACAAGGCCATTCCCCTGAGCGAGGCCGATGTGGCCGCCCTGGGTGTGGAGAAGCGGGAGGTCGTGGTCAGCTACGAGCTGGGCGACACCGTGCGTATCACAGACGGTGCGCTGGAGTCCTTCCTGGGCACCGTGGATGAGATCGACCTGGACAACGGCAAGGTCCGGGTGGTGGTGTCCATGTTCGGCCGGGAGACCCCCGTGGAACTGGAGCTGGACCAGGTGGAGCCCGCCAACGCATGAGAGACTGAGCCGCTTCGTGTACAGGCGAGGCGTGATAACAGCAGGCAGAGAAACCGCGGCATGAGCCGCAACCAAGTGGGAGGAATCAACAATTCCGCCAAACTACCACATTTTTCAAATGGAGGTGCTCTTTCGTGGCACAGAAAGTAACTGGATATGTAAAACTGCAGATTCCCGCCGGCAAGGCGACTCCCGCCCCCCCGGTCGGCCCCGCGCTGGGCCAGCACGGCGTGAACATCGCCGCCTTTACCAAGGAGTTCAACGAGCGGACCAAGAACGACGTGGGCCTGATTATTCCTGTAATTATTACCGTCTACGCCGACCGCTCCTTTACCTTTATTACCAAAACGCCCCCCGCCCCCGTGCTGATTAAGAAGGCCTGTGGTATTGACAAGGCCTCCGGCGTGCCCAATAAGAACAAGGTGGCCACCATCAGCAAAGAGGACGTGCGCAAGATCGCCGAGACCAAGATGCCCGACCTCAACGCCGCCTCCATCGAGGCCGCTATGAGCATGATCGCCGGAACTGCCCGCTCCATGGGTATCCTGGTGGGCGAGTAAGGAGGGGACAAGAATGTTTAGAGGAAAGAAATACAAAGAGAGCGCCAAAAAGATTGACAGGAACACCCTGTACGATACCGCCGACGCTATGAAGCTGGTGGTGGATACTGCCGCCGCCAAGTTTGACGAGACTGTTGAGCTCCACGTGAAGCTGGGCGTGGATTCCCGCCACGCCGACCAGCAGGTCCGCGGCGCCATTGTTCTGCCCCACGGTACCGGCAGAAGTCAGCGGGTGCTGGTGTTTGCCAAGGCCGCCAAGGCCGACGAGGCCCGTGAGGCCGGCGCCGACTTTGTGGGCGAGATGGATCTGGTGGAAAAGATCCAGAAAGAGAACTGGTTCGACTTCGACGTGGTGGTCGCCACCCCCGACATGATGGGCGTGGTGGGCCGCCTGGGTAAGATCCTGGGCCCCAAGGGTCTGATGCCCTCCCCCAAGGCCGGCACCGTCACCATGGACGTGACCAAGGCCGTCAACGAGATTAAGGCCGGTAAGGTGGAGTACCGTCTGGATAAGACCAATATCATCCACTGCCCCATCGGAAAGGTCTCCTTTGGCCCCGAGAAGCTGAGCGAGAACTTCGCCGCCCTCATGGGCGCCATCATCAAGGCCAAGCCCGCCGCCGCCAAGGGTCAGTATATCAAGAGCTGCACCGTGGCCTCCACCATGGGCCCCGGCGTCAAGGTCAACGGCGCCAAGCTGGTGTGATCGATTTTTCTGCATAAGGAATCCCCCGGCCTGAGCGGTCGGGGGATTTTTTGTAGTTTAAAAATCTCCAGCTAGATATGGTCTCTATTTACTTTCATATTTGTCCATTTCAGTTTTTCCATAACAATACCCCCTATGCAGCCTTGTTTTCCTGCATAGGGGACCTTTTGTCTTACTGGTTCGGTTCAAATTCTGGTGGCCCTTTCATATTCGGTAGATAATACGCGATTATCCATATTTAACTCGTGATCCTATGAGATAATCTGGAA
>CANEFX010000046.1 GCA_947426945.1 uncultured Bacillota bacterium
TTTTCCTACATAGGGGGCCTTTTGTCTATTGTCCGTTTTTACTGGCGCAGTTCAGGGCGGGAGGCCGTTTTCCTTCCAAATTGACCCTCTCACGGCAAAAACGCGGCTTTTCTTTCCCGCTCCAGTCCGATAAAATAGAATCATCCAGAAAAAGCAGGAGGTACATCCTATGCCTACCATTTTTGACCAGTACGCCCCTTACCGGCCAGCGCTGTCCAAGGAGGAGATGTCCGAGATTACCGCCGCCGGCGACCCCGCCAGAGTTGCGCGGCTCCTCGCCATGAGCCATGCCTCGGATCAGGTCAACGGCTGGCCATATCCGGACGACCCGGAGATTGCCTCCAAATATCCAGGCATCGACCCCAAGGGCAAATACTGCGAGGCGGATATGGATTTTTTCTCCCGCCTTTCCAAGGTAGAGGGCACCCTGGCTACCCGTCCCCCAGAGGTCCAGCAATATATCGGCGGGCTGATTAACCAGTTAGGCGAGAAATCTTCCCCCGTATGGAAAGCCATGCGGGACATGAAGAACGATGCCATGCAGGTCTGTACACTGCTCCGGGCCTCCAAGGTGGCCGCCAACCGTGAGGCAAGCGACCAGCTGTATGAGGAATTCAGCAGGCGACAGGACGATCTGTCCAAAACCTCCCCCTTCCGACACGTTGTCAGTGCCCTGGAGTACGCCGTTGGCCTCAACGACCAGCCCCTCTCTCAGGAGACCAGAGACTTTATGCGGGATACTATTCACGCCCCCATCCCCCCCGCAGTGGAGGCGGTCCGCACCACACCCGCCGCCACACCCGCGGCGCTGTCGGTCAATTTCCAGAATTTTGACAATATCGTGGCCCAGCAGTTTTTCTGCAATCCCAGGAACTGGGGCAAGTCCCCCCGGCAGATGCCCCCCGACATCACCAACGCCGAGGCCGGTGCTCTGGCCGTTAGTAAATACGCCGCCGCCACCGTGGACCGCACCATCCAGCCCCTGTTTGAGAAGCTGGAGCGGATCGACCCCACCTCGGCCGCCGACAGCCTGGACCGGGGCGGCCTGGTCACCGTGGACGGCAAAACCGTCCGCTCCATGATGATAGAGCGGTATCAGGGCGACCCGAAGCAGTTCAACACCTGGTATCGGGACAATCTGCGGGAGATGACCAACCAGATTGTCTCCGCCGGGCTGATGGCAGGCAAGCGGGTGGAGACCTTCGTCCCCGACGCCCAGGGCAGGCTTCCGGCCGAGCCCACCCAGATCACCAAGTCGGGCTATGAGCCCTCCCCCCTGAAGAAGGTCACTCTCAACGCCTGGGAACGCCATTTTTCCAAATACGGTTTTTACAAGGAGAAAGCCGCCAAGGCCGCCGAGTACCAGCGGGTGATGGAGGGCCGGGAGCAGATGCGTACCAACTGCACCTTGGGCCAGCTGCAGGCCACCCGGCATACCCAGCCCGCAACGGACGATCTGTTCTTCCACGACTACAAGCAGCAACAGGGCGTGTCCCCTGACAAGCGGCTCATCGAGGCCATCCGTAAAGACGACGGATTCCATCCCGGTCCCGCCTTCCGTGTGGACCGCACATCCCCCGTGACCGCCTGTATCTGCCATCTGGCCGCCCAAGGGCACTCTATCGAGGATATTATGGACCCCTCCAAGCTCCAGGCCGAGCGGCAGGCGGCGGGCAGGCTGTATCTGGAAAAAGCCAACGCCGGGGATACAAAGTGGATGTGCGAGACTATGTTCAAAGGTATGCACGCCCTGGTGCCCCAGGCCAGAGAGATCTTGAACCAGGTGGACATGAGCGATGTAAGCCAGGCCCGGGACAATATTGTCCGCTATGCCAACATTGCCCGGCCTCTATTTGATGCTTTCCAGGAGGTCACCGCCACAGCCGCCAAAGCTACCTTCCGTCAGGTGGCAGCCGAGGCCGGCACGGTCAACGGCATCCAGAATGGGGAAGACCTGCTCACACTGGCCCAAAATGCCGGCACGATCAGAAATACCGCTGAGGCGGCCCTGAGAGCTCCCATGAGCCTAACTGTCCCTCAAACCGATCTCAAAAAGCAGGTTGCCAATATGCTCGGTATGTCCATTATGCGGGAGGCCCTGCACAACGGCTCCAACCCGGACATCCTGCAGCGTTACGGTATGTTTGAAGAGGCCACGGTCGGGGCGATGGGCAGCGACGCAAGCCCACACCCTGTCGTTCAGGGAATATACCAGCAGATCAAGTCCGACCCCGCCGCCCGTCAGGCGATTTCCCAGATGGGCCTCTCTTCCCAGTTCCAAAAGCAGTTCAGTGCCAGGTTCGTCACCAAGGGACGCTTCAAAGACATCGAGATCAGCCCCTCCAAGACCCTCCAGTCCAGCATGGAAAAGCAGCAGAAGGCCCAGGAGTTCCAGAAGGCCCACCCCAAGCCGGAGGCCCAGCAGGCCAGGAAGGCGGCCCCGCAAAAGGCCGCCCCCCAGAAAAAGCCCCCCACCATGAGCGGCGGGCGGGCCAAATAGAACGCAAGACGGCCTCCCCTGCCCGGGGGAGGCCATTTTTCTATAAGACCGGCAATAAAATAGAGAACTCGGCGCCCTTTCCCGGCCTGGACCGGACCTCCGCCCGGCCGCCGTGCTCCCGGGCCACCGACTGGACAATGAACAGGCCCAGGCCCTCGCCGCCCTCCTCCGCCCGGGTGGTGAAGCCCCGCTGGAATACCCGCTCCAAGTCCTCCGGGGCTATCCCCGGCCCGGTGTCCCGGACGGAGACGCGTGCCAGCGCCCCCTCCCGCCGGAGGCTGAGGATGATCTCCCCCTCCTCCGGGGTGAAGCTGACGGCGTTGAACACCAGATTCTGCAGCGCCCGGCTCAGCTTCTCCGGATCAGCCCGAATGGTGCAGGCCCCCTCCTGGAGCTCCAGCAGGAAATCAGGGCCGCTCATCTCCACATCCGGCTGGAACTGGCTGTGGAAGGCGGTCAAAAATTCTGACAGCTCCAACTGCTCCCACTGGGAGGCGATAGGGTTCTCCAGGTTAAACTGCTGCATCATGCGCAGCTGCCGGGCCAGCTGAGCGCTCTTGCCCTCGATGACGTCCAGCTGTCCCCGGGTCCTGTCGTCCAGCAGCACATCGTTTTCCCGGACCATCCGGGCGTAAGACAACAGGGAGGCCAGGGGAGATTTCAGGTCGTGGAAGAACTCCGACAGCAGCTTCTGCCGCTCCTCCACCAGCCCGGCGATCTGGTTGGTCTGCTTTTCCACCTCCCGCTGCAAATCCTCGTTCAGACGGCGGTTTTCCCGAGCCATGGACAGTCCCCGGCCTACCATCAGGGCAGCGAAGCACAGTACCAGCACAAAGCTGCCCCACTCGTCGGGCCAGGCCCCCCGGGCGGGCTCAAAGCGGTTGATGGTGGCTACCGACAGAAACAGTCCGGCAGCGTACACGCCCGCTCCTGAGGCCAGCCATACCGCCCCGAAATGTGCTCCGCCCCACAGGGCGGTCCCTGTCAGGATCAGAGCGGAGATCAGCTTCCAGACCGACATGAGCACCCCATAGGGGCCGGTAAAGGCAGGAGCCCATGGCAGCACCAAGACGGGAATCACCGCTGCTGCGGGTACCATGGCAAAGGCCAGTCGGCGTGTCCATTCCGCCCAGAAGCGGCGGTCCAGATGACCCAGCTCCAGAACCAGACCCAGGGCGCACCAGATTCCGGCCATGGCGGCCATATCTTCCAGGGCATAAACCAGCGATACGCGGCGTACTCCGTGGAGCAGCCGAAGAGGATAGCTGATTCGCAGAGCAAAGGAAAGCGCCAGCCCCGCCAGCCATAGAGACAGCCCATCCTCCCGGGCGCCTACCAGCCAGGTGGCCAGTGAGAACAGGGCGAAGGCCAGCGTGCTGAAGGTCATCAGAGCGTAGAGAGCCGTTCGGCCCGCGGTGAGTTCCGCCACGGCCTGGGGCGAGCCCAGTGCGGGAGGGTAGGTCATTCCGCTGTAGTAGTGGGAGCGGTTTTCCGTCTGCACAATAAGCTCCGTCCGCCCGGAAAGAGAAAAGGAGACGGTCAGGTCCCGCACCAGAGGCCGGTAATTGGGAGAAAGTTCTCCTGACTGTCCCGCCAGCGCTCCGTTCACATAGACCCGGCAGGCAGAAAATACCTCGGGCAGCCAGAGAGCGGCGGGCGTTGGTTCCTCCGGCCCCTCCAGCACCAGGCGGTAACTGGCCTGTCCGTATGGGGATGCGTCGCAGTGAAAAGCGGCCCAGGTCTGTACCTGTCCCACATAGATTTTCCATCCAGGCGCGTCGTTTTCCGGCTCCAGCAAAGTATCCGGGCAGAGCTCCCAGCCGTCGACCAGCCAGAACGGTTCGTCTGATTTCAACACGCCATGATTTACCGTCAAAGTTCCGGCTTGTGTAAGGGGGCTGGACATGGTATACTTATTGTCGAAACGGCTCAACAGGGCGAATACTGCCAGCGCAGCCCCGCAGGCTGCCAGGAACGCGGCGCTCCGCCGCCATTTCTTACAAATCATATCATCACCTCAAAACAGGAGAAAATCTATGAGAAAGCTAACTGCGCTGTCGCTGGCCTTGCTGCTGGCCCTCTCCGCCGCCATCCCGGGGACGCTGGCGATGGAACAGATTTTTCTGTCCGACCGGATCGAAGAGGATCCTTCTGTTGTTTTACCAGGGGAGGATTCGCCTGTTCTGCCGGAGGAGTTGGAAGAGGAGGATTCGCCTGTTCTGCCGGAGGAGCCGGAAGAGGAGGATTCGCCTGTTTTGCCGGAGGAGTTGGAAGAGGAGGATTCGCCTGTTCTGCCGGAGGAGCCGGAAGAGGAGGATTCGCCTGTTCTGCCGGAGGAGCTGGAAGAGGAGGATTTGCCTGTTCTGCCGGAGGAGCCGGAAGAGGAGGATTCGCCTGTTCTGCCGGAGGAGCCGGAAGAAGTGGATTCGCCTGTCCCGCCGGAGGAACCAAAGGAGGAAACCCCTGCCCCCACGGTCTGGACCGAGGTGTCCACCATCGACGAGCTGTGCGCCGCCGGCGGCAGCGCCGCCCACATCCGGCTCACTGCAGACCTGACAGTATCCGGGCCGCAGCAGTTCTATACGTTCTGGACGCCCACCGTTCTGGATACGGGTGACTTTCATATCCGGGTTGAGGCAGACGGCTGTTTCGTCTTCGGCGGTGGGGCTCAACCTGTTGTCCTGCTGGGGGACGGCAGTGCGGAGGACCTGTTCCAGATTTCCTCCGGTGGAGAGCTTCATCTGGGGGATGTGGACGCCTCTGAGTATTCCGGCGTTCTGGCCCGCCAGGAGGAGGGCGGCTGGCTGGTGGTGAAAAATGTAAGTGCCCAGCCGGAGCAGATTGTTTACGCCAAGGCCCCGGTGGTCTGTGAGCGGGTCGCCGGTTTTGCCGCCGTCCCTCAGGGACTGGCTCCGGAGGAGCTGATGGAGCAGCTGCCCGACGCCAAGGTTTTTATCAATTACCAGGGGCGCTATGAGCAGGCTGTAATCCCCAGGGAGCAGTTGTTCTGGGACCTGGAGGAGCAGTGGGAGGACATCGCGGCGGGCCGCAGAACTGTTCTCCATGCCCGGCCTGCCGGACCTCTTACCGGGGAGGAGTGGTTTGAAAGTGAATTGACTGCCACTGTCCTGGCGCCCCTCTCGTGTGAGTTGGCCATTCTGGTGGACGGCGCGGCCATCGGCGAGATTATCGATCACCATGATATCTATGGCAGCAGCTATGAGATGTGTATCATTCTGCCCGACCGGGTGGAGCCGGAGGGCCTTCCCTTTTCCCAGGAGCGGGGTCCCGCCTGCCTGGAGTTCTCCCTGGACGGCGGGAAATTCTGGCTGTCCATCAAGGCCGGGGAAGAAGGACTTTATAAGAACCCGGATTTACCTGAGCATCTGATGTATGCCAGCGTCACTGAGAACCGGGGCGAAGAGCCCTGGGAGACCCGGGCGTCTTTGGGTATTCTAAGCGGCGCCCAAAGTTTGGTCCGAGTTTGGGCGGACTACCAGGGAGAAGGGTATATCTTCCGTCTTTATACCGACACGCTGCTTTTGACCTCTGAGGGCAGTTATATCCATCCGGGCGCTGGCGGTAGTCGGGGCGGTACGATAGAGCTTCTGCCTGACCTTCCGGTTCCCCCTGTGGAGGAGCCCGACCCGCCGGGACCGGTCCCGCCCCCTGTGGAGGAGCCCGACCCGCCGGGACCGGTCCCGCCCCCTGTGGAGGAGC
>CANEFX010000047.1 GCA_947426945.1 uncultured Bacillota bacterium
ATTCTTTGCGGCCTGTCTGGATCTTCTCCAAACAGGCCGCTTTTCGACAGGCTGCAGGAGGCGTCCAAAACGGACGCCTCCTGTTCGTGCTTTGCGGCGGCTGATCCCGCCTTATATGTTCTGCGGCCTCAGCACGGCGGTCTGCCGTTCCATCCCGGGGGTAAGCTCCAGAGTGGAACTGGGGTACTCCTTCACATCGCTCCGCAGGGCAGTGAAGGCATCCAGGGTGCCGATCACATCATAGCCGAAGCCCTCGCCCCGGTAGTGCATGGGGACAATCACGTCAGGGGTCAGTTCATCGGCTAGCTTGTTGGCCTGGGCGGCGTCGATAGTGTAATAGCCTCCCACGGGAATCAGCAGGGCGGTAAGGTTCCGCAGCTTGTCCTTCTGATCGGGGGTGAGGTCACAGCCCAGATCGCCCAGATGGGCTGCCCTGCACTGGCCGTCGTCCAGAATGTGGATGGTGTCTGCTCCCCGGAGGGCCCCCTGCCGGTCATCATGCCAGGTCTGGATGGTTTCCACAGTGAAGGGGGAGGCCTTAACGTCTTCCCACAGGGCAGCTCCCTTCGCGCCGCAGTGGTCCTGGTGGCGGTGGCTGCATAGAATCCGGTCTGCCGTTTCCTGGACGGGCTTGTACCCTGGCACGCTGCCCTCGGTATAGGGGTCCAGGATGATCGCATAACCCTTGGATGCAATTTTGAAACAAGAATGGCCCAGATAAGTGATTGTCATGGCGAACGCCTCCTTAATATTGGTCGTTTCTATGATACCTTGTTTGTGAGGAAAAAGGAAGAGGGACGCCGCCACATTCTGTGACGGCGTTCCCCTATCAGAGCGGAGAAATTTCGCTTACTCCTCGTCCATGCCGGGCTTGCAGAACTCGCCGAACAGCTCCTCGTTGGAAGGCATGTCATAGGGCAGAGGACGGGCCACCCAGGTGGTGTTCATGTAGTGCTTCAGGGTGATGTTCTCAGAGACAATGTTGCCGCCCCAGGTGCCGCAGCCCATGGAGGACGTGGGGGGCATACCGTTCCAGGCGGAGCCGGAGTTGCCCCGGTTGTTGGGCTGGCGGACCATAATGCGGGAGACAGGGGCACACATGCCCAGACGGTCGATGTGGCTGTCATCCCAGGAGTAAATGCCGCAGGAGTGGCCCTTGCCGCCCACGTTGAACATGGCCTGCATCATATCCAGAGCGTTCTGGAACTCGCCCTTGTACTTGAACAGGGTCAGCAGAGTAGTCAGCTTCTCGCTGGAGAAGAAGTGCTCCTTGCCCACGTTCTCAATGCCGCCGCCGGTGACGGCGATGAACTTGCGGTCCTCGGGAATGGTGAAGCCGGCGGCCTCAGCCAGCTTCTGGGGGCTGATGGCCACGGTGTTGGGCAGACGGTGGCCGGTCTCATCCCACATGACGTTCTTCAGCTTCTCGGCCTCCTCCTCGTTTGCCAGGTATGCGCCCTGCTCCACCAGAGCCTTCACGAAGCCGTCGTAGATGTCTTCGCAGATGATCAGGTTGCCGTCGCAGGAGCAGCCGGAGCCGAAGTCAGAGGTTTTGGAGATACGGGTGTTCTCGGCGGCCTCCGCCTGACGCTCGGGGGTATTGCAGGTATCGTCGATGATGACGGTGGCGTTGCCGGCGCCGGAGCCGTAGGCGGGTACACCGGTGGAGTAGGCAGATTTGACCATGGGACGGCCGCCGGTGGCGATGGTCAGGGAGCAGCGTTTCATCAGCTCCTGAGTCAGGGAGATGCTGGGCTCCTGGATGCCCTGGATGATGTCGGCGGGGGCGCCCTCGCGAACCAGGGCATCGCGGATGATGTTGATGCACTTGTTGGTGGTCACCTTGGCGCGGGGATGGGGGGAGCAGATGATGACGTCACGGGCCTTGATGGCGTAGACCACCTGGCCGGCAGGGGTCAGACAGGGATTGGTGGTGGGAACCAGGGAGGCGATGACGCCTACGGGCTTGGCGTACTTCACGATGCCCTTCTCGGGAATTTCCTCAATGATGCCGACACTTTTCTGACGCAGGCAGTCCCGGAGGATCAGCTTGATCTTGTTGCGCTTGTTGCGCTTGGTGACCTTGTCTCCCAGGCCGGTCTCGTCCACGGCCTCGTCGGACAGCTGGGCCCAAACCTTCATGTCGCACACGGCGGCGGCCACGGCCTGGCACAGGCGGTCTACCCGCTCCTGATCATAGGTGGCGATGATGTCGGCGGCCTTTTGCGCACGGGCCACCATTTCGTCCAGCATTGCGATCTGCTCAGGGGTAACTTCTTTTGCCATAATGAATACGCTCCTTTATGTTTTATTTTGTGCCGGGGGTTATTTTATGGTCTCATTTTAGACCGGAATCTACCAGGTGTCCAATACCATGTTTCTTGGGCCTCATAGAATCTGTCTATCATATAGTGGATCTATCGCTGTCTGTTGTCGGTTTTATACAAAAACGGAAAATCCCTCTTGTGCAAAGGGCTTACTTGCGAGAGAGCGCATTTTAGAGTACAATAGAATAAAACTATAAACAAGAAAAAGGAGGTAATTTTATGACGCTGCTCCAGCTGCAATATTTCAAAACTCTGGCCCGGGTTCTGCACTATACCCAGGCCGCCGCAGAACTCCACATCGCACAGCCAAGCCTGAGCTACGCCATCAAGGAGCTGGAGAAGGAACTGGGAGTGAAGCTCTTTGAAAAAGACAGCCGGCATATCAAGCTCTCCGTCTATGGTGAACAGTTCCTCCCCTATGCCCAGCGGGCGCTGGATATGCTGGACGAGGGGGTGGATGTCCTGAAGCAGATGTCGGGCTCCGCCCAGCAGATTGTCCGTCTGGGTTATTTTCACTCCATCTCCGCCTCCCTGATTCCCTCCGTTATGATGGGTATCTACGGCCAGGAGAAGAACCAGAGCATCCGCTTCCAGTTCACTGAGGCCCCCTCCTTTGATCTCTTCCAGCAGCTAAAAAAGAGGGAGCTGGACTTTGCTTTCTGTCTGCACCAGGATGAGGAGCTGGAGTCAGTGACCATCATGCGGCAGCCTCTGTATCTGGCCGTACCGGAGCACCACCCTCTGGCCAAACGGGAGTCGGTATCCTTTGAGAATTTTGCCCGGGAGCCCATCGTCATGCTGGATAAGCCCAGCAGCCTGCGCCAACAGCTGGACGAAATCTACACAAAGAGCGGCCTCACCCCCCATGTGGTCTTTGAGGTTCGGGAGTGCAACGCCGCGCTGCAATATGTAGCCCTGCACTTTGGGGTATCTGTTCTGCCCCAGGTGCCCGCTATGGAGAACGAGAAGGTGGCGGTCATCCCCATCTCGGATGAAGGCTTCTCTTTTGTACGCACCGTCTATTTTTCCTGGCTGAAGCGCCGGCCCCTCTCCCCCGCCGCCCGGCGGGTGCGGGACTACATTGTGGAGAACTACGCCATCTCGTAAACGCGGCAAGGCCCCCTTTCAGGGGGCCTTGTCTTGTTACTTAAGAGAGAATCAGATCTTTTGCCCGGCCGGCCCGGAGAATGTAACTGTCCAGGTCGTGGCTGAGCAGTTCCCGCAGCTTGCGGGACAGCTCCATAACCTTAATGATTTCTACGCCGGTGGCGATTCCCATTTCGTCGCACATATTGAGTACGTCCTCGGTGGAGATATTGCCTGCGGCTCCGGGAACGAAGGGACAGCCCCCCAGTCCTCCGAAGGAGCTGTCAAACTGGGTCATGCCCGCCTCCATGGCGGCCATAATGTTGGCCATAGCCAAGCCCCGGGTGTTGTGGAAGTGGAGCCACCATGCGGCCTGGGGATACTTCTCCCGTACATGGGCGCACAATTGGTAGACGTGGTTGGGCACCGCCATGCCGGAGGCGTCGGACAGGGAAATCTCAGTGATGCCCACCTTCAGATAGGCATCGATGATGGCCTCCACGTCAGCCAGCGGGATACGGCCCTCCCAGGGGGAGGCAAAGGGCATGGAGATGGAGCCGGAGATGGCGATGCCGTTTTCTTTGGCCGCCTGGACGCAGTCCGCAAAGCCGGCCACACTCTCCTCTGGAGTCATGTTCAGATTCTTCAGATTGTGCTGGCGGCTGGCGGAGACGTTCAATTTCACCTTCTTGCATCCGCAGTCCACCGCCCGCTTCACCCCCCGCAGGTTGGGGATCAGTGCCCGCAGCTCCACGCCGGGAACCTGGCCGACAGTTTTGTACACTTCGTCTGTGTCGGCCATCTGGGGCACGGCCTTGGGGTGCATGAAGGAGCCGACTTCAATCACCTTAAACCCGGCGTTGATGAGTCCTTGAAGCAGTTCTACCTTTTGATCGGTGGACAGGGTAGTCTTCTCATTCTGCAGGCCGTCTCTTAGACCGACCTCACACAGCGTGATGGCGGATGGTAAATTTTTCATAGCCGATACCTCCTGTTATCTGCGGATTACCCCGCTTTTATGATGTAATCATCATATCTGAACAGAAGGCTAGAATCCAATATATTTTTTGTATGCAGTGATAGAAACTGTAAATAATTTTTTGAGGGCAGTAACCGTTGATTGCATCAGTGTTACCGATGAGGGGGGCAGGAGGAAGACCTGGTTTACAACCGGACCGACTTCTGGACCACCAGCTTCAATCAAGCAGCTGAATTTTGTCCAGCACATCAATACACTCCTGAACGCCAGGGGCAAGCCGGGTGTCAAGGCAAACGTGATTTTCTTCGACAAAGCGCCCCGCCAGCCCGGAGCGGCAGACCAAAGAGGTGTGGATGTACGACTTTCGAACCAATGTCCATTTTACGCTGAAGCAGCATCCTATGACTGACGCTGGTCTGGAGGACTTTATCTGCTGCTTCAATCCGGAAAACCGGCACCAGCGCCATGAGACGTGGGCAGAGAATAATCCGGATGGCCGCTGGAGGAAATTCACCTGCTTTTTGGTGCCCCACTGCGTACCGGCCACATGGCGCAGCCGGGCACAGACCAACATGAGTGCGGAGTTACCGTCTGGGAAACAGCCCACCACACGGGTGCGGCAGAGAACACGTTGAAGTAAAATGGACAGTACAGCGCTGGTATTTGGCGTCAGGGAATACTTTCCCTACACCTATTGGAAGTAAGGACGCATTGCGTCCTTTTTTGGCGCAAAAGCAGCTCCCTGTCGAGAGGAAGAGAAGCGACAGGGAGCTAAAGGGGGGCCG
>CANEFX010000048.1 GCA_947426945.1 uncultured Bacillota bacterium
ATCATCTTTACATGAAAAAGTCTGCCATACGGCAGACTTTTTCGACAGGCTGAGGAGGCGTCCGTTTTGGACGCCTCCTGTTCGTTTGGAAAAAGAAGAAAGAGAGAAGAGGCTTACTTGGCGTTGTGGGACTTGGAGTGGCTGGGGGCGACATACTGGCCGTTCTCCTTTTTGACCAGCTTGCCTTCCTTGACCAGTTCGCTGGGGGAGTAGATGTCGTTAATGTTCCAGCAGCCGGGGGTGGGCACCACAATGTTCTCCATGGGGGCCTCAACCAGGAAAGGCTTGCCGGCCTTGTTAGCGGCGATGGCCTGCTCCATGGCGGGCAGAAAGTCCTCAGCGGACTCACAACGAATTGCGTCCACGCCGTAGGCCTTGGCCACGTCGGCCCAGCAGGGGGTGTAGGGCTGGCCGTCGGGAGTGTGGAACTTGGTGCCGAAGAAGGTCTGATAGTTGGCATTCTCCAGGCCGGCGATGGTACCGAAGGCGGAGTTGTTCATAACGACCCAGGTGCAGGCGATGCCCTGTTCCACAGCGGTGGCCAGACAGGTGGGGTTGACCCCGAAGCCGCCGTCGCCGGTGAGGGTCAGGCAGATACGATCGGGGGCGGCCAGCTTGCCGCCCAGGACGGCGGAGGCGCCGAAGCCCATAGTGGCCAGGCCGGAGGAGTGGTGGATAGAGCCGGGGACGGTGATATCAAACTGTTGGGCCACGCCGTTCTTGTTCCAGCCCACGTCGGTGAAGATGACGGCGTCCTCGGGAATAGCGGCCTTTACGTCGTGCAGAATGCGCTGGGGGGTCATGGGGAAGCGGGAATCCTCGGAGATGTCCTTGACAGACGCCTTGAACTCGGCCTTGGCCCTGGCGATCTGCTCCCGCAGGCCAGGACGCTTTTTGCCCTCGGGGCAGAGCCTCTTTACCTCGTCCAAAAGCTGTGCCAGAGCAATCTTCAGATCGGCGATGGCGCCAATCTCCACGGCGTAGTTGCGGCCAATCTCGGTGGGGTCAATATCGATCTGGAGGAAGGTAGTCTTGTCTGGGTCGAAGGTGACGCCCTGATACCAGCTGGAGCTGTCCGCCTCGGCGAAGCGGGTGCCCAGGCCCAGGATAACGTCGGCGTTGACGGTGAAGGCATGGGTGGACTCCAGGCCCCAGAAGCCGGTCTGACCCAGCATCAGGGGGTGCAGGTCGGACAGACAGCCCTGGCCCATCAGGGTGCGGGAGACGGGGATGTCCAGGAACTCGGCCAGCGCGGCCAGCTCCTCAGAAGCCTGAGCAAGCAGGATGCCGCCGCCGGCGTGGAGGACGGGGTTCTCCGCTTCGACCAGCTTCTTGGCAATGGCCTTGGCAGCGGCGGGGTCCAGGGCGGGCTTCATAGTAACGTGGCTGTCCTTGTAAGTACGGGCCCACAGGTCCTCTTCCATCTCCCGGGAGAACATATCCATGGGCACGTCGATGAGAACAGGGCCGGGCCGGCCGGACTCGGCCAGACGGAAGGCCTTATCCATAATATAGGGCAGGGCCTCCACGTCATCAACGCGCCAGCAGCGCTTGCACACAGGCTCCAGAATTTTGTACTGGTCGCCGTCTGCGTGCATATTGACCTCCTGATGAGGGTGGCGACCGAAGTAGTAGCTGGGCACATCGCCGGCGATAACCACCATAGGAATGGAGTCGAAGGAGGCGTTGGCCACGCCGGTAAGCACATTGGTCAGGCCGGGGCCCAGGTGGCACATGACCACGGAGGCCTTGTGGGTCAGCCGGGCGTAGCCGTCGGCAGCGGTGGAGGCCACGGCCTCGTGGCGGTTGGAGACGTACTTCACCTTGGGGTTGCGGTTGAAGGCGTCCAGCATCCCGATGACAGTGTGGCCGCACAGGCCGAAGACATACTCCACATCCCGGCGGGCCAGATAGTCGACGATCAGGTCAGATACCAGTTTCTTGCTCATGGATCATTACCTCCTGCATAAAATTTTTTGTTTTCCATCGAAATTTTTCATAAGTAAATCTTCTCTCCGTAGACGGAAGGATTTGGCTGGATTCCGACTTTTTCTGTTGTTTTCGTTAATTAAATAATAGTATATAAGTCCGCTTTTGTCCAATATCTCGTTTTCATATACCAATCTGTTTTTTGCATGATTTTTCCTGTAATTGTCACTTAGACAAAAAGAAAGAAGCGCTGCCGCTTCTTTCCTGACATTAACTGTTCTTTTGCAGGAATTGTGTAAAAACCTCCCCGCTTCGAACGATAAAATCCCGAAAGTACTCCGCCGCCGGTGGAAGATACTGCTCCTTATTCCATTGCAAATAGAGCCGGCGAGGCGGGATATTGTTGGAGATATGGAGGATTTTGGTGTTGTACGGGGCGCCACCCAGGGGGTAGGGAATAATAGACACCCCATGATGGGCGGCGACCAGTCCATAGATAATCAAATCCTGGGCGGTCTCCATCGTGATGTTGGGCCGGATGTTCAGCTCCCGGAAAATCTGATCGGTGACACCCCGGAGCTGACAGTCGGTGTCGAAGGAGATAAAGTCCTCCCCGTCCAGCTCCCGCAGGTCCACCTGATCATAGCGGGCCAGCCGGTGCCCCAGGGGGACCAGCAGGACGATCTGGTGCTCTCCGATATAGGAGGCGTCCACCCGGGGATCATCCACCCGGGTGGCAAAAATCAGATCCACCTGCCCCGCCAGCAGCTGGTCCCGCAGGCGTGCATAGGTAGCCTCCTGATTGAATTGCAGGCGCACGTCCACGCGGTTGGTTTCCGACACATAGCGCACAATAATGTCGGGAGCAAACTGTGCCAGAGAGGGGAATCCCGCCATTACCACCGTGCCTGTATTGGGGTTGATATAGTCCTTTAGGGTAGATATTCCTGTCTCCAGGGTCTCCAGAGTTTTCTGCACATAGGGAAGAAAAAGTTTTCCGTACTTGGTAAGCTCCACGTTGCGGCCCCGTTTGACAAAAAACTCCACATTCAGCTCTTCCTCCAGCTCCTGGATGGAGTGGCTCAGGCTGGACTGGCTGACATACAGCTTTTCCGCCGCCCGGGTGTAGTGCTCCAGCTCAGCGATAGCTTTGAAATAGTACAGCTGACGCAGGTTCACAGTATCCCTCCTCCCTTACCGGTTTATCTTTATTATCCATGATTTTTGAGAAATAAGCAACTGATTTTTGAAAAACTTTATCGTTTACTCAATCGTTTGGTTTCCCGAGTGCTCAGCACTGCATCCAGGGAGATGAGAAACAGGCCAAAAAAGAAGGAGGCAGTAAAATTTTCATGTGGAAACAGGGCTCCCAATAGTGCGGAAAACATGGGCTGAAGGGGATAAAACAGAGAGCAGCACTGCCGTTATGCCCAATATCCCGCTCCGGCTGCCAGCCCCCTGGGTAATGACCACCGTTCCTGCCAGGGCCAGTGCCAGGCAGGCCAACTTAACGGGAGGTGATCCGTTCCTTCAGCATGAAGGCGGCCAGAATGGCGACGGAGTCAACTCCTGCGCATAACCGAATAGTACCCAGGCTTCCACTTAGCTCCATAGGCTGTTTGTTCTCACAATGAATGATCAGACAGCGCCGAGGAACGAGCAGACAAAAGGAATCGCTGCTCCGGTCGCAATAATATCATCCTCCTGCACTCCCAGGCGCAGGAAATTTTCGTTCTCCGGAAAGGCAGTCCGCTCCTGAATCACCGCAAACAGCCTGTCCAGGTCGTCCTGCATTAAATAGGGAGCAACGTGCCCGCCCAATATAATCATACTGTCCATAACCATGTGAATATTGTTCAGCGCCATCGCAAGCCAGGACAGATACTCCGTCCATCGCTCACGATAGCTCTCATCTCCTTTGCGCAGTAAGGCAAAGAAATCCGCCAGGGTCTCTCCGTCCCGCAGCAGCGCGTCTGCCGAACAATAGCACTCCGCACAGCCCAGTTTCCCGCAGTAGCACTGCCGCCCGCCCTCCACTAAGGTCATGTGCTCAAAGGTGCCGGTACGTCCGGTACGCCCCCGTTGAATCTTCCCATCTGAAATAATGGCCCCGCCCAAATGTTCTCCCAGGGACAGATAGACGGCGTCTGTCAATTCCGGATGCCGCCACCGCTCCAATTCAGCAGCGCACTCGGCGTCATGGACAAAGCGGATTGGGAAAGGCAGTTGATCCTCCAGCGGCTTTACCGTCAGGCCGGTACAGTCCAATATTTTGCCGTAGAGCATCTCCCTCCCGTTTTCGGTCACAAGGCCCTGCATCCCAATGTCTGCACCCAGCACTGCCCCGTCAGAAACACCGGCGTCATTCAGCGTCCCCCGAATCAGCTCAGCAAGGTTTTTGAAATAAGCGTCCTCCTGAGAAAAGGTCAGGAGGCGCTCTTTTTTTGCGATCACGGTCCCATACAGGTCAATGACCACGGCGGTAACCTGCCGGGGTAACACCTCTATCCCCACCGCGACCCGGGCCTCCGGCCTGATGCTGTAGGCTGTCGCTTTCCGTCCAATACCGGAGGCCAGCTGGCCCTGCTTTTCAATCAGCCTCTCCTCCTCCAGTGCGGACAGGTGCTGTGTGACCGTGGGCAGGCTCATCTCCAGGGCGGCCGCAATTTTTGATTTTGAGATGCGCCGCTCCTGATAAATCAAACGGTAGACGTCTGAGTAATTCTTTTTGCGGATATCGTTCATCGAGATTTTTTCCATATCAGGTCCGCCTTTTTTGGTAATTCATTTTACAAAACGAGCATAGCTTATTTGCCTAAAAAATGCAACATCAAATTGTGAATTATAACAATAGTCCGCCCAAAATTGTGCGGTCTCCACAAAAATACACCAAATTATTTGGCTGTTCTGCGGATTGCAAATGCGGGCTGCATTCGCTATTATATAAGTACATTATATAAAATCATTTTATGTAATGAATTTAATAATATGGAGGAACACACCATGGGAATCATCGAGAAAATGAGACTGGACGGCAAGAGGGGCTTTGTTACCGGCGCGGCCCGGGGCATTGGCAAATGCACCGCCACCGCCTTCGCTGAGGCGGGCGCGGACGTGGCTATCGTGGACATGGATTTGGAGACAGCCCAGGCCACCGCACAGGAGATCGCCCAGGCCACCGGCCGCAGGGTCATTGCCCTGAAGTGCGACGTGACCGACGAGG
>CANEFX010000049.1 GCA_947426945.1 uncultured Bacillota bacterium
GCCCAGGCCACCGGCCGCAGGGTCATTGCCCTGAAGTGCGACGTGACCGACGAGGTCCAGGTGCAGGCCATGGTGGACGAGGTGGTCAAGCAGCTGGGCGGACTGGACTTCTGCCACGCCAACGCCGGTATCTGCATCAACGCCCCGGCGGACGAGATGACCTACGCCCAGTGGAAGAAGAACATCGACGTCAACCTGAACAGTGTCTTCCTCACCGACACCATCGCGGGCCGGTACATGCTCTCCCATGGCGGCGGCTCCATTATCAACACCGCCTCTATGTCCGCCCACATCGTCAACGTGCCCCAGCCCCAGTGCGCCTACAACGCATCCAAGGCCGGCGTCATTCAGCTGACCAAGTCCCTGGCCGTGGAGTGGGCCAAGCGGGGCGTCCGGGTCAACAGCATCAGCCCCGGCTATATCGGCACCGACCTGACCCTGTCCTCCGAGACCCTCAAGCCTCTGATTACCCAGTGGAATGCCATGGCTCCCATGGGCCGCCTGGGCAAGCCGGAGGAGCTGGAGTCCATCTGTGTCTATTTGGCCGGCGACACCAGCAGCTTCACCACCGGCGCTGACTTCGGACTGGATGGCGCCTTCACCTGCTTCTAAGAGGGAGGAAACCATGAATTACTTACTTGGTACGGACATCGGCACCTCGGGCACCAAGACCATCCTCACCGACCTGAAGGGCAATGTCCTGGCCCAGGATTTGCAGGAGACCGATATTCTCACCCCCCATCCCCTGTGGGCGGAGCAGTGGCCCGACGTGTGGCTGGAGGCGGCCAAGGCTTCCATCCGGAACACGGTGGCGAAATCCGGTGTAGCCGCCGGCGACATCAAGGCCATTGCCATCAGCGGACTCTACGGCGGCTCCGGCATCCCTCTGGATAAAAATATGGAGCCTGTCCGTCCCTGTATGATCTGGATGGACCGCCGGGCTCAGCGGGAGAGCGACTGGGCGCTGGAGGCTATCGGCGAGCAGCGCCTGCTGGAGATCACCCACAACGGGGCTGACCCCTACTATGGCTACACCAAAATGCTGTGGATGAAGCGCAACGAGCCGGAGAACTGGGCCAAAACCCGCCTGTTCCTGCCGCCCAACGACTATGTGATCTACAAGCTGACCGGACAGGCGGCCATCGACTACTCCTCCGCCGGCAACATCGGCGGCATCTTCGACATGAATACCCGTACCTGGTCCGCGGAGCTGCTGGAGCTCATGGGAATCCCCCTGTCCATGATGCCGGAGCGGCTGGTGGAGTCTACCGATATTGTTGGAACCTTGACCGCCGAAGCGGCCGCCGAGCTGGGCCTGTGGGAGGGCCTGCCGGTAGTGGCGGGCGGCATCGACTGCGGCGCGGCCAACATCGGCCTGGGCGTCTTTGAGCCTGGGGTGTACGCCGCCGCCATTGGCACCTCCATGTGTGCCGCCCTGATCTCTGACAAGCCGGTAAAGGGCAAGGGCCTGATCGTGTGGCCCTACCTCTACAAGGCGAAAGGGCTCTCCTACTACTTCGCCGGGGGCGCGACGGCGGGGGCCATTGTGAAGTGGTTCCGGAACAACCTGTGTGAGCTGGAACTCCAGGCGGAGAAGGAGGGCGGGCCCAACGCCTACGACGTGCTGAACGAACAGGCGGAAAAGCTCCCTGTGGGCAGCGAGGGTCTCATCGTCCTGCCCTATTTCATGGGGGAGCGCAGTCCCATCTGGGATTCCGACGCCAAGGGCACCATTGTGGGGCTGTCTCTTGCCCACACCAAGGCTCACCTGTACCGGGCCTTCCTGGAGGCGGTGGCCTACTCCCTGCGGGACGCCATGAACGCCACCGGGGAGGACCTGGGGAAATACATCCTGCTGGCCGGCGGCGTGACCAAGTCCAGGCTGTGGCGGCAGATCTTTGCAGATGTCACCGGCTATCCGGTGGTCTGCCCCAAGAGCGACGTGGAGGCCAACATGGGCGACGTGATGCTGGCAGGCATCGGAACGGGCCTGCTGACCTACGAGGACGTAAAAACATGGCAGGTTCTGGATCAGCCTCTCATGCCTGACCCTGCCCGCCACGCCCAGTATGACCGCTGCTTTGAGGTCTACAAGTCCGTCTACCGGCACTTGAAGGATGACATGAAGGCGCTGAGCAGCCTGTAACAGACAGCAATTTTCTAAATGCCTGACAGCGGGCCGCCGAGGGCGGCGGCCCCTGCATATCGCCTGTAGGGGCCGGCCCCCTGGCCGGCCCGTTTGCCGGAATTTTTGAGGATTGCATGATAATTGGAGAGGAGACGACTATGAAACGTAAATGGGGCAAACGGATCGGCTACGGTATCGGCGACCTGGGCTGCAACCTGGTGTTCAGCACCATGTCCTCTTACCTGCTGATCTTCTATACCGACGTCTTCGGCATTGCCGCGGCGGCGGCTGGCACTATGATGCTGGTCACCAAGCTGATCGACGCTATTACCGATACCATAATGGGCATGATCGTAGACAAGACCCACACCAAATGGGGACAGGGGCGGCCCTACTTTGTCATTGGCGCAGTTCCCTTCGCGGTATTTACCGTACTGACCTTTATCGTCCCAGACCTGAGCGAGGGCGGCAAGCTGGTGTGGGCCTATGTGACCTACTGTCTGCTGTGTACCGCCTACACGGTGGTCAACATCCCCCTGAACACCATTGTCCCCCGGCTGTCCGCCGACCCCAACGAGCGGAACATCCTGGTGACCACCCGCATGGTCTGCGCTCTGCTGGGCACCGCCATCGTCATGTCCATTACCACTCCCTTTGTCAAGCTGGTGGGCGGTATTGTGGACCCCGGCGTGGCCGACCCCTTCAAGAGTCCCAAGGCCTGGATCGTGGTCATGGGCGTCTACGGCGTGGCCGCCATGCTGATCTTCTTCCTCACCTTTGCCAGCACGGAGGAAGTCGTCCCCCCGTCGGTGCAGAATGAGACCAGTTCCCTTCAGGACAACATCCGGGCCATGACCGGCCAGGCCTGGCTGGTGATGATTTTCAACTTCCTGTACTTTGCCCTGTATGT
Organism: uncultured Bacillota bacterium; assembly: GCA_947426945.1. GTDB lineage: Bacteria > Bacillota > Clostridia > Oscillospirales > Oscillospiraceae > Lawsonibacter. Next base: position 3,039 of record CANEFX010000049.1, read on the forward strand.
GGTGCGCTCCACCACCGTCATCTATTTCTTCAAGTACAACCTGGGGCGGGAGGACCTGGCCACACTGGTGGGCTTCCTGGGTATCCTGTCCGGTTTGCCTATGCTGCTGTGTCTGCCCAGGCTGGAAGAAAAGTTCGGTAAACGGAATATCCTGTTTCTGTCTGTGGCCATCTACCTGGCGGGCAATGTCCTGATCCTCATCAATCAAACCTCTGTCGCCTTCCAGCTTACCGGCCTGGTCATCACCGGCCTGGGAATCTATGGCATCTTCGGAACCGTCTTCGCCATGCAGCCCGACGCCATCGACTATTCCGAATGGAAGAAAAACCGCAGTATCTCCGGCACCATCGCCGCCTTCCAGGGACTGTTCGTCAAGGCCAGCATGGGCCTTGCCAGCTGGATCATCGGTTTGTATCTGGGCATGAACGGCTACGACGGCGCAGCCAGCACCCAGGGCCTCGCCGCTCAGCAGAGCATTCAGTTCTGCTATATGTGGATCCCGGTGATTCTGTGCGTCCTGCTGGCAGTGACCAATATTTTCTGGAAGCTGGACTCCTGCGCGGACGAGATGCGCACGGAGCTGGATGCCCGGCGCAAAAAATTACAGGAACTGGTTGATAAGTGGTAAAGTAAGGAGATGTATTTATGAAAGAATCAAAATTTGGACGTTTGCTCAGCGGAAAAACTGCTGCCAGCAGTGAGATTCTGGAGAAGAAGAACATTGTTCTGAACTGCACACCCGTCACCCCTGAGGAAGCTATCCGGGCCTGCGGCAGGCTGTTGCTGGAGAGCGGCTGCATTGAGGAGGGCTATATCCAGGCCATGCTGGAGCGGGATAAGAGCGAGTCCGTGGCCATAGGAAGCCATGTGGCCATCCCGCACGGTGATAGCCAGTCCCGCGTGCTGGTCAAGAAAACCGGCCTGGCGGTTATAACTTACCCGGACGGTATCAGCTGGGACGGCGAACGGGTTCGCGCGGATGGATGATGAGTTGGATGAGGAGGAAGACGTCCTCGCCGCCCAAACTAACTGGCAGATGGTGAACACATACCGGGAAACCAAATATGTCCTCCGCGGTGACAATTCAACCTGGGCAGAACAAGCGGAGACCGTCCAAACGCTGGAACAGTTCTGGGACGCAGGTCTCACTGTGGCGGTACACCAGCTGGGCAAATGTTGGTGGGACGGTCTGGGCATCCTGCCGGACGATAACAAAGCGAAGTTTTGGTTCCGCCGCTCCGCTGAAGCCGGGAATGATTTTTCTCAATATGCACTGGGCAAGCTTCTGCAAGGTAGGAAACGGGTCAAGGAAGCTGTCGGCTGGTACGAAAAAGCTGCTGCCCAAGGCAACCAATATGCCGACTACCGTCTGGATAAGCTCTACCTCCAAGGTGTCAGCGCCAGTGATAAAATGTAAGAAAAGGCCGAGGAAAAAATGTAATTTTGT
>CANEFX010000050.1 GCA_947426945.1 uncultured Bacillota bacterium
AATCCGCTACCCATTGTGGCGCAATGATTCTTTTCCGCTGCTTTCGGATGGTGGTTGACTGTTTTCTCGTCTCTAAAGGGAAAACATAAGTGAAAACTTTTCCGCCGGATGGGTCAAACTGTGTACTCCGCCAGAGCGTCAATGACGGCCTCCGGGTCTTCCAGATCATACAGCGCCGCCACTTCCGGCCAACGCTCCACAGCTTCTACCTTGAACCTGGCTTTCTGCTCCTCAGTGTATAGATCGCTGCGCTGATAAAACGCATATATGCACTCAATACATCGGGCCAAGCTCACAACGCAGCGAACGCCTGGACGCTCAGAGAACCATTCCGGCACTTTGTCCAGCGCCATGTCTTCCCCACGCTCTGGAGCGCCGCTATGCCCCGCAGGGTGGTAAACCAGTGTTGTTCTCCCAGTCAGGAGCGAACGGAGATACACCACAGCGAAAGGTTGCCGCCGTTCCTGTACCGCTCGCACTTCCTCGGATAGGTTCCGCAGCTTCTCAATCCGCTTGTCAAAAACGGTCATTCTCTTTCAGCTCCTCTATCAGCTTCTCCAGCTCGTCCAACTTCTTCTGCTGCTCATCGGTACGGATAGCCCCCAGGCAGACATTGCACCCGTATAGGATAGCGTTCGCCGCCTTGGGGTCTATCTCCCCGTTCAACAGCAGATTGGAAATGCGGTTGATCGTCCGCCGGATATCTCTGGAGGTGGACATATTTAAACGCTTGGGCACATCCACCAGCCCCTCAAATGTCATCCACCAGGATCACCAGATCCAGGTGGTTGGGGTATTGTGCCGCCAGCTTTTGAGCACGGCCCATAGCTGCGTCAATATCTGAATGGACACTATGCTCCACCCGTGGGGTGTGCCCTGCTTTTCCATCCCAAAAGGACGCACTCACCGCCCAGGCTCCCGCCATCTGGTCAACCAGCACATGGATGATTTTAGGCGGACCCAGCGCCTTTTTTACCTTCATGGCAAGTCTGTCAAGGCGATTCATAGCGGCACCGCCTTACGCCTTCTTACCCGTATCCTCGGCGTTGACCGGCTGGGCCTGGTAGTAAATGGCCTTGGCCTTGTTCTCCAGGACAAAAGCGTCATAGCAGATACGGCCCTCTACCAGAGCGCCGGAGATACCGGGCGGGTTGTCGTGGATCGTGTAGTCCTCCAGTTTTGTAGGTGCCACAGTGGCACAGGGATGAGCCACCATGAAGCCGAACCCAGCGGGCAGCCGGTTGGCGGGGATCTTCTGCACGTTCATGCCGTCCAGAATACCGAGAACGCCTTTCAGGCGCAGATTATTGCCAATGTCAGTTTCCATCACAATGTCCTTGCTCTGCTTCATAAGGCTGTAGGTGGCAGGCGTCACCACCAGCACCCGGCCCGTCTCGGGGGCCTCGGCGGTGTCCAGGGCCTCGGTGGCCGCCAAGATCTCACCATAGATATTGGCCGCGGTCAGTTCCTTAGCTGTGGGCTTGTGCCCAGCATTGGCGGCCATAACGCCATATGTATAGGCGTCCACCTCCGGGATCACCACTTCTCTGGTCTGACGGGCCAGGGCGGTGGCGGCGGCCAGCTGGTTGGTGGTCTCGTCCTCGTCCAGCTTGTCAATGGCAAAGGTGAAGGAGCGGTCTTTCTTCAGGGTAAACTCCTCCGTGGTGGCGTCCAGGCCCTCCACAGCACCATAGCGGCTCCAGTTGCCCTCAGCGGGGCCGGAGCGGCCATAGTCGTTCATCTTGGACGTTGTGACCTTGTAGACCTTGATAGTGTGCGCCCCTGTCCAGTCAAAGTCATTGTTGGTAAGGAGAGCCTTTTTGCTCTCCGTGCTGAACTGTTCATCGGTATAAGGTTGGAACTTTTTGACCAGATCAATAGCCATAGAAAATCAACTCCTAAAATGTGTTAGATTTTAGGCTTGAAGGCTTCGGAGATCCTGTCTCCCATGCCAAAACCTCTACCGGAAGTTCCGGCCACCGCAATGGGGACCTTGCCCCCGGTCTCTGGAAGCAAAGCGGCCAGCTTCTCGGCCGCCTCCTTGAATTTCTCCACATCGGAGGTGTCCAGGATATCCAGCAGCTCCCCAGGCAGCTTTTTGCTCTCCAGGTACTCCCGGCAATCCAGGCGGCTCTCACGGGCTTTCAGATCGCTTTCTCGGGCCTTCATAGCCTTTTCTTCCTCGGTCTCCTTGGGCTGGGCGGTCAGCTTGTCCCGCTCCGTCTTCAGCCGTTCAGAGACGATACGGTTTACCTCTTCTTGCGTGAAGGTCTTCTCGCCACCCTGTCCCCCTGTTGCGCCCGGGGTAGGCTCGGTGGTCGGCTGAACTTCCTTCGTGATGGTTTCGCTCATAGTGCATACCTCCGTTTAACGCCCAGAGTGGGCTAAATATAAAAAAAACAGGCGTGGGCAACGACTTCACAATCGTTTTCCCACGCCTGTTATTACAGACATTACCCTAACGGGCGGTACTCATCCCACGCCTATTCTTTGGGGATATTATACCATCAAGGGGGGTATTGGTCAAGGCTTTTTCATTGTGCCGCTGTGCTTGCGGGGATTATCCGTGGTCAAATAAAGCACACTTTGACCGCCCGGAAGGTCTTTTTTTCGCACATTTGCGCCGGGGTGGTTGCGGAGGAGAGCGCCCAGATCGGCGCCGGCCTTCAACGCTTCATCCGGCCGGTGTGTACATTTCCATTTCACAGGGCCACCGCCTCCAGATCTACGAAGCACACCGGGGCAGTCTGTGGAGTGTGGCGGCTCAGTCCGGCGTCCACCCGCCCCTGCTTGTGCGCCGCCTTCAGAAGTCGATTCTGTGCGGGATTCTCTCCTACCGGCTCATAAGGCTTCCCCGCTTTCCCATCCTGATAGATAGAAATAGCAAGCTCGGCCAGTTCCTTGCTCTCTTCAGCATAAGGAACTTCACCCCGCAGCATGGCAACGATACTGACCGGAAGGCGGACATTGAGCCGCTTACGCACACAGCCCGCATACCAGCCGCAGAGCTTCATCATGGCTTCATGGTACATTTCCGGCGTCAGCTTGGGCTGCAGCTCCCGCTTCCAAAACTTCGCCCGCTCAGACCACTCCCCATCCTCCGGGGTAAAGGTCAACTGGCGCTGGGTCTCTTTGTCGAAGGTGGCAAACACGTCATAGACGGGTCCCCAATCCCTACCAGCAAACAGACCGCCCTCCATCGTCATGCCCCAGTATCCGGGGACAACGGCATTTCTGGCCCGGTAGTGCGCCCGAACCCCGGCAATCGCCGCTTGAATCATATTCATACTTGACTTCCTCTCGCCGCCCCGGTACAATGGGAGCGGACTTCGTTTTGATTAACCGTCGTTCGGGGTCCCTCTGCCGCTCTCGGTGTTAGCGCACCGGGGGCGGTTTCTTTGTCCTGACAGCTGCATACCTCGCCTGGATCCAGATTGGCCCCGCAGCTGGGGCATGGGTGGTAGTAGCTCATAAATCGACCACCTTCCCCATATGCTCAGAAAACCATTCATCCAGCCGTGGCCGGTCAATGCGGATCGTTCGGCCTATCCGCACTGCGGGGAAATCCGCCCGGTGGGTCAGGTTGTAGA
>CANEFX010000051.1 GCA_947426945.1 uncultured Bacillota bacterium
CATGCAGGACGATATAGCGAAAATCCTTTTCGGGAATGTCTGCGCTGGGCAGTACAACACATGGATGGAAAAATCCAATCAGCAGCGGGGATGAAACCAGCGGATTGACACATAATTCAATGGGCTTTTTGATACCTAATTGCTCCGCGACAATAGAAAGTTCGTTTAACCGCTGAATGTCAGAAACCGGGGTTAATCCAGCCTTGATATATCGTGCAAAGCCCTGATAGATTGTTATTTTTCGTATCAGCAAACCCAGCGCGGCCACCAGCCACACCAGCCAGATATGATTGATTAACAACACTCCAATATCTTGAAATTGGTGGGCAGTCGTTATATCATCAGCAGGACTATTCACAGGTTCATTGTGTTGCTCCGCCCCAACAGCGGGGGCAAGATTGTCTCCCGGAGCATTTTGCTGCGGCGGTAAAGGAACGGTCTGGGATATTGCCTGATCGACAGCCTGATATGCTTTTCCCATCAGGCTTACTTCCGGCCCGAACGGGAGCAACAGCCGTAAAAGAACAATCAGCCAAATGTAATATTGCCATTGTCGGCTGATTTTATCTTTCAAAAACCGTTTTCCCAAAAGCAGAGCCAAGATAAGCAAGCTGCCGGAAAAGGACATAGACAGGAAGATTTTCAAAGCTGCGTTCATTGTTGCCCTCTTCCTTTCTCCAGTAGCCGTTTCAATTCCTCATATTCCCCGTCTGCCAGCAGATCGCCCAAAATCAGATTGGAAACCAGACCTTTTACGCTCCCCTCATAAATCTTATCCAGAAAATGTTTCGTCTGCGTTGTCTGGTATTCTGTTTCCGAAACGAGCGTGGTATATTCGTTGCGGCGGCCAATTTTCTTAGCGCTCAAAAAGCCCTTATTCATCAGCCTCGACAAAAGTACAATCAGGGTATTCTTCTGACACGGCTTGCCCCTGGCCGCCAGCCCATCCATGATATAGGGGAACAGCGTCACCTCCTCCGGGTTCCCCCATACGATTTTCATAATTTCCAGTTCGGCATCGGATAATTGCTGCACCATACATTCACCCTCCCATGATGTATAACAAACCGTTGATAGCAAAAATATAACACGGTGTTGTCCTTTCTGTCAAGACCATTTTGCAAAAAAGCGCCGTGGCAAATGAGAATATCAAATTGGCAAAAATGACGGCGAGGAATTGCCCCGCCGCCACTTTGCTTTATGAGTATATGATTTCCGTGTTTACAATTTCCGTCGCACTTGCTCGGATGTTGTTCATCATACCGACCCAGGCCATTTGGTCGGTAGATTTCAGCGCCTCGGTGATACCCTGGGCCTGGGCCATCTGCTGGACGATTAGGTTCATCATTCCCTGTGCCTGCTGGTCAATGTCTGCAAGGTAGCCGTCCAACTTGCCGCTCAACAGCAAGGCGTTATACAGGGCTGGACGGTGTTCTTTGAGATACTGCTTGTGCCGCTGACCCCACACGCCGACCGACTGTTTTTCTTCAGCGGGTACAGCCAGACAGGGGAAATAGTAGTCGCCAACGAGTTCATACCATAGGCTGTTATTCTCGTTAAAAATGTACTTGTCCATAGTGAAATCCTCCGCTATAATATATTCGCACATACGTCACAGTTCTCCGATTGCCACACACTGTTATATCCTGTTGCGAGGTTTTCTTGCCCTTGCTTTTGCCCTTATGAATAGTCAGGGTAAGGGTAAACTTGTGTGGAAGCGAATAAAGGGATAAGGCGAACACACTGTGAAAAATCCTGTGTTTTCAAGGCTTTTGGAGGACTTTATTGAAAACCCACGGTGAGCAATAGACGCTCATAAAATCGTGGTATTCAAATTCCGGTTTATCGGGGGATTTCATCTTTATGGTGAAATCCCCCTTGACAAATGTTCTCTTGCCAGGGTAGCGCCAGCAGAAAGAGAAGCTGGTCGATTCGATACCCTCCAAAACTCCCGCCCAATCTAATTGCGTATGGAGAAGTCATTCCGGCTTCGCCGTTCATTCAGGCCCGCCCCTGGAAAGGGTCTAGCTTTTTCCCCCAAACCGTGCTATCCTAAAGCCATGCGCCTTAACACATTCTTAACGCCCCTCCGGGAGCCGGAAAGGAGTCCCCCATGTTCCACACCGTCAAGCAGTTCCTCCGGTCCTACGGCCGCCAGACCCTCCTCTATGGCCGCGCCATGTCCAAGTGGCTCCTCCTGGCCAGCGTCACCGGCATCTCCTGCGGCGCCCTGGGGGCCCTCTTCCACATCGCCGTGGAGGCCGTGACGGAGCTCCGGGCCGCCCGGCCCTGGCTGCTCTACTGCCTACCCCTGGCGGGCCTGGTGATCGTGGGCCTCTACAAGCTCCTCCGGACCGAGGGCCAGGGCACCAACGCCATCTTCGACGAGGTTCACAAGGGGGGCCATATCCCCCTCCTCCTCCTGCCCTCCATCTTCCTGGGCACCGTCCTCACCCACCTCTGCGGCGGCTCCGCCGGTCGGGAGGGCGCGGCCCTCCAGATGGGCGGCACCCTGGGCTTCCAGGTGGGCCGCCTCTGCCGCCTGGACGAGCCGGACCTCCGCATCGCTACCACCACGGGCATGGCCGCTTTCTTCACCGCCCTCTTCGGCACCCCCCTGACGGCGGTGATCTTCGCCATCGCCGTGGTCAGCGTGGACTCCTTCTATCATGCCGCCCTCTTCCCCTCCATGGTGGCCGCCCTGGAGGCCTACGGCATCTCCCTGCTCATGGGAGTGGCGCCCACCTGCTTCGCCCTGGACCCGCCGCCGGAGAGTGTGGGACTGCTGCTGCGCTGCGCCCTGCTGGCGGCCCTGTGCGCCCAGCTTTCCACCGTGTTCTGCGGCGTGCTCCACTGGACGGAGCACTGCCTGGAGAAGTACCTGCCCTGCCCCTGGGTCCGGGCCGCCGCCGGGGGCTGCGCCGTGATCGGGATGACCTTCCTCTGCGGCTCCGGGGACTACAACGGGGCGGGCATGGGGGTCATTGCCACCGCCGTGGAGCAGGGGACCGCCCACCCCGCCGCCTTCCTCTGGAAGCTGGCCTTCACCGCCGTCACCCTGGGGGCCGGGTTCAAGGGCGGCGAGGTGGTGCCCTCCTTCTTCGTGGGGGCCACCTTCGGCTGCGTCGTGGGGCCCCTGCTGGGGCTCCCGGCGGGCTTTGCCGC
>CANEFX010000052.1 GCA_947426945.1 uncultured Bacillota bacterium
GACGGCATCGGCGGGGCCACCGGCTCCTCCAAGAGCCACAACAAGAAGTCCCTGACTACCATGGCCTCTGAGGTCCAGAAGGGCAACGCCCCCGAGGAACGGAAGATTCAGCGGCTGTTCCGGGACGGGGAGGTTACCCGGCTTATTAAGCGGTGCAACGACTTCGGGGCCGGCGGCGTCAGTGTGGCCATCGGCGAGCTGGCCGACGGGCTGGAGATTGACTTGGACGCGGTGCGCAAAAAGTACGACGGTTTGGACGGCACCGAGCTGGCCATCTCCGAGAGCCAGGAGCGCATGGCGGTTGTTGTTGCCCCAGAGGATGCGGAGAAGTTTATTGCCGCCGCCGAAAAGGAAAATCTGGAGGCCTACCGAGTGGCCACTGTTACCGAGAGCCCCCGGATGGTGATGCGCTGGAAGGGCCAGACCATCGCCAATCTGTCCCGGGCGTTCCTCAACACCAACGGTGCGGTGAAGCACGCCAGTATTTCTGTCCCCGTCAGCGGCGGCCAGGGCTGCGAGGTCCCTGCCAATCTGAAAGAGATGGCCGCCAGCCTCAAGTGTGCCTCTCGCCGGGGGCTGGTGGAGCGGTTTGACGGCTCCATAGGTGCGGGGTCTGTACTGATGCCCTTCGGCGGAAAATATCAGGCCACCCCCGCTCAGGCCATGGCCGCCCTCCTGCCCGTGCTGCCCGGGCAGGAGACCGATCAGGCCAGCGTGATGGCCTGGGGCTGCGACCCGGAAGCCCTGTCCGCCAACCCCTACCAGGGGGCTTACGAGGCGGTGACCACCTCCATTGCCAAGCTGGTGGCCGCCGGAGCGGATTATAAGAAAGTATACCTCACGCTCCAGGAGTTTTTTGAAAAGCTCCGGGACGAGCCCGCCCGCTGGGGAAAGCCCGCCGCCGCCCTGCTGGGGGCGTTGGACGCACAATTGGACTACGCCGCCGCCGCTATCGGCGGAAAAGATTCTATGTCCGGGTCCTTCCTGGACAGGGACGTGCCTCCTACCCTCATCTCTTTTGCCATTGCCCCCGTTAAGGCGGGAGAAGTGATTACCCCTGAGTTTAAAGAAGCGGGACACCCGGTCTACTGTTTTGTTCCTGGCGAGGACAGCGCCGAGGCCATGAAAGAGGCTTGGGAACAGTTCCACAATCAATGTCAGGCGGGCAAAGTGAAGGCGTCCTGGGCTGTTGAGAACAGCTTGGCCGAGGCTGTGATGAAGATGTCTTTCGGCAACCGGATTGGCTTCCAGGCCGGTGTGGGTGACACCGCCTGGTATCTGCCCAAGCCCGGCTTTCTCGTGGCCGAGCTGACCGAGGAGGTAAATTTGTCCCACGCCCACTGTATCGGCGAGACCACCGAGGCCCCCTTCATCGCTCTGCCCGGCGAAGCTGTGTCCGTTGAAGAGCTGCTGGCTCTCAACGAGGGCGTGCTGGAGGAGGTTTACCCCACGAAAGCGGGAGCCTCCGAGGAAGTGCGGGCCATCTCCTGGGATAAGCGATCCCCGGCTGTCTGCAAATATAAAACTGCGCACCCCAAGGCGGTGATTCCCGTCTTCCCCGGCACCAACTGCGAGTACGACACCGCCAAGGCCTGCATCCGGGCGGGCATTGATCCGGAGATTGTAGTAGTGCGCAACCTGACCAACGACTTCCTGGCCCAGTCTGCCCAGACCCTGGAGCAGGCGATTCGGGGGGCCCAGATGGTGGTCCTGCCTGGTGGCTTCTCTGGCGGCGACGAGCCCGAAGGCTCCGCCAAGTTTATCTGCTCTTTCCTGCGTAATCCCGCCCTCAGCGACGCCATTATGGATTTGTTGAAAAACCGGGATGGCCTGATACTGGGCATCTGCAATGGATTCCAGGCCCTGGTGAAGCTGGGGCTGGTCCCTTACGGCGAGATCAGGGAGATGGATGAAAACTGTCCCACCCTGACCTACAACCGGATTGGCCGCCACCAGAGCCGGTACGTCATCACCCGGGTGGCCAGCGTAAACTCCCCCTGGATGCTCAAATGTAATGTGGGCGAGGAGTATGCTATTCCCATCTCCCACGGTGAGGGCCGCTTTGCGGCTCCGGTGGAAGCTGTCGCCGGGCTTGTCGCCGGGGGCCAGGTGGGTACCCAGTATGTGGATCTCAGCGGCCGGCCCACTATGGACGTCTTGTCCAACCCCAATGGTTCTGCGGAGGCCATCGAAGGGATATTCTCCCCCGACGGCCGGGTCTTTGGAAAAATGGGCCATCTGGAGCGCCGGGGCCCCTTTGTGGCTGTCAACATCCCGGGCAAAAAGCACATGCCCCTGTTTGAAAGCGGCGCGGAATACTTTAAATAATGCAGTTTTCCCGGGCGCGGAGCCTTTCCGCGCCCGGGAAAAGAAAAAAGGAAAAATTTAAAAATACCTGTTGACAATGGGTGAGAAATCGGCTATACTATCCCTTGCCCTGTTTGGGGCACAAGATGGCGGCATAGCTCAGTTGGCTAGAGCATACGGTTCATACCCGTAGTGTCCCCGGTTCAAATCCAGGTGCCGCTACCATATAAAAAACGGACTTTTGGTCCGTTTCCATATATAAACGGCCCGGTGGTCAAGCGGTTAAGACTCCGCCCTTTCACGGCGGCAACACGGGT